>NZ_BCUG01000024.1 GCF_001591165.1 Thauera butanivorans NBRC 103042
TTTGCATGCAAACCGTTTCGTCTTCGTCCGATTCTTCGCCGCTTGCCGACCCGCCGCGCACGTCCGTGCGCTTCGCCAGCCAGGTCGGCTTCATCTACCGCCAATGGCGCAAGGTGCTGAATCGGCGCCTCAAGGCCCACGGCCTCACCGACGCCAGCTGGGCGCCGCTGCTCGCCCTGTCCAAGGCCGGCCGGCCGATGCGGCAGAAGGAACTGGCCGATCACCTGTTCCTCGATACCTCGTCGATGGTCCGCATCCTCAATCAGTTGCGCGAAGCGGCGCTGGTCGACTGGGCGGCCGATCCCGAGGATCGCCGCGCCAAGTTGATTTCGCTGACGGCACGTGGGTGGGAACAGGTCAGGGAGATCGAAGGCGCGTCCCGCAGCCTCGAAGCCGAGGCCTTGCGCGGCATCGCCGCGGAGGACGTCGCCACGACCCGCGCAGTGCTTGCTCGCATCGCCGAGCGCATCGGGGAGATCGAACTCGGCGCACAGTGCGAACGCAGCGGGGAGGGCGCTGGCAAAGCGGGCGACAGCGGCTGAAACGGCCGCCGCGTCCGCTTTCCCTGGCTTCCCTTTCCCGCCTCCGAGGAGCTTCGGCTCAAATGCGCCTTCCTTCCCCTCCTTCGTTCGAGACGCTTGCCGAACGCTACGGCGAGCGCTACAAGTGGATGCTGCTGATCGTGGTTGGCATCGGCACCGTGGCCGGCGTGCTCTCCACTTCCAGCTTCAACGTCGCGATCAACGCGCTTGCACAGGACTTCGGCCTCGGCCAGGAGCGCGTGCAGTGGGCGATGACCGGTTTCATGGCGGCGATGACGCTGTCGATGCTGCCCGCACCCTGGCTACTCGACCGCATCGGCTTCCGCAAGCTCTTCATGTCCGCGCTGATCCTGCTGGTGCTGAGCAGCATCGCCGGCAGCCTGGCCACCAGCTTCCCGACGGTGGTCGCCGCGCGGGTGCTGCAGGGCTGCGCCACCGGCGTGCTCCAGCCCTTGAGCGCGCTGGTGATCCTGCGGTTGTTCCCGCCTCATCTGCAGGGCCAGGCCTCCGGCCTGCTGATGCTGGGGCTCGGGCTCACGCCTGCGGTGGCGCCGGCCTTCGGCGGCGTGCTGATCGACCGTTTCGGCTGGGAGTCGATCTTCTACCTGAACCTGCCCTTCGGCCTGCTGGCGCTGCTGGCCGGTATCTTCCTGCTGCCTTCGCCGCGCGAGATCAGGCGGCATCCGTTCGACTGGCTGGGCGCGGGCCTGCTGTCGGGCGCCACGCTGGCGATGGTCGAAGGCATCGCCAGCCTGCAGCACAGCGGCCTCGTCTCGGTGTGGACGCTGGGCAGCTTCCTGCTCGCCGCGGTGCTCGTCGTTGGCTTCGTGCTGCATGCCCGGCGCGCCCGGCAGCCGATCATCAGCTTGGACATCTTCCGTTCGCGCACTTTTTCGATGGGCACGCTGGTGTCCTTCACCTACGGCTTCGGCCTGTTCGGCTCGACCTACCTGATCCCGGTGTTCCTGCAGCATGCGCTGGGCTACACTGCGACGGCGGCCGGCAGCGTGCTGATTCCGGGCGGCATCGCGCTGATCCTGTCGACGCCGGTCGCCGGCCGGATGGTCGACAAGTTCTCGCCGCAGCAGGTGACGATCTGGGGGCTGGTGCTGTTCGGCCTGTCCTTCTTCATCTTCTTCGCTCTCGGCGGCAAGGTTGATTACACCGAGCTGATCGTCGCCACCGTGCTCGGCCGCATCGGCCTGGGCCTGATCCTGCCGGCACTCAACCTCGCGACGGTCCGCGACCTGGCGGCGCATCAGCATGCGCAATCCTCGGTCGTGGTCAGCTACGCCCGCCAGTTGGGTGGCGTGTTCGGCGTGGCGGTCATCGCGGTGTTTACCGAATGGCGGGTGCAGGCGCTGGCCGCTTTGCCCGACGGCCTGCCGCTCGCCTACGCCCAGGGCTTCCTGTTCATCGGCCTGACGATGCTGGCTGCCGTCTGCGCGGCCTGGCGGATGAAGGGCCAGCCTGCCGCGCAGGCCTGATCACGGCATGTGCCCGCGCTGCGGCCCGGCTCCCAGCTTCATCGCCCACAGCCACCATGCTGCGCCCAGCAGCGCCAGCAGGCCGCCGGCCAGGCCGACATGCTGCAGCCTGGCATGCGAACTCACCTGGCTGCCGATCAGTGCGCCCGCACCGATGCCGACGTTGAACAGGCCCGAGAACATCGCCATCGCCACCATCGCCGCACCCCAGACCGAAACCAGCACATACAGCACCTAGCCGTCGCCGACGGAGGTGGTCAGCAGCATGCCCGGCAGCGACACCAGCGTCACCAGCTAGGCATAGATGGTCAGCATCAGACCGACGTGCTCGACCGGCATGCCGAAGCTGCCGCCGATGTCGCTGAGCAGCCCTGCCGGCACGAATTCGCTGGTATTGAACACGAATGCGCCCAGCGCCAGCGCGGTCACGCTGAGCCAGCGCTGGCGGTCGGTCAAGGCGGACGACGAAGGAGAAGCGGCAACGGCGTCCGCCGGGGCGGGCGGACGCGGGGAAGCGGGTGCAGGGGGCATGATGCGGGGGGGGGGCTCAGGCCTCGCCGTCGGAATCCGCCTTGTCCAGCATGCGGCGGTGCGTCGCCTCGTCGTCCATCAGCTCGAACCACATCGCGTTGAGCACGGCGAAGGCGGCTGCCAGCGGCAGGCCGAGGAGCCAGGAAAAGTACCACATGGTTTGTCCTCCGCTGGGGGTCAGTACGAATGCCCTTCGCCGGTGGCGATGGCGACCGGGTCCACCTTGCCGCGCAGGATGCGATACACCCAGGACGTGTAGGCCAGGATCAGGGGCATGAAGATCAGCACGCACACCAGCATGATGAACAGCGTCATGTGGCTGGACGACGAGTCCCACACTGCCAGGCTCACGCGCGGGTCCAGCGACGAGGGCAGGATGATCGGGAACATCGCGGCGCCGACCGTGAGGATGATGCAGGCGATGGCCGCCCCGCTGGACAGCAGCGCCAGCCACTCCCTGCGGCCGCGCATGCCCAGCAGGCTGAGCAGCGGCAGCAGCACGCCGAGCGCGGGCAGCAGCCACAGCACGGGCCGGGCGCCGAAGTTGGCCAGCCACGCGCCCGCCGTCACGGCGACCGTCTTGGCCGCCGGGTTGGACGGCCCGGCAGGGTCGATGGCGCTGGTGATCGCGTAGCCCGGCACGCCGCCGAGCGCGATCCAGACGCCGGCCAGCACGAACAGCACGCTCGTCAGCACCGCGGCGATGCCGCCCCAGCGCGCGGCGCGCGCCGACACTTCGCCTTCGGTCTTGAACACCAGCCAGGCGGCGCCGTGCATCAGCAGCATGAACAGGGACACCAGGCCGCACAGCAGCGCGAAGGGCGTCAGCAGGCCGAAGAAGCTGCCTTCGTACCAGATGCGCATGTCGTCGCCGAGGCGGAAGGGCACGCCCAGCAGCACGTTGCCCACCGCCACGCCGAACAGCAGCGCCGGTGCCAGCCCGGTCAGGCACAGCACCCAGTCCCAGGCGTTGCGCCAGCCGGGTTCCTCGCGCTTGCTGCGGAATTTGAAGGCGACCGGACGCAGGATCAGCGCGGCGAGAATGGCGAACATCGCCAGGTAGAAGCCCGAGAACGACACCGCATACAGTTGCGGCCAGGCGGCGAAAATCGCGCCGCCGCCCAGGATCAGCCACACCTGGTTGCCTTCCCAGATCGGGCCGACGGTGTTGATGACGACACGGCGCTCGACGTCGGTCCTGGCCGTGGCCCGCAGCAGCCCCATGGCGCCCAGGTCGAAGCCGTCCATCACCGCGAAGCCGACCAGCAGGATGCCCAGCAGCAGCCACCAGATGACGCGCAGCACCTCGTAGGAAATGAGTTCATGCAGGATCATGGCGAATCCCTCCTCGCTCAGCGCGTGCGCGCCAGCTTGTCGATCATCGGCTGGTAGAAGCTCAGATGCGGTTCGCTGACATGCGGCGGCCCCTTGCGGATGGCCTTGAGCATCAGCTTCATCTCGATGACGAACAGCACGGTGTAGATCAGGACGAAGCCGGCGATCGTCAGCAGCAGCGTGCCGGCGCCCAGGTTGGAGACGGCCATCGCGGTCGGCAGCACGCCTTCGATGACCCAGGGCTGGCGGCCCACTTCGGCGACGATCCAGCCGCACTCCACGGCGATCCAGGGCAGCGGAATCGACCATACGGCGACTTTCAGCAGCCACGGATGGGCATCGAGCCGGTGGCGCGCCGACAGGACGAAGAAGGTGGCCGTCAGCAGGACGAAGAACACCCCCAGGCCGACCATGATGCGGAAGGTCCAGAACAGCGGGCCCACCGGCGGCACGCTGTCCATCGCCGCCTGGCGGATCTGCTCATCGGTGGCATGACGCGGATCATCCACGTAGCGCATCAGCAGCAGGGCATAGCCCATGCGTGCGCCCTTGTCCTCGAAGCGCTGGCGTGCCTCGGCGGGGATCTCTGCATCCGTCTTCGCGGCACGAATGGCCTGCAGCGCATCGTAGGCATCGATGCCGTCGCGGATGTAGCCTTCGGCGTCATCCACGAGCTGGTTGATGCCCGGAATCTCCTGTGTCAGCGAGCGCGTGCCGATCAGGCCCATGACCCAGGGGATGTGTACCGCGTAATGGGTTTCGCGCGCCTCGCGGTCGGGGAAGCCGAAGGCGGTGAACGAAGCCGGCGGCGGCTCGGTCTCCCACATCGCCTCGATCGCGGCCAGCTTCATCTTCTGGTGCTCCGAGGACTGGTAGCCGCTCTCGTCGCCGAGCACCACCACCGACAGCGAGGCGGCGAGGCCGAAGGAGGCCGCCACCGTCATCGAGCGCTTGGCCAGCGGCACGTGGCGTCCCTTGAGCAGATACCAGGCCGACACGCCCAGCACGAACAGCGATGCCGTCACGTAGCCGGCCGACACCGTGTGCACGAACTTGGCCTGGGCCACCGGGTTGGTCAGCACGGCGAAGAAGTCGGTCACTTCCATGCGCATGGTCTGCGGATTGAAGGCCGCGCCGACCGGGTTCTGCATCCAGCCGTTGGCGATCAGGATCCATAGCGCCGAGAAGTTCGAGCCCAGCGCCACCAGCCAGGTGGCGCTCAGGTGCTGCACCTTGGTCATGCGGTCCCAGCCGAAGAAGAACAGGCCGACGAAGGTCGCTTCGAGGAAGAAGGCCATCAGGCCCTCGATCGCCAGCGGCGCACCGAAGATGTCGCCGACGTAGTGGCTGTAGTAGCTCCAGTTCATGCCGAACTGGAACTCCATCACCACGCCGGTCGCCACGCCCATGGCGAAGTTGATGCCGAACAGGATGCCCCAGAACTTGGTCATGTCGCGCCAGATGGTCCGGCCGGTCATCACGTACACGGTTTCCATGATCGCGATGAGAACGGCCAGGCCCAGCGTCAGCGGCACGAACAGGAAGTGGTACAGCGCCGTGATGGCGAACTGCAGCCGCGAGAGATCGACGATGTCGAGGTCCATGAAACCTCCTTTGCTGCGGTACTTCAAAGGGGCAATGCAGCGCCTTGGCGCGGGGTGGAACCCCGGCGTCAATCCGCTGCATCGGGTCTGAGCCGGGCCAGGGCCAACTCATATTCGCGGGTGCCGCGTTGCGCCTGCCGGGCAACGCGTCCGTCCGCGAGCCAGATAATCCGGTCGGCCAGCCGTGCCTCGCGCTGCCAGTGCGTGGCCAGCAATAGGGTACGCCCTTGAGCGGCTTGTGCAAGCCGCTGCATGACATCGGCAGCGGTGACGGCGTCGAGACCTTCGGTGGCTTCGTCCAGCAGCCAGCATCGGGACGGATGCAGAAACAGCCGCGCCAGCGCCAGGCGGCGCGCCTGGCCGCCCGACAGGCCCAGGCCGCCTTCGCCCAGCAAGGTGTCCAGCCCCTGCGGCAGGGCCTTGATGTCCCGGGCCAGTCCGGCGGCTTCGAGTGCGTTCCACAATGCGGCGTCTCCGGCATCCGGCGAAGCCAGGCGCAGGTTGTCGTGCAGGCTGTCGCGGAACAGCTCGGTGCGCTGCGTCATCCAGCAGCACGGCAGGGCGGCAGCCCGTCCCGAGGCGGCGGGCAGTTCGCCCGCGATCACTGACAGCAGGCTGCTCTTGCCGGCGCCGCTGCTGCCGATCAGGGCAATGCGCTCGCCCTCGCGGACGTGCAGATCCAGCGGCCCGAGGATTTCCGGCCAGCCCGGATGAGCCACCCGCAGCTGGTCCAGCTGCACAGCCAGGCCGCCAGCGGGCTTTGCCCGCTCGGCCGACGGTGGCCCGTCATCAGCCGCCACCGCGGCGCCGAGGCGGCGGACTGCGAGCCAGCTGCGGCCGGCTTCGGCCGCACCCCGGCGGAGGGCGGCGAACGGCTCCATCGCCGACAGCGCCAGCAGGATGCCCAAGGCCGCGACGGCGACGCCGATCCGTTGCCCTTCCACCAGCCAACCCATTGCCGGCAAGGCGGCGCTCAAGGTCAGGGCGCTCGCCAGGCCATAAGCCTGTGCCGCACACGCCTCGGCGCGGTACAGCCGGTCGTCGGCTTGCGCGGCGCGCGCATCGCAGGCCTGCACCGCCGCGACCTGCGCAGGCAGGCGGCCCGTCATCAGCAGTTCCGCCTGCCCTGCGACGAGGTCCACGCTTTTCAGGCGCAGGGTTTCCAGCGCCATCGCACGGCGGATCGCGGTCTTGCGGGTCCGCAGGCCGTGCCACAGCGCGATGCCCCAACCGGCCAGCAGCAGCCAGGCCAGCGTCAGCAGGCCCAGCCACCCGTGCATGATGCCGAAGGCCAGCGCCGCCAGCAGCGCCGCGCCGAGCGCCGCGATGCCCGGCACCAGCAGACGCAGGTACAGGTTGTCCAGCGCATCGACGTCGGCCGTCAGGCGCTGCAGCAGGCGGGCGGGGCGCAACAGCAGCAGGCGTGCAGCCTGGGGGCGGGACCAGTGGCGGAACAGCTTTTCGCGCAATGCCGCGAGCACGGCCAGCGTCGCGTCGTGCGTGACCAGGCGCTCCGCATAGCGTGCGCCGCTGCGGCCCAGTGCCAGCAGGCGGATGCCGGCCGAAGGCATGAAGACGTCGAACATCAGCGCCGTGGCCGGCACCAGGCCCGCCAGCGCGGTGGCTGCGATGAACCAGCCCGACAGCCCCAGCAGCGCCATGCCCATCAGCACGGTCAAGGCCGCCAGCAGCGCGCCGCCCAGCCATAGCCGGCGCCCGGCCATCACAGCCAGGGTGTGTAGCAGGGGTTTCATGCTGCGGCGCAGGGACGGCTTGCGACCCTTCATGCCGCCTCTCCGTCCGCCGAGGGCGGGAGCGGCCGCCATGGCAGCCGGATCACCCGGTCCATGCGCTGCGCCAGCTGCGCATCATGGGTGGCGACGATCAGCGTGCGGCCGCGGGCGATGCGCAGCAGGCTGTCGATGATCTGCCCTGCGGTCACCGGGTCCAGGTGGGCGGTCGGCTCGTCGACCAGCAGCAGTCCGGCGTCCCGGTTCACCGCCAGGCGCGCCAGCGCCAGCCGCAGCACCTCGCCGCCCGACAAGCCGCTGCCGCCTTCGCCCAGGCTCGAGGCCGCGCGCGCCTGCAGCACGGCGCCCAGCGCCGCCTGCTCGGCGGCGGTCCGGACGTCGTCGGCACCGAGGTGCACACGCCCCAGCGATACGTTGTGCGGCATCGAGCCGGCAAAGACATGGGCGTGCTGCCCCATCCATGCCATGCGGGCGCGCATCGCTGCGGCCGTTTCGGCATTCAAGGGCTGGCCGTCGATGCGTATCTCGCCTCTGGCGACCGGTGCCAGGCCGGCGATCTGTGCCAGCAGCACCGACTTGCCGCTGCCGCTGGGGCTCCACAGCGCCACGTGCTCGCCTGGCTCGACGTGCAGGTTCAGCGCTTCGAGCCGCGTGTCGCTGCCGGGCGCCTGGACTTCGAGAGCCACGATGTCGACCGCTGCTGCTGTGCTTGGAGCAGGGGGCATCCGCTCGGCCTCGATGCTGCCGACGATGGATGTCGCCTGGCGGCGCAGGTCTTCCAGCGCTTCGAGCGCTGCTTCGCCGGCGGCGCGGTCGTGCCAGACGGCGGACAGTTCGCGCAGGGGTTCGAAGAATGCGGGTGCCAGCAGCAGCACGAACAAGGCCTCGCCCAGGCTCAGCTTCTGCCCCCAGGCGCCGAAGGGCAGGGTGCCGAGCAGGTGGAAGCCCACATAGACCGCCACCATCGCCACCCCCAGCGCGGAAAACAGCTCCAGCACGGCCGAGGACAGGAAGGCGATGCGCAGCACGCGCATGGTGCGCTGGCGCAGGGCTTCGGCATGCGCTCGCAGCCGCCGGGCCGAGCTTTCCACCGCGCCCAGTGCCCGCAAGGTGCTCAAGCCCCGCAGGCGATCGAGCAGGAAGGCGTTCATGCCGCCCATTTCCGCCAGTTGCTCCTCGCTGGCGGCGCGGGCGCGCCAGCCGACGATGGCCATGAACAGCGGAATCAGCGGCGCGGCGAGGATCAGGATCAGCGCGGCCAGCCAGCTCTGGCTGGCGACGACGGCCGCAATCGCCAGCGGCACGACGCGCACACGCCACATCGCGCACTGGTAGCGCGCCAGCCACGGCACCACGGCTTCGGCCTGTTCGGCAAGGACGCTGGCTGCCTGGCCCGATGATGGCCGTGCCTTGTCCAGCGGCGACGAATGGGCCAGGGCCTGCAGCGCCCGGGCACGCAACTGGCTCAACACGGTGCGTGCGGCGCGATGGGCCCGCAGCACGCCGGTACCGTCGCACCAGGCGCGCAGCATGCCCAACGCCAGCACGCCTGCGGTGGCTGCCAGCAGCTGCCGCATCGGCTGTCCGTCCGCCATCTGCTGCAGCGCCCAGGCGAGCAGGCCGGCCTGGGGCAGCCACAGCAGCGCAGCGGCCAGTTGCAGCATCGCGCCGCTGCGGGAAGAAGTGGCCATGTCCGGACCTGGGGGCGAATCCATGGGCTGTGCCGCCGGGGTGCGTGCGAGATGCTGCCCGAATCCGAGGGCGCGCGCGGGACATTCCGCGTTCCGGAGTCGGCCATCGTCGCCTTTCGATCGGCCGGCTGCTCCCTGATGCGCTTGGCTACGCAACAACGCTTTACCTCCCCGGGTTTTGACGATCTCGCCGGCATGGTATATGACGTGAATGAATCGCGACGCTGGAGGGGCGGCCGCTGGCCCGCTTTACGGCGGGGCGAATCGCCACGCGCCCGGTATTCACGGGCATCGCCACCGAAGCCGCTGCTGCGGCCCAGGGTGTGTTCAGTTGTAATTTTCGAGGAGCAATCATGAGCAGACTTCGCATCGGCGTGATCGTCGGCAGTGCCAGCCGGACCTCCATCAACCGCAAGCTGGCCCAGGCCCTGGTGAAGCTGGCGCAGGATCGGGCGGATTTCGAGTTCATCGACCTCGACCATCTGCCGATGTACAACCGTGATGACGACGCAGACTATCCGGCCGTCTTCCAGGCCCTGAAGGACAAGGTGCGCACCCAGGACGGCATCCTGTTCGTGACGCCCGAGCAGAATCGTTCGATCCCCGCGCTGCTGAAGAATGCGCTCGATGCGGCCAGCCGGCCCTACGGCAGCAGTGCCTGGGCGGGCATCCCGGCCGCAGTCATCGGCACCGCGGGCGGCGGGCCGGCCACTTCCATGGCCCAGCAGCACCTGCGCAACATCCTGGCCTACCTCGACATGCCGACGATGGGGCAGCCCGAGGGTTTCATCCGCTGGCATGACGAATTGATCGATGCCGAAGGCAATGTGGGTGCCGCCAGCCACGACTTCCTGAAGGGCTACATGGACCGGTTCGTCGCCTGGGTCGAGCGTTTGCGCAAGGCCTGATCCACCGCCCTGTGCAGCATCGGCATAAGGCGGGGGTGGTGGCTGCCTGTTGACCTTCCAAGCGTGGCAAGCCTCATGCTGCCGGACGTGACATTTCCCAAGGAGCTTCCGATGCGATTCCATATCGAAAACATGACCTGCGGCGGCTGCGCCCGCGGTGTGACCAAGGCGATCCAGTCGGTCGACACCGACGCGAAGGTAACGGCCGATCCGCCCAACCGCCTGGTCGAAGTCGAATCGTCCGCGCCTCAGGCGCAGATCGAGGCGGCGCTGCAGGAAGCAGGTTTCCCGCCGAAGGCGGCCTGAGGCTGGTTTTTCAGCCGGGGGCTGAGCCGCGAAAACCTTCGTAGGATGGGTAGAGCGCAAGCGAAACCCATCGGTTGCGACTTGTCGGGGATGATGGGTTTCGCTGCGCTCTACCCATCCTACTTGGCTGTAGAGCTGTAGGGTGGGTCGGGCCGTGCGGGTAGGGGCCGTAGGCGAAACCCACCGCGTCAAAGCGGCTCCATGGCCGATGGGTTTCGGCTCATGCGGCCCGGCCCTTCCCGCAAGCCGGGCTGGCTGCTTTTTCCACCTCGTCCTGCTCCAGATTCGCCAGAATCGGGCAGTCGGGCCGGTCGTCGCCCGCGCAGCAGGCCACCAGCGTCTGCAAGGTGTCGGCCATCTGCCGCAGTTCGTCGATGCGCCGCTGCAGGTCGGCGATGTGCTGTTGCGCGACCCGCTTGACGTCGGCGCTCTTGCGCGAGCGGTCGCGCCACAGCCCGAGCAGGTCGTGGATCTCCGCGACCGCAAAGCCCAGGTCGCGGGCGCGGCGGATGAAGCGCAGCATATGCACGCCGGACTCGGTGTAGGCGCGATAACCCGAGTCGGTGCGCGCCGCCGGCGGTATCAGCCCGACCGACTCGTAGTAGCGGATCATCTTGGCCGAGACGCCCGAGGCCCTGGCCGCTTCACCGATGTTCATCGTCCTTCCTCCTCATGCCCGGGCGTCGGCCGCCAGCGGCGGCTGGAAGCGCCGCAGCCGCAGCGCATTGCCCAGCACGAACACGCTGGACATCGCCATTGCGCCGGCGGCGAAGATCGGCGACAGCAGCACGCCGTACGCGGGGTAGAGCGCACCCGCAGCCAGCGGGATCAGCGCGGTGTTGTAGGCGAAGGCCCAGAACAGGTTCTGGTGGATGTTGCCGATCGTGGCTTTCGACAGCGCGATCGCGTTCGGCACGCCCTGCAGGTTGCCGGACATCAGCACCACGTCGGCCGCTTCCATCGCCACGTCGGTGCCGGTGCCGATGGCCAGGCCGACGTCGGCTTCGGCCAGCGCCGGCGCGTCGTTGATGCCGTCGCCGACGAAAGCCAGCACGCCATGGGCGGCCTTGAGCCGCTGGATCGCCTGGACCTTGCCTTCGGGCAGCACTTCGGCCACCACTTCGTCGATGCCCAGCTGCGCAGCGATGGCGCGCGCCGTGCGTGCGTTGTCGCCGGTGATCATGGCGACCTTCAGGCCCAGCGCGTGCAGCGCCGTGATGGCCGCGGGCGTGCTCGGCTTGATCGGGTCGGCGACGGCGAGGATCGCGGCCAGGCGGCCGTCGATGGCGGCGTACAGCGGCGACTTGCCTTCGCTGCCCAGCCGTTCGGCGCTGACGGCGAATGTATCCACGTCCAGGCCCAGCGAGCGCATGTAGCGGTCTGCGCCGACTTCCACGCGCTGGCCGCCGGCCGTCGCCCGCACGCCCATGCCGGTGACGGACTCGAACGCGTCCAGCGCGGGCAGGGTGATGCCTTCCTGCTCGGCCGCTTCGACGATGGCGCGGGCGATCGGATGCTCGGAGCGCGATTCCACGGCCGCGACCCGCGCCAGTACCCCGGCACGCTCGAAGCCTTCGGCCACTTCCAGGTCGGTCAGTGCCGGACGGCCTTCGGTCAGCGTGCCGGTCTTGTCCACCGCCACCACCCTGGCATCCTTCAGCAACTGCAGCGCTTCGCCCTTGCGGAACAGCACGCCCATCTCCGCGCCGCGGCCGGTGCCGACCATGATCGAGGTCGGCGTCGCCAGGCCCATCGCGCAGGGGCAGGCGATGATCAGCACCGCCACCGCATTGACCAGCGCGAAAGTCAGCGCCGGCGACGGGCCGAAGGCCAGCCAGATCAGGAAGGTGGCCAGCGCGGCGGCCATCACCGCCGGCACGAACCACAGCGTCACCTTGTCCACCACCGCCTGGATCGGCAGCTTGGAGCCCTGGGCCTGCTCGACCAGGCGGATGATCTGCGCCAGCACGGTCTGGCTGCCGACCGCGGTGGCGCGCAGGCTCAGCGCGCCTTTCTGGTTGACCGTGCCGCCGACCGCTGCGCTGCCCGCGGACTTCCAGACCGGAATCGGCTCGCCGGTGATCATGGATTCGTCGACGTAGCTCTGTCCTTCGATGACTTCGCCATCCACCGGCACCCGTTCGCCGGGGCGGACCTCGACGACGTCGCCCAAGGCCACCTCGCCGATCGGAATGTCGACCGTGCGACCGTCGCGCACCATGTGCGCCACCTTGGCCTGCAGGCCGACCAGGCGCTGGATGGCCTGCGAGGTGCGGCCCTTGGCGCGCGCTTCCAGGAAGCGCCCGAGCAGGATCAGCGCCACGATCACCGCTGCCGCCTCGTAGTAGACGTTGACCGTGCCGGCCGGCAGCGCGCCGGGCAGGAAAGTGGCGACCACCGAATACGCATAGGCCGCGCTGGTGCCGACCGCGACCAGCGAGTTCATGTCCGGCGCCAGGCGGAACAGTGCCGGAAAGCCCTTGGCATAGAAGCGCCGGCCGGGGAAGAGCAGCACCAGCGTCGTCAGCACGAACTGGATGATCCAGCTCGTCTGGGTGCCCAGCGTGTGCGACACCCAGTGGTGCATCGCCGGGATCATGTGCGAGCCCATCTCGAGGATGAACACCGGCAGGGCCAGCACTGCGGCGATGCCCAGGTCGCGTTGCAGTTCGGCGCGCTCGGCATCCTTCTTCGCCAGGGCTTCGTCGTCGCCGGCCTGTGCCGCGGCCTCGATGGCGCGGGCGTCGTAGCCGGCCCTGTCCACCGCCGCGATCAACGCATCGACGCCGGCCACGCCGCGCACGGTGGCGCGCTCGGTGGCGAGGTTCACATTGACTTCGGCGACGCCGGGCACGGCCTGCAGCACTTTCTCGACGCGGCCGACGCAGGATGCGCAGGTCATGCCCTCGATCGCCAGCTCGGTGGTGCTGGCCGGCACGTCATAACCGGTCTTCTCGACCGCGGCGATCAGCGTCATGCGATCCACCGGCGCAGCCAGGCGGATGTCCGCCCGTTCGGTGGCCAGATTCACCGAAACCTGCGCGACGCCCTCGACCTTGGCCAGCGCCGCCTCGACGCGGCCGACGCAGCTGGCGCAGGTCATCCCTTCGATCGGCAGGCTGACCGCCGCCGTGACTGGCCGGGCCTGCGCTTTCGCGGATGCGTTCATGATTCCTTTCCTCGCATTGATGCCTTGACAGCATACAGGCTAGACCTTGCCATCATGGGAAGGTCAAACCGCAATGATGCCTGTTCTGAAAATGGCAGCCATCAGCCGGGCAGAGTGGATCGGGTCGCGCAGGTGGAGCGAAGCGAAACCCGATGCTCCCGTGAATGGCACGATCGGCGGGGGCTCCAGCCTGCCAGAAGTGAGCGCTTCGGCTCAGCCAGCAGCACCGTGGAAAGGCCAGAACACCGGGATGAAGATCACCCCCAGCACCCAGAAGATCAGGTTCAGCGGCAGGCCGACCTTGACGAAGTCGCTGAAGCGGTAGCCCCCGGCGCCATAGACCATGGTGTTGGTCTGGTAGCCCACCGGCGTGGCGAAGCTGGTCGATGCCGCGAAGGTCACCGCGATCAGGAAGGGCGTGGCGTCGACGTCCATCATCCGCGCGGTGGACATGCCGATCGGCGTGAGCAGCACCGCCGCCGCGGCATTGCTCATGAATTCGGTCAACAGCAGCGCCATCAGGTACAGCACCGCCAGCACCATCAGCGGCCCCGAGTCGCGCACCAGGCCGATGGTGTTTTCCACCAGGAAGGCGGCGGCGCCGGTTTCGCTCATCGCCACGCCCAGCGGCAGCAGGCCGGCCATCAGGATGATGATGCGCCAGTCGACGGCGTCGTAGACATCATCCGCATCCAGGCAGCCGGCCAAGGTCATCGCCACCGCGCCCATCAGCGAGGTGACCGCGATCGGCGCCCAGCCCAGTGCCGACACGCCGATCACCAGCGCCATCACCGCCAGCGCGAAAGGTGCGCGCCAGCCGCCCGGCTGCTGCGCCTCACGCTCGGACAGCACGATGACGTTCTTGTCCTTGCGCAGCGCCGGCATTTCCGCCTCGGGCGTCAGCATCAGCAGGATGTCGCCCACGCGCAGGCGCACCTCACTCAGCTTGTCGCGCAAGACCTGGCCGCGGCGATGGATGCCCAGCACCGTCGCGTCGTGCTGCCAGCGGGGTGCCAGCGTCGCCAGGGTGCTGCCGATCGCGCGCGAGCGGGGCGCGACCATCACTTCGGTCAGCACCTGGGCCACTGCCGCGAAATCCTGCCGGCCGAGCTTGAACTGCGAATTCACTTCGAGGCCCGCCTTCTTGCGCAACTCGTCCAATTGCGACCAGTCGCCGCGCGCCAGCAGCACGTCGCCTTCCTGCAGCGTCTGCGCCCGGGGCGACCAGACCTTTTCGTCGCCGCGCAGCAGTTCCAGCACGAAAACGCCGAACCCCTCGCCCAGCTTGGCTTCGCCGACCGAGATGCCGATCAGCGACGAGTCGGGCATCACCCGCAGTTCGGTGATGTATTTGCCCAACTGATAGTGCTCGACCAGCTCCGCGCCCCGCGTATCCGGCAGCAGCCAGCGCCCGAGCGTCAGCAGGTAGAAGCAGCCCGCTGCCATGCAGATCAGGCCGAGCGAACTGAACTCGAACATGCCGAAGCCGGGATGGCCCATGTCCCTCGCCATGGCGTTGACCAGCAGGTTGGTGGAGGTGCCCACCAGGGTGCAGACTCCCGCCATCTGCGACACATAGGACAAGGGGATCAGCGCCTTCGAGGCCGACATGCCGACGCTGGCCGTCGCCGCCATCACGATCGGCATGAACACCGCGACCACCGCGGTGTTGTTGACGAAGGGGGCGATCACCGCCAGCACCGCGAACAGGATGATCAGGAATTGCAGCGGGGACCCGGCACGCCCGAGCAGGCTGCCGATGCCGGACAGCGCGCCGCTGTTCTGCAGCCCGGCGGCCAGCACGAACATCGCGGCTACCGTCACCGTGGCCGGATTGCTGAAGCCGCCGAGCGCCTGGCCCGGGGCGACCAGGCCGGTCAGCGCCAGGCTACCGAGCACCAGCAGGGCGACCGTGTCCATGCGCAGCTTTTCCGTCGCGAACAGCACAATGGCGGTCAGCGCGATGAAGAGGACCGTCACGATTTCGATCGTCATGCCGGGTACTCCCTGGGCAGGGTGGCGGCCGGGTTAATCCAGGCTGTGGGCAAAAGATTAGCGGATCGTTGTGGCGGATGGAGCCAGGCGATGCAAGCGATAACAGGAGAAGCCTGGGCAGCAACCCCCGGATCTGGATTTTTTCCGATGAAATACCTGCTCGACACCCATGCCGTCATTGCCATTATGAAAAGCCATGACGGCATGTTGGCCCGTTTGCAGCAGCATCTGCCAGGCGACTTCGCCATGCCTTCCATCGTTGCCCATGAGCTTTGCTACGACGCCAGGCTCAGGGGCGCCCGGCAGCGGCCCGGCCTGGAGTGTCTGCTTTACAATTCCACGCCTTTTCTTTACATTTATCGGTGCCGTACTTTACAAATGAAGGGGTGCCATGGACATCGTCGATACTCTCATCCTGCGCATCATCGACAGCGGCGAGCCGCACGTTGCGAGTACGGCGGCGGCGGAGTTGGGCGTATCGCGGCAGACCATTGCCACCCGCCTCAAGCGCCTGGCCGGTGATGGCATCATCCAGGCCAAGGGAACCGGGCGCGGCCGACGCTATGCCTTGCTGCCGATTCTGTCCGTGCGCAAGACGCATGGCCTGGAAGGGCTGGACGAGCATCGGCTCTGGGTGGCGGACGTGGCGCCGCTCGTTGCCGATCTGCCGCCCAATGTCGTCGATATCTGGCGCTATGGCATCACCGAGATGGTCAATAACGCAATCGACCATTCCGAAGGCGGGCAAGTGACCGTCGCCATCGAACGTGATGCGCTGCGTACCACGATGCACGTTGCTGACGACGGCGAAGGCATTTTCCATCGTATCCAGCGTCTGCTGGGCCTGTACGATCCGCGTGAATCCATCCTGGAACTGGCGAAAGGCAAACTGACGACCGATCCTGCACGCCATAGCGGTGAAGGCGTGTTCTTTTCGTCGCGGATGTTCGATCGCTTTTCCATCGTGTCGCGCAATCTGGTCTTTTCGCACGAAGCGGCAAGTGCCGACTGGTTGATCGGCGGCGACAGCGAGGTGGCCGGCACGCAGGTAAAGATGGTGCTGGCCAATGACAGCCCGCACACGGTGAAGGCCGTGTTCGATGAATTTGCGATGCCCGAGGAATTCACCTTTGCCAAAACCGTCGTTCCCGTCCGGTTGGCGCAGCACGAAGGCGAAAAGCTGGTGTCACGCTCCCAGGCCAAGCGGCTGACGCAGCGCTTCGAGCGTTTCCAGACGGTGGTGCTCGACTTTACGGGCGTTGAAGAAATCGGCCAGGCATTCGCGGATGAAGTGTTCCGTGTTTTCCAGGCCTCGCATCCGACGCTCGAAATGACACCGGTCAACATGAGCGAGGATGTTCGCAGGATGGTGGCGCGGGTGCGGGCGGGGTAGCGTGGCGAGGAGGCAGCGCGTTGGCGGCATTGAGCCAGATGCTGCTGCCGTCGGTCAGGACGATTTCGCGGACTTCGGTGGTGCCGCTGCGGTAGCCGGCCACCCAGGCCTGGGCAATGCCGGGCAGGGTGGTGCGCCAGCCGAGCCGACCCAGGCGCTCATGCGCGATCTGCAGCAGTGATGCAGCGCCCGAACCTACAGGTGGAAATCGCCCGCGGCTTCTGGCTGATAAAGCACTTTCCTGATCCGGATATGGCAGGTTCGATCCGGAATCCGCCAGTCGAAGGCATCGCCCTCCTTGTAGCCCAGGATCGCGGTGCCGATGCCGGAGCAAACCGACAATTTCTCGGCGCTGTCGTCCGCATCCTCCGGGTAAACCAGCGCGACTTCCACCTTCTCGTCGTCCACCTCCAGCAAGGCCCTGGAGTTCATCGTGATGACATCTTCCGCCACTTGCCGCGGATCGACGACGATGGCGCGCTCGATCTCGTGCTCCAGCTCGAAAATGTCCGATTCCATACTGAGCTCGACCAGACTCTTGAGCCGGGCCCTGTCGACTTCGGTGATGTAGATGTCGCTGGCGAGAGCCGCAGGGCTTTCACGCAAGAGCCGGAGATAGCGCGCCGAATTCATGGCGAAAGACTTCATCGTGGGCGTCTCGCTTTCCAGCAGGAAGCCATTGCGCAGGAAAGCTTTCAGCGACCGCGCGTTGTCCGGGTGGATTTTGGCGATGAGCTTCTCCGCCCGCATGTCGAAGAAGGCGAGCTTCATGCCTTCGCGGATCACGCTGGTGCCGAGCTTGCGGCCCCAGTCGTCGCGGTTGCCAATGACCAGGACCATTTCGCAGTCCGGGCCCTTCTTGACGAGACGGACGAAGCCCACTGGCACGTCATGCCGGTCATAGGCCATGAAGAACCGGCCGCCCTGGTTGAACAGATGGGTCAGGATCGGCAACTGGACCCGGCCGATGACCTGCTCGATGAACCGGGAGACATGGCGCGAATCGCTCAGGTAGCGGGTAACGCCCTCGTCCTCCAGCCAGTCCATCAGCGTCAGCGCGTTTGCCCGAGTGATCTCGGGACAAAGAAAAATAAAAGGCTCGTTCATCTTCACCCCCATTGGGTTTCAAGAATGAAAGCCTTCCATGGCCTCGGCCATGACGGTTCTTTCGACAGCGCACTCGTCAAGAATTGACGTCGATCTTGGTCCGGAATGGAGAGGAATTACCCAAGAAATTGATCGCCCAGTGGCCGTCCCTGGCGTGGAGCGGGTGAAGGGAACATCACGCCGCACTCAAATCGTTGATTGATAACGGATTTATTCCGTTGGCGCTACGGAATAAGGCCAGATTATGTACCTGTAGCGAGCCCCCGGCAACTCGGCGTGACCGTTGCTGCCGCATTGGCTCACCCAGAGCCGTCAGACACTGCCCAGTGCCAGATGCACAACAGCCCCCAGCCTATCTATAGGCTCATCCAGCCACCTCACGTCTCACGCGGGGGCAACGCCGTCCGGCAGGAAGCCACCATGTTCATCGTCATGCAGGCTGAGGTACTCAAGTCGCCATTGATCCACACGCCGAAGGTCGGCGAGGGTCATGTGTGTATCTGGGACTGGCTCGCAGGCGTCGAGGGCGATTTCCGTTGCCGCATCGGGAGGGCCGTACGCTTCGATGAAAAGCGCTCGCAATTGTTGCACTACGCTCTCGGCGGACTCACGCGCACCTGGCCCACCTTCGATGGCGTCATAGGCCACCGATATGGACAACGCATAGGGCTCACCATCAGAAGCCTCGATGCCCCGCTGCTCGCCCAGATCGAAGAACAATCCCACCAGATGTCTGGCTTCCGGAGCGAGGATGCGGGCGATCCGGCTCTTGACGTCCCTCTTGCCGACACGCTTCGCAAGCCGGTTCTCGAAGGCGTTGGGGAACGCGGGCCGGCCATAGCGTGCCGCCAGCCATTGCTTCAGGGTGCGCTTCGATTCATCCGAAAGCGACGCTTCAAGAAACCGGGACGCGCCCCGGCCAAACTCGACTCTCGGGATGGACCTTTTCTCCGCATGCCGCAACTCCAGCACCATCGATCCTCCATCCGCCTTGTCATACGCAAGATGCAGCCGCCGGGGGTTCTTGGCATGGGACAGTTGCGGATCCTCACGGGCATCGCCGATCAAGTCCGCCACGATGACCTCAATACAGGGTTCGTGCGGGTGAGGAATGTCACAGTCGTGGGAGATCACGACAGCGAAGCGGCCATCCTCCAGTGACTCGACCAATCCCAGTTGCAGCGATCCATCGCTGGTCAGCAAATCTCCCTGCCGCCATGACGTCTCCCGGTCCAGCATCGCGCGATCCCCGAATCACTGCTCGGGATAGCCAGGAATGGAAGCAGCGGAACGCCAATCATCCGTTGGCGCGGCCTTGCTCTTGGCCAGTCCCGACCTTTCGTATGCCGCATCCATGGCCTGAGCCTCTGAAATCAGGGTTTGGACATGCTCCATGACAGTCTGGTTTGCAGCGATGAGATCCAGGAGAGACCTGCCGTCAAACGCCTTCATCTTCAGCATCATTGGCGCCCGTTTGACGCCTGCTTCGCGAAAGGCGTCGGCCACTTGGCTGAGTGCCTGTATCCGAGCGAAGTTGTCCGCTTCTGGCGTCGACTCCCCCCCCAGCCATTTGTAGATCGCTTGCCGGGAAACACCAAAGGTCCCGGCGAGATCAGCGATTGCTGGATTGAGCACCTCACGGATGTTGGCCAGATGCTCCGAAGCGCTTCGCAGATCGGGACGAACTGCCTCCTCGCCATCCACCTCGATTTCGACGTGAATGGGAGTCCGCGCCTCCACCAGCCTGCGCCATTCCCCCGCCCGGGTCACATCGAACACGCTGCCAGTACCGCCAACCAACTGCGTGATCCCCATCAGGGCGAAGGCAGCCGTGGCCGCGACTCGAACGGGTACGATCGACGGCGAAGTCCTGATTGTCGGGAATGTCTCGGTGTACATGTGGGGGTCTCCAGCGTTACGCCCATGCCCGGCGCGCGTGATCCGTGGTGGTCGCCTTGAACACGGACTTGATTGGGACATGCAGCGAGCGCAGTTGTTCTTCGAGCTTGCCGAGATCGATAGGCATGCGACCTTCGCAGAAATGGTCGGTATCGAGCACACCATGCTCACGTGGCGTGGACATGGCGAAACGCGGATTCAGTGCCAGCCCGTTCGGCAGCATATCGGGAGGGAAACCAAGCTGCGCCGTTGCTCTGTATACCCTTGCAACCAAGGTTCCGACGGGAACGAGTGGACCAACATCGGTTGAAAACACGGACTCACTCATTGCGTGTCGGCGAACCGCGTCGAATCCCACCCCATGGACGCCACCGACAAGGTACTGTTCAACGGACTCTCCGTCTGATGGCACCACCGCATCCAGGTAGCGCAACCCAAGCCGCCCCACGTGGTCAAGGCTGACCGCATCATGCACGGCATCCAACCCACGCAGTAATTCCGGAATGAATGTCTTGTGGGTGTCGTAATGCGTCGTATGAAACGTGATTGTCGAAGGGGACAGGATGAAGCCCGCAGATCGATCACTCCTGGTCAGGAGCCAGGATACCGTTTGCTGGATCTTTGGTTCGGCTTGTTGTGCTTGGCCTGGCCCGGACACGACCAAGTGAGTGACCTGCTGCGGCTCGAACAAGGGATACCCTTCACGACGCAGTCGATCTTGTATTTGGTCGACATACTTGACCATGGCCGCCACCGGATTGAAATGCGCCTGTGCCAGCGCGTAGTACACCGGCGCATTGGACATTCGTTCGCTCACAGGCCGCTCCATCTTCTCGGTTGACACTTCAGTTGCCAGTTTACACCATGGTTGACACCCATGCCAGGGAGCATTGCCCAATGCGGCTGGATCAGGGGGGCGCAGGCTCAGGCTAAGGATACGGCGCCGTCAAAAGCCTTCCAGTACGTCGACACCCCCGTCCGCGTCACCATCGCCGGCTCCCGACGTTCGCCCCGCCGGCTGCCCTTGCCTGCGGGAAGGGCTGCGCACCCGCTGTGGCAACAATTCCCGCACCAGTTCCATGCCAAGGGCGTCCTTCTCCAGGGTCATCGCCCGTGACAGGTCATCGAGCCGGCCCAGCACGTGCAGCGCGCGCAGGAAGGTGTGCAGCGCGGTGCCGGGGTAGCCATCTTCCATGCGCCTGACGGTGCTCAGGGACGTGCCGATGCGCTGAGCAAGGTCTTCCTGGCTCAGGCGGCGCATGCGCCGCGCCGCCGAGATGTCCTGCCCCAGGCGGTGCAGCGCACGCGCGACGGGCTGCGGCATCGCCACCTGCGCACCAGAGCGTTTTTGCTCGGAAGAGGACATCTTTTAGAAGCTCAAATATGAGCTTATTAATCAAATAATCGTCCATATTTGAATGAATAATCGATGCTTGGTCAACCAAGGACAGGATCGGAAGACCATGCAACAAGCCTTTGCCGTCCATTGCGGTTCTTGACGCAGTTCTGGTCACGGCTGCGTCAACGAGCACTGCTTGATCGCTGGATGCCGCCATGGGTTCATCGGTGGTCGGCGAAATCTGACACTTGTGATACGCCCGGTTCTTTCCTGGCCTGGCGGGTCATTGCTCATGAAGCCATGACGTGCGCTGGCTACATGAAGCGAGCCGATGTCTCTCCTGTCAGGCGAAGCGTTTCCGTCCACAGCGCTTCGGCCAGGTCCGGATCTGCGGCGTAGGGGCGGACGCCGAACCGCCCCTCGGCTTCGACCGGAGCGATGTCGCTGTCCTCGCAATACACCCCGCCGATCCCTTCCAGTTCCGGCGCCGTGGCGCACCAGACCATGGTGGCCGCGCCCTGGGGGAAGTTCTTCTTGTCGTTGGCCGGGTCGATCAGGGGCGTGCCATCCGGGTTCAACGCCCCGTAGGCTTCCAGTTCCTCGGGGCTTATGTGCCGGGCCAGGTTCCCGAGGATCGAGCCTGGATGCACCGAGTAGGCACGGATGCCGTGTTGCCTGCCTCGCGCATCCAGCGCCACCGCGAACAGGGCGTTGGCGGTCTTCGATTGGGCATAGGCCGCGATCTTGTCGTAGGGCCGCCGGGTGAAATCCAGATCGGTCAGGTCGAATCCGGGCAACAAATGCCCACGGGAGGACAGCACCACCACCCGTGCCGTGCCGGCCGCCTTGAGCACCGGCCAGAGTGCGGCCGTCAGGCGGAAATGTCCCAGGTGGTTGGTGGCGAACTGTCCTTCGCGCCCTTCGGCATCGCGGAACAACGGCGTCGCCATGATGCCGGCGCTGAGAACCAGCAGGTGCAGCGATCGGCCGCTGGCGAGGAAGCCCTCGGCGAAGGCACGGATCGAGGCGGGGTCGGTCAGTTCCATCCCGGCCACTTCGACCCGGGCGAGCCCGGCCAGCGCCCGGCGCGCGGCGTCCACGTTGCGCGCCGGAACGATGACACGGGCACCGAGGCCCGAGAACACACGAGCGGACTCCAGCCCAAGGCCGGACGCACCGCCAGTGACCACCACGGTCTTGCCGGATAGGTCGATGCCGCGGGCGACTTCTTCGGCGGTAGTGAAGGGTGTGAAAGGGGTGCCGAGCGGCTTTTGCATCGGGTTCATCGTTCATCTCCTGATCTTGACGGAGAGATGATGGCCCGCGCCGGCAGGATCATCTATGCTAGAAATTCTCATTTTCTGTTCAGATCATCCTATGCTGCCAGACGAGCCACTTTCGCAATTGCTGGCGCTGGCCGGGGTACAGGCGGCCGTCTCGACCGGACTCCAGGCGCGGGGGCTGTGGGCGCTGCGGGTCGCTTCGCTTCCGACGCTCAAATGCAACGTGATCCGCCGGGGCGAGTGCGGGCTGGAGGTGGCCGGGCAGCGCTGGGCGCTGAAGACCGGCGACTGCTTTCTGGTCGCGCCAGGCAGACCGTTCACACTCGGCACCGATCTCGACCGGCTGGCGCAACCGGCGCAGGACGTCTTCGCCGGTTGCGAGAACACCCTGATCGCGCAACTCGATGCCGGACCCGGGCCGGAATTCCTTTGCCTCGGCGGGCGCATGGATTTGCCACCGGCCGCCGCGCTGCTGATCGATGCCCTGCAAGCGGTGACGGTGATCCCCGGCAGCAGCCCGGTGGCGCTGCGGATCGGCTGGCTGCTCGACCGGCTGGAGGAAGAGTGCCGCGCGGAGGCGCCGGGATCGGCGGCCATGGCGACTCACATCATGCAGATCGTATTCATCGAGTTGATCCGGGCCTTGCCGGCAACCGCTGCCCGCGGGTGGCTGGCAGCACTGGCCGATCCGCGTATCGGGCCGGCACTTCGCGCCATTCATCGCGAGCCAGGCAGAGCCTGGCGGCTGCAAGAACTGGCCGAGGTCAGCCATCTGTCGCGATCGCAGTTCTCGGCCCGGTTTCGGCAGACGGTGGGGCAGGCACCGATGGACTATCTGCTCCATTGGCGGATGGCGCTGGCGCGCCAGGCGTTGTCACGCCCCGGGGCCACGATCGAGTCGGTGGCGGATGAACTGGGCTATGCCTCACCAAGCGCCTTCGGCGTGGCCTTCCGCCGCGTCACCGGCACCACCCCGCGACGAGTAGCGCGCGAGGTGACGCGCCAGCCGCGCCGGACGACCTGCAGCGACACAACCTGATCGGCCTGAACTACGCGCGCGCTGCCAGCGACGGCCAGGCCCTGCGCCGCCTAGCCGTGGCCGGGCTGGGGCTGGCGCGGCTGGCCACATTCCAGGCGCGCGAAGACATCGCCGCTGAGCGGCGGCTGCCAGTGCTGGAGGACTGGAGTCCCGGCGGCACCGTGGAGGTGCATGCCGTATTCATGGGCCAAAGGCGACTACCCGCCCCTGCGGGGCGTGCCTTCCTAGACTTTCTGGTGCCGCGCGTGCGGTTCTAGCGCAAAAGCAACATGCCTGACGCGACCGCCAGCACGGTCCAAGTCGCCATCATGGCCGGCGCCCTGAGCGCGTACTGCTGAAGCGAGCCCTCGGGCGCCGTCATCCCGAAGGGATGGACGAGCCGGGCGGCGAGCAGCGCGATCAGCAGCGCATGCACCGTCCAGCGCTCGGCCCCGAGCACTTCGTTGAGGCCCACGAGCAGCAGCGCCAGCGGCACATACTCGGCGAAGTTCGCCTGGATCCTGATCCGGCGTCGCAGCGACTCGTGTCCGCCGTCCCCGTGGTGCGCCTTGAATTGCGCCCTTCCAATGGATACCCAGATGGAAAGAACGAGAAAGAGAATGCCGAACCAACCGGCATAGCAAGCAGTCAGAGTGGGCGGGTTCATGTGGGCTCCTGGGTGTCAGGCCGGGGGCGGCGCAGGGATGAAAAATGGCGCTCCCGTCTCGACCGGCGTCTTCAGCCGCGACAGCACTTCGGGCCAGCCGCCGCGCACGGCCTGGCTGGTGGCGGTGGCGCCGCCGAAATCGTCGTGGGTGAGCACGAGCTTGCAGGCGTCGTCACCCGCGGGAAGGATATCCCAGGTCACGCGCGAGGGTCTGTCCGCCGCCACATCGTCCGACCAGCGGGCGCTGAAGCTGTGCACCAGCCGCGGGGGGATCGATCATGCTTTCTCGATCTGGAGGCAGACCTCTCGCGTCTTGCCCGAAACCTCGCCGCACTCCGTCGAGGCGGCATCGCCACACCTGTTTCCGCCCACACTGCGTCTGCTGATAGACCGTCGCTGTCTTGCACGCCGGTAACGCCCAGACTCGAACGCAAGAAGACCGAATCCGTCTTTCGCCGCGATGGCGTCTGTAGCAAAACCTCGTTATCGAGCCATCCCGCCATGGGCAGTCAACCCATTGAAGCATACCGCCACGCAGAGGCTCGGTGCTGGTGGACAAGCGCCATATCGACAGGCGGCTGCTCTGGTGAACATCCGTCATTCCGGCCTTTCCCACAAGCCAAGCCGCCACCGTCTCGCGCCGTGAAGGCGCGTCCCGGCAGCGATTCCAATCAACGAGGGAAACAGATGTCCTGAATCCGGTTACCAGGGAGCAGCCATGCGAAAGCCACCTTCATCCGACGTCCAAGCCAAGGTCTTCTACCGTCCGATCGAGGCGGCCATCCAGTGGGCGGGACTGTCGCGTTTCGAGCGCCGCATCCTCGATGTCACCAAGGGGATGAACCGCTTGCCGGAGCACCCCGAACTGGCACGCTGGCCACAGCTTCGCTTGAACGCGGAACGGATCTACGACGCACTGGTGCATCTCGACCTTCCCTACGGCAAGGACGGCATCACGAGCAACGACCCCGCCTTGCTCGATGACCCCAGCCTCACAATTCGCCACGTCGATCTGAAGGCCTGGATGATCCGTTTCTATCCCGACCAGCGACCGGCCTTCCTGTTCGATGCCTTCGAGCGTCACCTGCATCCGGCCGTCAGTGTCGATGCCGTGCAGGCACTGGTCATGGATCGCGAGGCGTTGAAGCTCCAGCTTGCCGACAGGGTGCAAGCCTGGGATGCGCTCTATGCCCAGTTCCAGGCGCTCAGCCAGGAGCATCAGGCGCGCACGGAGCGCGAGAAGCGTTCCGGGGTGCCGGGCGCCCGCAGTGAGTCCACCTACCTGAACATCGTTGGCGGTCTTCTGACCCTGCTGCTGGGCAAGTCGCCCAATGGCGTTCCCTATTCGTCCTTCGAGACGCTGGAATCGGTCATCAGTGCGCTGGTTGCCCACTACGGCGACAAATCCGGGATCAGCGAGCGAACGCTGTGGGCGAAGTTTTCGGCAGCCAGGCGTCATCTCGCCACCCAGGACCGCTGACTGCAAGTGCAGACGCCGAGCCTGCACTTGCGGTGACTGCGCGGGAACCGCGCTATTGAATACGGGGCACGTCCATCACCGCCGCTACACAGCGCCAAGGAGTGTCCCTCGTGACTGCCCAGACCATCGCCACCGCGATGCCGAACGAACACCGCATCCTGCGCCGCGCGGAAGTCGAGGCCAAGACCGGCTTCAAGCGCGCCCACATCTACAACCTGATCAAGGAGGGCAAGTTTCCCAAGCCCCTGCGCCTCGGGGTACGCGCCATCGGCTGGGATTCGGTGGAGATCGATCAGTGGATCACCGATCGACTCAGGGAACGGGCGTGAGCCCGCGCTCCGTCGGAATCCCTTCCACGAGGAGTCGCGCCATGCAGGTGGTATCCATCATTTCGACCAAGGGTGGCGTCGGCAAGACGACCACCGCGGCGAACCTGGGCGGCTTCATCGCCGATGCAGGACTGCGCGTGCTGCTGCTGGACCTGGACGTACAGCCCACCTTGTCGAGCTACTTCACGCTCGGCACGCATGCGCCTGCCGGTATCTACGAGATGCTGGCCTTCAACGAGCAGCGTATCGAGCAATTGGCTTCGCAGACCGCTGTGGCAGGTCTCGACCTGGTGGTGTCGAACGACCACCGCGGCGAACTGAACACATTGCTGCTGCACGCACCCGACGGCCGGCTGCGCCTGCGTCACCTGCTCCCCGCGCTGTCATCGCACTACGACCTGCTGCTGATCGATACCCAGGGAGCGCGCAGTGTGCTGCTGGAGATGGCGGTACTGGCCTCCAGCCTGGCGCTGTCGCCGGTGACACCGGAAATCCTGGCGGCGCGTGAGCTGAGGCGCGGCACGCTGCAACTGATCGAGGACATCGCTCCGTATCGGCACCTCGGCATCGAGCCACCGCCGCTGCGCTTGCTCATCAACCGCGTGCATCCGGTTTCGTCGAACGCCCGACTGATCCAGAAGGCCCTACGACAAGTCTTCCAGGCGCACGCTGGCATACAGGTCCTGAACACCGACGTCCCGGCCATCGAGGCCTACCCACGTGCCGCCACACGGGGACTGCCGGTGCATCGCGTCGAGTACCGGCAACCAGTGGGCCGTACTGCGCCTGCGGCATTGGAGACGATGCGTGCACTGGCTGGCGAGTTGTTCCCGGCATGGCGGGAGCGCTTCGCGTGCGTTACCGGCAGAGGCCGCGTAGGGGGAGCCAGTCATGGCGAACGCGCATGAACTGGCCCGCGGCCATGCGCGGCTGCGCGCGCTGATCGAGTTCGCGCTGGGCGAAGGCTGGCACGTGAAACGCACGCGCGGCGGGCACCTGATGTTCACCAAGCCCGGCTGCGCCGCGATCTACACCAGTTCGACTGCGAGCGATCACCGTGCCAGCCGCAACGCACGCGCGCAGCTTCGCCGCGCCGATCGACAGGCATCGGCGGCATCTCGGGAGAGCAGCGATGGCTGAGCCGACGCCGCAGGACCTGGCCGCCAAGCTGCTGGCCACCGGCTTCGAGCGCAGCGGTCCTTCGGCTGCGGCCTTGACCGACCCCATCGCCGACACGCCGATGGTGGTGACGCTGGATCAACTGCGCCCCTATGAACATGACCCGCGCGTGACGCGTAACCCGGCCTACGAGGAGATCAAGGCCTCGATCCGCGAGCGCGGGCTGGACGCACCACCCGCGATCACCCGCCGGCCGGGCGAGGCGCACTACATCATCAGGAACGGTGGCAATACGCGGCTCGCCATCCTGCGCGAACTGTGGAGCGAAACCAGGGAAGACCGCTTCTTCCGCATTGCGTGCCTGTTCCGCCCGTGGCCGGCGCGCGGCGAAATCGTGGCGTTGACCGGGCACCTGGCCGAGAACGAACTGCGCGGCGGGCTGACCTTCATCGAGCGCGCCCTGGGCATCGAGAAGGCGCGCGAGTTCTACGAGCAGGAAAGCGGCCAGGCGCTGTCACAGAGCGAACTCGCGCGACGGCTGACGGCCGACGGCTATCCGGTGCCGCAGTCACACATCAGCCGCATGAACGATGCGGTGCGCTATCTGCTGCCGGCGATACCGAACCTGCTCTACGGCGGCCTGGGACGACATCAGGTGGAACGGATCGCGGTACTGCGCAAGGCGTGCGAGCGCACCTGGGAGCGGCGTACGCTGGGCCGCACCGTGGCCGTGGACTTCGCCACCTTGTTTCAGGACGTGCTGACGCAGTTCGACACACAGCCGGACGACTTCTCGCCGCAGCGGGTGCAGGACGAACTGGTGGGCCAGATGGCCGAGTTGCTGGAGGCCGACTACGACACGCTGGCGCTGGAAATCAACGACAGCGAAAGCCGCCAGCGTGCGCTGACCAGCGAACCGGCGGCGCCGATGCCTTCGGCGGCGTCTGTCGTGCCTGCTGCTCCTTCCGCACCGGTCTCCGCACCTCAGCAGCCACCCGTGTCGTCCGTACCGCGCGACACCACGCCGGTCTCGCATGCGTCAGCAGCGACACCGCTTGCATCGCCCGAAGCGCCAGAGGACCAGCGCGGACCACGCGACGAGCGCCTGCAAGGGCACATCGTGACACCGGCACCGACCACCGAGCGCCTGCAGTCCATCCAGCGGATGGTCGCCGACCAGCTTGGCGACAAGCTGCCCGACTTCGAGGCCGATGCGCTGCGTGCGATCCCCGTACAGGTCGGCGGGCTCTATCCCATCTCGGACGTCTGGTACGTCGAGCCGGGGCTGGACGCGCCGGATCGCCTGCGCGTGCACATCGCGCAGTTCGCGCGCGAAATCGGCGAGGAAGCGGCCGTCGCCGACCATATCGAGGCCAGCATCGGTGGCATCGGCTTCGTCTGCGCGGCGCCGTCCGTGGGCCAGGCGAAGGTGCTGCCGGCGTTCGCGCGGGCGGTACTGACCCTGCTGCATGCGCTGAGTGCGGCGCCACCCGCCGCGAACGGATTGGACCGCGCGCGGCTGGCCGACGAACTGGCGGCGCTGCTCCATGGCCACGGCGGCTCGGCTACACGTCTGAGCGATGCTGCGCTGGTGAAGCTGTTCCGTCTGCTGCGCTTGGCGCGCCGGCTACTGGATCTGGAAGCCGGCGTAGCGAGCCAGGATTCCTGAGCGCAGGAGGCTCCCGCATGTCGGCACCGCACCCACTCAACCAGGCCGTGATCGCCCAGGCCCTGCATGACCTGCGCAACGGCCAGTTGCGCCGCTGCAAGGCCATGGGCTTCGGCGAGGAGGAACTGGATGCGCTGAAGCACCCCGAACTCGTGAGCATGCTGGTGAATGCCACGGTGTCGTGGTGTTCGGTGTCGGTGAACCGGGAAGTGTTGAAGCGGCTGCTTAGCCAGGTGCACGACGTGGAGCGGGAGATCGCTACGGTGGACCGCATGCTGCGCCTGGGGGCGAGCACGGAGATGGTCAGCAAGTTCTACGGCCTCACGCATCAGGAAGTGGCGCTGCGCCGCGACATCCTCGGGCTGCCCAAGCGCAAGGGTCGGCATCCGGTGCTCGACGAGGCGCAGGACGTGGCCTTGTGGGAACGCTGGAAGGCCGGCGTCGCCGAGCGCCATGTCGCCCTGACCGACGACATGGCGATGCTGGCACTGACCATGGACCTGGCCGAGGCCATGAGCCTGCCTATGTCGGTGATCTGGTCGGCGATACGGAACTGGATCGACCAGGGGCTGGTGTAGCCATGGCCACGTCCGGCACACCACGGCGCGAAGGTCCCGTTGCGCTGTCGGCGGTGTTCGACGAGGCGCTGCGGCACCTTGGGCCGCAGGAACCGGCACAGGGCACCGCGCTGGCGATCGACGGATTCCTCTACAGCGGCAACCGCCATGAGAGCGTGCCGCGCCGACTGTTCCTCGACCGGCGCCTGACCCCGCTGGAGCGCAACGCCTGGCAGGTGTTCCGCCTGCAGCTCAACGACGACGGCGTGACCGCCTTTCCCACCTACGACCAATTGCGCCCCTACCTGGCCTCGATGCCCTGCGGGGCGCAAGCCTCGCACGAGACCGTGGCGCGCGCCCTGACGCTGCTGCGGCTGACGCGCTGGCTGAGCCTGGTGCGACGACGGCGCGACCCGAAGACCGGCCGCATCCAAGGCAACCTCTACGTGCTGCACGACGAACCGCTGTCTCCCTTCGAGGCGATGCAACTTGATGCCGACTACCTCGGACTGGTCAGCCAGGCGCTCACGCACGCGGCGAAGGCGGTGCAGATCGTGGGCATGAACACGCTCAAGGAGATTGCCGAAGACCCGCTGCTCAGCGGCCGCACGCTGCCGACCCGCCTGCAGGTGCTGGCGCAGCGCATGGCGCTGCATGGATGGACGACGCCAGGTTATCCACAGGAGGGTGCGGACCACGAATCCGAAGAAGGCCAGGAAGCCCTTCTTCGGAATGCTGCGCGCCCGTCTTCGGAATCCGAAGCAGGGCCGAAACCCACGCCGGATAGCTCTCTTCGGATTCCGAAGGAGGACCGTACAGTACGTAATGATCGTATAAATGAAGTACGTACAGTACCGCGCGCGAGGGCCTTGCAGAACCTGCGGCTGCCAGACCGCTTCCAGCGTTTGAAGCACGAGCAGCAGTCCGGCGCGCTGGTGGCCTTGCGGCAGGTGGACGAAGCCCAGCGGCAGGCGGTGCTGGACGAATGGGAGGCGCGCTGCTGCAACAGCTCGGTGCGCAACCCGGCTGGCTACCTGTTCGGCATCATCCAGAAGGCGATCCGTGGGGAGTTCAAGGCCTGGGCGGGCGACAGCGCCACGGTGTCGCCTGCTTCCCGTCCACCCGCGCCGGCACCGGCGCCATCGGCACCGCCGGTATCCCCCGAAGTGGCGCGCGCCCACCTGGCGCGGCTGCGGGCGGCCCTGCGCGACCCGTGACCGGCCGAGCTATCCCCAGGGGATAGCTGGGACAGGGAGCCTTCTGGCGGGCAGTCGGCCCGGGCCTGGCTCTTGCGCGAGTCTCAATTGAGATACAAAATACAGCCTGATGCACAAACAGGAGAGCCGAGATGGCCGCACAGACTTCGATGCTGCACATCCGTGTGGACGATAAGCTCAAGGCCGATGCCGCCGAGAAGCTCGCCGGGGTCGGCCTCACCGTTTCGGACGCCGTGCGCATCCTGCTGACCCGTGTGGTCAAGGAAGGCGCGCTGCCGGCTGGCCTCACGGCCGACCCGGAGGCCTACGATGCCTGGTTCCGGGCGAAGGTTCAGGAGGCGCTGGCCGACACACGGCCGCCGGTGCCGCACCAGCAGGTCATGGACGAGGCGCAGGCCCTGATCGACAGGAAGCGGCGTGCGCGTACTTGAGTGGCGGCAAGCTGCCCGCGCCGACCTGCTGGCGATTGTTGACTACATCTCGGACGACAACCCCGACGCCGCACAGCGCTTGAAGGACGATATCGAGGCCAAGGCGGCGAAGCTGCCGGAGCGCCCGAAGCTCTACCGGCCTGGCCGCGTGGCCGGCACGCGGGAAATGGTCGTGCGTGCGAACTACGTGGTGGTCTACATGGAGGACACCCGCGCGGTGTCCATCCTGCGCGTGTTGCACGCCGCGCAGCAGTGGCCGCCGGCACGGGAGTGAAGGCGGTTTTCCTTACTGGAGATTCACCATGAATGCCAAGGAGCCTGACGCAGCCAAACTCAAGGCGCTGCAGGAAGCAGCTTGCATGGGCTGGGCCGACATCGCCGTCGGCCGCCATGCCGATGTCGCCGACGGCCAACTCGAAGGTTTCATTGCACAGTTGGGACAGCAGGCGGCGCTTGCCGTCGCTACTCGCCGCGAGGCTATCCCCAGGGGATAGCTGGGACAGCCAGCCTTCCCGCCACGGACCAACCGGGCGCAAGCCGATTGCGGTTTGTTGACTGACGGTCTTCCGGTCGGTGCCGATGCTGGCGACTCGTTCCCTTACCGCGAGTCGTCACCCATGGCCTATGAACCCATGCAATTGAATCTCGGGTCGCTGCGCAGCGCGATGTCGCTGACGCTGCACACGCACCACGCCTCCCGCATCTGGCATGGCCGCGCACCGTCAGAAGGACGCGCCGGCATCATCGGCCTCAACGGCTTCATCAGCGCGATGAACAAGATGAAGCGCGGCGCCGAGCAGGACGATCCGTACTCCGATTTCTGGATGCTGCGTATCGAAGACAAGCTGGAGCAGACCAAGAGCACGCTGCAGACCCTGCGCGAACAGGTGGATCAGGCCTTGGCCGACGTGCCACCGGCGCTGTCTCTGGGCGAGAACATGAACGTGCAGCCGGTGAAGCTGCCGCTGTTCGTGAATGCCCAACTCGGCTTCATGGCGGTGTATTTGCTGGCCGACTACGACGACCTGGCACGCAAACTCATCCTGGCGCACCACACGGCGCTGATCGACCGCAGCACCTTAGAGCGCTGGCTCAATGACGGCGCGCACGCGCTGCGCAGCCTGTTCTCGCTGGCCCAGCAGTACCGCTACTCGGGCACGACGCGCGACGACTTCGCGGCGAAGAACGCCGCAGCGCGAGCGGCGCTGGAGAAGTTCGGCGAGTTGCCGCAGGACGTGCTGGAAGGCACGCGCCGCTCGCGCTTCGCGCCACCCATCGCACGGCGGGCGAACCGGCCCGGTGCGCCGGCTGCGGCGCCTGCCGCCGATGCGGTGAAGCTGGCACCGAAAGATGGCGCAGCCGATGGGGCACCAGACGAGGATGCCACGACATGACGGCATTGACCCCTTCCGCGCGCTTCGTTCCGCTGGAACAGACGGACTTCCAGCGGCTGGAACACGCAGGCTACCTAAAAGGCCTTTTACAGCCTTTTAAGGGTAAGGGGAGTCTGGAGACCTGGGCCAGTCAGTGCGCAGCGCTGCGCGACGACGTGATTGGCCTGGCGCAGCGGCGCGTGCTGCCCCAGGCGCGCGCCTACCCCTTCAGCCTGCTCCACGTGCAACTGGCCCAGCAGGCCACTGGCGCAGGGACGACCTTCCTGCGCTGGCGCAACCTCGACCGTTCCTCCATGGGCGTGGCGTTGTGGGAGGCCCTGCTGGCCAACCCCGCGACGCCGGCCTCGCTGATCGACGAGCTGTACGTGATCGAACTGCAGCGCATCGTGCTGAACATGCAGATCAGCCTGACCCACAGCATCGCTCGCCAAGCCCTGGAATGCGCCAACAAGGCCGCGCAGGCCGAAGCGGCTTACCTGCGGCGCGTCCACGGGCATACCGCGTCCGTTCCACCCACCACCAAGGAGTCACCATGAGCACGCACTTCGTCGGCGAGGGCAACATCGGTTCTGCGCCGGACTACCGCGAATTTCCGAACGGCAACGACGAGCCACGCCGGCTGCTTCGCCTGAACGTCTACTTCGACAACCCGATCCCGAAGAAGGACGGCGAGTACGAAGATCGCGGCGGCTTCTGGGCGCCCGTGGAGCTGTGGCACCGCGACGCCGAGCACTGGAAGACGCTGTACCAGAAAGGCATGCGGGTGCTGGTCGAGGGCCGCACCGTGCGCGACGAATGGGAGGACGCCGACGAGAACGAGCGCGTGACGTTCAAGGTCGAGGCGCGGCGCGTGGGCATCCTGCCGTACCGCATCGAGTCGGTGGCGCTGAGCGCCAAGCCCGCCGGCGGACAGTAATTCGCCCATCGCCGTTCCCCCGAGGGCGGCTGTAGCAACCGTCATACGCCCGCGATGCACCAGCGAGCTATCCCCAGGGGATAGCTCCAAGGTCGTCCACAGAGTTCCAGCCGCCCTCCAGAAACGACGCTCTTGCTGTGCCAGCTCCTGCGGTCTATGCGCACCGCTGCGGCAACCGAACGCCTGCCGATCACAAAGCGGTGTCTGCATCAATCGGCTTCCTTGCTGCCGGCATCTCCTGGCCCGCCAAGCTGACGCCCATCCGATGAACCGCACATTTCCAAGGAGGCTTCATGCGCGTGTTCCTGTGCGAGAAGCCGTCCCAGGGCAAGGACATCGCCCGTGTGCTGGGTGCCGGTCAACACGGCAACGGCTGCTACAGCGGCGCGGGTGTCGTCGTGACCTGGTGCATCGGTCATCTGGTGGAGGCGGTTCCTCCCGAAGGCTACGGCGAGCAATACAAGCGCTGGGCCATCGAGCAACTGCCCATTGTTCCTGAGCGTTGGCGTGTCGAGCCCAAGGCGGCGACCGCAGCGCAATTCAAGGTCGTGCAGCAGCTCGTCGCCAAGGCGGGCGAGCTGGTGATTGCGACCGACGCCGACCGCGAGGGCGAGATGATCGCCCGCGAGATCATCGAGCTATGCGGCTACCGCGGGCCGATTCAGCGTCTGTGGCTGTCGGCGCTCAACGATGCGTCGATCCGCAAGGCACTGGGCGCGCTCAAGCCCTCGGCGGAGACGCTGCCGCTGTATTTCTCCGCACTCGCCCGATCGCGCGCCGACTGGCTGATCGGAATGAACCTGAGCCGCTTGTTCACACTGCTGGGGCGCCAGGCCGGCTACAACGGCGTGCTGTCGGTGGGGCGCGTGCAGACGCCGACGCTCAAGCTGGTCGTGGACCGTGATCGCGAGATCGCGCGCTTCGTCTCGGTGCCGTTCTGGGCCATCGAGGTCGCACTGTCGCATGCAGGCCAGACCTTTGTCGCAAGCTGGACACCGCCGCAGGGTAGCACCGACGAAGCCGGCCGTTGCCTGCAGCAGCCGGTGGCGCAGCAGGCCGCCGAACGCCTGCGCGCGGCCGGCACCGCCCAGGTGCTGTCGGTGGAGACCGAGCGCGTGCGCGAAGGCCCGCCGCTGCCGTTCGACCTCGGCACCTTGCAGGAAGTGTGTTCCAAGCAGTTGGGCCTCGACGTGCAGGAGACGCTGGACATTGCCCAGGCGCTGTACGAGACGCACAAGGCGACGACGTATCCGCGCTCGGATTCGGGCTACCTGCCCGAGAGCATGCTGGCCGAGGTGCCGGCCGTGCTCGACAGCCTGGTCAAGACCGATCCCAGCCTGCGGCCGTTGATCGACCGCCTGGACCGCCAGCAGCGTTCGCGAGCGTGGAACGACGGCAAGGTCACGGCGCATCACGGCATCATCCCCACGCTGGAGCCGGCCAATCTCTCGGCGATGAGCGACAAGGAGTTGGCCGTCTACCGGCTGATCCGCGCCCACTACCTCGCGCAGTTCCTGCCGCATCACGAGTTTGACCGGACGGTGGCGCAGCTCACGTGCGGCGGGCAGTCGCTGGTGGCGGTCGGCAAGCAGATCGCGACGGCCGGATGGCGCCAGGTGCTGGCGGCGCCGGCCCTTGACGACACGGACGGAGAGGATGCACGGTGCGGCCAAGTATTGCCAGCGTTGAAGGCTGGCGATGCCTGTCAAGTCGGTCAGGTCGAGCTGAAGGCATTGAAGACGCTGCCGCCCAAGCCCTACACGCAGGGCGAGCTGGTCAAGGCCATGAAGGGCGTCGCCAAGCTCGTGACCGACCCGCGCCTGAAGCAGAAGCTGAAGGACACCACGGGCATCGGCACCGAGGCGACGCGCGCCAACATCATCAGCGGGTTGCTGGCCCGCGGCTATCTCTTAAAGAAAGGCCGTGCCATCCGTGCATCGGATGCGGCCTTCACGTTGATCGACGCGGTGCCGGCAGCCATTGCCGACCCGGGCACGACGGCGGTGTGGGAGCAGGCACTGGACATGATAGAGGCCGGCCAGATGACGCTGGACACCTTCATTGCCAAGCAATCGAGCTGGGTCGCCCAACTCGTGCAGCAGTACCGCGGCGCAACGCTCGCCATCAAGCTGCCGCCCGCGGCGAACTGCCCGCAATGCGGCGCCCCGATGCGCCAGCGTAGCGGTAAGAGCGGCACGTTCTGGTCGTGCAGCCGCTACCCGGACTGCAAAGGCACGCAGCCGGTCGAAGACGCCGCGGCAGGCAAGCACGGCCCGTCCAACCGTACTTCCGGCCGCACATCCGGCCCACCGCGTCGGCGCCCCAAGGCGAACTGACACCCACGTCTCCCTCTGCCACGCTGGCTGCTGCCGACGGCGGGGCAAACCTCCCGCGCCCCGCGGGACTCCCCAGCGCGCGTTCCCTTCTGCAACGGTGTGCGCGTCCTGCACAGGCCAATCACGGCTTGCAGGGCGAGAAGGTCATTGCTCCGTCGAATCGCGCTCGCCGCGGTTCCGTTGATCGAGGTGTTTCCGTCCATCCACGAGCGGTCTCCTGACGCCTTGGCCCGCAAGGCTGCGAGGTGCCAGGAGACCGCTTGCGGTCGACGGTATTCGGTGCCGGTGCCCGCCGGCGGAACAACGGGTTCCCTTTGTGTGTGGATACACGCCAGAGGATGCCGGCCCCAGCCACGAAACGGGCCGGGTGAGATTGCTGACGCAGCGAATGGCTTTGACGACGGCCTGGCCTGCTTGCAGCCCACAGGTGGATTGATTCCTCTCCAGCCGAAGCCTTGCGGGGCTTCGGCGCCTTTGTCGTGGGCGGAAGGATCGTGTACTGCTGCTGCCGGCAGTGCTCGGGCCAAACCGGACGGCGCGCGGTTCCGTTTGATCGGCGACGGCGCGGTGCCGCGCTTGCATCCTTCCCGCGTGTGTCGCTGACGGTCGTCAGCACCATGCCCTGGCAGCCTCGGTCCTCAAGGCTGCAACGCGGTTCGCCGCGTTGACCGATCCAGTCCGCTTCGCACCGCCCCCGCGGACGCGCGTCGCCACGACGCCGGTGTTTTCGATGCTCAACCCTTCGGGACGTATCCGCTCCCGACTGGGCGTGGTGCTCCCGGTCTTCAACCACCAGGAGAAACCCCATGTCCCTTGCGTTCGCATCGGCACCTTTGAGTGCTGAACATGCCCGCGCCGAATCCATCGGCTACCAGGCCCTGGCCTATGTCGGCAAGCGCCTGCCCCTGCAGGTGCTGTGCAGCGCAGCCGGCCACTACATCGGCACCGCCGATGCGGACGGTCCCGTCTCGCGCGAGTCGGTCAGCTACTTCCGCTCGCACCACGCTGCCGAGCACGCCCTGCTAACGGGGCGCTGGCAGCAGCGCCTCAACCCGTGATGTCCAACCACCAGGAGCCCCTGTCATGAACCGTGCTCTGCCTCAAGAGGTACTTGATCAGATCGAGCTGGAACACCAGCACTTCGCCGCCGCGCCCCAAGCCTTCTTCGAGGCGTGGAAGCGCGGCGTCAACATCGCCGGTGCCGAATGGTTCGGCGACGGCACACGCGAAGGCCTGCAGCGTGCCACCACCAAGTGGGATCTGCGCCCGAATCTGCTGATGCTCAACGACGCCCTCGGCGTCCTGAGCAGCGGCCAGCGGATGTTCCTGTCCGCGATGGTCAGCTTCTACAACGCCCGCGAGGGCGGCGCGATGCTCAAGCGTTGCGGCTTCGAGGGGCTGTCCGACCTCGGCGGTCTCGACCTGGAGCGGCGCAAGGTCATCGCCGACCTGACGCTGCACTACAGCGGCTGGTGAGCCACGCCCGGCACACCACCGTCCTTTCCTCCCACCCCATGAGGGACATGCGTCCCCACGCGGGGCCATGTCCCTCCTTCTTCAAAGGAGTGGCCATGTACCGAAACCACACCATCTGCTGATTTTCGCGAGCGCCGGCTGACCGGCTGCCACTTCATTCACTCGCTGGGGTTCAATCCCCAGCAGGGGATTGCCTTGGCCATCCCTTGCTGGAGAGATCCCATGTCCCATTCCAACAATCCCTTCGTCCGTGGCTACGATGGCCTGTCCGTGCGACGGCTGCTCGCCATTTCCTACGACGACGATTGCCCGCTGACCCATCTCCCGCTGCACGCCTCGCAGGCGCACTTGCCTGACAGCCAGATCGAGCGCCACGCTTGCATCTTCGGCGACGACTTCGCGCTGATCACCGAACGCCAGGACGTGCCGCCCGAGTTGGAGGCGCAATGCCGCAGCCACGGCATCGTCCGCACGGTGGTCTATGCCGTGATGGCAAAAGAGGCGGGCCAGCCGCTCCACGTCGGCGACGCCTGCACCGAGGAAGCCGCACGCGAGGTGGTACGGCGCCTGAAATTCGAGACCGGCTTCTACAGTCGGGCCTGGGAAATCAGCAGTGGCCACCTCACCGACGAGGCGAACCGCTACCTGGCCGAGTTGGCGGACATCGCCACGCCGACGCGCTTCCTGTTCATCGCCTTTCGCATCCCGTACTCCCCGGCAATTGGCGTGAAGCTGATCGCCACCCCCTGGACGGATGACAATCTGCAACAGGTTGAAAGCATCACCGCCGCGCGCCTGCGGGAGGAACACCGCAGGAAAGGCATGCCCGAATGTCTCGTCGAAGTGTTGCATCTGGCCGCGCTGGCCGACGTGCGGATGCTGGTGTTCGACGCCGATGCGCCGATCCTCGAAGGATTGACGCTGTACGAAAACGAGTAGCCCCTCTTGAGCCCCTGCGAGGGGCTCTTCTTCTTGGTGGAACGTGGTGTCACGCCGATCACGCGCCTTTGGCCAGCAGATATCCACCCGCTCCGATCATCAACGCGCCCGTCGTCACGCGAACCGGCCGCTTGAAAGGCAAGTCTTTGGACGCGGAAACGACCGCACGCGCAGCCATCGCGTAAGCGACCTTGACGCCCCCCACGGCGACGACGGTGATTGCGGCGATGAGGCTTGCATCAAAAGCCGTCAGAGCGGAAACGTCGACGAACACGGGGAACAGCGCCGCATAGAAGAAGATCGCCTTCACATCCCCGAGCGTCAAGATCATGCCAGCAGCAAAGCTTGCCCAGATGCCGCCGGTCTCATGCGTCCCCCTGGGCTTGAGTGGCGGGTCGCGACGTCGGATCAGTCCCACGCCAACCCAGATGAGATAGGCCGCGGCGACGTAGCGCAGCACGGTGAAGACGCTTCCCAGGACTTCCACCGCGGCCACGAGCCCTGCAATAGCCAGAACGACGAAGAGCAAGTCGCCCACGACAATCCCCAGTGCGGTGGCAACGCCATGGCGTACCCCAAGCGTTGCGGACCGGACAACCACCAGGGCCACACTCGAACTGGGCATCGCAGCGAGCGCGATCATGGCAAGGAACAGAGACAGGGCAGCGAACGCGGTCATTGGACGGCCGAATCCAGAAGGCGCGGGGCGCGTGAACAGACATTATCACCGTGTCGTCGGCAGAGGGCGTACCTGACCACCGTGCAACATCACACCCGGCCACATTCGGTGCCGCACAGCAGGAATGTGGATGGGCGCAAATGCCGATTGCCGCTCGCCCGCACACCACCCTGACGCCACGCTCACGGCCATGTTGCGCTGACTTGCGTCAGCAGCATGCCCAGGCAGCCACGATCTTCAAGGCTGCGACGCGGTTCCGACCGCGTTGATCACACCAGTTCGCACCGGCATCCATGCGCGAACGGCCATCGGTTCTCGATGGCGATGCCACCAAGCTGTTCCATCAACCCACGCGGGGGTTCCACACCTTCCCCGCCTTGGGTCGGGTGTGTCTCCGCCTCATTGTTCCCAGGAGATTCACCATGACCACTTCCAACGAAAAATCCTACTTCGATCTGCACATCACCGGCCTCGGGTATCTCAATCGCATCCGCGAAGTGAAGCCCAAGAAAGGCGATGCGTTCCTGGCCTGCGATATCGCAGCCCTGAACGGTCCCAGCGACGACGTCTCGTATGTGCGTTTCGACACGCGCGTATCGGGTTCGGAAGCGCAGCACCTGGTGCGCCGCTGCATTCAGGCGGTCGACGCCGAGAAGAAGGTGATGATCGGCTTCCGCCTGGGCGACCTGTGGACCGACACCTTCACCTACTCCAAGGGCAAGCGTGCCGGCGAGCAGGGTGTGAGCCTCAAGGCCCGCCTGCTGTTCGTCAGTTGGATCAAGGTCGACGGCAAGCTCGTCTACAAGGCCGAACCCAAGCCGACCGAGACCGACGAGCGGGACCCGGAAGTCCCTGTGACGTCCGACGCGCCCGCCGCGCAGCAAGCCTCGGCACCGGAGCCTTCCAAGCCCGACGCCGATGCTGCCGACGACGCTGCCGATGCCCCCGCATTGGCCGTTGCCGAGTCGTTCTGATCCGCAAGGCCCCATCCCCGGGGCCTTGTCCTCTCTTCGTCCGCAGGAGACCTTCATGATCACCATTCCCGGCCAACTGGCCATCAAGACCATCCACGGCAGGAACGGCGACTTCAACGTCGGCCGCCTGGCGACCTCGATCGGCGAGTTCGTCGTGAAGAACGCCGAGCTCGATCAGTACCGCGAGGGCAAGTACGACGGTGATTTCGTCATCGTCGAGATTCGCCCCTCCACGTACAACGCCAACGGCCGCATGGTCATCGAGATCCGCGCCCATCTGGGCGGGATGACGCTGTCCAACATCGACGCCCTGAGCCGCGACGAGGCCCGCCGGCTGAGTCCGCAGGAAGTCGATCCGATCGACGAGGAAGCGCAGGCGCCCGCTCCGGCAACGCCCCCGGCCAAGCCGAAGGCGAAGCCGCGCAGTCCGCGCGATCCCCTGGTCGATACCACGCCGTTCGGCAGCGAACCGGCTCCCGTGTCCGCTGCGGCCTCGGCCGAGGCAGACGACGCGGCGCTGTTCGGTGCCTTGTGGCCCCTGGGCGAGACCGTGAAGCTCGATGCGACCGTGGATCGTCGTGTGCTGCGTCAGCAGCGCGACCGTCTCGACAAGCTGGGCTACGAGTTCGCTCCGTTGTCCCAGGACTGGCACCTCAAGGCTGCCTGATCCATCCGCCGCCTTGCGCGGCATTCCGCCACCCGCCGGGGCTCTCCCCCGACGGGGAGGGCTCCGGCCTTTTCTTCAAGGAGACCCTCATGGGCTGGACCTTCGTTCGTCAGACGCGCGATCAGTTGATCCGCGAGTTGCTCGCTCCGCAGGCGTCCGAACGCGCTTGCTGCGAAGTCATCGACCACACACTGGACGGCGACGTTCTGTGGACCGTGGTTCGCGTCACCGCCAAGCAGGCGGGCGTCATGGGCCTCGCGGCCGGTGAGTCCGTCTGCTACATCGGCTGCCATCTGTTGGAAAGCGCGGGCTTTGAGTGGGGCTACAAGTCCCTCGATGAGTCCGTGCATCCGTACTACTACTCGTGCCCGCTGCGCTATCTCGACATGGCGCCGGTGCAAAGCCCCGAGTGGCGCGAGCGGGTTCACCGCTTCCACGCGGGGCGCGCTGTTTAGCGGCACGCATCATCCTTCACCCAACCGGGGCGAGCATGGCCCCGCGGGCTGTGGTTGCTCCTTCATTTCCAAGAGGACATCACCATGCCTGCACCTTCTTCCGCGAAACCGCTGTACCGCGTCGACGAATGCCCCGACCTGATGGCCGACGCTTGCGTCGGTGACGAGCAGGGCCATCTCGTCTTTCTCTCGATCTGGGCGCGCGACACCGCCGTTCAGGAGTTCCTCGCCCGCCTGACCCTCGGCCGGGATGAACAGGGACTGGATCAGTTCCACCTCATCACCGAGCAGGGCGCATCGATCCCGGTCTTCGTCGGCAACGTCGAGAACCTGGAAAAGCGCATCACCCGTGCCTATCGGCGAACGCTGTTCGGTTCGCTGACGAATGTGTGGCTGTTCGATCGTCGCTGCGTGAAGCCAGACAAGGCCAACGCCAGCGCGCTGGCGCTTCTGCCCAGGGATTCCGCTCACCGGCTCGACCGGTTGTGGACGCTGGTGCAGGACACCTGCCCGCTGCCACTGCTCGACCACTGGCGCGACACCGTGCTGGAGCTGTTGCAGACACAGCGGATGCTGACCGGTCTTCCCTTGGCCCTCGGGCCGCTGGAAGGCCATCGGCTGGCCCTCGATGTCCCGGCGCTGACGAAGGCGCTGGGCGAGCTGATCCGCAACGGCACCCTCGGCGCCACGCAGTACGAACTGGCCGCGAACGCACCGCTTCGGCGTGTGGCGTGAGCCATCCCCACGGGCATGCGCGCCGCGCGTGCCCGCCTTCCCTCATCCATCACCAGGAGAAATCCATGGCACTCATGTTTCCGCGCCTGGCGCGCAACTTCATTCGTAACGGCTACTTCCCCACCGACGAGCCGACGCTGGAGCGGGCCTTGTCCGCACTGGCGCCGTCTCCCGGCTCCATGTCCATCCTCGATCCCTGCGCCGGCGAAGGCGTGGCGATTGCCGAAGCCGCCCACGCCCTCGGGCGCGAGCAAGTCCAGGCCTTCGCCGTCGAGTACGACGCCGAGCGTGCCCGCCACGCACGGCAACTGGTCGATCGCTGCATCCACGGTGACCTGATGGACTCGCTGATCTCGCGTCAGTCCTTCGGGCTGCTGTGGCTGAACCCGCCGTATGGCGACCTGAGCAAGGACGTGAACGGCAACATCGGCTATCAGGGCCAGGGCCGTGCTCGGCTGGAAAAGCTGTTCTATCAGCGCGCGCTGCCGCTGCTGCAATACGGCGGCGTGCTGATCTTCATCGTGCCGTCCTACGTGCTCGACCCCGAGCTGGTCGGATGGCTGACGCGCCACCTCAAAGACCTGCGCATCTACCGTGCGGTGGAAACGCAGTTCAAGCAGGTGGTGATCTTCGGTCGCCGGGTTCGCCAGCGCGACCAGGCGTCGGAGTCGGCCAAAGCCGTGCGCGGTCTGCTGCTGCAGATCGGACAAGGCGACGCCGAAGCCGAGGAACTGCCGCTCGAATGGCCGTTCCTGCCGTACACCGTCCCTGCCAGCCCGGCCGAGCCGGAGCACTTCTATCGCGTGACGATGGAGCCCGAGCAGTTCGCCGATGAAGTCGGCCGGCTGCAAGGACTCTGGCCGGCGCTCGATACCCACCTGGGCGCCGCGCAGCAATCGCTGCGTCCGCCCGCGCGGGCCTTGTCGCACTGGCATCTCGCCCTGGCTCTGGCCGCAGGCGCGATCTCCGGCGTAGTGAAGTCCAGGACCGGGCGCGTGCTCGTCGTCAAAGGTGATACCCACAAGGAGAAGACCCTCCAGACGGAATACACCGAGCGCGACGACGGCTCCGTGGCCGAGACGCGCATCCTCACCGACAAGTTCGTGCCGGTCATTCGTGCATGGGACTTGACGCTGGGCTCGCCCACGTGGGGCGAAGTGCTGACCATCCGCTGATCGCTGTTCCCTGACGGTTCGCCGTCGCTTTCATCCACCCACCGGGGTCACGTTGCCCCGATGGGGTGCCGTGGCCCGCTTTTCCGAAAGGAGAAACCACCATGGCACTCGCAGTCCTCAACCTCGCGTCACAAGCACGCTTTTCGCCCGGGCAGGTGGTCATGACCGCCGGCGTCGACGAGCTGGTCCGACAGGGCCGGCTCAACCCCACGCCGTACCTGCGCCGCCATCTTCATGGCGAATGGGGCGACCTGAGCGACAGCGATCGGCGGCAGAACGACGCCGCGCTGCAATCCGGCGAGGATCGTCTGTTCTCGTCCTACCAGGTCACGCGCGACCTGAAGCTCTGGATCATCACCGAATGGGATCGCAGCGTCACCACACTGCTGCTGCCCAGCGAATACTGATCCGCATCCAGCGGCACCTAAACGTTTCTTTGCCGCTTCTTTCTTCCCACCCAGGGGCATGTCACCGCCCCGTGGGGGAGGTGCATGCCCCATTGCTTTGGAGCATCACCATGTCCCTCGATCTCGAAACCGTTCCCGAAACCGCTGTGCAGGGCGACCTGCTCGAAGCGGCCGCTTCACCCCTCACGCTCAGCCTGCAGGACTTCGTGTCCGAGTTCGGCGACGAGCTGCTCGACTCGCTCAACCGCGCAAATCCTCCGGTCTACACCGGCCAGGTGCGGGTGCATCGGCAACTGATCCTCGCCGCGCTCAAGCGCAAGCTGTTCCCGGCGCAAGCCGATGTGGTCCACGCTGTCACCGAGCTGTTGGTCGATCGCGGCGAACGCGCCGCGATCGTCAATGGCGAGATGGGCTGCGGTAAGACGACGGTGGGTATTGCCACCGCCGCCGTGCTCAACGCCGAAGGCTACCGCCGCACCCTGGTGCTCTCGCCACCCCACCTGGTCTACAAGTGGCGGCGCGAAATCCAGGAGACGGTGGCCGGGGCCAAGGTCTGGGTGCTCAACGGCCCGGACACGCTGGTCAAGCTGCTGAAACTGCGCGAGCAGTTGGGCGTGCCGGCGCAGGGCCAGGAGTTCTTCGTCCTGGGCCGCGTGAGGATGCGGATGGGGTTCCACTGGAAGCCTGTCTTCGTTCGGCGGCGCACGCCTCACGGCGACGTGGGGGCCTGCCCGGCTTGCGGGCATGTCATCACCGACCTGGACGGCGAGCCTGTCAACACCATCGATCTCGAAGCGGAAGAGTCCCGCCGCAAATGCAGCCACTGCACCTCGCCGCTGTGGACGCTGATCCGTCCCAGAGGCCTGTCCGCCAGCGACCAGTCCTCGACCGTGCTCAAGGCGCTGAAGCGTATTCCAACCATCGGGGAAGTCACCGCGCAGAAGCTGATGCAGAAGTTCGGCGACGCTTTCCTTGCGTCGATGCTCGGGGACAACATCCACGAGTTCATCAACCTGATGGATGGCAACGGCGAGCTGGTCTTCTCGGACCGGCAAGCCCATCGCATGGAACGTGCGATGGCCAACATGGAGTTCGGCTTCGGCGAGGGCGGCTACCAGCCGTCCGAGTTCATCAAGCGGCGGCTTCCCCAAGGCACGTTCGACCTGCTCATCGCCGACGAGGCGCACGAGTACAAGAACGGCGGCTCCGCCCAGGGCCAGGCCATGGGGGTGTTGGCGGCCAAGGCGCGCAAGACGCTGCTGCTCACCGGCACACTGATGGGCGGCTACGGCGACGACCTGTTCCACCTGCTGTTCCGAGCCCTGCCGGGGCGGATGATTGAAGACGGCTACCGGCCGACGAAGAGCGGCAGCATGACGTCGGCCGCGATGGCGTTCATGCACGATCACGGTGTCTTGAAGGACATCTATTCCGAGAGCACCGGCACGGCGCACAAGACGGCCAAGGGCACCAAGGTATCGGTGCGCACGGTCAAGGCGCCGGGTTTCGGTCCGAAGGGCGTGCTGCGTTGCGTCCTGCCGTTCACCGTCTTCCTCAAGTTGAAGGACATCGGCGGCAATGTGCTGCCGCCCTACGACGAGGAGTTCCGCGAAGTCGCGATGGACACGGCGCAAGCCGCGGCCTACCGCGATCTGGCGGGTCGGCTGACCCAGGAGCTGAAGCAGGCCCTGGCGAAGCGCGACACGACGCTGCTCGGTGTGGTGCTCAACGTGCTGCTGGCCTGGCCGGACTGCTGCTTCCGGTCGGAAACGGTGGTGCATCCGCGCACGCGCAACACCTTGGCGTTCGTGCCGGCTCAGTTCAACGAGCTGGAGGTGATGCCCAAGGAACGCGAGCTGATCGAGATCTGCAAGCAGGAGAAAGCAGAAGGTCGCAAGACCCTGGTCTATTCGGTCTACACCGGCACGCGCGATACCACGTCGCGTTTGAAGGTGCTGCTGGAGCAGGAAGGCTTCAAGGTGGCGGTGCTGCGCGCGAGCGTGGATGCCTCCCGCCGCGAGGACTGGATCGCCGAGCAGTTGGACCGCGGCATCGACGTGCTCATCACCAATCCCGAGCTGGTGAAAACCGGCCTGGACCTGCTGGAGTTCCCGACCATCGTGTTCCTCCAGTCCGGCTACAACGTGTATTCGCTGCAGCAGGCCGCCCGGCGCTCATGGCGCATCGGCCAGAAGCAGCCGGTGCGCGTGGTCTACCTCGGCTACGCCAATTCCTCGCAGATGACCTGCCTGGGGTTGATGGCCAGGAAGATCATGGTGTCGCAGAGCACCTCGGGCGACGTACCCGAGTCGGGCTTGGATGTTCTGAACCAGGATGGCGATTCCGTCGAGGTCGCCCTGGCCCGGCAGCTTGTCACGGCCTGATCCATGTACCCATGCCGGTGGCCCCTCGGGGTCGCCGGCTTCTTTCCACGGCCCTTCGGGGCCGTTTTTCTTGGGCGTATGACAGTCCATGGCGCCGCCCGCCATGTATTCGGGCGGGCGTCAGTGCGTTTTGTTTGCTGCCCGCAGGCCAAGCGGCGGCGATGGTGAGCGCTCCGTGTTCCAGGGAAGCGCCCTCCATGCAACCATCCATCCGCGCTGTTCACCGCCTGGCCCTCGCCGCTGGCTTGCTTGCCGGCAGCCTGTTGGCCGCCGGCTGCGCCACGACCGCCGCGCCGTCTGCGCCAGCGGTGCCGGCCGCATCGCCGACCGCCGTCGCGCCGGAGCCGGATTTCGTTCCGGTGGCCCGCTACGGCCGCTACACGCTGGTCGAGCTGGTGCCGGAACCTGTGCAGCGTGATCTCTTGCAGCAGGCGGTGGAGGTCTCTATTCCGCCCATGCTCGATGCCAGCGTGGGCGATGCCATGCGCCATGTGTTGCTGCGCTCCGGCTATCGGCTCTGCGATGCGGCCGAGGCCGCCGCGCTCTACGCGCTGCCGCTGCCCGCCGCACACCTGCGCCTGGGTCCGCTGATGCTGCGCGATGCCTTGCTGGCCCTTGCCGGCCCCGCCTGGGAGCTGTCGGTCGATGACTTGAGCCGCCAAGTCTGCTTCAGCCGGCACGGTGCTCCCACCTTCCTTTCCGCCAACCCGCCCGGCACCACCACGCCCGTGCCGGACGCCGACCGGCCCGAGGAGATGCGGCCATGACCTTTCCCCAAGCGCCATCCGAGCGCCATTCCCGCACGCGCTGGCTCAAGGTCGCCGCGGTCTTCTGGCTGCTGCTCATCAGTGCCGTGGCACTCATCAACAGCGTCGGCCTGTCGCGGCTCGCCGAACAGACCCAGAGCAGCGCACAGGATGCGCAGATCAATGCGTTGGGCCTGCGCGTGGCCGATCTCGAAAGGCAGGCCGATGCGGACAAGCGCTGGCCGGCGCCGATCAGCCAGGCCGAATTCGCCACCGCGCGGCAGGCGTTGGACGAACGGATGACGCGCCTCGAAGAGGCCGACGAGGCGAGGGCCCTGGCCGTCGACCTGCAGACGCTGCAGGCGCGCGTGAACGGGATCGAGACCCGCCTGGAGAAGACCCGGCAGGTGGCATCCGCCGCTCGCCCGCGCGCTCCGGTTGCGACGAAGCCCAAGGTGCCGGAGCCGCCGTTCCGGGTGCTCGGCGTGGAGCTGCGGGGAGGCGAGCGCTTTCTGTCGATCACCTCCACCGCCGCGGCCTCGCTCGCGGGCACCCGGCTGCTGCGCGAGGGCGATGCCGAGGGCGGCTGGCAACTGCAGTCCATCGAGGCGCAGGCGGGCGTGTTCCGGGTGAACGGCCAGACGCAGCGCGTTGCGGTACCGTAGGAGGTCGCCATGAACCTGTGGCCGTTGCTCGCTGCCATCGTCCTGTTCGCCGCTTTCGGCGCATCCGCCCAGCCAGCCCCGGTGACGAACTCGCGCATGGTGCCCGCCCAGGTGCAGCCGGGCGCCGATGCCGCGCTCGACGAGAGGCAGGCGCGGGAGTGGGGGCTTCAGCCCGAGGAGTGGGCACGTTACCGGCAACTGATGCAGGGGCCGCTCGGGGTCTATTCGCCCCAGCTCGATCCGCTCACGGCGCTCGGCATCGAGGCCCGCAGCGAGGAGGAGCGCAGGCGCTACGCGGAGTTGCAGGTGCAGGCCGAGGCCCGGCGCGTCGGCAAGACGCTGGCCTACCAGCGGGCCTACGACGCGGCGTGGCAGCGCCTGTTTCCCGGCCAGCCGCGCGTGAGCCTTCCCGGCGCCAAGGCGCAGGGTGCCGGCAACACCGGCTCCGGGCGCCTGGCCGTCTTCGTCAAGGCCGACTGCGCACCGTGCGCGCAGCGCGTGCAGCAGTTGCAGGCGGCCGGCACGGCCTTCGACCTCTACATGGTCGGCAGCCGTCAGGACGACGCGCGCATCCGGCAGTGGGCCACCCAGGCGGGCATCGACCCGGCCAGGGTGCGCGCCCGCACCATCACGCTCAACCACGATGCGGGGCGCTGGCTGTCGCTCGGCCTGCCCGGCGATCTGCCGGCCGTGGTGCGCGAGGTGAACGGCCAATGGCAGCGGCAATAGGTACTCCGGGCCGGGAGCGTCGGCCATCCCGCGTCACCATCCGCTGCGCCAGCGCCGCGCTGCTGCTCGCCACCGGCGGCTGGACGTTGGCCGCCCTCGCGCGGGAAGTGCCGCCGCCGGCCTATCAACTGGCGGCGCATCGTGCAGACGTGCCGGCGGCGGTGCTGTACGCGGTGGCCTTGCAGGAGAGCGGCGCCATGCTGCGCGGGCGCCTGATCCCCTGGCCGTGGACGCTCAACGTCGCCGGCTCGCCACAGCGCTATGCCACCCGCGCGGAGGCCTGCGCGGGGCTACGCCGGGCACTCGCCAGCACGCCGGCCAATCGCATCGACGCCGGCCTCGGCCAAGTCAATCTCGGCTACCACACGCATCGCTACACGCAGCCTTGCGAGCTGCTGGACCCGTACCGCAACCTCGCCATCGCTGCGGAAATCCTGCGCGAACAGCACACGCCGGGCGAGGACTGGCTGCTTGCCATCGGCCGCTACCACCGGCCCGCCGGCGGGGCACCCGCGGCGCGCTACCGGCGCAGTGTGCATCGGCACCTGACCCGCGTGCTCGACCCCGACGTTCCCGTTCCAACCCTCCAGGCCACCACGCCATGAACCACATCGTCCTCATCGCCGTCATCGGGCTGCTGTCCACGACCACCGTCTTCGCCCAGACCGCCTCCGCGCCGCTGATCGTCGTCGAAGACCACGGCGGCGCCTCCGCGCTGCCGTACTACCGGTCGCTGAATCTTCAGCCGGATCAGGCCACACCGCCGACCCCGATGCCGGCCCCTCGCGTGGGCAACGCGGCCGACGCCGAAGCCGCCATGCTGCCGGTGCGCTCGACGCAACTGTCGCCGGGCGAGGTGCAGCGCCGCGTCATCCGGGCGCCGGGCCTGACGGCGCTGTTCCTGATCGGCGACGACGAGCGTTCGCGCGCCTGGCTGCGGCAGCGGCAGGTGGCGCTGCGCGAGCTGAAGGCCGTGGGCCTGGTGGTCAACGTGGAGTCGATGGCCACGCTGACGGCGCTGCGTAGGCTGGCTCCCGGCCTGACCCTCTCGCCGGCCTCCGGCGACGACCTGGCCCAGCGCCTGGGCCTGCGCCACTACCCGGTGCTCATCACGTCCACCGGCATCGAGCAGTAGGTGCGCAAATGGCCCAACCGCATGCGGTCGAGGTTCTGCTGCGGCCAGCGGTGGAGCTTTACACCGTGGCGGTTTGCACCGGTGCCGCGATTCTGTGCCTGGTGGCACCGTGGTCGCTCGCGCTGAACCCGCTGCTCGGCCTGGGCTCGGCGCTGGCTTTCCTGACCTTCGGCGCGATTCGCCTGCGCGATGCCTGGGCGATCCTGCGCTATCGCCGCAATATCCGCCGCCTTCCGCGCTACGTGATGACCAGCCGCGACGTGCCGGTGAGTCAGCAACGGCTGTTCGTCGGCCGGGGCTTTCGCTGGGAGCAGCGGCACACGCACCGGCTGATGCAGACCTACCGGCCGGAGTTCCGCCGCTACGTCGAGCCGACGGCGATCTACCGGGCCGCCCGGCGGCTGGAGGAGCGGCTTGAGTTCGCGCCGTTTCCCGTCTCGACGCTGGCGCGCGCGTTGGCCTGGGACAGCCGGCTCAACCCGGCGCGGCCGCTGCCACCGCTCGGCGGAATGCCGCGCCTGCATGGCATCGAGCCGCACGAGGTCGATGTCACGCTGCCGCTGGGCGAGCGCGTCGGCCACACCCTGGTGCTGGGCACCACGCGCGTGGGCAAGACGCGGCTGGCCGAGCTGTTCATCACGCAAGACATCCGCCGCAGGGTCCGCGGCGAGCATGAGGTGGTGATCGTCTTCGACCCCAAGGGCGATGCGGACCTGTTGAAGCGCATGTACGTCGAGGCCAAGCGCGCCGGGCGCGAAGGCGAGTTCTACGTGTTCCATCTGGGCTGGCCGGACATCTCGGCGCGCTACAACGCGGTGGGCCGGTTCGGGCGGATCTCCGAGGTGGCCACGCGCATCGCCGGACAGCTCTCGGGCGAAGGCAACAGCGCCGCGTTCCGCGAATTCGCCTGGCGCTTCGTCAACATCATCGCGCGCGCCCTGGTCGAGCTGGGGCAGCGGCCGGACTACCTGCTGATCCAGCGCCACGTCATCAACATCGACGCGCTGTTCATCGAGTACGCCCAGCACTACTTCGCCAAGAACGAGCCGAAGGCCTGGGAGGTCATCGTCCAGCTCGAAGCCAAGCTGAACGACAAGAACATCCCGCGCAACATGATCGGGCGCGAGAAGCGCGTGGTGGCCCTCGAACAGTACCTGTCCCAGGTGCGCGTCTATGACCCGGTGCTCGACGGCCTGCGCAGCGCCGTGCGCTACGACCGGACGTACTTCGACAAGATCGTCGCTTCGCTGCTGCCGCTGCTGGAGAAGCTCACCACCGGCAAGATCGCGCAACTGCTTGCACCGAACTATTCCGACCTGTCCGACCCGCGGCCGATCTTCGACTGGATGCAGGTCATCAGGAAGCGCGCGGTGGTCTACGTGGGGCTGGATGCGCTGTCCGACGCCGAGGTCGCGGCAGCGGTGGGCAACTCGATGTTCAGCGATCTGGTCTCGGTCGCCGGCCACATCTACAAGTTCGGCATCGACGATGGGCTGCCCGGCGCCGCGGCGGGCGCCAAGATTCCGATCAACGTCCACGCCGACGAATTCAATGAACTCATGGGCGACGAGTTCATCCCGATGGTCAACAAGGGCGGCGGTGCCGGCGTGCAGGTGACGGCCTACACGCAGACCTTGAGCGACATCGAGGCGCGCATCGGCAACCGTGCCAAGGCCGGCCAAGTGGTCGGCAACTTCAACAACCTGTTCATGCTGCGCGTGCGCGAGACCGCCACCGCCGAGCTGCTGACGCGACAACTGCCCAAGGTCGAGGTGTATGCCACGGCACTGATGAGCGGCGCCACCGACAGCTCCGACCCGCACGGCAATACCGCCTTCACGTCCAACACCCAGGACCGCATCAGCAGCAACAGCGTGCCGTTGATCGAGCCGGCGCATGTGGTGGCGCTGCCCAAGGGGCAGTGCTTCGCGCTGACCGAGGGCGGCAACCTCTGGAAAGTCCGCATGCCGCTGCCGGCGCCCGACCCCGACGAAGCCATGCCGAAGGATCTGCAGGAGCTGGCCGGCTACATGCGACAGCACTACGTCGAGGCAGGAGACTGGTGGGAGAACCAAGGCATCCCCGGCCTGCAGGACAAGGCGCTGCCCGACGACCTGCTGGACGACTTCAAGCAGATGGCCGCCGCTGAAGAGGCCGAAGCATGAGCGATCCGGCCGTCGCGGCCCAGCGCCAGCAGCAACGACAGCAAGGGCTGATCGCCGGCCTGGTCACGCTGCCGTTCCGCTTCTTCGGCGTGCTGTGCGGCGCGCTGCTGCTGTGCATCCTGATCGAATGCGTCGGCATGCACTTCTTCTGGCCCGATCAGGGCTGGCGCCACGCGCAGGGCATGCTGCATTACGAGCTGGATCAGCTCTCCACGCATTTCACGCGCAGCGCGCTGGTGCAGGAGCCGGGGCGCACCGCGCACCGGATGGTCGAGCAGGGCTACGACTGGCTGTTCGTGAAAAGCGGCCTGCTGGACTGGATACGCGATGCCTCGGCGCAGGCCAGCGCCGGCAGCCACCGCCCGACCAAGGATTTCCGCTATTACATCGGCTTGGTCTACGTGAACGTGGAGAGCTACCTGATCGCGGCGGCCTACACGACGCTGGTCTTCCTCGTGCGGCTGCTGGTGCTGTGCCTGACCCTGCCGCTGTTCCTGATGGCCGCCTTCGTCGGGCTGGTGGACGGCCTGGTGCGCCGGGACATCCGCCGCTTCGGCGCGGGCCGCGAGTCGGGGTTCATCTATCACCGCGCCAGGGCCAGCCTGATCCCGCTGGCCGTGCTGCCGTGGGTGACTTACCTGGCGCTGCCGGTCAGCGTGAACCCGCTGCTGATCCTGTTGCCCAGCGCCGCATTGCTCGGCGTGGCGGTGAATATCGCGGCCGGAAGCTTCAAGAAATATCTGTAGTTACGTACACTCACTACTAAGCTTGGGAGGGCAAAAAAAGGGTTGCCAGCAAGAGCCAGAGACGCCTGACGTAACCCGACACGCCGATAGTCAAGGGGATCAGATGAAGCTGCGGCATGCAAAGATCAAGAACTTCCGTCTACTCACAGACGTGCAGCTTGCGCTGGAGGATTTGACTACGGTTGTAGTGGGGCGAAACAACAGTGGCAAGACCTCATTGTCCGAAATCATACGGCGGCTACTGGCTGAAGGCACCGCAGCATTTCAGCTCGAAGATTTCTCCAGCGCCTGCTACGACAGGTTCTGCGCGGCACTGGAAGCTCATAACAATGACCAAGATGACGATGTAGTCAGGGCTCTGGTTCCGTTTATCGAGTTGCGTTTGACGTTCGAATATGATCCTGCTCAGCCGCAGTTGGGGCCTCTCGGTCCATTCGTTATTGACCTCGACCCCGATTGCAATGAGGCGCTCGTTGTAGTCCGCTACGAGCTGAAGGATGGGCAGCTCGCACAATTGTTCTCGGGGCAACCGGATACCCCCCTGACCGATGAAACGAGGATAGCTTTCTTTCGCTCGCTTCGAGAATGTATCCCAACCAATTTTGCCGTCCGGATATGGGCCGAAGACCCAAATGATGCGGAGAACAAACGCCAGTTACAGCAAGGCGCGCTGAAGGCGTTGATAAAGACTGGCTTCATAAACGCCCAAAGAGGCTTGGACGACATAACATCCCGCGAATCCGACATACTCGCCAAGACTGTTGAACTCCTCTTTGCTACGGCTTCATCGTCATCAGCGGATGAAGCCGACAAACAGATTGCCCAAGCACTGAAAGAGGCTGTTCAGGACATTCAATCTCAGATAGACAGCAGCTTCGGCGGTCAACTGAATAATCTGATCCCGGCGCTGAAAAACTTTGGATATCCTGGGCTGGGGAATCAGGAACTGCATACCGAGACACTGCTCGACGTTCGCAAGTTGCTCTCCAACTTCACTAAGGTTCGCTATACCGGCTACAGCGGAGTGACTCTGCCGGAATCCTACAACGGCCTTGGCGCCAGGAACCTCATCTTCATCCTTTTGCAGCTTGCAGGGTTCTATAAGTCGTTTCTGGCCGAGCCAAGCTCGCCAGGAGTGCATTTGGTCTTCATTGAAGAGCCAGAAGCTCATTTACATCCTCAGATGCAAGAAGTCTTCATACGTCAGCTCGCGAAAACCGCTCAACTGCTGGTTGAAGGAACGGAAAGCAAGACGGCTTGGCCGGTCCAGTTCGTTGTTTCTACGCACTCTTCGCATATAGCCAACGAAGCCGGATTTGAAAGTATTCGCTATTTCCTCAGTGGTGAGGTACCAGGTTCAGCTGCTGGCGTTCGGCAGACGAGAATCAAGGATCTTCGCAAGGGACTGGATGGCGTTTCCGAGCCGGACAAAAAGTTCCTCCATCAGTACCTGACACTAACCCGCTGTGATCTGTTTTTTGCCGACAAGGCGATCCTGGTAGAGGGGCTGAGCGAACGACTTTTGCTCCCCGCCATCATCGAAAAGCTGGAGGTCGCGGAGCCAACCCGGCCGAAGCTATCAAGCCAGTATGTAACCACCATGGAGGTCGGCGGAGCATATGCTCATCTCTTCTTCGGGCTCTTGCGCTTCCTTGAATTGCCAACCCTAATCCTCACCGATCTGGATTCAGTAGAAGAACCCGGCGGGAGCGCGTGCGAGGTCCACAAGGGAACCTATTCCAGCAACGCCTGCCTGAAAGCCTGGTTTTCCGATGATGATCCATTCACCCTCAATGGCCTGGTGACGAAGGATGCCTCCGAAAAGACAAAGCACGGCAACCGCATTGCCTATCAATGTGCGGAGGAAGAAGGTGGCCCCTGTGGCCGCACGTTTGAAGATGCCTTCATTCTCGCAAACCGAACATTGTTCAACTTGAATGACGCTACACGGGAAGAACTTGAAACGGAAGCCAGAAGCAAGGCCAGCAAGATCAAGAAGTCCGAATTTGCGCTCAAGTACGCAATAGAGGACAAATCCTGGACAACGCCCAAGTACATCCTCGACGGAATACGCTGGCTGTCGGCCGACATCGAGCCAGCCGTCCCGGACCCGGCGCTTGCTTTGGTGGTCGCGGCGACAATCGCTGACGATGGGGATGCAGATGACTAATCCGCAGTCACCCGCTGAAATTGCCAGCCAGCGTGCACTTGATGCCATGTTTAGCAGCCTGGCCGCCGGAGAGCACTTCCGCTTGGAAGCAGGAGCAGGCGCTGGAAAGACTTACTCACTCATCAAGGCGCTCCACTATTTGATCGAGCGCCACAAGAATACGTTCCCAAGAAGAAACCAGCAGATTGCGTGCATCACGTTCACCAATGTGGCCCGCGATGAAATTGCCGCCCGCACTGACAGAAGCCCAATGGTGTACTGCGACACCAATCATGCCTTCTGTTGGTCATTGATTAGTGGCTTCCAGAAACAACTCCGTGGTTTGGTTGAGGCGATGCCAACATGGCAAGAGAGAATTGCGGAAGCCGGGGGAAGTCTGGGTGGCCGTGTGGTTGAATACAGTTTCGGGTACCGCTCCATTCGCGAGGATCGTGTGTCTCTGCATCACGATGATGTACTGCCGCTCACCGTTTCATTGATGGAGAACGCCAAGTTCAGGAATATAGTGACGGATCGGTTTCCCATCATTCTCGTGGATGAATATCAGGATACTGACAAGGATTGGATTGCGGCGATTCAGCGGCTGTTTCTGGAGAACCCACCTGCGCCTCTATTCGGCTTCTTCGGCGACCATTGGCAGAAAATATATGGCAATGGATGTGGGAGACTGGAGCATCAGCGAGTCAAGGAGATTGGCAAAGAGGCCAATTTCCGATCAGTCAAAACCATCGTTGACTGCCTCAATCGGATGCGCCCGGAGCTACAGCAGTTTGTCGAAGACCCGACTGCCATTGGGCAGGTCAGCGTATTTCATACGAATGCCTGGACTGGCGAACGACAGACAGGTGCCCATTGGGGAGGAGATTTGCCTTCAGAGGTCGGCCACGAAACCCTTGAGCAAGTGAAGACTTTATTGGCACAAGAGGGATGGGATTTCTCCCCCGAAAGCACAAAGGTTCTCATGCTGACGCATAGGCTTCTTGCCGGCGAGCAAGGCTATGCGAGCTTGCCAGCGGTTTTTCGCTATAACGAGTCGTTTGCCAAGAAGGAACATCCGCATATCGCCTTCTTCGTGGACCAGTTGGAGCCTGCTTGTGATGCCTTCTCCGGCAGTAGGTTCGGCGCCATGTTCGACGCACTGGGTGGCAACACGCCGCTATTGCGGGGGCGAGCCGACAAGACAGCTTGGCATGATGCGATGAGCCAGCTGATGGTGATTCGCGAAAATGGCACGGTTGGAGAGGTCATCGACCACCTTCTCAACCTGCGGAAGCCAAGACTCCCGGAAGCCATCGAGAGGCGTGAGCGAGAGCTGCGCGAATTTGATCGAACTAGTGGCGAAGAGATGCCGGCCGCGCTGACGGAGATAGAGAAGCTTCGCGCAGTCAGATACGCAGAAATCAAGGCGCTGCGGAGCTACTTGGATGGTCACTCCCCCTTCGAAACCAAGCACGGAGTGAAGGGCGCGGAGTTCGAGAATGTTCTTGTCGTCATCGGTCGCGGGTGGAATCAGTACAACTTTGGAGAGATGCTCGAACTGGCAGGAAAAACAGCCATCCCGCCGGGAAAGCAAGCGAGCTTCGAGCGCAATCGAAACCTGTTCTATGTTGCCTGCTCAAGACCGAAGCGCCGTCTTGCACTGCTGTTCACACAGCAGCTTTCATCAGATGCCCTCGCAACACTTGATAGGTGGTTCTTGACAGAAAGCATCCGCGCTATTGCGTTCTCATAAACGCCGACGTGACAACCACCGCTTTGAGGTGAGGCGCGAGCATTGCGCGGATGAATTCTGTACTCGGCCACGCCCTCATGCCGTCTTTTTCTCAAACCGCATGTAGTCAGAAAGTCGCTTCGATTCTGTAATCTCGTCATGGGGTATCAGCAGGTACTTCCACGATTTCGTGCCAACTTCACGTGCGTGATCCGATGCGTACTCGCACCAACGGGCAGCAACGGCCGCTTTCGCTTGAACCTCCTGCGTGTTCATGTCGCCACGAGCTTTCGTCTCGACCATGAAAATCGCTGATTCCGTCTCGGCCACGAAGTCGGGGATGTACTCCGGCTGCTCGGTGCCGAGCTTGTAGTAGATCTGGAACTGCCCCTTCGCGGGCTTGAACCACTTCGTCGCGTCGCGCTCCAGGATGATGGCGAAGCGCCGTTCGGTGTCCGAATCGAACTTCTGCAGCGGGTACAGACAACGCGCGAATCCACCGAAGAGCATCTGCTTGATGCGACTGGTCTCGGTCACGGTCTCCCGGAAGTGGTGGGCCGTCTGGCCTGCCGTGGCAGTGTAGTTGCAAGGCTTGAGTTCGGTGAAACCGCGACTGACCTGCACCTCGTACTCCGTCGCCTCTTCCCAAAAGTGGGCCATCATCTGCGCGTGGATTTCCCGTGCGATCAAGCGGCGGTCACGATCGAGGACGCTGATGGCTTCGTCCTCGGACAGATAACTGCGCAGGTGCTGCACCATCTGGCCTGCGAGGTCGTAGAGGAGGTCGGCGTGGGTGAAGTAGTCGATGTCATCGAAGTCCACCAGCGCGTGGACGATGTAGTCCTCCGGGCGCTGCTCCTTGAGTCCGACCTCGGCGGCCAGGGTGAACTGCTCGTTGGTGCGCAGCATCTGCCCGACGATCTCGCGTTGGCCTGGCTGGAGATGAAGCTGGCTCACATCCAGCTTGAAGGCGTGGAAGCCCGTCGTGACCTCGCCAGTCGGTACCACCGCGATGCGCGGGATGTCGATGGTCTGCTGCACCACGATCTCGGTGGTCTTCGCCACCACGGCGGACAAGTCAAGTGCGGGGACTGATTCATCCACGCCCGCCAGCAATTCGCCTTGCAGCGGCTTCAACCGTTCTGCCACTTCCGCGAGGATTTCCTTCTGCACTTCTGGTTTCAGCAGCGCGCTGCTGGTGGGCACCAGATCGCGCTTGACCTCGTACTTGCCGATGACGTCCATGACCACGCGCGCGGCCTGCTTCTCCGCCTCCGTGGTGAACACCGGTTTGGGCGCGGGGACTTCCGCTCCACTGTCAGTGGCTGAAGCCCCTGTGATCACGACCGGTGCTTCCGTCAAACCGAGACGCGCCGCCGCCCCGGACTCGACCTGCACGCTGACCTTCTTGTCGTCGGCGCTCGGCGCATCGAGGATGACCTGCTTCAGGCGAATCGGCGAGTCGCCGCGGTTGGCCTCGTCGATGATCTCCTGGAACTTGTCGTGCGCGACGATGTTCAAGCGATCCACCGACGCGACGCCCGTGCGCTTGCCGTAGGGCAGACGCAGGCCACGCCCGATGGACTGTTCAATCAACGTGCGGGCATTGGCGGCGCGCAGCGGCACGATGGTGTAGAGGTTGGTTACGTCCCAGCCTTCCTTCAGCATGTTGACGTGAATCACGATCTCGGTCGGTTCATCCACGCTCTCCACGGCTAACAGGCGCGTGATCATCTCCTCTTCTTCAGCGCCGGTACGGCTGGAATCGACCTGAATCACCTTGCCCTGGTAGCGCCCCTCATAGAAGGCTTCCGACTCCAGCAGCGCCAAGAGTTGCCCCGCGTGCGTGGTATCGCGAGCGATGACGAGCATGAAGGGCTTGACCGGCTTGACGCCGTTCTCGCGGGCATAGGTGAGCAGCTCGACCTTGGTCGTCTCGTGCAGGCGCACACCGTCTTCCAGCTTGGTCTTCTCGATCTCCTCGGGCGTGTGCGCCTTGGCGTCGAAGTTGCGCTGGGTGACCACGGCAGGTTCCTTGACGAAGCCGTCCTCCATCGCCCTCGCCAGCGGGTAGTCCATCACCACGTTCTTGAACGGCACCGGCCCACGGCTGGACTCGACGAACGGTGTCGCCGTCACCTCCAGACCGAATAGCGGCTTGAGCTCGTTGATAGAGCGCACCCCAGCGCTGGCCCGGTAACGGTGCGACTCGTCCATCAGCAGCACGAGGTCAGGCAGGTTCGCGAGATGGTTGAAGTAGCTGTCGCCCAGCACTTCCTTCATCCGCTTGATGCGCGGCTCCTTGCCGCCGCGCACCTCGGAGTTGATCTTGGAGATGTTGAAGATGTTGATGCGCACGTCGTGAGCGAAGCCCATCGACTGATCGCCCACCGCCGCGCCGGTCTGGTCGTAGTTGTCGCCGGTGATGATCAGCGGCGGTTGCTGCGCGAATTCTGCGATGCCCTTGAACACGTACTTCGGCGTGTTGCGCATGAAGTCCGTGATGAGCTTGTTGTAGATCGTCAGGTTGGGCGCAAGCACGAAGAAGTTGTTGATGCCGTGCGCCAGATGCAGGTAGGCGACAAATGCCCCCATCAGGCGCGTCTTGCCCACACCCGTGGCCAGCGCGAAGCACAGCGACGGGAACTCACGCTCAAAGTCCTCCAGCGTGCTGAACTCGGCCTTCAACGTGGAGAGAATGGCCGAGACATCACGCTCGTGACCCAATAGCTCGGGCGCAGCATCGAGCGCGCGAGCGAGCTTGATGAGGGAGTCGGCCTGGGGCGGGCGGAGAGACAGACGGCCGGTAACGGCGTGCAGGACGCGGGTGCTCATTATTCGTTCTCCCCAAACAGGCCGCCCTGTCCCGCGTTGGCGAGGGCCACTTTTCTGCTCTTAGTGTTCTTGACGCTAGTGCCAGAGGGCGCAGGCTCGGCCTTCTCAATCTCCGCCATCGGCAGGTTGGTCACATTCAAGCTGTAGTCGTCACGGCCCCAATGGCAGCGGGCCAACACCATCTTCGGAATCTTCTTCAACGTCAGGTTCGGCCAGCGTTCCGCCGCTTTGGCCGCCGTGACTCCGTGGAAAGCGGCGCAGCACACCAGCAGGCTCTGCTCCAGGCCGACTTCATCGGACAGGGCTTGCAGTTGCTCTGCGGACAGGTTCTGGGTGGTGACATAGATGAAATCGCGCTCGCTGGAGTGGCCGTGCTGCCACCAGTGAGTTTCCGATGGCGCGTAGTTGAAGCCTTCCAGCTTGGCCAGCGCCTCGGCCAGTTGCGCAGCGTTGTATTCGGGATTGATGACCGGGTTGCCCCAGCGGTCGTTGACGATCAGGCTGGGGGCAAGACGGTAATAGCGGAAGCCGCCGCCGCCGTGCCAACTTAGAGCCTCTGTGACGCCGCCCTTATCTTCGCCGTCAATTACCTTCCTGAGACGCGGAATGATGTGTGTATGGCAAGTTTCCTCAAGCTCCACCATTATCCAGCGCCGTCCCATTTTATGAGCGGCTGCTCCAGTGGTACCAGATCCCGCAAATGAGTCAAGAACCCAGTCTCCTGGATTCGTTGAAATACTAAGAATACGGGAAACCAAGTCTTCTGGCTTCGGGGTTTCAAATGCTTGAACGCCCTCCAAAACAGATCTTTGATGAGCCTTAGTTTGTCGAGTCGTGTGCAAGTCTGACCAGATTGTTGGCCAAGGGCGCGTAGGAGCGTCGGGAGCATATTCTCTTGTGTAAGGAACCCACCGCAGTACTCCGCCGCTTTCCCTTTGCTTCCAAACAAGCTCTCCCTTCGCTATCAGCTCATCAACACCCTTTTTCCCCATTGCCCATCGGGCTTCTTGGCCGTCATCGTGAATGGGGTAAACATCCACGCCGTCTGGCCCCTTGATCGGGAAATACATCGACGGGCGGTCGATCCGAAGACTATTCTTCCCGTTTTTCTTTAGGAGACGGTCACGGTACGGCCTGTCCGATTCCGCGTCCGGCTGCCGGTATGCATTTAAGATTGACTCATCCTGCTTCGGTCGAAAATTAATCGAGTCAGGATTCTTTACATAGCAAAGAATGTATTCATGATCTGGGGAAAGGGCGCCCTTGTTGTCATTTGGGCTGTCGACCTTCTTCCAGATAAATGACGTAACGAAACACTTGCGACCAAAAATCTCGTCGCACAAGACCTTAAGATAGTGAGCCTCGTTGTCATCAATAGAAATCCATAGCGAGCCATCGTCCGAAAGCAGACGCCTGATGATTTCTAGCCGATCCCGTACTAAGCCAAGCCAAATCGAGTGCTCAAGACCATCATCATATTGTGCAAATGCGCTACCGGTGTTGTACGGTGGGTCAATGAACACGCACTTCACTTTGCCGGAGAACTCTTGCTCCAATGCTTTCAGCGCAAGCAGGTTGTCACCGAAGATCAGTCGGTTGTCGAAGATGTCGTTGTCCGACACGCGATGCTTGGCGTGATATGACTTCTCTGGATCTTCGAGCAAGATGCGCGGCTCCAGCTTGGGTCGCTTCTCCTTCCCGATCCAGGTAAGTTCTAGTTTTTGTTTGCTCATGGTCATGCCACCTTAATTCTTGTGCAGTCCAAGCTTGTCAAACAGGATGCGGTTGCGGCGTTCTGCATCCTTGATGAGCTTGTCGTAGGAGAGAATTTCGATATACCCGTTGCCAGTCGCCAAAGGGGAGAAATACCCCTCGTTGTCGGCGGTGCGGTGGTAACGTCCGAATACTTGTCGATGCAAAGACGGCGTTAAATCAGCGATGAGATAGCCGGTGTACCGCAGGCTGGCGGGATTGATCTGCCTCCCATCAACGTCCGTGACGCCCCCTTCGGAGATTTCTCGGAATCGTTGGATGATCTGATCAGCTGGGTCTTTGTCGTAATTGTCCCTTCCAGGCCGCTTGAACTCGATGATGACAACACCACCGCCAGGCAGGCTGTCTGCCTCAGCGACACCGATGGGCGTGTCATAAAAGAACGCAAAGATGTCCGGCTCCCGGCCAGAAGTGTCGTCCAGCCCAGCGACGCTTTTTAGTTTTTTGTCTGATGTGAGCAGGGTGTGATAGCACAGCCGCTCGTCAATCACCCAGAGGTTCTGCTGCTCGAAGAAGATGTCTTTCGAGGTCATCCCCATCGGGAAGATCATTTTGTGCAAGACCCTTTCGAGCGGGTATTTGTCATCCGTGCGCTTTTTCTTGAGGCTGTTGTTCACCAAGTCAAGAATCGTTCGGCGGTGCGCAATATAGGCAGCAAGCTGGGCCTTGCCGATTTCGTTGGCCTTTTCCGCGATTTCCTTGAATTTCTCTTGGTACTGTTCGAAGGTTTCGGTTTCGAAGAGCGCTGCGACATGCTTGGCCTCTTTACGGATGTCGTCCTCGATGGCGCGCTTCACATGCAGAAGAGCCTCGTCCAGCTTGTCTTCTGACAGGCCTGGCTGAATCTTTTGCTCGATCATCTCTTTGTAGCGAGGGTGCGTGAGCGCCCTGTACTCGGGGGCTTGCTCAACAAACTTCTCGATCTGGGCACGCTTTTCTTCGTTCGTTGACTTCAAGTCGTCCAGGAGCAGCGGCCGCAACGCCCCTGCGACACCCTGGTTCAGGGCGCGTCGGGAGACGAGGGTCTGCTCAAGTTCGGGCTCCTCATCGCTTTGGAAGGCGATGCGCGTGCGCTCTTGGTTGGCATGGTCGTCCAGATATTCCCCGGTGACCAGCACGATCAAGGTGTACGGCGCTTGGTCTTCGTCAATCAGCTTCTCGGGAAGCTCTGGAAGCAGGTCCCGCAGCTTGCTCGTGGTGACTTCGCGCCCGTTCGCGCACAAGTTGAGTTCGTGGCGCGAGCGTCCGTCTCGGTGACGATATGCCTGCAAGGCAAATGTATGCCCGGAAACCTCGAAGAACAGCTCTTGGATATGCGCCAGCACTGTTGACTGAAACAGGGCGTGCAAGTCAATCGGAGCGTGTCCCGGAGACTCCAGAGTCATAGGAGGGCAGGAGCGGGCCGCAAACCGGATCAGAAAGTGCGCAATGATGCGTTCAGCGATGGTCTCGGGCTGGGTAGGCCACCCAGCCCGAAACTTGTCATCCATGCCCCGCAAGGAGGTATGCGTGCCACATGCCTCTTTGACTTCAGACGTGGTGTCCGCACCTTTCAGTTCATCTTGGATGCTGAAGTCGAACTCTCGCAGCAAAGCCTTGCCGTCGCGTTTGAAGACACTGCGGATGTGTACGGATGAAAAGACTTTCAGGAAAGTGAAGCGCCCGACACCTCGGCCGCCGACCTTGACCTTTGAAAGCGTGTGCGCCTCTTGAAACGAAGCCAGGTTCTTGTCGTTGAAGCCAACGCCATCATCAATGACATCGAAGCCGTCCACGACCAGAGTCCCGTCCCCAGCTTGATGGGCGAGGTCGTTGGAGGCCACCAGCCGGATGCGAATCGAATGATTGCTGAAGCCGTCCTGATGCTCCTCGATTGCATCGACGGCATTCGAGATAGCCTCGTAAAGAGGCATCATAGCCTTGCCCTGGGAAAGCTCCAGCCGATCCACCAGACCTTTGATGTTCGCTTGCACTATTGATTTCCTCCCTGACCCTGCTGCGCCAATGCCGCCATCAAACGGCCTTTCACGGTTCGACAGTCCGTTTTGTTCTCAAAGACGCTGCGCGCCTGCTTGTTCCACTGCACGCCCTGGACAGAACTCACAAGACGCTCGCAAACAAGATCGACCTCGCGTGAAATCGCTGTCAGTTCATCCTGGGTCAATGCCAACGCCGGCCCGTTCTGCAACTGAAGGCGGATGAAGATGACGTGTAGAACCAGCCAGGCGCCGTGAGTGAGAATCTCCCGAGCGGGGAGTGTCCCCGCTGGCAAGCCGGCGGGATCACCCTCGGCGGTGGCACGGGCGCGGACCTTCTCTACGACCACTCGGCCGATTTGGACTATCCGCCACATTTGTCTTGCCGTGAGCGAGTCGGCGAAGAGCCGTTCGTAGGATTGGCGTAGGGGGTCGGTGGCTGATACCAGCCCCTCCCGCCCAAACAGCTTCTTCTTGTCGGCCTTGGCCGCGGTCACGTAGTCCTGCCAGTCGTTCGTGGTTACGGTGCAAGCCAGGAACGGCGCGAGTTCACGTGCGCTGAAGCAGGTTGGTGATAGCGGCGGATCGTCCTCCCCCTGCTTGACCAGATAGGTGACGCCGGCCATCTGCAAGGTCTGCTGCCACATGGTCTGGCGTTCATCGAGCGCGGCAAAATCTTCCAGCTCAACGGCATTCTGGCGGTTGCGCGATTGGGTGACTCGATCGCCAAAACCATCAGGCGCGTTCTCAAGACAAACGAAAGTCGCCATGACTACGGTGGGATGAGCATCGTAGTGGGCCAGTGGCTCGCGGGCGATCGCCCCAACCGTTTGCGCGCCGTTGATGATGGACAACCCGCGAATGCGAAACGTCCCAGTCTGACGATGCGGGTCGCGGGGGTGCTGTTCCGTTATGGAATCGCAGAGGAAGGTGACGCCGTTATTGAAGTAGAAGAAGTGCTGTGCTTCTTGTCGGAGTGTCTCGGTCAGCCCTGCATTGACGGTGGTCGTGCCCTTGAACCGGCGAATGTTCCGATCAACCAGATGTTCTTCGTGTGCCGCCCAAAGCTCGGCGAGCCGTTTGCCGTCCATGCGCCCGTAGAACGCCCGGTAGGGTTCCTGCGTGTGGCCGAAGTCCTTCAATTCGACTTCGGCTTCTATGGGCTGGGCCGAAACTCCGTCTAGATGTAGGTCGTGCAGGGTCGTGAGCCCATAAGCATGGCACCGAAGAAAGCCCGGATTCGCGCCATTGAACGCGCGCTCCAAGTCGGCAAAGATGTCGCGCCGATCATCGGACACCGCCGTGCCGGAATAGGCCAGCACGACTTTGATCCTGCAGACACCACTGTTCAAGGCATTGGTGATTGCCGCTTGGCGGTTTTGCAGGACGTTATTGAAGCGATTCCAGCGTCCTTGCAGAAGGTCGGTTACGCCATCCCGAAATTTGGATACATCACCGAGTTCGGGCTCGCCGGTACCCGACTCCTTGTACTTGGACTGGACCAGCCAGATCGTTTGATCCGTTGAAACGAACACCGAATCGATACCATGATCCTGGCCACCATCGATGCTGGCGGCCACGGCCTCATCCAGATTGGCGCCAGCGTCTTCGTGCAGGACGAATGCCGCGATTGCCTTGGACAGGTAGTTGCTACGCCGAGACTCTGGAGTGTTTCCCGTCCCGGTGATTCGGTTCGCGTAGTCCGCATCAAGTTTTTGGCACAGCAGATCGAGTTCGAGGGGGCGAGCGATAACTGTTGCCATCAGACCAGCTCCCACTCGACAGTGAACAGCGTGCGCTCCTCGACCTGCTGTTGGAGTTGCACTTCAAGCTGGCTGATCAAGTCATTGCGTTGCGCTTCAACTTCGTCCTGCCGGGCAAACAGCTCGCGGCGCAGCTTGCTGCGCTTGCCTTCCAGTTCGCGCTGCTTCTTCTGCCATGACAGTTTTTCTTCCAGCCTCGGCGAGGTCGCGGCGGTTCGGCGCACCTCCTTGATCTCGCGGTCGATCTCCTTGATCTCCTGCTCCAGACCGAGCTTCAGGTCGTCCGCCCAGGCATCCAGCTTCTGGACTTCCTGCTCGAAGTAGCCGAGGTTGCGCTCGTTGACGTCGCGCAGGAGCGCGGTCTTGCGGGCTTCCACGTCGGCCAGCAGGGTGGCGTCAGGGGCGTTGAACAGACTGGCCGCCTGCGTGGTCGCGGGCAGGCGCAGCAGTTTTTCCGGGTCTTCTTCCGCGAGCACGACGCCATCGGTCGTGCCCGCGGCAACCAGCAGATGTTGCTCCTGGTTGCCGAGTGTCTCGACCGAGATCAGCTTCACGGTGAGCCATCCGGCTTTGCCGCGCCAGGCTTCAAGCGTGCTGATCTTTGAACCGTAGGCGTTGTAGTCGAAGACGAGACGAGCCCCGTTGAGTGCGCGAGCCTTGGCCTGCTCGATGCCCCATCGCGCCAGCGGATGATTGATGCGGTATAGGTGCGCGTCGCCGGAGCGGCGGGGCAATTCGTAGCGCCCCAGCTCGATGCCCGTGAGGCCGCTGTGCTCGACTCCAGTCGGTATGTGGCGGAGAT
>NZ_BCUG01000025.1 GCF_001591165.1 Thauera butanivorans NBRC 103042
TTGGCCTGCTCGATGCCCCATCGCGCCAGCGGATGATTGATGCGGTATAGGTGCGCGTCGCCGGAGCGGCGGGGCAATTCGTAGCGCCCCAGCTCGATGCCCGTGAGGCCGCTGTGCTCGACTCCAGTCGGTATGTGGCGGAGATCGAAGCCGTCGTCATCGAACGCGGCGCAATGAACCAGTTCGGCGCGGGTCAAGTCCATCAGCATCCGCTCGAAGCGGTTGCGCGCGTTGCGGCTGTCGTCGGCCCGCATGCGCAGCTTCTCCTGCACCTCCTCATCAAAGTTCTCAAGCAATACCTGGCGCGTCTTGACCATCGCCTCGTTGATCTCGCCGGAGAGGTCGAGCTGGAGTTGCTCGAAGCTGGACTTGATTTCCTCGGGCTCTCGGCAGTTCTGGTAGATCTCGGCGATACGCCGCTCGAAATCGACGCCCGAACCGATGGCGCCCAACACTTCGTCGCTAGCCCCAAACACGCCCTCGAAGAGCTGGAACTTCTGCGACAGCAGCTCATACACCCGTGCATCGGCCTCATTGCTGCGGTCGACGAAGTTGACCACCACCACGTCGTGCTTCTGACCGTAGCGGTGGCAGCGCCCGATGCGCTGCTCGATGCGCTGCGGGTTCCACGGCAGGTCGTAGTTGATGACGAGCGAGCAGAACTGGAGGTTGATGCCTTCGGCTCCAGCCTCGGTGGCAATCATGACCTTGCCACGCTCCTTGAAGTGCTCGACCAGTGCCGCACGGGTGTCGGCGGTCTTGGAGCCGGTGATGCGGTCGGTGCCTTCGTGGCGCTTCAGCCAGTCCCTGTAGATCGCCTGCGCACGCTGGTCGCTATTGGTGCCGTTGAAGAGCACGATGCCGTCGCCGTATGGCGTGTCGGCCAGCAAGTTGAGGAGGTATTCCTGCGTGCGCTTGGACTCGGTGAAGATGATGGCCTTCCGGGCCGCGCCCAACCGATCCAGTTCGGCGAAGGCGCGATCCAGCGCGGTGAGCAGCGCCTTGCCCTTGGCGTTGTCGCGGATGTTGGTTGCCAGCGTTCTGAAGTGGCGCAGCTCCTCGATCTCCTGCGCGATGGCATCACGCTCGGCGCGGCTCGCTGCCTTTGTTCCCTGCTCCTGGTCTTCCCATTCTTCGGCGGTCTCGTCGAGCGACTCGTAGTCCTCGTCCAGTTCTTCGGCGAGATCGGCAACCACGGGAGTTTCATTCAGCACACCCTGGAGACGCTTGGCCATCGTCTCCAACGCACCCGCAATCGCGTGCGTGCTGGAGGCGAGCAGCTTCCACAGCACGAGCGAAATCAGTTGTCGCTGCCCCTCGGGCAGGGCCTTGAGGTTGGGGCGGCGCAGGTAATCGGCGACGAGCCTGGAAAGTTCCTGCTCTTCGCTCGACGGCGTGAACTCCTCGACGATGGCCTTGCGCGCTGTGTACGACACGTAGGGCTGAACCTGTTTGCGCAGGGTGCGCTTGCAGATGGGGGCCAGCCGGTCACGCAGGCTGCTGAAGGATTGCTCTCTGCCAGTGAATTGCGAGCGGAAGCTATCAAGGTCTCCGAACACCCGGTCATCGATGAAGCTGACCAGCCCATAGAGTTCGAGCAGCGAGTTCTGCAACGGCGTCGCGGTCAGGAGCGCCTTGGAGTGAACGCGCGACAGCGCCTCCTTGAGGGTCTTGGCGATGACGTTGCTGGTTTTGTAGACGTTGCGCAGGCGATGCGCTTCGTCGAGGACGACCAAGTCCCAGTCGATGCCCTTGACATCGTCAGCCTTGGCCTTCGCGAACTGGTAGGAACAGATGATCGGACCGGAGGCGAACAGGAACGGGTTCCGCTGCTCCTGCTTGCGGATCGCGTTGTAGCTTTTGGCTTCGAGGATCAGCCCTTGCAGGCCGAACTTGTCCTGCAGCTCCTGATGCCATTGCTTGCGCAGGTTCGCCGGAACGATGATGAGCACCTTCCGCCGCCGTTCCGCCCAGCGTTGGGAGATGACCAAGCCGGCTTCGATGGTCTTGCCCAGACCAACCTCGTCGGCGAGGATCACGCCGCGTGAGAGGGGGTTGCGGCAAGCGAAGAGCGCGGCCTCGACCTGATGGGGATTCAGATCGACCTGCGAATCGACCAAGGTCGAAGCCAGCGACTCCACCGAGTCGCCTGCTGCACGCCTGGTCAGCAGCCAAGCAAAGTACTGGCTCTGGTGCGGCGTCAGAAGCTGCTGTGTCGTCAACGGCGATCCTCCCCTTGTTCTTCCCCGAGCGTGATTCGGCGGCTGGCATGGTCCGCGCTCACTCGGCCTCCGGCTTCTTCTTGTTGATGCTTTCGGCGATCCACCGATCCAGCTCCGAGCGGCGAAAGCGCCAGGTTCCCCCAAGCTTGAACGCCGGAATCTCTCCTTTCTGGGCAAGGCGATAGACCGTCCGTTTGCCGGCTTTGAGGTAGGCCGCAACTTCCTCCAGCGTGAGGATCTCGCTCTCGACTTCACTCATCTGAAAACCATATGGTTTGGTCTTTCGTGACTTTGGATTGCCAAGTTTGCTCAATTCTACCAAAGGGTGGTAGGCGCTAGCCAACAAGAAATCCACCAGGCATTGCGCGAATGTCGGCCAACGCGACCAACAAATCCGGTCATGCCGTAGTTCCCATTCCCTGCGGCGCAAAGCGAGAGCGCGCCACAGCATCTGGCCATCCGCTTCAACGGGGAATGGCACGATGGGACAGACCAACCGCCGCACATCCGCATGGCCTGCGCTGGCCGTGGTGTTGGCTGTGTCGTTCTCGGCGCTGCCGCCTGCCGCCGCTGCCGACAGCCTCGCCTCGGAGCGTGAGCAGCTCGCCGCGCTCGCCCGCCAGCTCGACCTGATCGACCGCCTCGCCGAGCACGCCGCCCATACCGCTCCGCAGGAACGCGCCCGCTACCACTTCGACTACGCCCGGCTGCGTGCCGACCTTAAGCGCGTTCGCGCCGGCCTGCAGGACTACCTCGTGCCCCAGCGCGCCCAGCCGCGCGATCCCGTCCCGCTGGCCGGCGACTACGTCCGCCGCGACCGCGCCGACGACGAGGAGCCGTCGCCATGACGCCTTCTGCCGATCAGGTCGCCGCCTTCCAGGCCAACGGCGGCTTTGCGCCTTCGGTCGTCTCTGCCGTGGTGCTGGGCTTCGTGTTCGCCGTGTTGCTGCTGTGGGGCGTGTGGGCCATGCGCACCGCCTACGTCGGCTGGGCCGAGCACCGCATCAGTGAACGTCAGTTCCTCGCCGTCGTCGTGCGCTTCGTGGCGATGTATCTGGTGCTGACCTTCTTCCTCCTCTCCTGACCGTCACGAAAGGCCATACGCCATGAACATGCCTCCGACACCCCATCGCATTCCGTCCCGCATCGCCGCTCCGCTGCTGCCGCTGGCGCTCGCGGGCCTGCCGCTGTCGGCCTTCGCGCAGGGCCTGCCGACCATGGAGGACCCTTCGCGCGGCCAGGGCAGCGGCATCCTGCAGACGTTGCAGAACTACGGCTACGACATCGTGCTGCTGATCGCGCTGCTCGTGGTCGCCTCGATGTTCGTCGGTGTCTGCTATCACGCCTACACGCGCTACTCGGAGATCCACACCGGCCGCGCCACCTGGGGCCAGTTCGGCCTGACGGTCGCCGTGGGCGCGATCCTGTTGGTGGTCGGCATCTGGCTGCTCACCAAGGCCACCGGCGTGCTGTGAGGGCGGCAAGCGATGGCCGTTCCTTCGGAGACCCCGCGCGACACGCTGGTGACCTTCCTGCCGCACCGGCTGAACCGCCAGCCGGTGGTCGTGCGCGGGCTGACCGCCGACGAGTTGTGGATCTGCGCCGGCCTGTCGGCCGCAGCCGGGTTCACGCTCGGCCTGCCGCTGGCCTGGCTCACGCACAGCATCGCGATGGTGCCCACGCTGATCGTCGCCGGCATCGCGCTGGGCGTCTTCGTCGGCGGTGGCTTCCTGCGCGCACAGAAGCGCGGTCGGCCCGACACCTGGCTGTACCGGCAGCTCCAGTGGCGGTTGGCCCTGCGGCATCCGGCGCTGGCAGCGCTCCTGGGCGGCCCGCGCCTCATCACCCGCTCGGGCTACTGGACGACCCGGCGCAACTCCGATCGAGGGGCGCCATGAGCCGTTTCAAGAATGAGATTGCGCACCTGCAGGCGCATGTGAAGACGCTGCGCCTGGGGGCCGGCGCGCTGTTCGTGGTGGCGCTGCTGCTCGGCTTCGGTTGGTGGAGTGCGCCGAAGAGTCTCACCATCCATGTGCCGCCGGACCTGCGCTCGGGTAGCACGCGCAAGTGGTGGGACGTGCCGCCCGAGAGCGTGTATGCCTTCTCGTTCTACATCTGGCAGCAGGTGCAGCGCTGGCCCACGAACGGCGAAGAAGACTATCCACGCAACCTGCGCGCGCTGTCGGCCTACCTGACGCCGAGCTGCCGGGCCTTCCTGCAGCAGGACTACGAGTACCGGCGCGCCAGTGGCGAGCTGCGTCAGCGCGTGCGCGGCATATACGAGATTCCCGGCCGCGGCTACGGCGATGATCCGGCCGCGCGCGTCAAGGTGATCTCCGACCGCGATTGGATCGTCACGCTCGACGTGAGCGCGGATGAATACTACGGCTCCGAGCAGGTCAAGCGCGCCCTGGTGCGCTACCCCATCAAGGTCGTCCGGCTGGACATCGACCCTGAGCGCAACCCCTTTGGCTTGGCGCTGGACTGCTACGCCAGCGCGCCCCAGCGCATCGAACCGCCGCCGACGCCGACCCAGGCCGTCGCGCCCGCCAACGCCTCCGGCCACCTGCAGGGAGACTCTCCATGAAGCCCATTGCCTTGTCGGCCCTGGCCGGCGTCCTGCTGATCCTCGGTTTCGTGCCGGCCAGCCAGGCCGTGGAAATCCTGCGCTGGGAGCGGCTGCCCCTGCCGGTGCCGCTGGTGGTCGGCCAGGAGCGCGTGGTCTTCATCGACCGCAATGTGCGCGTCGGCGTGCCGGCCAGCGTCGGCGACCACCTGCGCGTGCAGAGTGCGGGCGGCGCGATCTACCTGCGGGCGAGCGAGCCGATTCCGCCCACGCGGCTGCAACTGCAGGACGTGGAATCCGGCGCGCTGATCCTGCTCGACATCGCCGCCGAGCCGGCGAAGGACGGCCAGGAGCCGCTGGAGCCGGTGCGCATCGTGGAAGCGGAAGCCCCCGCGAAGCGCTACGGCGGCGGTGCGGCAAGCGGCGCGGACGAGCAGGCCGATGCGCCCTCAGACAAATCCGTTCCCCGGCGCGAAACGCCGGTACCGGTCGTGCTGACGCGCTACGCCGCGCAGAACCTGTACGCGCCGCTGCGCACCGTCGAGCCGGTCGCCGGCATCGGGCGCGTGAACCTGCGGCGCGGCCTCGCGCTGGACACCTTGCTGCCGACGTTGCCGGTGCATGCGCGGGCACTGGCCGCGTGGCGCCTGGAAGACCAGTGGGTGACGGCCGTGCGCCTCACCAACACCTCGGCGCGCTGGCTCGACCTCGACCCGCGCGCTTTGCAGGGGAACTTCGTGGCGGCGACCTTCCAGCATCCGAACCTGGGGCCGGCCGGCACCCCGTCCGACACCACGGTGCTCTACCTGGTCACGCGCGGCCACGGCCTGGCCGAGTCGCTGCTGCCGGCGCTGAGCCCGATCGACGCCACTGTGAACCTGCCGCCGGCCGCCGCGGCCGGCCCGACCGGGGGAGCGCGCGATGAAAAGTAATCCGCTGCTCAAGTGGCTGCTGATCCCGATGGCGCTGCTGCTGGTGTTCGTCGGCATCAAGCTGTTCTCCGGCGCCCCGGGCGTCCAGCCCGCTCCCAAGGGCGCGACCAGTACGCTCACGCCCGAGGAGATGAAAGCCCTGGGCATCGCCGGCGACACGCCGCGCGATACCGTCGCCACGCTGGTGGCCCAGGTGAAGCAGTTGCGCACCGAGCTGCAGAGCGCGCTCGGCGACAACAAGCAGCACAAGGCCGAGAACGAGCGCCTGCGTGCGCGGGAAAGCGCGATCGACCAGCGCATCCAGAGCGCGCTGGAAGGCGAGCGCAACCGCTTGGAGCAGGAGCGCAACCAGGTGGCCAGCGACAGGCAGCAGACCCAGGGGCTGCTGCAGGATCTGCAGCGGCAGCTGGACGGCCTTTCCGGCAAGGGTGGCCCGTCCGACCTGCCCGTCGGGCTGGGGCTGGAAGAAGGTGACGGCAAGCGCTTCACCCGCGGCACCAGTGGCACGCAGTGGGTCGAGCCCGATGATGCCAAGGTCGACGCCAAGAACGGCAGCAAGGAGCCGAGCTTTCCCCTGAGCTTCGGGCCGGCCCAGAAAAGCCTGTCGGCCGCAGTGGAATCCGTCGCCGACGTCGGCAGCCGCGCGGTGGGCGCATCCACGAAGGCTGTCTACACCGTGCCGTCGAACTCGACGCTCATGGGGTCGATTGCCATGACGGCGCTGATCGGGCGCGTGCCGATCGATGGAACCGTCAACGATCCCTATCCGTTCAAGGTGCTGATCGGCCCGGACAACCTCACGGCCAACGGCATCGACATCCCCGACGTGGCCGGCGCCGTGGTCAGCGGCACGGCCTCGGGCGACTGGACGCTCTCGTGCGTGCGAGGGCAAATCCGCTCGGTCACGTTCGTGTTCCAGGACGGCACCATCCGCACGGTGCCGGAGGACAGTGGCAAGGGCGGCAGCAGCGGCGGCAACTCGGGTCACAACGGCGCCAGCATCCAGGGCGGTCTGGGCTGGATCAGCGACCCCTACGGCATTCCCTGCGTCAGCGGCGAGCGGCGCAGCAACGCCCAGCAGTACCTGGGCAGCCAGGCGCTCATCACCGCGGCCGGCGCGGGCGCCGCTTCGCTCATCAAGTCCGACAACGGCAGCGTGGCCGTGGTCGCCAACAGCAACGGCTCGCTGGGCACCGTCGGCATCAGCGGCAACGAAGCGATGGGCCGCATCCTCGCGGGCGGCGTGCGCGACATGGCCGATTGGGTCAACAAGCTCTACGGCCAGGCCTTCGCGGCGGTCTACGTGCAGCCGGGCGCCAAGGTGGCCGTGCATCTGGAGCAGCCGCTCGACATCGACTACGACGCCAAGGGGCGTCGGGTCCACCACCGCACCGGAGAAGCCCATGCCTCGGATCTGGATTGACGCGGCCGCCGTGCTGCTGGCGGTCACCCTGCTCGGCGGCTGCGCCACCAGCAAGGAGAAGCTGCTGCCACACGGCGACAGCACCATGCTCGACATCTGGCATCAGGAGACCGGCGGCAGCGCGGGCGGCGGCCAAGCCGCGCGGCAACTGCTCGATGCGCGCCAAGGCCTGCGCCGGCCGCTGGCCGATGCCGATGTGCAAGCGGCGCCCGGCGTGCAGGCGCGCTACACCCGTACCGCGCAGAACGAGATTTACCGCCAGTTCCACCGCCTGCCGAACCCCGACCTGGTGATGTACGTGTTCCCGCACCTGGCGGGCACCGACCCGGTGCCGGTGCCCGGCTACAGCACGGTGTTCCCGCTCTACCAGCGCGTGCAGTACGCGATGCCGGGTGAGCGCGTGGAGGACTACTGATGGCCTGGTCGCTGCCTCGGTCACGCAAGGGCGACGCATCGCCTGCTGACGCCGTGGATGCGGCCGATGATGCCTGGGCACGGCACGTGACGGCCTTGGCGGCACAGGGTGTCGCCGAGCCGGGCAGCGCGCTCGGCCGGGGCCGGCGCAGACCGGCCACCCAGGCCGACCACGATGCGCTCTATGGCGTCGCGCCGTCGTTCGCGGACTTGCTGCCCTGGGTCGAGTACCTGCCCGACACCAAGTGCATGTTGCTGGAAGACGGCCAGTCGGTGGCGGCCTTCTTCGAGCTGGCGCCGGTCGGCACCGAGGGCCGCGAGATGGCCTGGCTGTGGCAGGCGCGCGATGCGCTGGAGAACGCCCTGCAGGACTCCTTCGACGAGTTGGACGACAACCCCTGGGTGGTGCAGCTCTACGCCCAGGACGAGGCCAACTGGGACAACTACCTGCGCTCCCTGGCGAACTATCTGCAGCCGCGTGCGCAGGGCAGCGCGTTCAGCGACTTCTACCTGCGCTTCTTCGCCCATCACCTGCGGGCCATCGCCAAGCCGGGTGGCCTGTTCGAGGACACCACGGTGACGCGCCTGCCGTGGCGCGGCCAGGTGCGGCGCGTGCGCATGGTGGTCTACCGCCGCACGTCCGCAGCCCCGGCCCCGCGGCGCGGCCAGTCGCCCGAGCAGGCGCTGACCACGATCTGCGACCGCCTCGCCGGCGGGTTGGCCAATGCCGGCGTGAAAGCCCGACGGCTCGGCCCGGCGGACATCCACGCCTGGCTGCTGCGCTGGTTCAACCCGAATCCGACCCTGCTCGGCGCCACTGCCGAAGACCGCGAACGCTTCTACGCGCTGACCCGCTACCCGGAAGAGCGGGAGGAGGGCGAGCTCGAACTCGCCAGCGGCACCGACTTCGCGCAACGCCTGTTCTTCGGCGAGCCGCGGTCGGACGTGTCCAACGGCCTGTGGTTCTTTGACGACATGCCGCATCGGGTGATCGTGATGGATCGTCTGCGCACACCGCCGGCGACCGGTCATCTGACGGGCGAGACGCGCAAAGGCGGCGATGCCATGAACGCGCTCTTCGACCAGATGCCCGAGGACACGGTGATGTGCCTGACGCTGGTCGCCACGCCCCAGGACGTGCTGGAGGCGCACCTCAACCACCTCGCCAGGAAGGCCGTCGGCGAGACCCTGGCCTCGGAGCAGGCCCGGCAGGACGTGCAGCAGGCGCGCGGCCTGATCGGCAGCGCGCACAAGCTCTACCGTGGCGCGCTGGCGTTCTATCTGCGCGGCCGCGATCTGGCCCAGCTCGATGCGCGCGGCCTGCAGCTCGTCAACGTGATGCTCAACGCCGGCCTGCAACCGGTACGCGAAGAGGACGAGGTAGCGCCGCTGAACAGCTATCTACGCTGGCTGCCGTGCGTGTTCGACCCGGCTGCCGACAAGCGCCAGTGGTACACCCAGCTCATGTTCGCGCAACACGCGGCGAACCTGGCGCCGGTCTGGGGCCGCAGCCAGGGCACGGGGCATCCGGGCATCACGTTCTTCAACCGCGGCGGCGGCCCGATCACCTTCGATCCGTTGAACCGCCTCGACCGGCAGATGAACGCGCATCTGTTCCTGTTCGGCCCCACGGGTTCGGGCAAGAGCGCGACGCTCAACAACATCCTGAATCAGGTGACGGCGATCTATCGGCCGCGCCTGTTCATCGTCGAGGCTGGCAACAGCTTCGGCTTGTTCGGCGACTTCGCGGCACGGTTGGGCCTCACCGTGCATCGGGTGAAGCTCGCGCCCGGCGCGGGCGTCAGTCTGGCTCCGTTCGCCGACGCCTGGCGCCTGGTCGATACGCCGAGCCAGGTACAGACGCTGGACGCCGATGCGCTCGACGAAGACCAGACCGATGCCGGCATGGTCGTGGAAGGCGATGAGCAGCGCGACGTGCTCGGCGAGCTGGAGATCACTGCACGACTGATGATCACCGGCGGCGAGGACAAGGAAGAAGCGCGCATGACCCGCGCCGACCGCAGCCTGATCCGTCAGTGCATTCTCGATGGGGCACAGCGCTGCGTAGCGGAGAAGCGCACAGTACTGACCCGCGACGTGCGCGACGCGCTGCGCGAGCGCGCCCGCGACGCCACGCTGCCTGAGATGCGGCGCGCACGGCTGCTGGAGATGGCCGACGCCATGGACATGTTCTGCCAGGGCGTGGACGGCGAGATGTTCGACCGGTCCGGCACGCCGTGGCCCGAGGCGGACATCACTATCGTGGATCTCGCCACCTTCGCGCGCGAGGGCTACAACGCCCAACTCTCGATTGCCTACATCTCGCTCATCAACACCGTCAACAACATCGCCGAACGCGACCAGTTCCTGGGCCGCCCGATCATCAACGTGACGGACGAAGGCCACATCATCACGAAGAACCCGCTGCTCGCGCCCTACGTGGTCAAGATCACCAAGATGTGGCGCAAGCTCGGCGCCTGGTTCTGGCTCGCCACGCAGAACCTGGACGACCTGCCGAAAGCGGCCGAGCCCATGCTCAACATGATCGAGTGGTGGATCTGCCTGTCGATGCCGCCCGATGAAGTCGAAAAGATCGCGCGCTTCCGCGAACTCAACGCTTCGCAGAAGGCGCTGATGCTCTCGGCCCGCAAGGAGGCCGGCAAGTTCAGCGAGGGCGTCATCCTGTCCAAGTCGATGGAAGTGCTGTTCCGCGCTGTGCCGCCCAGCCTCTACCTGGCGATGGCGATGACCGAGCCCGAGGAGAAGGCCGAACGCTTCCAGTTGATGCAGCAGCACGGCATCAGCGAGCTGGATGCCGCCTTCCGCGTGGCCGAGAAGATCGACCGTGCGCGGGGCATCGAACCCCTGGCGCTGGACACGTTGGCCTGACGGGAGCGACACGATGCGCATGCCTTCCTTCGCCCGCCGTCATCCCTGGATCGGTCTGCTGATCGTGGCGACGATTGCGGTGGCCTCGTGGATGCTGCTGCGCGTGCCGCATCCGGCAACCGAGCCCATGCCGCTGGCCGCCGCCGGGTCTGAAGCGTCGAAACCGGCCGGCCCGCCCTGGCTGTATGGCCGTGCCGATGCGCGCTTCACGGTGGTCGGGTACGCCGACCTGGAGTGTCCGTACTGCCGGGCCTACTTCCCCGCGCTCAAGCGCTGGATCGACGCCCACCCCGAGGTGAACTGGCAGTGGCACCACCTGCCGCTGTCCATGCACGAGCCGGCCGCGACTGCCGGGGCGCGCCTGGCCGAGTGCGCGGGCGAGACCGGCGGACATGCCACGTTCTGGCAAGCCGTGGCGTGGCTCTACGCGCACACCCGTGGCGACGGCCAGGGCCTGCCGGAGGGCCTGCGCTATCCCGACCTCACGCCAGCCATGCAGGGTTGTCTCGACAGCGATCGCCCCGATGCGGTCATCCGTGCCCAGGCGGCGGAAGCAGCACAGCAGGGCATCGCGGCCACGCCGGCCCTGCAACTGCGCGACCGCGAGTCCGGCAAGACCCTCCTGCTGCACGGCCCCGTCGAAGGCGATGCCTTGCTGTCGGCCATCGACCTGCTCGCCGCCGGCAGCACGACCGCAGCCGAACCCGCCCATTCCCCAGACATGCCCGCCGGCGTTGCCGGTGACATGCCCAGGTAGCCATCGATCTTCAAGGCTGCGGCGCGGCTCGTCCGCGTTGATCGAAACCCGTTCGCATCGCATCCCTTGACGCGAACAGCCACCGCACCCGCGGTGGTGGATGCCCGCTCGTCACCTGTTCCATCCCCATCGTCCCCAGGAGGGTTTGCCCTCCAGGGGCAGGCGCCCTCCGATCTCATCCATTGGAGGTTCGCCATGTCTCTCGTCATCGCCGACTCCCGCCCGGAGTCGCTCACCCTGATCGCCGCCCAGCACGAAGACTGGATCATCCGGCAGGCCATCACCCTGCTGGAGAATCGCGTGTTCAAGGCCGGTCCAGCGCTGGGCAGTCCCGCCGCCGTGCGCGACTACCTGCGCCTGAAACTGGTCGCGGAGCCGAACGAAATCTTCGCCGTCGTGTTTCTCGACAACCAGCACCAGGTGCTCTCCTTCGAGCCGCTGTTCAAGGGCACGGTCGACCAGACTTCGGTGTATCCGAGGGTGGTGGTCCAGCGTGCGCTGGCGCTCAACGCTTCGGCGCTGATCCTGGCGCATCAGCATCCCTCGGGGAACACCGAGCCCTCGGCCGCTGATCGTGCGATCACCGAGCGGCTGAAGAGCGCCCTGGCCACCGTCGATGTCCGGGTACTGGATCACTTCATCGTCGGCAAGGGCAGCCCGTACTCGTTCGCCGAAGCCGGCTTGTTGTAGCACCACCCCACGCGCATTCCTTTCATCACCACGGGAGCCCTTGGCTCCCGTTTCTTTTCGCCGGTGCGCAGGAAATCGGGACTGACCGGTTTCGGTTTCTTTGTCGTCCCCTGATCTGCGTTGCGCTCGACTACGAGTCTGCATCGACTCCGCGGAGGCGCGACATGCCGGCTCATTCCCTCAACCTTCCTGCCGTCTCGCGGCGCCCCCTGGCCGCCCGGCTGGCCGCTGGACTGTGCGCCGCGCTGCTCGGTCCCATCGCGGCGGCCGCCGATGTGCTCGTCGTCACCGACAGCCGTCATCCGGTGCAGGCCCCGGCCGGCGTGCGGATCATCGAGCTGGACCAGGCCACGCGCATCGAGGTCGAACTCGCCGCGCACCTACCGGCCGACCCGCAACGGGCTGCAGCCCTGGTGCGGCAGCGGTTGCAGGACGGTGGCGAGGCCCTTCAACGCCGCATCGGCCACGCCTACCAAGGTGTCGCGGATGCCTGGGGACTGGGCATCGCCAAGATTCCCGCCGTGGTGGTCGATCGACGCTACGTGGTCTACGGCGAGCCCGACGTGCCCCGCGCCGTCGCGCGCATCAACGCCTACCGGAGCGCGCAGCCATGAGCCTCCTGCTGGCACGCCGGCGCCTGCGCGCCACCGCCGCCTCGCTGCTGCTGAGCGCGGCCACGTCGACGTTCGCCCTGGACACCGCCACCATCGTCTCGTCGGCGCTGTCCCCCGACTGCCTCGAATACCGCGTGGTCGGAATCTGCTACTGGCTGTACTGCACGCCCTTCGGCTGCTCGGTTCGCACCTCCGTCAAGGTGCGCCACTACGTCCCCGATGCGGTGGTGTCGAGCTACTCGAACACCGGCGAGAACCCGTGGCTGGAAGTCAGGGCGATGAGCATGCCCAACCCGAGCGCCAAGGCTGGCGGTGACGGCACGACCAATCACGACAACGAGAACAACCTCGCCAAGTTTAAGAACGCCGATGTCATCGGCCATCCGGCCGGGATGGTGTTCAGCCAGTTCGCCAGCGCCTCCGGCTACACCTGCGAAGGCGCGGGCACGGCCTTCATGCCGTATCTGCTGAGCACGCTCGACACGATCGCCTGGCGCTACAACATCCCGGAAGCGTTCTACCCCGAAGCGCTCATCCCCGGCCGGCGCGAAATCGGTACGCGCACCGGCCTGAACCTCTGGGGCAACGTGTATCCCCGCGGTGGCTTCCTGCACCAGACCGACGACCACAAGAGCGGCGCCGTGGTCGCGCAGCGCGCGGGCGACATCGTGACGCGCCGCGGCCAGATCCACGTGTACCAGCCCCTGCTGGCCAACGCCCGCGACGGGTACTGGCCGGCCGGCGCGTTGATGGAGACCGACGCCTCGACGGGCAAGTGGCAGGAGCTGACGCCCACGCTCTCGAACAGTTGCGTGGTCTTCCCGCACAGCCGCACCCGCGTGCAGGCCCAGCAAGGCGACTACGCCTGGGCCTTGTGGCGGCCTTACTCCTGCTGCCGGCGCCGTGGCCAGGTCTTCCTCGGCAGCGTCGATTTCATGTGAGGAACCCACGATGAACGCCTCCCTCCCTGACTTCCTGCACCGCGCGAAATCGCCCTTGCGGGCCACGCTGCTCGTGGCGGCCATCACGCTGGTCGTCGGCGTCGCCTGGGCGCAGACGCGCATCGATCCCAATGGCGTGAACGTCAGCGGCAGCGTGATCGGCGACGACGTGCTCTACAGCATCGGCGGCGGCCGGGCCGTGTCGATGGGTGGTGCCGGCAACATGCAGAGCATCGGCGTGGGGATCGGCTGGAACAGCAACCTGATCTGCGGCGACATGAGCATCACCACGACGCTGCAGAACCAGCTCAACGGCATCACCAACGGCTTCCAGACGATCATGAGCAACGTGATCCAGAACGCCACCAGCGCCGTGGCCTCGCTGCCGGCCCTGATCATCCAGCGCGCCGACCCGGGGCTCTACAACCTGCTGACCAACGGCATCCTCCAGGCACGCATGGACTTCGACCGCTCGAAGATGACCTGCCGCGCCATCGCCAATCGGATGGCGGACATGGCCGGCGGCCAAGCCGGCTGGGACCAACTCGCCGAGGGGATGGCGCTGCGGGATGCGGTCAGCAGCACCGATGCCGTCTCCGCCATCGAGCAAGCCGAGTCCAACAAAGGGAACAACGGCGTGCCCTGGGTCGGCGGCGGCAACGCGGGCGGCTCCGGCCAGAGTTCGATCAAGGTGGTCGGCGACGTGACGCGAGCGGGCTACAACCTGCTCAACGGGCGCAGCGCCACCGATAGCTCGTCGATCGCGCGCAGCGCCTGCGGCAACCGCCTGACCTGCCAAACCTGGTCCTCGCCCCAGGCGGCCGCGGACTGGGCGACCCGCGTGTTGGGCGAACGCGAGCAGCGCACCTGCGAAAACTGCACGAAGACCCAGACCACGCCTGGCGTCGGGCTGACGCCAATGATCCAGGAAGAGTACGAGACCAAGCTGCAGGCGCTGCAGGAACTGGTGACGGGCGCCCGGCCGACGACGCTGGCCAATCTCGACGCAGCCGGCAGCAGCTCGCTGCCGATCACCCGCGGCGTGATTGAGGCCCTGCGTGACGAACCCGACCAGGACGTGCTGGGCCGGCGCCTCGCGTCCGAGGCGGCGCTGTCCAGCGTGCTGGAGAAGGCCCTGCTGCTGCAACGCACGTTGCTGACCGGCAAGAAGGAGCCGAACGTCGCTGCCAACGAGCTGGCCGTGCAGGCGGTCGACCAGGAGAACAGCGCGCTGGAGCAGGAGATCAACAACCTCAAGACCGAACTGGAGCTGCGCCGCACGCTGGCCGGCAACTCGGCGATGGCGATCATCCAGCGCCACAGCACCCGCGCGGCCGGCTCGCGCGGCGTCTTCGAGGGCGACACCACACGCGACCGTCTGCGGGAAGTCCAGAAGCCGCGGAGCGGTACGCCATGAGCCGGCTGGCCTGGCTGCGGCTGCCATGGCTGTTCAACCGCCGCGTCGGCGTGGCGCTGCTGTGGACCTTGCTGGTGGCCGCCGCCGCGGTGGCGGTGAACATCGCCGGCATCCACGTGGTCGGCGGCGTCGAGGGCTGGCAGCACTGGCTGCAGGCGCACGCCGGCCACTTCTTCGTGTGGCGGCTGTGCCTCTACGGAGCGACGGCTTACGGCTGGTGGTGGATGCGTCGGCGCCTGTTGCGGCGGGAGCCGTCCCGCGAGACGCATCAGCGCCTGCTGCGCACGGCGATCGCGGCCGTGATCGCCGTGGTCGCGCTGGAAGTCAGCCAACTGTTGCGGCACGGCTGAGACCGGGAGGCAGGCATGACGCTCTACACCACGGACTACCTGGAGTATTACCTGACCCTGGTGGCTTGGGTGGTCAACAACGGCATCTGGAGCATTCTCGTGGCCAGCGGCGTGTTCGCGCTGCCGTTCGTGGCCATCGTGATCCAGGAGTGGCTCAAGGCCCGCAGCGAAGGTGCGGACGAAGGCAACAAGGGCGTGCTGTCGTCGATGCGCATCGAGAACCGGGTATGGGTGGCGATCGTGGTCATCATGTTCGCCGGCATCCCGTTCATCCCGGTGGATCTCGCCACGATCAGGTTCGACACCACGCGCTCCGCGCAATGCCAGGTCAACGTCCCGCTGCCCAACGACACGGGCTGGTCCAACGTCTACACGGCGCTCAACGACCAGAGCGCGCTGGTGCCGGTGTGGTGGTTCTTCATGCACGCGCTGTCGAAAGCCGTGACGGGCTCCGCGGTGGCAGCGATTCCCTGCGGCACGGACCTGCGTCAGATTCGCATGGATGTGGATGCCACGCGCATCGACGATCCGGTGCTGGCACAGGAGGTCGCCGACTTCACGCACGACTGCTACGGGCCGTCGCGCGCCAAGCTGTTCATGAACCGGCCGACGCTCTCCGACGAGCAGATGAACGACGTCACCTGGATCGGGTCGAGTTACTTCCTCGACACGCCCGGCTTCTATGACACCTATCGCGCCAAGACCCCACGCACGGCCTGGCCCTACGACGCGACCCGCGATGCGGGGCTGGCACAGGTGGACAGCGGCGGCGGCTATCCGTCCTGCCGGCAGTGGTGGGCCGATGGCGGCCAGGGACTGCGCAGCCGGCTGCTGGCACAGGTCGACCCGGACCTGCTGACCCGCATCGGGCGCTGGGTGGGCTTCCTGTCGCAGAGCGAGGTCAATGACTCGGTGATCCGCGCCGTGGTCTCACCGCGACAGCAGAAGATGAACCAGGGCGCCGTCTACACCGACTACGGTAGCCAGATCGACAAGACGCTGCCGAACGTTGTCACGCGCGGCGCAAGCGACCTGGGGTTGACCGTCGGCTCGCTGGCCTTCTTTCCCGCGATGGACGTGGTGCGCCAGGCGCTGCCGATGGTGCTGACGATGCTCAAGATGGCGCTCGTCATCTGCATCCCGCTGGTGCTGCTGATCGGCACCTACGACCTGAAGACGGTGGTGACGGTGAGCTGCGTCCAGTTCGCGCTGTTCTTCGTGGACTTCTGGTTCCAGCTCGCGCGCTGGATCGACAGCACGATCCTGGACGCGCTCTACGGCTGGGGGTTTGGCGCGGACAGGCCGCACACGAACTTCGATCCGTTGATCGGTTTGAACAACGCCTTTGGCGACATGCTCCTTAACTTCGTCATGGCGATGATGTTCATCGTGCTACCGGGTTTCTGGGTAGCTGCGCTCGCGTGGGTTGGTGTCCGCGTAGGCAACATTTCGCAGATGCTCTCAGCAGCCACCGATGGCGCCAAATCTGCGGGAGGCAAAGGCGCTGACCTTGCAATCAAAGCAGCGAAGGCGAAGTAGCGCCGAGAGTGGCGAGCTACTCGTCGTCCGCGCTGCCGCCGTCAATGCGTACCTCGCCCCGGTAGAGACCGTATCCGTCCAGGCCGTTTCGCCATTGAGGCTCGTCATCATCACTGCTTTCGTCGGCATCGACGTTGCGTACCATCCAGGCAGCGATCCCTGCAAAGGCCAGCAGCAGCGCCAGCCAGAACGCGGAGTAGAGCAGCACACCAAGCACGGCCAGCTTGACGATCCAGAGCACCGCCGTCGCCGCGCTCGCGGGCACCCCGCGCGTCACCAGCCAGCCGGCGACACGCTGCTCGCGGCGCAGGTATCCACGCCAGGCACGGCCAGCCCCCCGGCCCAGCCGGTGGCTCCAGCGCCCGTTGTGCGTGTTGGTGGTCATGCTCATATGCCTCGGCTTCAGTGGTGCCTCACCTCGCGGAGTGGCCGGTCGTGGCTTGCCCTCCAGCATAGACCGCGATCAGGAGGGCGGGTTGCGGCTGGCAGAGTCGGGTTGGCTCGGGTCGCAGGTCGATTAGATTCTGCACGATAACTCAAACCTTATGCTACTTTCCATGCACGTTCTTGCAATGGCTCTAGTGACTGATTGGATTCCGTGCTAGTTTTATAGCATGGATGGAAATTCTAGGCATCAGGTAATCAAGCGGCTGCAGGCGGGACTCCCCCGCGGGGCGCCGTTCGACCTTGCCACCCTGAGCCAGTTCGGGGTGTCGCCCCAGCTCGCCGCCCACTATGCCGACGGCGGGTGGCTCGTGCGCCTGGCCCATGGCGTCTATGCCTTCCCGAACGATGAGTTCGGGGTCTACGGTGCGCTGAAGTTCCTGCAACAGCGCGTGCCCGGCCTGCACGTCGGCGGCAAGAGCGCCCTGGCCCTGCAGGGGGTGCGGCACAACCTGGGCAGCCGGGAGGCGCTGGTGCTGTGGGGCGACGGTCGCTTCGCGTTGCCGGCCTGGTTCACTTCGCGCTTTCCGGCCCGCTACGTCCACGCCCGCCTGTTCGACTGGCCGGACACGGCGCTGGCCGGCAAGACCCTGACCACGCCGCCTGGCCTGCCCGAGGATCTGCGGGTGGCAGCCCCCGAGCGTGCCGTGCTGGAGCTGCTGTACGAAGCCGGCGTCAAGCAGAGCCTCGAAGAGGCCCGCAACCTCTTCGATGGACTGCGTTCCCCCCGCAAGGACTTGCTCGGGCAACTGCTGTCCTGCTGCGCCAGCGTGAAGGCCGTGCGCCTGTTCCTGACCTGGGCGCGCGAGACCAGCCTCGTGGATGTCGATGCCCTGCTGGAGCAGTACCCGGTTCGCACCGGCAGCAACACGCGCTGGATGAGCCGGCTCGATGACGGCACCTTGCTGAGCCTGAGACCTCATGGATAAGACCTACGCGGACACCGTTCGCCTGCTGCTGGCCGTCGCGCCCGACGTGTTCGCCAACGACATCTTCGCCATGAAGGGCGGCACGGCCATCAACCTCTTCGTGCGGGACATGCCGCGCCTTTCGGTGGACATCGACGTGGTGTACCTCCCGTGGCAGACGCCGCGCGACGAAGCGCTGCAAGCCATCAACCAGGAGCTGGCCGCCATCGCCACGCGCGTTGCGCCACTGGGCGTGCAGACACGCCTGGTTCGCGCCAAGGACCTGGGAGACACCAAGCTGATCGTCGAGAACGACGCCAGCCAGGTGAAGATCGAGGTCAACGTCGTGTTCCGAGGCAGCGTGCTGCCCGTCGAGCGGCGGCCGCTGAGCGCAAAGACCAGCGATCTGTTCGGCGTCGAGTTCGAGCTGCCGGTTCTGGCACCGGACGAGCTGTACGCCAGCAAGCTGGTGGCCGCGCTGGATCGGCAGCACCCCCGCGACCTGTTCGACGTGTGGCAGCTCTACGAATCGGGCGACATCAGCGACGGCATGGTCGAGTGCTTCGTGATCTATCTGGCGGGCCACAACCGGCCGCCCCACGAAGTGCTGTTCGGTAACGACAAGGACATCGCCGGCGAGTACGAGCGGGCCTTTGTCGGCATGACCGAAGTGGGCTGCTCCCTGGAAACACTGCTCGACGCTCGCGCCAGGGTGCGGCGCGAGCTGCCACAGCGACTGAGCACCGCGCACAAGCAGTTTCTGAGCGGGCTGGCGCGCGCAGAACCGGACTGGTCGCTGGTGCAATGCCAGCACGCCGCGCAACTGCCGGCACTGCGCTGGAAGCTCGCCAATCTCGAAACCTTCCGCAAGCGCCGTCCCGACGACTTCGCAGCGCAATCCGCCGCCCTCGACACCGGCTTGGGCCAGAGCTGACGAACGTCCCGCAGCGCCCCACTTGCCGGGATTGCCCCATGCCGCATTCATCGTGGCACCCGCGAAGCAGCGGCCCTATACCCAAAGGCTTCCGACAAAGGCCAAAGGGCTGGGAAGGGGCAAAGGAAGGGTGCCAAGGGGAAAGGCCCTATCCTGAAATGGCCAAAAGGCGCCCCGAGCAGCCCGTCATCCGGGGTTCGTCATGCTCTCGCTGTTCCAGCGCAAACGGGTGCCACCCACCGCCGGCACGCCGCCCACCTCCGCCATCGAAACTCCGAAAGGGTCGATGCGGCCGGAGTCGGCCGCATCGCTGCTGGCCACGCCGCGCCGGCAGAAACTGCTGGAACACATCTGGCAGCGCACATCGCTCTCGCGCCGGCAGTTCGCCACGCTCTACCTCGCCCCACTGGAGCGCTACGCCGAGCTGGTCCAGCAGTTCCCGGCCTCCGAGAACCACCACCACGCCTATCCGGGCGGCATGCTGGACCACGGCCTGGAGATCGTCGCCTATGCGCTGAAGCTGCGGCAGTCATACCTGCTGCCTGCGGGCGTCACGCCGGAGGCACAGGCGGCCCAGGCCGAAGCCTGGACCGCAGGCACGGCCTACGCGGCCCTGCTGCACGACATCGGCAAGATTGCGGTCGATCTGCACGTCGAACATGCCGACGGCAGCGTCTGGCATCCCTGGCACGGCCCGCTGCGAAAGCCCTACCGCTTCCGTTACCGAAAGGAGCGCGAGTACCGCCTGCACAGCGCCGCCACCGGGCTGCTCTACGCGCGCCTTCTCGATCGGGACATCTTCGACTGGCTCAGCGGCTATCCCGACCTCTGGGCCGCGCTGCTGTACGTGCTGGCCGGCCAGTACGAGCACGCCGGCACACTCGGCGAGCTGGTCGTGCAGGCCGACCAGGCATCGGTCGCCCAGGAACTCGGCGGCGATCCCAGCAAGGCGCTGGCGGCGCCCAAGCATGCGCTGCAACGCAAATTGCTCGACGGCTTGCGCTACCTGCTCAAGGAAGCGTTCAAGTTGAACCAGGCCGGCCCGGCGGACGGTTGGCTGACCCAAGACGCCTTGTGGCTGGTGAGCAAGACCGTCTCCGACAAGCTGCGCGCACATCTGCTGTCACAGGGCATCGACGGCATCCCGGCCAGCAATACGGCGGTGTTCAACGTGCTGCAGGATCACGGCATCGTGCAACCGGCGCCGGATGGCAAGGCGATCTGGAAGGCTACCGTCACCAGCGACGCGGGCTGGTCGCACGCATTCACCTTCCTGAAACTCTCGCCAGCGATGATCTGGGATGCCGCCGACCGGCCGGCGCCGTTCGCAGGCCGTGTGCAGGTCGAAGAGGAACAAGCGGAGCCGACGCCACAGGCGCCGGCGGTGCCCGATGGGCCGCGCGCGGAAGGCATCGAAGCTGCATCCGCGAGCACGACGCCGATCGCATCCGCAGCCATGGACACCGGCGTGGCCGCGCTGCTCGACCTGCTGGGCGACACCGCTCCACCCACGGCACCGGAGATCCCGAGTTCCCCTGTTGCCGAGCCCGAGCCGGCCCCTTCGACCGTGCCCCCGCCGCAGATGGGCCTCGCGCCTTCCCAGGATCGCGCGGAGCCCTCCGGGGCGCACTTCATGGCCTGGCTGCGTCAGAGCATCCAGACGCGCAAGCTCATCATCAACGACGCCAAGGCCCTGGTGCATACCGTCGCCGGTACGACCTATCTCGTCAGCCCCGGCGTGTTCCAGCGCTACGCGCAGGAGTACCTTCAAGTCGCCGCGCTGGCCAAGCAGGAGAAGCTGGAGGGGTGGCAGTGGGTACAGAAGCGCTTTGAGAAGCTGGGGCAGCACCGCAAGCAGCCGAGCGGGCTGAACATCTGGACCTGCGAAGTCACGGGGCCGCGCAAGTCGCGCCGGCTGCACGGCTATCTGCTCGCCAGCCCGGAGGCGCTGTTCCGGGAGACGCCGCCAGACAACCCATACCTGCGGCTCCTCAACGAGGCCGCAAAGCGCGAAGATTCAGCCCTTGGGGGCAAGGACAACGACGATCAGGGGTAGGCGTGCGACCGCTGTGCGGGCCGGCTTCAATCTGCGGATGGAGCCGACTCTGCCAGCTTGGCTTCGGTCAGAGTCATCAAGTGGGCGGAACTGCATTTCAGCGCACGGGCAATCTTGAGGATGAGAGGGAGCGTGGGCACATGCTCGCCGCGCTCGATCTTGCCCATGTGCGACCGTTCGATGCCGGCCATGTGGGCCAGCGCTTCCTGAGCTATGCCCTGGTTGGTTCTTTCTTCCCGCACGGCAGCCCCAAACGCGATGGCTGGTTCCGCTTCGTAGGTAGTGGTGCCGGTGGGGCGGCCCCTTTGGATCGAACGCTTTGGCATTGCCAAGAGCGTCGAACACGGTCACGATTTAAACCACGTTAAACTTAACTCATCCAACGGCTTCGAGATCAGTTGCCACGAGTTCACCGCCTGGGGGAGCTGGACGTGGAATCGAGTGACATCACCGCCGAAATTCGCATGGCCGTCCTCGGCGAATGGGTGCCTCCCCAGCTCGCCGACGTGCTCGCTCTGCAGCGTGCCGAAGAGCCGGAGACTCATGCCGTCCTGGCCGGCTGGACAGATCCCGGTCGAGGCGCGGAGATGCCGGACGACGGCTTCGACTTCGCCTTGTCTGCGGTTGCCCGGCAGTGGCCTGGCTGGGTATGCGAACCGCTGTGGCATGACACGCTGGCGGTCGCCGTGGCCAAGCGCTCCCACCTGCTGGCCCACCGTGAAGTGCCGTGCGGGGAAGTGCTCAAGCAGCCCTTGATCTGCTCGCAGTCCACGGCCGATGAACCATGGCGCATGACCGTGCAGCGCGTGTTCGAGAACGCGCTGCAGGAGCGGGAGCAAACGGTGGAGACATTCGATGTGGTGATGACGCTGGTTGCCGCCGGGTACGGGATCACCATTGCGCCCGCCGCGAGACTGGCGAGCTACCTACGCCGAGGCATCGCCATGCGGCCGCTGGCCGGCGCACCAACGATCGTGATGGCTTATCTGCTCCGTCGCGAGGCTTCCTTGTCGGACACCCAGGCAAGATTCGCCCGCCGCGCGCGCTTGGTGTCCTGACGGACGCGCGGGGATCGCGGTTTCGCCACGATCCCGCATTCCTGCTGCTAGGCGACCCCGACTCGCGGCGGGGTCCATTCGCTTTCCTTCACGGCTGTGCTCACGGCCATGACGAGCTTGTCGAGATTGCCGGCCGTCACGCCCTCCAGTGCCGAACGCCCCCGCAGCATCGAGCGCGGCTGTAGCAGTGCATGGTAGATCTGCCAAGGGTCCGCACCCCTGGTTAGCTTCAGGACGGACTGGATCAGCTCGTGCTTGAGTGGGTCGAGGTGCCAGTCCGGCACGCGCTGGCCGCGGTTGCCTACGTTCAACGCCAGCAAGTTGCCCGCCTTGATCTCGTAGCTGATCCACCTGCGGGATTTGCCTGCCATCTTGGCAAACGCAGCGACGGGAAGGTTGTGCGGCGCTTCGAAGACATCGAACAGTTCCATCCTCTCGCGCTGAATGTCCGAAGGCACCAGCGGCGCGGCCGATCGAGGGGGCGGAACCGCCGGCAGCCGATGTGCGGCGGCAGAAACCAACGGCATGGCGTCGCCCGGCTTCGTCACGAGCAGGATTGGCGAAGCGGCAACCGGCGCGGAGGGCGCGCTTGCGGTTTGCTCACTCGGAAACGCGGGCACGCCTTCCAGATGCACGGTGAGCGGCATGCTGGCCGCCTCGACCTGGTTCTGCTCGAAGAGGTCGAGCCGATCGGCCCAGTCCTGCATCATGCGGCGACGCTGCTCCACGTACTCGGCATGGTTGTAGGTCGCACTGACCTTGTTGGGATCGACATGCGAGAGCTGTGCATCCACCCAGACCTTCGGGTAGCCGATCTCGTTGAGCGCAGTGGACATCGTGCCGCGGATACCGTGTCCGGTCAGGCGCTCCTGATAGCCCATGCGTTTGAGCGCACCATTGAGCGTGTTCTCGCTGATGCGCTTCTTCAAGTCGCTGTCGTGCCGGAACAGGTGGCGCTGGGCCGGCTTGAACTCATCCAGCAGGTGCCGGACGATCTCCATGGCCTGAATCGACAGCGGCACGATGTAGGGCGGGATGTCCTTCGGCTGCTGCCGCTTCTTGCGCATATCCAACTGGAGTTGCTTCACGACGTCGGGCGGGATGATCCACAACCCCCGGTCCAGATCAAATTGATCCGGCATCGCCTGTCGCAGCTCGCCGGTTCGCACGCCGGTCAGCAGCAATAGCCGCAGCCCGAGCTGGGTCTGCCGCCTGCCGCGATAGCTGCGCAGACGCTGCAACAGCTTCGGCAGCTCGGCCATGCGCAGGAACGGGTTGTGGTTGACGGGTGGCAGCGGCAGCGCCACCACATCGAGATCGGCGGCGGGGTTCTGCTCCAGGCCCGGCACGATCACCAGCGCGTAGCGGAACAGTTGGTTGAACCACGTTCTGACTTTCTCGGCGACGGAGAGCGCCTTGCGCTTCTCGATCTTGGCGATCACCTCCAACAGGTCGGGACGCTTGATCTCATAGACCGACCGCTTGCCCAAGGCGGGCAGCACATCCTTGTCGAAGATGCGCGGAAGTATCGAGAGGGTCGTCTGCCGGCCTTCCTTGAGGCTGAGCCCGCGATGCTTGAGCCACTTGCGATACACCGCATCGAAGGTGTTCTCGTCGGCGAGCCGGACAGCGGTGCGCTTCTGCTTGCGGTGAACGCGAGGATTGGTGCCTTTGGCTAGCAGGGCGCGCGCTTCGTCGCGCAGGCTGCGGGCCTCGCGAAGTGTCACCTCCGGGTAGGTGCCGAGCGACATCCGCTTCTGCTTGCCCGCCCAGTAGTAGCGGAAGTGCCAAGTCCTGCCCCCTGCAGCCGTGACGGCCAGGGAGAGGCCATCCAAGTCAGGGAGGGTGTATGCCTTGCCAGTTGCCTTGGCCTGCCGAACGGCCAGGTCTGAGAGTGCCATGCTCTTGCTCCTGAACATGAGTCAGGAACCAGATGCTGGTCACGTCGACCTCGCCCCTCCATCAACAATCCGGAATCAGCCGCACCCGCAAAAATGGACTTGTTTGTGGACTTAAAAGTCCCGGCTGTAGGCGGATCGCAGTGGACCACGGCAGAACGTCAAAGAGAGGAAAAGTCCTTGTGTGGCAACGACTTGCAGACTCCCTTGGACTTCTGCGGAAGTCCGCAGAATGATGCGGTGGAGCGGGCGAAGGGAGTCGAACCCTCGTCATCAGCTTGGGAAGCTGAGGTAATAGCCGTTATACGACGCCCGCATGCCTGGCCGGCAGACAGAAAGGCCGGCGTGAAAGAGGCGGCCATTCTATGATTCCCGGCCTTCCAGTGCAATGCCGGCATGAGCACTTCAGCCGGCCAGCCGCTCCACTGCCTCGCGGATGCGCGCCGGTTCATCGGCCTTCAGGATGCGTTGCACCTTGGGGGCGAGATCGCCGAGGTCGGCGCGCAGTACCTGCTGCTTGATCTCCAGGATGTTGCCCGGGTGCATCGAGAAGTTGCGCAGGCCCATGCCGAGCAGCAACAGGGTGTAGACGGGGTCGCCGGCCATCTCGCCGCAGACCGACACCGGCACGCCGTAGCGCGCGCCGGTCGAGATGGTGGCGCCGATCAGCTTCAGTACCGCGGGGTGCAACGGATCGTAGAGATGCACCACGGCTTCGTCCGAGCGGTCGATGGCGAGGGTGTATTGGATCAGGTCGTTGGTGCCGACCGACAGGAAGGACAGCCGGCGGATGAACATGCCCAGCGACAGCGCGGCGGCCGGGACTTCGATCATGCCGCCGACCTGCACGCCTTCGTCGAACTTGATCTTCTCGGCGCGCAGTTCGGCCTTGGCCTTGTCGACGAGCGCCAGGCACTGGTCGATTTCCTGCGCGTGCGACAGCATCGGGATCATGATCTGCAGCTTGCCGTGGGCCGAGGCGCGCAGCAGGGCGCGCAACTGGGTCAGGAACATCTGGGGTTCGGCCAGCGAGTAGCGCACCGCGCGCAGGCCGAGCGCGGGGTTCGGCTCGAAGCGGGCGTGGGCGCCGTTGAGCGCCTTGTCCGCGCCGACGTCGAAGGTGCGGATCGTCACCGGCTTGTTCGGTAGCGCCTTGACCACGCTGCGGTAGGCTTCGTACTGCTCGTCCTCGTCGGGCAGCACGTCGCGGCCGATGAAGAGGAATTCCGTTCGGTACAGGCCGATGCCGTCGGCGTTGGCGGTCTTGACCGCGGGCAGGTCCTTCGGCCCTTCGATGTTGGCGAGCAGGTTGATGGTTTCGCCGTCGAGCGTGGTGGCGCGGGTGTCGCGCAGGCGGTTGAGCTTGGAGCGCTCGATCTCGAGTTCGCTGCGGCGCAGCCGGTATTCCTCGACGATGGTCTCGTCGGGGTCGATGATGATGACGCCGCGGGTGCCGTCGACGATGACCAGTTCGTCGTCTTCCAGCAGGTCGCGCACGTGGTGCAGGCCGACCACGGCCGGGATCTTGAGGCTGCGGGCGACGATCGCGGTGTGGCTGGTGGGGCCGCCGACGTCGGTGACGAAGCCGGAGATGTTGTGGTCGCGGAAGCCGATGGTGTCGGCGGGCGACAGGTCGTGGGCGACGATGACGGTGCCGAGCCCGTCGCGGCGCTTGGGCGGCAGGTGGCCGGGATGGCCGAGCAGCACCTTGACCAGGCGCTCGACCACTTGCACGACGTCGGCCTGGCGCTCGCGCAGATAGGGGTCCTCGATCTGGCGAAACTGCTCGACGAGCTGTTCCATCTGCTGCACCAGGGCCCATTCGGCGTTGCAGCGGCGGGTTTCGATCAGGTGGCGGGCGGCGTCGATCAGCATCGGATCGGCCAGCATCATCAGTTGCAGGTCGACGAAGGCGCCGACTTCGCTGTGCGTCTGGGCCGTCGTCGCAGCGGCCTTCAGGCCGATCAGTTCGCCCTGGACGGTGGCGACCGCGTCCTCCAGGCGTTCGAGTTCGTCGGACAGGTGGCGGGGGGCAACGTGGTAGTGGTTGACCTCGAGCAGCGCGTGAGAGATCAGGTGGACGTGGCCGATCGCGATGCCTTGCGAGACGGGCAGGCCGTGCAGGGCGAAGGTCATGCCTATTCTCCCTCGCCGAAGCGGTCCGCGATCAGGTCCTGCAGTTCCTGCAGCGCTTTGTCGGCATCGTCGCCCTCGGTGTCGATGGTGATGGTGCTGCCCTTGGCGGCGGCCAGCATCATGACGCCCATGATGCTCTTGGCGTTGACCCGGCGGCCGTTGCGCTCGAGCCAGACTTCGCACGGATAGCTGCTCGCCAGCTGCGTCAGCCTGGCCGACGCGCGCGCGTGCAGCCCGAGCTTGTTGATGATTTCGGCTTCGGCTCTCGGCATGCTGTTCTCCCCTGGTGTTGCCTCTGCGCTCTA
>NZ_BCUG01000026.1 GCF_001591165.1 Thauera butanivorans NBRC 103042
AACAACGAATCGGTCAGCGTCGGCAAGAACCGCAAGACGAAGGTCGGAGCGGATGAAACCGTGCGCATCGGTGCATCGCGCAAGAGCACGGTTTCACGTAACGACACCTCCACCGTAGGGCTGACTGCCATCGACTCGACCGGACTGCTCCACATCACCAACGTGGGCGCCCTGTATTCGATCAACGTGGGCGGGGTCATGAACACCGCCGTATTGGGCATGTCGATGGAAACCGTCGGCACGGCCAAGCAGATTCAGGCTGGAAAAGAACTGAACCTCAATGCCGGGGAGCGGGTGCAGATCACCTGCGGCAAATCGATGATTTCCATGGACAGCGACGGCACGATCAAGATCGTCGGGGTGCAGGTGCATATCCAGGGACAAGATATCGTGCATGCCGAAGGCGCCATCAGCACGCCTCCGCCGCCGGCACCGGCGGCCGACAACGGCCTTTCCCTGCTCTCCGGCCTGGCTTCGGGAGGCGCGGGAGACGTATTTCGTGCTGCAAGCCAGTTGCTGGGAACGGCCCAGCAGGTGGCGAGCATGGCGGGCGCCCTGTCCAGCGGCGACGTAGCGGGGATGCTCGGGGGGGCCAGCAGCATGCTCGGCCTGGGCAGCCGCGTCCTGAACGGGCCGGACGCCAGTCAACTGGAAAAAGCCTTGATCCTGTCGTTTTGAAGAGACGATCCATTTCGCGCACCTGAGCATGGCCTCGCTTCCATTCCCCCCGCCTGCCGAATTCATGCCATACGAAGAATGGCTCGCCCAGCTCCAGTACCTCGGCGTACCGGCCGCGCTGGCGGCCTATCTGGTCGCCATGCTGCCCTCTCACGGCACACCCTCCTGGCGGATCCGCCCGGATGGCCCATGCCAGCGCGAGATCGTCCATGCCTGCCTGGCGCAGTGCAAGCACCCCGGCTGGCACCGTGCAGTGCACGACGACCCCTTGCTTGAAAGTGTCGAAACGGCGCTTACCGACCTGCTTGCAAGCCCGCATATGGACACCCCTCGCGCAGCCCATCAGCCGGCCGATTTCATCGTCCGGCGCTTGGCGGACGAACTGGGATCTACGCTGATCAGCTCGGCACTCATCCATAGGCAGGCCGAATCCATTGCGCGTCTGGCCGGCTGGCTGCGCCAGCTGGAGGACGATTCGCCAGAGGCGTATCCATGAACGGCACACTCCTGCCCTTGCCGCAGTGGCTGTCCGGGTATGCCGAACTGCGCCCGCAAGGCACTCACCCACATGCCGGCCGTTTCACCTTCATCGTCTCCCAGCTGCTTCCTGGCGCCGCACAAGGCCTGGAGCAGGAAGAGCAGCCCTGCGTGGAGGCCCTGCTCATTGCCCGCTTGATGCTCGACGCTGGCGGGCTGCCCGCGCGCAGCGGCCTGCTCGATCAGCTCGACGCCTGGCTGGCCGCGAGCCTGCTGCGCCTGGCCGGATGGGCGCCTGTCCAGCGCCGCGCCTGGTGGCAGGCGGAAACCCTCTCCATCATCGCCGAGGTGCTGTCGCGCTGGACGCGCCAGCACGTGTTGCTGCCGGTATCGCACGGGCAGCCCGCCCCGGCCAACCCGGACATCGTCCGCCTGTGCGGCCACTGGGCGGAATTCCACAGCCTGGCCCAGGCCGCCGGCCCGCAACTGAGCAATCTGTATGCGGTGGAGATTTCCGAAAGCCTGCTCGACTGCGCGTTCGCCCTGGGTTTCACCCAGGCTCAAAGCCTGCGCGGCGCGGCCCTGCGCCGCCGCCTCCACCATGCCCATTCTCCGGAGCCGTCCCATGCCGCACGTAGCCCGCAACGGTGACCGGGGCCCCAAGGGCTTCATCCAGACCCGGCCCCGCAGCCACCGCAACCTCTCCGACACACAGCCCACCGCCATCGTGGGCGATCCTTACGAGTGTGAGAAGAAAGGCCACTCGGGCGCCACGCTCAAGAACGGCTGCTTCTTCTTCAAGATCGACGGCCAGCCGGTGGCCATGCAGTACGCCACGGTGGCCACCTGCGGCTGCCGCATCCTCCAAGGTTCGCCGGTGCACCGCTGCTGCCCGCATCTGGACGCCAAGGCCCGGCGGCTGGCCGAGCGCGAGATGAAGATCGAAGCCGCGCGCGACCTGCTTGCCGATGCCGAACGCAGGCCGGGCGAGAGCGTGGCGGACTGGCGCAAGCGCACCGGCCTGCCGGCCAACCAGATGCGCCACGACGCGCTGGCCGGGGCGGCCGACGAACTGGAGCGCCTGAACCGCGACGTGCGCCGCGCCGAGGCCAGCCTGGCCGTGTATGGCGCCAAGGCGGACGACCCCCGGACCTTCGGCGGCAACGCCGGCCTGGACGGCGACCCCGCGCACAACGCCCCCGAGGCCATGCTCAACCTGCGCCGGGAGGAGTTCCGCGATCTGGGCCTGCTGCCGGAAGAAATGCTCAACGATGACGAACTCTGGATCAACAACGATACCAACTACTACGCCGCCCCCTACTACGACGAACTGACCGGGGAAGTCACCATCGCCTTTCGCGGCACCGAGCTGGACGGCAGCCTGAACGACCCGGAAAGCAAGGCGCACAAGGACATGGTGCTGACCAATGTGCCGCAGGGCGTGGGCGAACAGACCGCCCAGTACGATGCCGCGATGACCCTGGGCGAGAGCATCCAGGAGAGTGGGGACAAATACGCCGAGCGCGTCACCTTCGCCGGCCACAGCAAGGGCGGCGGCCAGGCCGGCGCGGCGGGCATCATCGGCAATCGCCCCTTCGTCTCCTTCAACCCGGCCACGCTGTCGCCGATGACGCCTTACCGCTTCAGCGAGGGCGAGCGCACCATCGAACATGGCGGCCCGCTGGGCACCCGCTACCGCACCCATTTCGACTACGTCAGCGGGCCTCTGGATGCGGCTTCGCGCAACTTCAGGCTCGGCCTCCTGGACCGTCTCCATCAGTGGGTGCAGGGGGAGCCGGTCAGGCGTGTCGCCCGCCCGGTGGGCGACACCGTGTTCGAACTGCCGCCCCGATCTGCAAACACCCATTCGATGGGCGAACTCATCGACGCCATCGAAGCGCGCAAGGCCGCCGCGCTGGCCGTCATCGACCGCGAACTGGGCGCGGACCGGCCGGGCAGCCGGCTGCCGCCGCTCGGGGGCGGCCGATGAGCCTGCTCGCCCGCCTGCTCGCCGCCCTGCTGGCCCTGGGCCTCTTGACCGCCTGCGAACGCCCCGCCTGGGACAAGGACAGAAACATGGACATCATGCACTTTGGCGCCTTCAAGGTCGAACTGCCCCTGGAGTTTCCCGACCCCGAACAGCGCGCCTTCGTGCTCGCCGTGCTCGAAGGGCGCGTCCACGTGCTCGATCCCGATTCGGTTCGCCACCTGATCGACCGGCCCGGCGCCACCTACCACCTGACGCCGCTGATCCTGGCCGTGCGCAACAAGCAGCACACGTCGGCACGATGGCTGCTGGAGCACGGGGCCGATCCCAACTATCACGTTCCTGCGTGGCCACGCGGACGCAATCCGCTCCAGAAAAGATCGCCTTTGTTCTACGCTGTCAATCTCGGCGACCTCAGGATGGCCACGCTGCTGTTCGACTTCGGCGCCGATCCCAACCAGAAGGGGCTGGTCTATCCGATCTTCTTCGAGACCATGGACCTGGGCCGCGGCGACGGGCCGCTGTTCCGCCTGTTCATCGAGCGCGGCGCGGACATCGACCTCAGGGACAAGCCTCCCTATGGGCGCTCTGTTCTGACGTATGCGGGTACGCGCGGCCACTGCGAAGCCGCGCTACACCTGATCGGGCTGGGCGCCGACGTGCATGCAAGAACCCGGATACGCCTGGGCGGACGCTTCCGCATGAACAACCCGGTCGAGGACGACTGGATGTACATCCATCTTCTTGCGGCCGCACTCAACGGCATCGACCTGAAGGAGACGCGCAACGAAGGCCGCTGCTATGCCCGCCTCAAACGCGCGTTCATCGAGCGCGGCATCCGCTTTCCTCAATTTGATGATCGCCTTCTCAGCCGCTGGCTGCGCGCCAAGACCGACATCACCGAAGCGTTGCTGCGCGAGCACGGCGCGGACGACGATACCGTGCGCCGCGTGCTCAAGTGGTATGACGAGGAAGTCCTGCCGCCGATGCCCGGCCGCCAGATCGGCCGCTGGCTCAACGATGGCGTGCCTTTCACCGAACAGATGCTGCGCGAGATCGGCGCCAATGACGAACAGGTCCTCCAGGCTCTGGACCGGCAGGAGATATGGAAACTGCCCGAGCATGGGCGTCGCAAGTACTGGAAGATCGACGACTGGCTGCGCGACGGGGTGCCGATCACCGAGCAGATGCTGCGCGAGATCGGCGCCGATCAGCAGCAGATCGACAACGCGCTGGCACGCCAGGAAATCCATCGGCGCTACCGGCCGCCTTCCCCGCGGGAATGAGCCTGTCCGTTTCCGTTCCGGCCATCGAAGCGCGCAAGGCCGCCGCACAGGCGGCAAATTCGCATCCGCCGGCCTGCCGAAGAGGCTAACCGGCCGCTGCCCGCTCCTTGGCGGCAACGAGTTCGGCCAGACAGGCCGGGCAGTAGCACGCCCCGGTGTCGGGCACGGTCTCCACCGCCGGCACCGCAAAAGCCGGCGGAAAAGCGACGCACCAGCACACCTCCTCGCCGGCCCGCATCCCACAGCTGAAAACGGCCCCGCAGCGCGGGCAGACATTGCCCGGCGGCGTCTCATTCACAACGTGCTCCATGAAGCTCGAACCTCTCTCCGTCAGTCGTGGCCCGCATGATAGACCGGAGTCCGCCAATCCCTTCGTGTCTCCCTCTTGAATCATGGCCGCGTGCTCCCATATTCGTATCGAGACCGGAAAGACTGCCGGCCAACTCAAGCAGAAGGAGAGCAAGCGATGAGCAACAATCTGACCCGTCGTGTCGATCCGCTGGAAGATTTCTTCCGCGGCTTCTTCGTCCGCCCGGTGGACTTCGGTGGTGGCGCACTCGCCAGCGCCGGCAGCGAAGCGCCGCAGATGCGTGTCGACGTCAAGGAAACCAATACTGGTTACGAAGTCCATGCCGAACTGCCCGGCATGAAAAAGGAGGACATCCACGTCCACATCGACGGCCCGGTGGTATCGATCAGTGCCGAACGCAAGCAGGAGAAGGAAGTCAAGGAAGGCGAGAAAGTCCTGCGCACCGAGCGCTACTTCGGCAAGGTGTCGCGCAGCTTCCAGCTCGGCCAGGAAATCGATGAGGAGAAGGCGTCCGCCAGATTCAACGACGGCGTCCTCGAACTGTCGCTGCCGAAGAAGGCCGAAGCCCAGGCCAAGCGGCTGAGCATCGACTGAGGGCGCGCGCGCGGGCAGACAGGCCCGTTTCCCCTGTGCCAAGGCAGGGGAACGGGCCTGTCGGCTTTCCTGCAACAGCCATCGGTGATCACGCGCCAAACGACGGGGAGCGCAGTAAACTGGCGGCCTTCATCCGCACTGCAACCGAGGACGCCCCATGACCGACACCCAAGCCGCCGACACCGTCAGCCCCGCCCGCAAGGCCGAAATCCTCGCCGAGGCCCTGCCCTACATCAAGCGCTTCTTCGACAAGACCATCGTCATCAAATACGGCGGCAACGCGATGACGGATCCGAAGCTGAAGGACTGCTTCGCCCGCGACGTCGTGCTGCTCAAGCTCGTCGGCCTCAATCCTGTCGTGGTGCACGGCGGCGGCCCGCAGATCGAGAACCTGCTGGCCCGCGTCGGCAAGAAGGGCGAGTTCGTCCAGGGCATGCGCGTCACCGACGCCGAGACCATGGAAGTGGTCGAGATGGTGCTGGGCGGCCAGGTCAACAAGGAAATCGTCAACCTGATCAACCAGGCCGGCGGCAAGGCGGTGGGCCTGACCGGCAAGGACGCCAGCTTCATCCGCGCCAAGAAGCTGCTGATGCAGAAACTCGACGCGCCGGCGGGCGATCTGGTCGACGTCGGCCAGGTCGGCGAGATCATCAGCATCGACCCGAGCCTGATTTCCTTCCTCGACAAGGGCGATTTCATCCCGGTGATCGCGCCGATCGGCGTCGGCGAAGAAGGCGAGACCTACAACATCAACGCCGACGTGGTCGCCGGCAAGCTGGCCGAGATCCTGAAGGCCGAGAAGCTGGTGCTGCTGACCAACACGCCGGGCGTGCTCGACAAGAGCGGCAGGCTGCTGACCGGCCTGACGCCGCGCGAGATCGACGAACTGGTCGCCGACGGCACGCTGTCCGGCGGCATGCTGCCCAAGATCGGCTCGGCGCTGGACGCGGCGCGCAACGGCGTGAAGTCGGTGCATATCATCGACGGCCGCGTCGAACACTGCCTGCTGCTCGAAATCCTCACCGACCACGGCGTCGGCACGATGATCAAGAGCAAGTAGCCCCAAAAGGAAAGCCCGCCCCCGCGGCAGGCACGGGTGGGCGGGCCTTCATCGTCCGGCGCGGGCGCTCAGACGCGATGGTAGTCGCGGTACCAGGCGACGAAGCGCCCCACCCCGTCCTTGACGCTGGTGGCCGGTGCGAAGCCGGTCCACTCGTTCAGCGCATCGGTGTCGGCATAGGTGGCCGGCACGTCGCCGTCCTGCAGCGGCATGAAGTTCTTCTGCGCCGTCGTGCCCAGCGCCTCTTCGATGGCCTCGACGAAAGCCATCAGCTCCACCGGATTGTTGTTGCCGATGTTGAACACCCGGAACGGCGCCTTGCCGCGGCCCGGATGGGGGGCGTCCGAATCGAACGCGGGATCCGGCTCGGCAGTGCGGTCCAGCGTGCGGATCACGCCTTCGACGATGTCATCGACGAAGGTGAAGTCGCGCTTCATCCTGCCGTGGTTGAAGACGTCGATCGGCCGCCCTTCGAGAATCGCCTTGGTGAACAGGAACAGCGCCATGTCCGGCCGGCCCCACGGGCCATACACGGTGAAGAAGCGCAGGCCGGTGGTCGGCAGGCCGTACAGGTGGCTGTAGGTGTGGGCCATCAGCTCGTTGGCCTTCTTGGTCGCGGCGTAGATGCTGACCGGATGGTCGACGCTGTCGGCCTCGGAGAACGGCATCCTGGTGTTGCCGCCATAGACGCTGGAGCTGGACGCGTAGACCAGGTGCCGCACCCTGGCGTGGCGGCAGCCTTCGAGGATGTTCATGAAGCCGACGACGTTGCTGTCGATGTAGGCATGGGGGTTCTGCAGCGAGTAGCGCACGCCGGCCTGGGCGGCGAGATGGATCACGCGGTCGAACCTTTCCTCGGCGAACAGCCGCTCCATGCCGGCGCGGTCGGCCACGTCCATCTTGACGAAGCGGAAACCCGCGTGCGGCGTCAGGCGGGCGAGACGTGCCTCCTTCAGCGTCGGGTCGTAGTAATCATTGAGATTGTCGAGGCCGACGACTTCGTCGCCACGCTCGAGCAGACGCAGGGAGGCGTGCATACCGATGAAGCCGGCGGCACCAGTGACAAGAACTCTCATGAGGCTCTCAGAAAAAAGCAGGAAATCCGAAGGGCTTCGATTATCGCATGCCGCCGTGCCATGCCGCGCCGTTGAAACACCGATGCCGTCATCCTTGCTTATACTTGCGTGACCGATTCATCACCCGATTCGATGCTGACCCGCCTTCCCTACACGCTGCTGTGGATTCTTGCCCTGCCTCTCGTGCTGTTGCGCTTCGTCTGGCGCGGACGGCGCCAGCCGGGCTATCTCAGGCACCTCCGCGAGCGCTTCGGCCACTACGCGGTGCGGGCGCCGACCCAGGTCATCTGGGTGCACGCAGTGTCGGTCGGCGAGACCCGTGCCGCCGAACCGCTGGTCAAGGCATTGCTGCAGCGCTGGCCCGAGCACAGCATCCTGCTCACCCACATGACGCCGACCGGGCGCGAAACCTCGCAGAACCTGTTCAACGGCAATGCGCGCGTGCTGCGCTGCTACCTGCCTTATGACCTCGGCTGCTTCGCGCACGCCTTCCTGCGCCACTTCCGCCCCCAGTTCGGCGTGATCATGGAAACCGAGCTGTGGCCCAACCTGCTCGCCGCCTGCCGGCAGCGCAGGATCCCGGTGATGCTCGCCAACGCCCGGCTTTCGGAACGCTCGGCGAAGCGCTACGCCCGCCTGCCGGCACTGAGCGCGCTGACGATGGGCGCACTGAGCGCGATCGGCGCCCAGACCGCAGCCGATGCGGCGCGCCTGTCCGCGCTCGGCGCCCGCCGCGTGCTGGTCACCGGCAACATCAAGTTCGACATCACCCCGCCCGAGGATATCAGCGCTCGCACCAAGCTTTTCCGCACGCGCATCGGCAACCGGCCCGTGCTGCTCGCCGCCAGCACCCGCGACGGCGAAGAAGAACTGCTGCTCGGCGCCTTCGCCCGCCTCGCCCCGCCCGACGTGCTGCTCGTGCTCGTGCCACGCCACCCGCAGCGTTTCGACGACGCGGCACGGCTGGTGGCCCGCCACGGCCTGAAGCTGCAGCGACGCTCGGACGACGCGCCGGTCGCCGGCGACACCCGCGTCTGGCTGGGCGACTCGATGGGCGAAATGTTCGTCTATTACGCGGCAGCCGACGTGGCGCTGATCGGCGGCAGTTGGCTGCCCTTCGGCGGCCAGAACCTGATCGAGGCCTGCGCCGTGGGCACGCCGGTCGTCGTCGGCCCGCACACTTTCAATTTCGCCGCTGCCGCCGAACAGGCGATCCGCGCGGGCGCGGCGCAGCGCGCCACGGATGCGGATGACGGCATCCGCATGGGGCTTGCACTGCTGGACGACGAAGCCTCGCGCCATGCCATGGCCGTTGCCGGCAAGGCTTTCGCCGCAGCCGACCGCGGCGCGACCGCGCGCACGCTGGAAATGCTCGAAGGATTGAAAGCCTGAATGGCGGCGCTCAAGGCGCCAGCAGGGCGTTGATGGCGCGGACGTCGTCCTCGCCAAGCGTGCCGGCCGCCGCCTTCAGCCGCAGTTGCGCCAGCAGCGTGTCGTAGCGCGCCCGCGACAAGCGCTGCAGCGTATCGGCAAGCTGGGTCTGGGCGTTCAGCACGTCGATGTTGATGCGCACCCCGACTTCGTAGCCGAGCTTGTTGGCTTCGAGCGCCGATGCCGACGAAATCCTGGCGGCCTCCAGCGCCCTCACCTCGGCCATGCCGCTGGTGACGCCGAGCCAGGACTGGCGGGCCGCCAGGGCTGCGCTGCGGCGGGCATCCTCCAGGTCGGCATCGGCCTTCATGCGCAGCGCAGCGGCCTCGCGCGTCACCGAAGACACGCGCCCGCCCGCATACAGCGGCATGTTGAGCTGCACGCCGATGGTCGTGCTTTCATTGCGGTCGGTCGCCAGTTGCGGCCGATGGATCACGCCATGCGAGGCGATCAGATCCACCGTGGGCAGATGCCCGGCCCGGGCATGCTCGACTTCGCGCGCGGCAATCTCGCGCACCAGTTGCTGCGCCTGCACGCCCAAGTTGCCCGCCTCGGCGGCATTCACCCAATCGGCGATGCTGTCCGGCTGCGGCCGCTGCAGCGCGACGCCTTCGCGCAGACCGGCAAGCGTGTCGGGCTGCCTGCCGATGATCTGCGCCAACACCTGGCGCGCCACTTCGAGCTGGTTCTGCGCAGCGATTTCCTGCGCCGAGGCGAGATCGAAGCGCGACTGCGCCTCATGCACATCGGTGATCGTCACCGTACCGACTTCGAAGCTGGTCCTGGCCAGTTCCAGCTGCTCACCCGCCGCGGTGCGCAGCTGGCTCACCGCTTCCACCGCATCCTGGGCGTTGAGCACGTCGAAATAGGCTTCGGCGACGCGCAGCACCAGTTCCTGCCGCTGCGCATCGAACTGGGCGCCGGCAAGCGCGGTCTGCAGTTCGCCCTGCTTGAACTGCACCCAGTTCTGCCAGCGGAACAATGGCTGGGTGAGCTGGACGCCGTAGCCACGACTGTCGTAGTCGCCGGACGTCCTGCCGGCGCGGGCCTCGATCTCGCTGTCGTTCCAGCTTGCATCGGCATTGAGGCCGATCTGCGGCAACAGGCCGGCGCGCCCCTGTGCCACCCTTTCCTGCCCTGCCTCGAACTGCGCGCGAGCAGCGGAAAATTTCGCGTCGTTCGCCAGCGCCTCCTGATACATCTGCATCAGATCGGCCGCCAGGGCGCCACCTGAAAACAGCACGGACAGACAGATTGCCAAGATGCGATTCACTCGAGCCTCCGGAGACAGGCTGCCGCTCAGTATTGCGGCATGCCCGGATCGACCTGTGCCGCCCAGCCGGCAACGCCGCCTGCCAAGTTGATGACCCTGGTGAAGCCCTGGTGCTCGAGGAACATGCACACCTGAGCGCTGCGCCCGCCGTGGTGGCAGATCACGATCGTCTCGCGCTCACGATCCAGTTCGGCAAGACGCGCAGGCACGCTGCCCATCGGCATCGGCACCGAACCGTCGACGCGGCACAGTTCGAACTCCCAGGGCTCGCGCACGTCGAGCAGCAGCGGCGCTTCCCGGGATGCATCATTCAGGCGCTCCGCCAGGTCGCGCGGGCCGATCTGTCGCATCGGCGGCAGCTCAGAAGCTGAAGCTGTCGCGGCGCGATGCGTTCTGCAGCATCGGCACGACGGTTTCGAAGATGTCTTCGGTGCGGAAGCGCCCTTCACCTTCGCAGGTGATCAGGCGGGCCTTCATCACCGGGGCCTCGCCGACGAAGGCGAACAGCCGGCCACCGACCTTGAGCTGCTCCAGCAGCGCCTGCGGCACATACTGCACGCCGCCCGAAACGACGATCACGTCGTAGGGCGCGCGCTCGGGCCAGCCGTCGATGCCGTCGCCCTGGGCGACGATGACGTTCTCGACGCCATTGCGCGCCAGGTTGGCGGAAGCGAGCCTGACCAGTTCGGGCTCGATTTCCATCGTCCGCACCCATTCGCAGCGCGCGGCCAGCAGGGCGGCGAAGAAGCCGGAGCCGGAGCCGATCTCGAGCGCGGAGTCGGACTTCGCCGGTTGCAGCGCCTGCAGCACCTTGCCTTCGATGACCGGCTTCAGCATCACCTGGCCACAGCCGATCGGGATCTCGACATCGGCGAATGCCAACGCACGTGCCTCCGCCGGCACGAATTCCTCGCGCTTGACCGTCATCAGGAGATCGAGCACGCCCTGATCCAGCACCTCCCAGGGGCGGATCTGCTGCTCGACCATGTTGAAGCGTGCTTTTTCGAAGTTCATCAAGTGCTCCCGGCGAAAATAGGCGGACTCTTGGCGGACGCTGATTTTAAACGCCGTCCATTGTGGCAAAACCGCGTCATTCTAACGCAGTTGATGCCCCACGACGGGAATGGATCGCGGACGAAGCACGGCAAGCGAAACCGCACATGCCAGGCACGCGAACTCAACGCGACTCGAGCACCAGGCGGCCGTTGGTCGGCTGGATCGGCCGCGTATTGCGCGCATAAAGGCGGCTGAAGATGGCGAGTTGATCGGCACTCATCTCCACCGGCGTCTTCATCACCACCCACACCACGTCCTCGGTGCAGGGCGGCGTCGGCAACGAGCCCAGGTAAAGGAAATGGGCTGGATCGGACGGCACGAAGGTGGCCAGATCGATGGCCGCATCGGGCACGTACTCGCGGCCGCGATCGAGTGGCAGGTTGTTCCACAGCGTCTGCAGCAGCGCGTTGGGCTCCGTGCCGACCGTCAGTTGCACGGCCAGCATCGCGATGTCGCCGCCGGCGCTGCGATGTTCGAGGTACATCGCCATGTCGTAGGCCATGCCGCCGATGCGCTCCTGCGACGGGCGGTGAAGCGTGAAGCGCTCGAGTTCGTAGCGGACGCCCCGCACCTCCATGCCCATGCCGCCGCCGACATCGACCTGCAGCAGGTTGCCCGTATCGCTGATGCGGAAGCCGCTGGCGTGGTAATGGAACTTGACCGGGGCCAGATCGACTGCCAGGCCTTCGCGCAGATCGATCGGCGACTGGCGCTGCCCCTCGCTGCAGATGCGCCAGTCGGGCCGCAGCCGCCCCCAGGCTTCGGGGCCGGTGTCGCCGTCGTAGCTCCAGCCCGGCCCAACCGGTTTGCTGCGCTGGGCCTGCAGCAGCGCCTCCAGTGGATCATCCTCTGCCACCTCGCCCGCCGGCTTCGCCGCGAGCGCCTGCCCCGTTCCCGCTGACGGCCGGGCCGGCGGCGTGGAGCCCGGCCTGGCCGTCTCGCTCACGGGCGCTTTGCGCGCAACGCCCGGCTTCGCTTTCTGCACGGCAGCTGCAGGCGCAGGACGCCCGGCCTGGCGCTGCGGCGCGGACTCCGGAGCGCTGGGCGCCTCCCGCTCCACGGCTTGCGGATCAGGCTTGGCCGGTTTGATGCTGGGCAAGCCTGGAACGATCGACGCCTGCGGTGGCTGCGCATCCATCGCACGGAGCGGCTGCGCCGAAACGTCGCGCGCCTCGATCGGGCCGGGACGGGCAGCCTCTCCGGCAGGCTGCGGCCGCTCGGCAGACTCGGCGGCGACTGCCTGCGGCCCGGCCTTCTCGGCCAGCTTCTGGATCTCGCCCGCCACCTTCCGGATGTCGGCGGAGGATGGAGGGCCGCACACTTCGCGCCACATCCGTTCATCCACCGAACCCGGCGTCACCTGCAGGGGCTTCGCATCCGCAACCGGCTCCTCGCGCACGATGTTGTCGTCGACGTCCAGATAGACACGCTTGACGGTGGCGAAAGTCCGGTTCTGGCAGTCATAGCGGTTCAGTGCCTTGATCGTGGCGTAACCGGAAGACACCGCCTCCGCCCTGCCCAGGACCACCCTGCCCCACGACACCTTGGTGCCGCGGTCGGACGAGAAGATGCTGGCGCGATCGATTTCGACACGCCGGCTGCGATCGCTCAGCACCAGTTGCCAGTCGGCGGCAAGTGCGTCCTGCAAGGGCACGGCGGCCAGCAAAGCCACCAGAAGGAGACGGAACGGTTTCATCGAAACAGCCGGATTCGGATCGGTACGATCCTAAACGACTTCGCCGCCGAAATCTTGAGACCCTTGCCACACGCGAGCACATGCAGTATCGTCTGCCGCTCTCGTTGGGGGTGCCCGTGGCGCATGGGCTGAGATACACCCTTGGAACCTGATCCGGCTCGCACCGGCGTAGGGAAACGGAATCATGAACTCACCTGCATCATCCGCGGCTGCGGCCGGCAGCCCATCCCACATTCCGAACGTCGTCTCGATCGCCGGCATCGACCCATCCGGCGGCGCAGGCGTCTTCGCCGACATCAAGACCTTCTCCGCGCTCGGCGCCTACGGCTGCGGCGTGGTCGCGGCACTGACCGCGCAGAATACGCAGGCCGTGACCGGTGTGCATGTACCGCCGACCGATTTCCTGCGCCTGCAGATCGACACCCTGTTCGCCGACGTCCGCTTGCACGCCACCAAGATCGGCATGCTCGGCAGCGCCGAAGTCACCGCCGCTGTCGCCGACCGCCTCGCCCACTGGCAGGCCGCCAGGGTCGTGCTCGACCCGGTCATGGTGGCCAAGAGCGGCGACAGCCTGCTGGCAAAAAGCGCGATCGCGATGATGCGCGAGGCGCTGTTCCCGCGGGCTTTCATGATCACCCCCAACCTGCCCGAGGCCGGCGTGCTGCTCGAACAGCGCGCCCCGGAATCGGTCAAGGAAATGTACCGCGCCGCCGAGCGCCTGCGCGAACTGCTGCCGCTGTCGTCCGAACGCTGGGTGCTGCTGAAGGGCGGCCACCTGCCGGGCGACGAGTTGACCGACCTGCTGTTCGACGGCGACCGCATGGTCGAACTGCCCGCCCGACGCATCGACACCCGCAACACCCACGGTACCGGCTGCACGCTGAGCTCGGCCATCGCCGCACTGCTGCCCCAGACGGCGGGCGGCTTCCGCCCGGTCGAAACCGCGGTACGCCATGCCCGCCAATGGCTGGTGAATGCGATCGCGCATGCAGACCAGTTGGCGGCAGGCAGCGGCCACGGACCGGTCCATCACTTCCACGCGCTGTGGCGCGCACGGAACGGCTCGGACTGAGCGCCTCCAGCGCCCCACACCGAGAAGGTCCGCAGCGCGCCCGCTGCCCTCCCCGCCGCACCGCCATATCGCCGCATTCCGCGCTGACGATGCAGCCTGTTTTCCCGGTTCCATCCTGCAGTACACGATTCAAACACCCAACACGGAGACACCCATCATGAACGCCCCGGAAAAATTCCTCGCCTCATCCGCCCACGTCGACGAAGCCGCCATTGCGCCGCTGCCCAACTCGCGCAAGATCTACGTCGAAGGTTCGCGCCCGGACATCCGCGTGCCGATGCGCGAGATCACCCAGAGCGACACCCCGGCTTCCTTCGGCGCCGAGCCCAACCCGCCGATCTTCGTCTATGACTGTTCCGGCCCCTACACCGACCCGGCCGCGAAGATCGACATCCGCTCCGGCCTGCCCGCGCTGCGCCAAGGCTGGATCGAGGAGCGCGGCGACACCGAAGTGCTGCCCGACCTGTCCTCCGAGTTCGGCCGCCAGCGCGCCGCCGACGAGGCGCTCGACGAATTGCGCTTTCCCGGCCTGCACCGCAAGCCACGCCGCGCCAAGGCGGGCGCCAATCTCAGTGGCAATGTGACCCAGATGCACTACGCCCGCCGCGGCATCATCACCCCCGAGATGGAATACATCGCCATCCGCGAGAACCTGAACCGCGCCCGCTACATCGAGTCGCTGCGCGCCACCGGCCCCAAGGGCCAGCGCATGGCCGAGATGCTGCTGCGCCAGCACCCGGGCCAGAGCTTCGGCGCCAGCCTGGTCGCCGAGATCACGCCCGAATTCGTCCGCGACGAAGTCGCCCGCGGCCGCGCCATCATCCCCAACAACATCAACCACCCCGAAACCGAGCCGATGATCATCGGCCGCAACTTCCTGGTGAAGATCAACGCCAACATCGGCAATTCGGCGCTGGGCTCCTCGATCAGCGAGGAAGTCGACAAGATGACCTGGGCGATCCGCTGGGGCGGCGACACCGTGATGGACCTGTCGACCGGCAAGAACATCCACGAAACCCGCGAGTGGATCATCCGCAACAGCCCGGTGCCGATCGGCACCGTGCCGATCTACCAGGCGCTGGAGAAGGTCAACGGCAAGGCCGAGGAACTCACTTGGGAAATCTTCCGCGACACCCTGATCGAGCAGGCCGAGCAAGGCGTGGATTACTTCACCATCCACGCCGGCGTGCGGCTGCGCTACGTGCCGCTGACCGCCAACCGCATGACCGGCATCGTCAGCCGCGGCGGCTCGATCATGGCCAAGTGGTGCCTGGCGCACCACAAGGAAAGCTTCCTGTACGAACGCTTCGAGGAAATCTGCGAGATCATGAAGGCCTACGACGTGGCCTTCAGCCTCGGCGACGGCCTGCGCCCTGGCTCGATCTACGACGCCAACGACGAAGCGCAGCTGGGCGAACTCAAGACCCTGGGCGAACTGACCCAGATCGCCTGGAAGCACGACGTGCAGGTGATGATCGAAGGCCCGGGCCACGTGCCGCTGCACCTGATCCGCGAGAACATGGACCTGCAGCTCGAGCAGTGCCACGAAGCGCCCTTCTACACCCTGGGGCCGCTGACCACCGACATCGCGCCGGGCTACGACCACATCACCAGCGGCATCGGCGCGGCCACCATCGGCTGGTACGGCACCGCGATGCTGTGCTACGTCACGCCCAAGGAGCACCTGGGCCTGCCCAACAAGCAGGACGTCAAGGAAGGCATCATCACCTACAAGCTCGCCGCCCACGCCGCCGACCTGGCCAAGGGCCATCCGGGCGCGCAGATCCGCGACAACGCCTTGAGCAAGGCACGCTTCGAGTTCCGCTGGGAAGACCAGTTCAACCTCGGCCTCGACCCCGACAAGGCGCGCGAGTTCCACGACGAGACCCTACCCAAGGATTCGGCCAAGGTCGCCCACTTCTGCTCGATGTGCGGACCGCACTTCTGCTCGATGAAGATCACCCAGGACGTGCGCGACTTCGCCGCCGCCCAGGGCATCGCCGAAGCCGACGCACTGAAGAAAGGCATGGAGGTCAAGGCAGTGGAGTTCGTGAAATCCGGTGCCGAGGTTTACCGGAACATCTGAACGCGGCGGCCGAACCCGCAAGGTCCAGCCGTCAACGGCAAAGGGGGCTGCGCGCCCTTTGCCGCGCCGCACCTTCTGGGGCAAATGCCGCCCCACCCTCCCTGCTGGCCCCGTCTGCTAACGGCCGCGCTCGCGCTTGACCTCATTTTCCAAGCCGTACTGCCGCAGCTTCTGGTACAGCGTGCTCTTCGCGATGTCCAGTTCGCGCGCCGCTTTCGTCAGATTGCCGCGCGTAGCGGAGATGGCGCTGCGGATCAGCTCCGCCTCGCCCGTGGCGATGCTGCGCACGGCAGGTGCCGGCAACGATGTCCTGTGCTCATCGGCCGGCTCGGCGCCGGCAGCCCTCAGTTCCGGCGGCAGGGCCTCGATACCGAGCACCTCGCTCTCGCTCATCAGCAGCATGCTCTCGATGACATTGCGCAGTTCGCGCACATTGCCCGGCCAGGCATAGACCTCCAGCGCGGCGAGTAGCGGCTCGCTGAGCCAGCGCGGCCCCAGCCCATGGCGCTCCCGGAACAACTCGACGAAGTGGGCAGCAAGCAGGCGCACGTCGCCGCCGCGCTCGCGCAGTGCCGGGATGCGGATCGAGGTCACCGCCACACGGTAGTAGAAATCCATGCGGAAGCGGCCGCCCGCCACTTCCTGGCGCAGATCGCGATGGGTCGCCGCGACCAGGCGGAATGTGACCTTGCGCGGCACGTTCTCGCCCAGGCGGTAGATCTCACCCTGTTCCAGCACGCGCAGCAGATGCGGCTGCAGGTCGAGCGGCATCTCGCCGATCTCGTCGAGGAACAGGGTGCCGCCGTTGGCCGCCTCGATCTTGCCCACCAGCCCACCCTTGCGCGCGCCGGTGAACGCGCCGTCGACATAGCCGAACAGTTCGCTTGCCAGCAGCTCGCGCGACAGGCCGCCGCAGTTCAAGGCCACATAGGGGCCGTCGCTGAAAGGGCTGGCCTTGTGCAGGCCCTGCGCGAACTCCTCCTTGCCTGCTCCGGTCTCGCCCAGCAGCAGCACCGGAACCCGCGAGCGCGCGAGCTGGCTGGCCTTGCGCAGGGCCTCGCGAAGCCCGGCATCGGCCGTGACGACGCCGCCGAAGCCGGCAGGCGTTTCCGTCGCGCGCGGGCTGCGCACGGTGGCCTCCCCGGCCAACTCACGCATCGGCCCGGCCGCCCGCGCCCGGCCGAGGCGCGGCAAGGGCACGATCATCAGGGTGCCCAGGCGTTCGCCACGGCGGCTCACCGGCTGCAACCATGCAGACTGCAGCCATGCCGGCAGCGCCTGGCCGCCGCCTTCCAGCGCAAGCGCCGGAATCCGCCGCGGCGCGGCAAGATCGAGATCGGCGCCCAAGGCGGCAATCGCCGCCTGCGCGTTTTCGTTGGCCTTGATCGGATAACCACGGTGGTCGAACAGCACGACGCCGTCGGTGCCGCCAGCCCAGTGCGGCAGCGCGGCCTCCAGCAGGTGGTAGCGCCGCTCCATTTCGAGCAGGGTCAGCCGGCTCTCGATGCGGCTCGCCGTGGTGACGACCAGCGCCAAGCTCTGGCGGCTGTAGGTCTCGGACAATCCCGACACGTCCACCACGCCCAGGATCTCGCCGTCCTGCGGGTGGCGGATCACGGTGGCCGAACAGGTCCAGCGCTTGATGCCCGCACAGTAGTGCTCCGCAGAGTGGATCTGCACCGGCTGGCCCACGGCGAGCGCGGTGCCGATGGCGTTGGTGCCGCAGATACGCTCGCTCCACGACACGCCGGGCAGCAGGTGGATGGATTCGGCCGAACCCATGGTGGGGTTGTCTCCCTCCATCGTCAGGATGGTCGAGCTGGTATCGGCAAGCGCCATCACGGTACCGGTCTCGGCGAGAAAATCACGCGCACAGGCCATCACCGGCGCGCTTGCCTGCAGCAGCCCGCTGTGGCGCTGGCAGAGCGAGGCCAGCGCGGACTCCGCCACCGGCGGCGGCGCACAGGACTTGTCCGGATCGACGTTGTGCCGCTGGCAGCGCTGCCAGGAGCCGTCGACCAGGCTGCGCAGCGCATCGGAGGGCACGGCGCTACCGCTGAGGAAGCGCTCCCACGCATCCATGACGTCAGCATCATTACAGGGATCGGAAAACTTCTGCCCGTCGGGCATGCGCAATGAGTTCAATGTCTCCTCCTCGCGAAACGCGACGCGGCGGGCCGCTGTATGCGGCCAGAGGGATGGGCCCCTTGTGGATTCTGCCGCCCCGGTTCCGGGTCTTGCCGTCGGAGTCGTCGGACGACGACGCGATGAGCCGCGCCGCAACCGTACCGGCGGCGGCGCGCGGCTCGTGCTGAAGCATAGCAAACCAGATGCCAGGAGCCATGTGCCGGGCGATCTCCCCCGGCAACACGCGCGGAAGCCCAGCAGTTCGGGCATCTCAAGCCGCAGGAGCGGACGGCGCAAGCCCGATGGACGGCGGGAACACCCTGCGGCGGGCGGACGGCCGTACGGAAATCGGACGGTCATCCGCCCGCCGGCGTTCGAATACCGTACGTTTCAGGCGTTCGGCGCGGACGGCGGAAGGCAGGCACGGATCGCCTCCAGCGCGGCCGGGTCCTCCAGCGAACTCAGGTCGCCCAGCGCCTCGCCGAGATAAACGGCGCGCACCAGGCGGCGCAGGATCTTGCCGTTGCGCGTACGCGGCAGTGCCGCCGCACGATGCACCCGGGCAGGCGCCAGCGGCTTGCCGAGGCGTTCGCCGACATGCGCGCGCAGGGCGCGCTCGGACGCGCCCCAGTCCTCCGCGCCTCCGGCTGCCGCCAGCGTCACGAAGCACACCACCGTCTCGCCCTTGAGCGGATCGGGCACGCCGACCGCGACCGCCTCCTTGACCAGCTCATGATCGACCAGGGCCGATTCGTACTCGGCCGGGCCCACGCGCTTGCCAGCGATCTTCAGCGTATCGTCGCTGCGGCCCTCGATGAACCAGTGGCCGCCGGCATCAACCCGCGCCCAGTCGCCATGCACCCACAGGCCGGGAAAGCGCGACCAGTAGGCATCGAGGTAGCGTGCCTCGTCCTGCCAGAAGCCGGCCGCCATGCCCGGCCAGGGCGCGCGCAGCACGAGTTCGCCGACCTCGGCGCCGGTGCCGCTGCCCGGCAGCGCGCGCAGGCTCCGCCCGGCGGCATCGACGACATCGGCGACCATTCCCGGAATCGGCCCGGCGAAGCCGCAAGGCTTCTGCGGCAGACCGGCGAAACAGCCGAGGATGCCGCCGCCGATCTCGGTGCCGCCGGAATAGTTGATGATCGGGCAGCGCCCTTCGCCGACGCGCTCGAAAAGCCAGCGCCAGGGCGCCTCGTTCCAGGGCTCGCCGGTGGAGCCGAACATCCGCAGGCCGGCGAGCGCGCCGGGTGCCGGCAGCCCCGCCTCACCTTCGGCCATCAGCAGCCGGACCAGCGTCGGCGACAGGCCAAGGTGGCTGAGGTGGTGGCGCTCGGCCAGTTGCCACAGGCGATCCGGCCGCGGATGGTCGGGCGTGCCTTCGAACAGCATCAGGGTGGCGCCGCGCAGCAGGCCGCCGAACACCAGCCAGGGGCCCATCATCCAGCCCATGTCGGTGATCCAGCAGATGCGGTCGCCCGCCCCCAGGTCGAAGGCCATCATCATGTCCTGCGCCGCCTTCAGCGGGAAACCGGCATGGGTGTGGATCACGCCCTTCGGCCGCCCCGTCGTGCCCGAGGTGTACAGGATCATCAGCGGCGTCTCGGCGGCGTGGGACGCTGCCCCCTGCTGCGGGGCGCTGCGCGCGATCAGCGCCCGGTAGCCGGTTTCGCGCCAGCGCCGCGCGCCCTGCGATGGCGCCACCCCGCCGCCCTTGCGGCCGACGACCAGCAGATCGGCGAGCGCCGGGCAGTCCGCTGCCGCCCTGCGCGCTTCGCCGAGCATGTCGACCCAGCGCCCGCGGCGCAGATAGGCATCGGCGCACACCAGCAGCCTCGCGCCGCTGTCCCGCAGCCGGCTCGCCACCGCGTCGGCGCCATAACCTGAAAACAGCGGCAGCGCGATGGCACCGAGGCGGGCGCAGGCAAGCAGCACGGCCGCCGTCTCCGGCACCATCGGCAGGTACATCGCCACACGCTCGCCGTGACCGACGCCGAGCGCCGCCAGCCCGGTCGCGAGCCGCCGCACTTCCTCGTCGAGCGCGGCATAGTCGAGCAGCCGCAGGCTGCCGTCGTCGCCTTCCCACGACAGCGCCGGGCGTCCTGGGTCGTCACGTGCTATACGGCCGAGCAGATTGTCGTGCAGGTCGAGTTCTCCGCCGACGAACCAGCGCGGCCAGGCCGGCCCGCCGTCCAGGTCGAGCACCTGCCGGTATGGCCGCGTCCAGCGCAGGCCGAGCGCCTCTTCGACCTCGGCCCAGAAGCGCGCCGGCTCTTCGGCGGCGCAGGCATGCAGGCCGGCGAGGTCGACGTGGCCATAGTGCCGGATGAAGCGTGCGAGTGCGGTGTCCTCGAAGTAGATGCCGCTGCCGACACAGGTTTCCATGCTGTCTCCTTTCGCGAAATCGAAAGCGGCACGGCGCCCCACCAGGCCCGCCGTGCCGCGACATGGACCTCAGTCGGCGCGTTCCGGCACCGGCAGGCCCACCCACTCCTCGTAGAAGGCCTCGATGTCCGGTTCGAAGTCGTGGATCACCGGGTACCACGGCGTCGGCGCCTCGACGTCGTGCATCGTGCCGCAGCTCGGGCAGTAGTACTCACGGTACACCTGCCACTGCGTGTCCGGCGCCATCAGCCTGGGATAGACCTCGGTCATCGCCTCCTCGGTGTCGCGCACGTAGATCGCCGCGTGCAGCTTCCAGTTCTCGCGGTAGTCGCAGAACGCGTGGCCGCAGTCGCACTGGGTGACCCACTGCTTGTTCGCGTTCTGCACGATGTGGAGGTGCGGACCCAGCGGCAGCACGATCCGCTCCTTGAAGCCCACCTTGGCCTGCAGCGCCTTCAGGTACTGCTCGAAGCGGCTGTTGTCCTTGGGCATCGACAGCATGCGGAAGGTGGTTTCCCAGTTCAGGGTGCCATCGACGAGATGGGCGACCTGTTCATCGGTATAGGTAGACATGTTCCAGCTCCTTGATTCGGTGATTACTCTTCGACCTGGACGACGGTGGTGACGTCCGGCAGCAGCGACAGGTCCATGCGGTGCTTGGCACCGTAGGACGGCACGCCCAGCTCGGATTCGAGCAGTTGCCAGTCGGCCGGCAGGCTCCAGAAGGCCTTGAACTCCCTGGTGAACTTCTCCGACAGCGCGAAGCTGGTGGCGAACATGTGCTGCACCTGGGGCGAAGCGCTCTTGTTGATGATCTTTTCCCGCTCGCCCCGCATCCAGTCGCGCACCGGCATCGCGCGGGCCAGGCGCTCCTTGCGGAGCGCGGCGCGGCGCGCCTGGGTCCTGGCCGCGTCCACCGTGAACACGCCCTTCGCATCCTGCGTGAACTCCGCGCCATAGACCTTTCGCGCGTACTCGGGCAGCAGGAACTTCTGGTTCAGGTCGTTCTCGATCGCCTTCGGGTCACGGTCGATCGGGTCGCCGAAACCGGGGCCGCCGCGCAGGTAGTTGAGGTAGAGGTCGTGGTTGCCGTAGCAGTCCTCGGTGGTGATGCACTGCTTGTCGCGCTTGACCGCCGCGGTCGCATCGATGTGGCGCTCGTAGTCCGGGTCCGAGGGGTCGAAGTCGCCGCCGAGCGGCAGCGAATCGCCGATCTCGATGCGCTTGTCGAGGCCGGTGCCGTGTGCCTCGAAGCGGTAGCCGGTGGCCGACGGATAGCCGCCCATCAGGCCCCAATCGCTGTTCATGAAGCCATTGCCCATGAAGAACATGGTCCAGTCCTGGGCGTTCCAGACCATGCGCAGCGTCTCGAAGCCGCAGCCGCCGCGGTACTTGCCGTAGCCGCCGGAGTTGGCCTTGACGTTGCGGCCGAGGTACAGCAGCGGCTCGGCCATCTCCCAGATCTCGATGTCGCCCATGTCGCCTTCGGGGTTCCAGATCGCCGCGGCGTGGTTCAGGCCGTCCTTGATGGCGCAGGCGCCGGTGCCGCAGCTCGAGGCTTCGAAACTATTCACCGCGTGGATCTCGCCGTCCTGGTTGATGCCGCCGCCCTGCAGCCAGTTCGAGGTGTTGGCGTTGCCGGCGTTGACCTCTTCCAGGTAGCCGCGGCTGAAGTAGGACTGGGACAGACCGCGCCACAGCGCCGCCCAGCCGGAGACGAGGAAGTGCCAGGCGTAGGCGTGGCCGGTGCGGCGGTCGTCCGGGTTGCACCAGGTGCCCTTGGGCAGGCGGAACTCGGTGGCGAAGTAGGCGCCGTCGTTGATGCGCTGGGTCGGCACCAGGGTCTGGCACATCATCACCCAGATACCGGAGGTGAAGGCCACCTGGTGGGCGTTGAAGGTATGCCAGCCCCAGCGGCTGGCACCCTCGAAGTCGAGCCGCCACTTGCCGTCCGGCCGGATCGTCATCTCGACCGGCGAGTGCATGATGGAGTCGAGCTTGGCGAAGGCGTTGGACACCTGCACGTCCTCGTGCTTGTAGGGCACGTCGACGAAGGACACCTTGCGGTAGGTGCCCGGCAGCGTCATCGCCTTGATCCGGCTCATCAGCCCGCGGCGGCCCTCCTCGATGACCTCGAAGGCGAACTTCTCGTAGGCCTCGATGCCGTCGGCGCGGATCACTTCCTCGACCAGCTCGCGGATCATGTGGCAGCCGGCGATGCGGGTCTTCTCGTCGAGGATCCAGTACTTGGGCGTGCGCACCGAGCGTTGCGATTCGTGCAGCCAGTCGCGCAGCGGCTCGTCGTTGATGCCGGTCTTGCGGCAGGTGATCATGTAGCCGTCGCCGAAGCGCTGGGTCTGGCCGGTGGACATCGAGCCCGGCGTCACCGCGCCGGTGTCGATCACGTGGGTCACGCCGCCGACCCAGCCGATCAGCCGGCCTTCCCAGAAGATCGGCACGATGGTGGCGATGTCGCAGGGGTGCACGTTGCCGATGGCGCAGTCGTTGGTCGTGAACATGTCACCGGGATTGATACCGGGGTTGGCCTCCCAGTTGTTCTCGATCATGTACTTGATCGCCGCGCCCATCGTGCCGACGTGGATGATGATGCCGGTCGAGGTCAGCACGCAGTCGCCGGCGGCGTTGTACAGCGTGAAGCACAGCTCGCCTTCCTGTTCGACGATCGGGCTGGCGGCGATCTTCTTGGCCGTTTCGCGGGCATGCACCAGGCCGCCGCGCAGCTTGGAGAACAGCTTCTCGTAGCCGATCGGGTCGCTGTCGCGGAGCGCGAGCTTCTCGAGGCCGTTGTAGTGGCCGGTCGCTTTCGTGCGTTCGATGATGCCGTCACGGTACTGCTTCAGCGTCTGGCCGTTCTTCAGCAGGTCGGCAAAGCCGACTTCCTTGCTTGTCATCATGTTCATGGCGCGTCTCCTCCTTATTTCACTTCTTTCAGATGGAACAGGCGGTGCTTGTCGACCGTCGTCTCGAAACCTTCTGGCACGACGAAGGTGGTGGCGTCGGATTCGATGATCGCGGGGCCGACGATGTGGTTGCCGGCCTTGAGCGACTCCATCTTCCACAGCGCGGCATCGACCCATTTCTTGTGGCGGTAGAACGGACGGGTGCCGAGAAAGGCCTCCTTCGGCGGCGTCGGCCCGGCATCGGCGTCCTCCGGCAGCACCGGCTTCTGCGTCACCACCATGCCGCGCAGGATCGCGCCGGTGATCGAGAAGCCCAGTTCCGGCGAACGCGCCGAGCTGGCATAGACGCGGCCGTAGGTGGTCTCGAAGGCGTCGACGATGCGGTCCCAGTCGGCGGCGGTCGCGGCCGTGGACACCGGCGAAACGATCTCGAGATCGTTCAACTGGCCCATGTACTGCATCTTGTAGCCGGGGATCAGGATCACGTCCTCGGCCTTGTAGCCGTTGATGACGAACTCGTCGATGACCTTCAGCGCCAGTTCTTCCCAGGCCTGCTGCAGCGTCGCGCAGGCCGCTGCCTTGTCGGTGCCGGGGGCGAGCTGGGCCACGCCGAGATCCACCGACTTGTCGTAGCGGTACTCGAAATCCGCGCAGGCGCAGCCGAAGGCCGAGAAGCCGGCGGCCCAGGCCGGCACGACGACGTCCTTGAAGCCGACGCCTTCGGTGTAGCCGTAGGTGTGCACCGGCCCCGCGCCGCCGTAGGAGAAGCAGGTGAACTCGGCCGGGTTGTAGCCCTTGGCGCTGATGTTGGCGCGCAGGTATTCCGACAGCGTCAGGTCGAGCAGCTCGATCACGCCGGCTGCGGCATCCTCGACCGACAGGCCGAGCGGGTCGGCGATCTGGGCCTTGATGTGGTCTCGCGCGCGCTGCACGTCGAGCTTGATCGCACCACCGAGGAAGTTGTCCGGGTTGAGGTAGCCGAGCACGACGTGGCAGTCGGTGACCGACACCGTATCCAGCCCGCTTTCCGGCCAGCTGGTGCCGACGCGGTAGCCGGCGCTGTCGGGGCCGAGCTTGATCGACTTGCTATAGGGGTCCAGCCGCACGAAGCTGCCAGCGCCCGAGCCGACCGAGTCCATCGCCACCAGCGGCAGCGACAGGACCAGGCGGGCCATGTCGGGGTCGGACTTGATCGCGAAGTTGCCCTTGGTGATCAGGGCGACGTCGAAGGAGGTGCCGCCGATGTCCGAGCAGGCGATGTTCTCGTCGCCCAGGCATTCGCCCAGCAGCCTGGAGCCGATCACGCCGCCGATCGGGCCGGAAACGATGGTGCGGGCCAGTTCCTTGGCCTTCCACGAGATCGTGCCGCCATGGGTCGCCATCACCCGCAGGTCGAACTTCGCGCCGTGCTTCTTGAAGCGGTCGCTGACCTTCTTCAGCGTCTGGCGCGAAGGCTCGGCGCCGTAGGCTTCGAGGATCGTCGTGTTCATGCGGTGGCTTTCCTTGCGCGACGGGTAGTAGTCCACCGACGCGAACACCGGGATGTCGACTTTCAGCTTCTTCAGTTCGTCGAGCACCAGATCGCGCGCGCGCTCCTCGTTGCTGCCGTTCTTGTGCGACTGCAGCAGACAGATCACGATCGCCTGGGCGCCGGCCTCGACCAGTTCGCGGGTCGCCTGGCGCACCTCCTCGGCACGCAGCGGGATCACGACCTTGCCCTGCACGTCGGTGCGCTCGGTCACGCCGCGGGTGCGCGACACCGGCACCAGCGGCTCGTCGTAGCGATGGGTGTTGAGATGGATGCGGTCTTCCAGCGCATAGCCGAGATAGCTCTGCAGGGCGCGGCCCATCGAATGAATCTGCTCGAAGCCGCGATTGCAGATCAGGCCGACGTCGAGGCCCTTTCGCATGAGGACGCGGTTGAGCATCGCCGTGCCGGAATAGACGCAGGTCGCAAGCTCGGGGTAGACATCGTCGACGCCCCGCCCCCAGTGGGCAAGCGCATCCTGGGATGAGTTGAAAATGGCGAGCGACTCGTCCGCCGGATTGCTCTGCGCCTTGCCGACGACGAAGCGGCCGTCGTCGCGCACGAAGAAAGTGTCGGTCATCGTGCCGCCGGCATCGATTCCCATCACCTGTACCCGTGATGCGGTCTGGACTTCCATGGTTGTCTCCGTTCCTTCTGGTTGGATGAACTGGTCGGTGCGTGGCACCGCTTCGTCCATTGCAACCCCCATGCCATGGCAGCGCCTCCGCAACGCAGCATCCAGACAGCCCGCTGCGGGACTGCCCCCTGGCCGCGCCCACCCCGCAGCGCAACATGGTGTACGAACGGAGTTGAGCGGCCGGATTCGGTATCGTCGTCCGGAATCCGGACGTTCGATGAATACGGAAACGCGTCCTGAAGCAGTCGCGGGCACACCGTACGCACAGGCAGGGCACGGCGCCCTTCGCCATGCGCCGAACCAGCGGCCATGGGCACGGTCACGCCCGGAGGCAGGGCGGCGCAGGCCCGAAGCGGGCGGCAGCAGCCGGGTGTTGATTCAGCTACGGAAGAAGCCCGCCCATCGGGAACGAAGACAGCGGCATCGGGGGCGGGATGGCCGAGGGCGCGAACGGCCCTGGCGGGTCCGGCGTTCAGACCGCACGTACCGTGTCTGAACGCCGCCTGCGGAATGGGAAAGGAAACGGGCGCCTATTTACTGCGCGGCTTCGCCGACGAAAATCTCGACGCGGCGGTTCATCGCGCGGCCGGACACGGTCGAGTTGTCGGCGATCGGCTGGCGCGAGCCGCGGCCGTCGATGGCGATGCGCTGCGCCGACACGCCGCGCGCCGTCAGGTAGTCCCGTACTGCGGCGGCGCGGTTGATCGACAGGGGATTATTGACCGCATCGCTGCCGGTACTGTCGGTGTGGCCGATGATGGTGACGGTGGTGACAGGGTGCTGATTCAGGCCGCCCGCCAGGCGGTCGAGCACCGGGCGCATGTTCGGCTTGATGTCGTAGCGGCCGGTGTCGAAAGAGACATCGCTCGGGATATCGACCTTGAGCTGGTTGTCGGCGGTCTGGCTGACGCCGATGCCGGTGCCCTGGGTCGCCTGCTCCATCTCGGCCTTCTGCTTCTGCATGTGCTGCGACCACAGATAGCCGCCCGCGGCACCCACCGCGGCGCCCACCGCCGCCCCGGTCGTGGTGCTCTTGCCCTTGTTGCCGCCGGCCGTCGCACGCCCGATCGCGGCACCGGCCACGGCGCCGATGCCGGCGCCGATGCCGGTATCGCGCTGGGTTTCGCTCATGTTGGCGCAGCCGACCAGGCCGCCGGCGGCAAAGGTGAGCGCAGCCAGGGAAACGATGATCTTCTTCATGATGTCCAGCCTCCAGATTTGTAACAGGCCCGGCGATTATCCACGCCCAACGCACGCGCCTCGCCAAGCGGGTGTGCAACAAAGGATGACCGGCTCCACGCCGGCCATCCGCGCAAATGGAAATCGAATCGATTGCCATGTTGCCAGAACCGCGCCGCATGCATGCGGGAAGAGGCGCAAGCCGGCGGACAGGCTCGCCGCCGGCGTGTCATGCGTCACACCCGAAAGATTGCCGCCTGGCGCTGCCGCATCCCCGGACGTCCGAAGCCGGCGAGCACAGGCAGCTTCATGCGTGTTCCCTGTCGATCACCGCCCGGCCGGCGTCGACGCCGAGCTGGAAGCCTTCCGATGCCCGCAGGCCGCGGCCGAGCGCACGCATGTCGGCGCCACTGGGATGCTGGAACACGCGCAGGCCGAACTCCGGCAGGATGGCCAGCAGATGGTCGAAGATGTCCGACTGCGTACCTTCGTATTCGGCCCACACGACGGTGTTGGAGAAGCAGTAGATCTCCAGCGGCAGGCCGTCCGAAGTCGGCGCCATCTGGCGCACCATCAGCATCATGCCCTGATGCACGCCGGGATGATGGCGCAGGTAGCGGTCCACATAGGCGCGGAAGGTGCCGATGTTGGTGACGCGGCGGCGGTTGACGATGTCACGCTCGCCGCCCGGCAGGCTGGCGTTCCAGGCTTCCAGTTCGGCCTCCTTGGCCGGCAGGTAGCCGTCGAGCAGCGCGAAGCGGTCGAGACGATGGCGCTCCTCGTCGGTCAGGAAGCGGATGCTGTGCTGGTCGATGTACAGGCTGCGCTTGATCCGCCGCCCGCCGGATTCGCGCATGCCGCGCCAGTTGCGGAACGAATCCGAGATCAGGCGCTTGGTCGGAATGGTCGTGATGGTCTTGTCGAAGTTCTGCACCTTCACCGTGTGCAGCGCAATGTCGACGACGTCGCCATCCGCATTCAGTTGCGGCATCTCGATCCAGTCGCCGATGCGCACCATGTCGTTGGACGCCAGCTGGATGCTGGCGACGAGCGACAGCAGGGTGTCCTGGAAGATCAGCATCAGCACCGCTGCCATCGCCCCCAGGCCGGACAGCAGGATCAGCGGCGAACGATCGACCAGGCTCGCTGCCATCAGGATCGCGGCGATGAAGTAGATGATGATCTTCGTCACCTCGACATAGCCCTTGATCGGCCGGATCCTGGCGCTGGGACGGCGCTGATAGCGCGCGCCGAGAATGTTCAGCAAGCCACCCAGCGCCAGCGCCACCGTCAGCACGATGAAGGCGCTGCACACGTTCTCGACCACCGCCACCAGCGCTTGCGGAAGATGCGGCACCATGCCGACGCCGATCATCAGCACCAGCGCGGGAACGGTATTCGACAGCCGCGACACCACCCTCATCGGCGTCGTGCCGCCCGGCTCGCCATCCCGGGCGAGCACGCTCGCGCCCAGCAGCTTGCGCAGGCCGCGCAGCAGGACGTGCTTGGTCAGCCAGTTCGCCAGCCAGGCGAGGGCCAGCAGGCTGCCGGCCGCGACCAGCGTGTACAGCAGCGGGTGCTGCTCCAGCACACCGACCGCAGCATCGAAATCCTCTTGCATTCCATCTCCACGAAAACGCGCCCCAGCGTATATCCGAACGCCGTCCGCCGGCGAACCGCATTTGGCGCAAATTATATCCAGCCGATTTCCTGCCCTTCCGTCTCCCCAACCCGACGGGTGGAACCAATCGGCTACAATCCACCCCAATCGCAAGCATCCACGGGCCATGCCGGCAGGCTGCCCGCAACTCTCCAGCTCCCTTGAATCCGATGAATCACCCCGACCACAAAGCCGGCGCCGAAGCCGCCGCACCGAGCAACTTCATTCGCAACATCATCGACGAGGACCTCCGCAGCAACAAATGGGGCGGCCGCGTCGAGACGCGCTTCCCGCCCGAACCGAACGGCTACCTGCACTACGGCCACGCCAAGTCGATCTGCCTGAACTTCGGCCTGGCCGAAGCCTATGGCGGCGTCTGCCACATGCGTTTCGACGACACCAACCCCGAGAAGGAAGAGCAGGAATACGTCGACGCCATCATCGAGTCGGTGCGCTGGCTCGGCTTCGACTGGGGCGAACACCTGTATTTCGCCTCGGACTACTTCGACACCATGCACGCCTGCGCCGTCAGCCTGATCAAGGCCGGCAAGGCCTATGTCGACTCGCAGTCGGCCGAGGAAATGCGCGCCAACCGCGGCACGCTGACCGAAGCCGGCAAGAACAGCCCCTGGCGTGACCGCAGCGTGGCCGAGAACCTGGAGCTCTTCGAGCGCATGCGCGCCGGAGAGTTCGCCGAAGGCAGCCACGTCCTGCGTGCGAAGATCGACATGGCCAGCCCCAACATCAATCTGCGCGATCCGGCGATCTACCGCATCCGCCACGCCAGCCACCACCGCAGCGGCGACAAATGGTGCATCTACCCGATGTACACCTTCGCCCATCCGATCGAGGACGCGATCGAGAACATCACCCACTCGGTGTGCACGCTCGAATTCGAGGACCAGCGGCCCTTCTACGACTGGCTGCTCGACGCGCTGGCCACCGAAGGCCACTTCCCGCGCCCGCTGCCGCAGCAGATCGAGTTCTCCCGCCTCAACCTGACTTACGTCGTGCTGTCCAAGCGCAAGCTGATCCAGCTCGTCAACGAAGGCCACGTCGACGGCTGGGACGACCCGCGCCTTCCGACCCTGATCGGCGCACGCCGCCGCGGCTTCACGCCGGCCGGCTTCCGCCGCTTCGCCGAGCGCATCGGCGTCTCCAAGGCCGACGCCTGGATCGACATGAGCGTGCTCGAAGAGTGCATGCGCGACGACCTCAACGAAGCCGCCGAACGCCGCGTCGCCGTGCTCGACCCGCTGCGGCTGGTCATCACCAACTACCCGGAAGGCCAGTCCGAGCTGTGCGAAGCGCCCAAGCACCCGCTCAAGCCCGAGCTCGGCAAGCGCGAAATGCCTTTCGGCCGCGAGCTGTGGATCGAGCGCGAGGACTTCATGGAAGAACCCGTCAAGGGCTTCCGCCGCCTCTACCCCGGCAACATGGCGCGGCTGCGCTACGGCTTCGTCGTCAAATGCACCGGCTGCGAGAAGGACGCCGATGGCAATGTCACCGCGGTGCTGGCCGAATACATGCCCGACTCCAAGTCCGGCACGCCCGGCGCCGACGACTACAAGGTCAAGGGCAACCTGCACTGGGTCTCGGCCGCGCACGGCTACCAGGCCGAAGTGCGCCTGTACGACCGCCTGTTCGCCCACCCCCACCCCGGCCAGCGCCGCGAAGGCGACGCCCCGGACGCCGAGCGCGACTTCCTCGACGACATCAACCCGGACAGCAAGCGCACCGTCACCGCCTGGCTGGAACCGGCGCTGAAGGACGCCCAGGCCGAGGACCGCTTCCAGTTCGAGCGCCACGGTTACTTCGTCGCCGACCGCGTCGATTCGAAACCCGGCGCGCCGGTGTTCAACCGCACGGTCACGCTGAAGGATTCGTGGGCGAAGGGCGGGAAAGCTTGATCGAAAGCCTGCTAACCTGAGCCATTGAATGGCGAGCCAAGAGATGCACACCGACCCGATCACAGCCAGGGTAGGATGGGTAGAGCCGCAGGCGAAACCCATCGTTTGCGGGGAGCAGGGGTGATGGGTTTCGCTACGCTCTACCCATCCTGCTCGTGCTCAGCAACGAGGCATTCGAGCAAGAACGTAGCCTCCCCAACACACTTGCTTGGCGCGCTGCCCGTGAGGGGCAGGTTCATGAGTTCCAGCACTGATCCCGCCTCTCATACCGGTCGACAAGCTACGGCGGTTCCAGGAAGCGTGTGTGGTGTTCCTGGAGAAGCGAGGACTGTCCGAGCGCAGCGAGTTCCGCAGCCTCGGAAGGAATTCCACACACGCTTCCCCCGCACGAGCATCCAGAAACACGATTCCAGACAGCCGTCGAAAGTACCAAGCGTTTTACTTTCCATGCGCTCTACCGGCAAACACTGGCCATGAAGATCCTCCGCCGCCTCCTGCCCCTGATATTGATTGTCAGCCTCGTGGCGGCAGCCGGCTGGTGGCTGACGCGGCCCAAGCCGGTGGCGGTGGTGGTGCATGAAGTGGGGCGCGGGCTGGTCGAGGCGACGCTGTCGAACACGCGCGCCGGCGAAATCGAAGCCTGCCAGCGCAGCAAGATGGCAACCATCGTCGGCGGCCGCATCGACTATCTGGGCGTCAAGGAAGGCGACCGCGTCGAAGCGGGCCAGGTGCTGATGCGGCTGTGGCATGGCGACCTCGAAGCACGGCTGACGGTGGCCAGGGCCCAGCTTGCGACCGCGCGCCAGCGCGTGCGGGAAGCCTGTACCGTCGCCGACAACGCCGAACGCGAGGCGGCACGCCAGGCACAACTGGTCAAACGCGGCTTCGTCTCGGCCAGCGCCGAGGAAAGGGCCCGCACCGAAGCCCATGCCCGGCGCGCCGCCTGCGACACCGCGCGGGCCGACGTCCTCACCGCCCAGGCGCAGGTCGACGCCACCGAGATCGACCGCCAGCGCCTGGTGCTGGTCGCGCCCTTCGCCGGCACCGTGGCGCTGATCACCGGCGAACTCGGCGAGATTTCCATCCCCTCCCCGCCCGGCGTGCCGACACCGCCGGCGATCGACCTGATCGACGACACCTGTCTGTACGTCAAGGCACCGATGGACGAAATCGATGCCCCGCGGATCCGTCCCGGCCAGCCGGTGCGGATCACGCTCGAAGCGATGCCGGCCACCGTCTTCGAAGGCCGCGTCAAGCGCATCGCGCCTTACATCACCGCGGTCGAGAAGCAGGCGCGCACGGTGGAGGTGGACATCGACTTCGTCCGCCCCGACGAGGCGCGCGGCATGCTGGTGGGCTACAGTGCCGACGTCGAGATCGTGCTCGACACCCGCGCCGACGCGCTGCGCATTCCCACCGCGGCGCTGCGCGAAGGCCAGCGCGTGCTGGTGGAAACGAACGGCCGGCTGGTCGAACGCGAAGTGCGTACCGGATTGTCGAACTGGGAGCACACCGAGATCGTTGACGGCCTGAACGCCGGCGAGCGCATCGTCACCTCGCTGGAGCGCGCAGGTGTCGTGGCTGGCGCACGGGTCAGCGTCGAATCCACCGCCCGCTAGCCCGGAGCACGGCATGGCACAGATCGAACTGGAAGGCATCGAACGCATCTTCCGGCTCGGCGACAGCGAGGTGCATGCGCTGAACGACGTGTCGCTGCGCATCGAGGCCGGCGAATACGTCGCGGTCATGGGCCCTTCCGGTTCGGGCAAGTCCACGCTGCTGAACCTGCTCGGCCTGCTCGACCGCCCGAACAGCGGCCACTACCGGCTCGAAGGCCGCGACGTCACCACCTTGTCGGCCGACGAGCAGGCGGCGGTGCGCAGCGCGCGCATCGGCTTCGTGTTCCAGAGCTTCCATCTGGTACCGCGCCTGACCGCCGCCGAAAACGTTGCCCTGCCGCTGATGCTGGCCGGCGTCCCGGCGGCCGAGCGCGGCGTACGCGTGGAGCGGGCATTGAAGGATTTCGGCCTCGAATCGCGCGCCCACCACCGCCCGGACGAACTTTCCGGCGGCCAGCGCCAGCGCGTGGCGATCGCCCGCGCCACGATCATGCGCCCGGCCATGCTGCTGGCCGACGAACCCACCGGCAACCTCGACCGCGCCACCGGCCAGGAAGTCACGGCGCTGCTCGAAGCGCTGAACGCCGCCGGCACCACGCTGATCGTCGTCACCCACGACCCGGCGATGGGCGCACGCGCCCGCCGCCGCCTGCTGATGGAGGACGGCGCCATCCGCCAGGACGTGCGCAACACGCCGGCGGCAGCGCCGAATCCGCCATGAGCCCCGCCGATACGCTGCGCTTCGCCACCCGCGCCGCGCTCGGCTACCCGCAGCGCACCGCGCTGATGATGCTGGCGATGTCGATCGGCGTCGCCGCGGTGGTGATGCTGACCGCGCTCGGCGACGGCGCGCGGCGCTTCGTCGTCGAGGAGTTCTCCGCGCTCGGCGCCAACCTGCTGATCGTGCTGCCCGGCCGCACCGGCACCGGCGGCGTCAACCCGGGCAGCTTCGTCAGCAGCACGCCGCGCGATCTCACCACCGACGATGCCGCCGCGCTGCTGCGCGTGCCGCAGGTCAAGCGCGTCGCCCCGCTGGCGATGGGCAGCGCCGAAATTTCCTTCGGCGGCCGCCTGCGCGAAGTCATGGTGCTGGGCACCAGCGCCGACTATGTCGACATCCGCGGCTTCGGCGTCGCCCGCGGACAGTTCCTGCCGCGCGAGGACTTCCGCCGCGCTTCGGCAGTCGCCGTCATCGGCGAGACGATCCGTGCCGAACTGTTCGGCAACCAGAATGCCATCGGCCGCATGATCCGGCTGGGCGACCGCCGGCTGCGCGTGATCGGCGCCATGGGGCCGGCCGGCCGCGGGCTGGGCATGAACTCGGACGAACTGGTGCTGGTGCCGGTCGCCACCGCGCAGGCGATGTTCGACACCAACTCGCTGTTCCGCATCATGATCGAGACGCGCGACCGTGAATCCCTGTTGCCCGCCCAGCGCGAGGTCGAGAAGCTGCTGGGCGCACGCCGCCAGGGCGAGCTCGATTTCACCGTCATCACCCAGGACGCAGTGCTGGGCACTTTCGACCGCATCCTCGGCGCACTGACGCTGGGCGTCGCCGGCATCGCCGCGATCAGCCTGGCAGTGGCGGGCATCCTGGTCATGAACGTGATGCTGGTCGCCGTCACTCAGCGCACCGGCGAAATCGGCCTGCTGAAGGCACTGGGCGCCAGCCGCCGCGCCATCCGTTTCGCCTTCCTGGCCGAAGCCGCGCTTTTGTCGCTGGCAGGCGCACTGGCCGGCTTCATCCTCGGCCATGCCGGTGCGTGGGCGATCCGGCTCGCCTTTCCCGCCCTGCCCGCCTGGCCGCCGGACTGGGCGGTGAGCGCCGCGCTCGGCACCGCACTCGCCACCGGCCTGCTGTTCGGCGTCATGCCGGCACGCCGCGCCGCCGCGCTGGACCCGGTCCAGGCGCTGACGAAGCGATGAACACGGGGACGATGCCATGAGCTGGCGCGACCTCCTGCATCTGGCCCTGCGCTCGATCACCGCCCACCGCCTGCGCAGCATGCTGACGCTGGGCGGTATCGCGGTCGGCATCGCCGCAGTGATCCTGCTGACTTCGCTCGGCGAAGGCCTGCACCGCTTCGTGCTGCGGGAGTTCGGCCAGTTCGGCACCAACGTCATCGAAGTCGCCCCCGGCCGCGAAGGCGCACGCGGCGGCCCGCCGGGCCTGCCCTCCTCCGCGCGCGAACTGACGCTCGACGATGCCGCGGCGCTCGCCCGCCTGCCGCATGTCATCCATGTTTCCGGCAACGTCAGCGGCAACGCCGAAGTGCGCGCCAATGGCCGCGTGCGGCGCACCACGGTGCTGGCGGTGGGTTCCGGCATGCAGGACATCTACGCGATGCGGGTCCGCATCGGCCGCTTCCTGCCGCCGGACGACAGCGACAGCGCACGCGCCTTCGTCGTGCTCGGCGCCAAGCTCAAGCGCGAACTGTTCGATGCCGGCAACGCACTCGGCGCACGGGTGCAGATCGGCGACGAGCGCTACCGGGTCATCGGCATCATGGAAGAAAAGGGGCAGTTCCTCGGCTTCGATCTCGACGACACCGCCTTCATCCCCACCGCGCGCGGCATGGCGCTGTTCAAGCGCGACGGCCTGATGGAGATCGGCCTCAGCTACGACGAGAACGTGCCGGCCGCGCGCGTGGTCGATCAGGTCAAGCGCAGCCTGATGGCACGCCACGGCCGCGAGGACTTCACCGTGCGCACCCAGGAAGACATGCTGGCGACGCTGTCGAACATCCTCGGCATCCTCACCGCGGCGGTCGGCGCGCTGGGTGGCATTTCGCTGCTGGTCGGCGGCGTCGGCATCGCCACCATCATGACCATCGCCGTCACCGAACGTACCAGCGAAATCGGCCTGCTGGTCGCGCTCGGCGCGCGCCGCCGCACCATCCTCGGCCTGTTCCTGGGCGAAGCAGTGGTGCTTGCCGCCGCCGGAGGCCTGGCCGGCCTGGCCGCGGGCATGGGCCTCGCCCAGTCGATCGGCCTGCTGCTCCCCAACCTGCCGGTCAGCACGCCCTGGGCTTTCGTCCTCGCTGCTGAAAGCATGGCAGTGCTGATCGGCCTGCTGGCCGGCATCCTGCCCGCCAGCCGCGCCGCCCGCCTGAACCCCGTGGAGGCCCTGCATGCCGAATGAACTCGGCGGCACACGCCGCGCCGCGCTGCTCGCCATGCTGCTGCTGACGGCCTCTGCCGACGCCGCGCCGGCACCATGGCATGTCTGGCGCAGCAAGCTGGACGGGCAGGAATTCTGTGCCCAGACGTCGCCTGGCCCCGGCTGGACACACGAACGCGGCCCCTTCGCCGACCTCCATTGCCGCAAGCCCAGCAAGCCGGCAGGCCCGTCAGGCAAGGCGAATATCCCTCCCGCATCCCCTTCGGTTGACCCAGGTCAAGCTTTGCCCAGATTGCCCGGCAAACCCGCTTCGACCCGCTAGACTGGAATCAAGGATTCGCTGTGACGTATTTCACGCAACATTCCGGATGCTTTCGGAGCCGCAGCAAGCTTGACCAGCATAAAAAAGGAGACAGCCATGAGTATCCTCGATTCCCCGCTCGGTCGCTGCGAAGCCATCCGTGAAATGGTTCTTCTCGACGAAACGCAACAGGAATGCGCCTGTGAACACGGTTGTCCGCCGGGCTGCGATTGCCCGCTCGCCGGCTGCTTCGCCGAAGTGAGTGGCCTGAGCGCGGAGCACGCAGCCGAGCTGAAACAGGTCGACGAGCGCATCAGGCAGACGAAGGCTCGGGCGCGCGAACTCCTGGCTGCCTGAACACCCCGGTCCAGGCATCTGCGGCCATCATTCCGATGGCCGCATTCATTTTGCTGCGTTCCGCTCAGGCAGGCCGAATCAGAAGGATTCGTCCTCGCGCAGGTAGCGCCATTGTCCGAGCGGCAGGTCGCCAAGCTTCACCTTGCCGATGCGCACGCGCTTGAGGCCCACGACTTTCAAGCCGACCAGTTCGCACATGCGGCGGATCTGGCGCTTTCGCCCCTCGCGCAACTGGAAACGCAGCTGATCGTCGTTGATCCACTCGACTTTCGCCGGGCGCAGCCTGACTCCATCGAGTTCGAGGCCATGATTCAGCAAGGCCAAGCCATCCGCCTGAAGCCTGCCTTCGACACGGACCAGATACTCCTTGTCCACCCTGGAATCGTCGCCGATCAACTGGCGGGCAATGCGGCCATCCTGGGTCAGCACCAGCAGACCGGTCGAATCGATGTCGAGCCGCCCGGCAGGCGCAAGGTTCTTGAGCTGGCTGGGATGGAAGCGTTGCGCGATGTCGCGATCGAACTGGTTGGCCGCGCCGATCAGGCTCACCGCCGGCGCATAGCCCGGCTCCGGCTGGCCGGACACATAGCCGACCGGCTTGTGCAGCAGGATCGTGACGCGCTGGCGCTGGGCCCGGCTGGCTTCCGGCGCGAGATCGATGCGCACCTCCGGTTCGACGCGGATACCCAGCTCGGACACCCGCTTGCCATCGACGAAGACCCAGCCGCGCTCGATGAACTCATCGGCCTCGCGGCGCGAACAGATGCCGCGCTCGGCCATGATCTTGGACAGGCGCACGCCCTGGGGCGCGGGTTCTCCTCCCTGCTCCCGGTCGGCAGGCCCATCATCGGCTCGCGGTTTCCGCCCCGTCGAAGCCGGACGGGAGGCCGAGCCCGCCGCCTTGCCCCGTCCGCCAGGCCGCGCTGCGCCAGCGGCTGGTGCCCGGCGCCGGACGGCGGGCTCGGCCTCCCGGGGCCCGGCATCCTTGCGCTCTTCGCCATCGGCAACTTCCGCCGTACGCGGACGCAGCTTGAGCGTACCGCTGATCTGCGAAGGCGCAGGCGTGGGAGGGGTTCGGCGAATCGTGTTCAAGACGGCTCCCGGCTGAGGGGTCGATGGAGACAAGGCTGCATTATCGCCCACAATCGGGACGGCACGCGTGCCATGGGGTCGCACTTCATTTCATTAGGCGAAATCAAGGTGGGCGGGTAAGATTCGCACTCCTGACAATCCATCGAATGCTCGTATAGAGCACTGCCGTGTCCACCAAGAAGATCGACCCCGCTCCCGCTGCAACCGAAGGCAAGAACTCGATTCAGGTCATCGACCGCATGATGAAACTGCTGGACGTCCTCGCCCAGCATGCCGACCCGGTTCCACTCAAGCAGCTTGCCCTGGAAACCGAACTCCATCCCTCGACGGCCCACCGCATTCTCGGTGCGATGACCCAGAGCGGCTTCGTCGACCGCACGGATGCCGGCATCTACCGCCTGGGCATCCGCCTGCTGGAACTGGGCAGCCTGGTGAAGTCACGCATCTCGCTGCGCGAAACCGCCATGCCGATGATGGTGAAGCTGCATGCAGCCACCGGCGAGAGCGTAAACCTCGGTATCCGTGCAGGCGACGAGATCGTCTATGTGGATCGGACTTCGAGCGGGAGATCTTCGGTGCGCGTGGTACATATCGTCGGTGCCCGTGCGCCCCTGCACACGACGGCGACCGGCAAGCTGTTCCTGGTCGAAGACGGCCCCGAACGCATTCGGGAGTATGCCCGGCGCACCGGACTGCCGCCTTCGACACCGGCTTCCATCACCACCTTGCCGGCGCTCGAAAAGGAGCTCGAACGGGTCCGCCGCCACGGCGTGGGTTTCGACCTGGATGAGGTCGAGGCCGGCGTGCGCTGCATTGCCGCCGGCATCCGCAACGACAGCGGCGAGTTGATCGCCGGCCTGTCGCTGTCGACGCCGTCCGAGCGCTTCAACCCCGACTGGGCGCCGCTGGTGCGCGAAACCGCGGACGAAATCTCGCGTGCCCTGGGCTATGGCGCCGCACGCGCCGCCCGGGAGCATCGCTGACGCGAATCGATCAGCCTTCGCGGCGAACCGCCGCCGCCGCCATGCGCGGCGCGCTGTCGGCCTGCTCCAGCCATTTGCGCACGCGCTTGGCATCCGCCGTGCGGGTGTAGAGCCCGCTGGAATCCATCAGTACCATGACCACCGGCTGGTCATGCAGCCAGGTCTGCATGACCAGGCAGCGGCCGGCCTCGGAGATGTAGCCGGTCTTGGACACGCTGATCGACCACTCGGGACTCTTGACCAGGCCGTTGGTGTTGCCGAAGCGGGTCAGGCGGCCACGGACATCGACGTAGCGCTCGGCCGAGGTCGAGAACTCCCGGATCAGCGGATAGGACGCCGACGCCGACACCATCTTGGCCAGGTCGCGCGGGCTGGAGACGTTGGCCGGGTTCAGTCCGGTGCTGTCGTGGAAGCGGGTATTCCAGAGTCCGAGCAGGCGCGCCTTGACGTTCATCGCTTCGATGAAGGCCCTCTCGCCACCCGGGTAGTGGCGCGCGAGCGCCGAGGCAGCACGATTTTCGGACGACATCAATGCAAGGTGCAGCATTTCTTCGCGCGTCAGCGTGGTGCCGATGGCCAGGCGCGACCCCGTACCCTTGAGCGTATCGATGTCGGCGTTCGTGATCGTGATCGGTTCGGACAGGCTCTGCCCGGCATCGAGCACGACCATCGCGGTCATCAGCTTGGTGATGGAAGCGATCGGCACCACCACGGCGGCATTGCGCTCGAGCAGCACTTCGCCATTGGCCGGGTTGACGATGTAGAAGGCACTGGAGCCGAGCTGCGGGAAGCCGTTGGCATCCAGCGCCAGCGCAACCTCTTCCGCAGCGGCCGCTGCCGCGGCGGCCGTCGCAGCGGCAGCAGGTGCCATCCGCACCGAAACACGCTGGGCCTTTCCGGTCGGAACGGCCTTGCTCCTGGCATTCCGTGTCGTCTTGCCGGCAGACGGTTTCACTGCAGCCTTCTTCTTCGGTGCAGCCGTCTTCGCAGCAGGCTTCTTTGCCACGGACTTCTTGGCAACAGGCTTCTTCTGGGCGGCCTTGGCACTGGTTCGCGCGGGCTTGCTGGCTGCAGCCTCGGCAAGATTCGAAACCGGTTGCAACATGAACAGGCCGATCACGGCAGCGGCAAGCAGGAAACGTGGTTTCATGGCAGGGCGTGCAACAGGAAATTACCTTCCTTGAATCTGCAGTAAAAATAATCAGATAACAAGGCTATTTGAAGCAAATTCGCAGGCAGGTGCGAATTGTCACACGAACACAGCCACGCGGCATCGCCTGATACAAAAAATGCCGCCATGCCTGGCCGCTGCACGGCCGTAGACGGCGGCCTCACGCAGCCGAACCGTTCCGCTCCATGAAATCCATGCGCCGCCGGCGCCACTAGAGGCGAAGGAAATCGCTCACTTCGCCGCGCCGCGCCATCGTGTCCTCGTAACCCAGCCCGATCAGCGCATTCGTGAATGCCGGCTCGAACAACAGGTAGGACAGCAGCGCCGAACCCTCGCTGCGCATCGCGCCCAGGCTGCGCAGCACGGTACGCAGGGTACGCGGCAAGGCCAGGCGATGCTGGCCGGCGATGGTGTCGAGCCGGCGCGAAGGCAGCATCACCAGCGTTTCGATGGGCTTCAGGCCGGCCGAAGCTCTCCGCTCTTCGGCCGTCATCAGCGCCAGGCTCCGGTTGATCCGGTCGAGCCGCTCGAGATCGACCGCGAGCGTATCGAGAAAGATGCTCGACATCGCATGCCCGGCGATCTGGGCCGGCGATGGATAGTCCTCCCCCCGCTGGCGCACCTCCTCCGCGAGCCGCCCCGCACCGACCACCATGATCCGGTCGGCCCCCAGGTGGATTGCCGGACTGACCGGCGCCAGCTGGCGCATCGAGCCGTCACCGAAGAACTCGCGATGAATATGCACCGCCGGAAAGACGAAAGGCAGGGCACTGCTGGCCATCAGGTGATCGACGCCGATACAGCTGCGCACACCCATGCGATGCGTGCGCCGCCACGGCTGGATGTCGGGCGCGGCCTCGAAGAAGGCCAGGCTCTCGCCCGAGGAGTAGCCGGAGGCCGTGACGCTCAGCGCCCGCAGATGGCCACGCTCGATGGCTCGGCCGATTTCGGTGAAATCCAGCACCCGGCCCAACAACTCGCCCAAGGGCGCGTTGTCGAGCAGCGAACGGGGGGTCTGGCGCACGGCCCAGCCGGTCGTCAGCGCCAGGCCCCAGCGCCCGATGCTGCCGAGCACGGCAGGGGCATCGGCACGATAGATCTGATCTACGTGGAGATTGCGCCAGATGTACTCGAGCCGCGAGACGCCATACTTGAAGCTGCGTGAGAACACCGCCAGCGCAGTTGCGTTGATCGCGCCGGCCGAGGTGCCGCACAGGATGGGAAAGGGGTTGCCCGCGCGACGGCCGCGCAGTTCACTGACCGCGGCCAGCACGCCGACCTGATAGGCGGCGCGCGCGCCGCCGCCCGTCAGCACCAGCGCTGTCTGCGGCCTCCCCGCCGTCATCGTCCATCATGCCCACGTGTTGCCATGCGCAAAGGATGAACGATGAAGGCGGCAGGCGGCAAGCACATCAGTCTCGCTGGCCGGCTTCGACGACGGTCAGCGCCGTCATGTTGATGATGCGCCGGACGGTGGCGGAAGGCGTCAGGATATGGACCGGCTTGGACGCCCCCAGCAGGATCGGCCCCACGGTCATGCCTTCGCCCGCGGCGTTCTTGAGCAGGTTGAAGGCGATGTTGGCCGCATCCAGGGTCGGGAAGATCAGCAGGTTCGCATCCTCGCGCATCCTGGCGTTGGGGAAGATCTGCAGGCGATGCCTGGCATCCAGCGCCGAGTCGCCATGCATTTCGCCTTCGACGGCGAGATCGGGGTGCTGCTCGTGCAGCGTGTGCAGCGCGGCGCGCATCTTCCCGGCGGTCGGCGAATCGGCCGAACCGAAGGACGAATGCGACAGCAGGGCCACCTTTGGCTCGACACCGAAGCGCTTCATTTCCTCGGCCGCCAGCAAGGTCATCTCGACGATCTGCTCCGAGGTCGGGTCGTAATTGACGTAGGTGTCGGCCAGGAACAGGGTGCGGCCCGGCAGGCTGAGCAGGTTGACCGTGTAGAGATGCTCGACGCCTTCGCGACGGCCGAGCACGGATTCGACGAACTCGCGGTGCAGGCGGTGCATGCCGTAGGTGCCGCAGATCAGCCCGTCGCCGTAGCCGAACTTGAGCAGCAGCGTGCCGATCAGCGTCGTGCGGCGGCGGACTTCCTTCTTGGCGTACTCCACCGACACCCCGTGGCGTTCCATCAGTTCGTGGTAGTGCTGCCACAACTGGTTGAAGCGCGGGTCCGAATCGGGGTTGACCAGTTCGTAGTCGCGATCGGCCAGCATGCGCAGGCCGAAGCGTTCGATGTTGGACTTCACCACCTCGGGACGGCCGATCAGGATCGGCCGCGCCAGGCCTTCGTCGACCACCTGCTGCACCGCGCGCAGCACTTTCTCGGACTCGCCTTCGGCAAAGATGATGCGCTTCGGATTCGCGCGTGCGGCGGCGAACACCGGCTTCATGATCAGGCCGGACTGCCAGACGAAATTGTTGAGCTGGGCACGGTAGGCATCCCAGTCGGTGATCGGCCGCGTCGCCACGCCCGAGGTCATCGCCGCCTCGGCCACCGCGGGTGCGATCTTGACGATCAGGCGCGGGTCGAAGGGACGCGGAATGATGTAGTCGGGGCCGAAGCCGCCGACCTTCTCGCCGTAGGCGGCCGCGACGATGTCGCTCTGCTCGACGCGCGCCAGTTCGGCGATCGCCTTCACCGCGGCAAGCTGCATCTCGTCGGAAATCGTGGTGGCGCCGACGTCGAGCGCGCCACGGAAGATGAAGGGGAAGCACAGCACGTTGTTGACCTGGTTCGGGTAATCCGAACGGCCGGTGGCGATCAGCGCGTCGTCGCGCACTTCCTTGACCTGCTCCGGCAGGATCTCGGGCGTCGGGTTGGCCAGCGCCAGGATCATCGGCCGCGGCGCCATCTTCGCCACCATCTCCGGCTTGAGCACACCGCCCGCCGACAGGCCGAGGAAGACGTCGGCGCCTTCGATGATCTCGCCCAGCGTACGGGCATCGGTGCGCTTGGCGTAGCGCGCCTTGATCGGGTCCATCAGCGCCGTGCGGCCCTCATAGACCACGCCCTCGATGTCGGTGACCCAGATGTTGTCGACCGGCACGCCGAGCTTTTCGAGCAGGCCCAGGCAGGCCAGCGCCGCAGCGCCGGCGCCCGAGGTCACCACCTTGACCTGATTCAGCGCCTTGCCCTGCAGGTGCAGGCCGTTGAGGATGGCGGCGCCGACCACGATCGCGGTGCCGTGCTGGTCGTCGTGGAAGACCGGAATCTTCATGCGCTCGCGCAGCTTCTTCTCGATGTAGAAGCACTCCGGCGCCTTGATGTCCTCGAGGTTGATGCCGCCGAAAGTCGGCTCGAGCGCGGCGATCATGTCGATCAGCTTGTCGGCGTCGGGCTCGTCGATCTCGAGATCGAAGACGTCGATGCCGGCGAACTTCTTGAACAGCACGCCCTTGCCTTCCATGACCGGCTTGGACGCCAGCGGGCCGATGTTGCCCAGCCCCAGCACCGCCGTGCCGTTGGTGACGACACCGATCAGGTTCGAACGCGCGGTGAGCTCGGCCGCCTGCGCGGGATCCTCGACGATCGCGTCGCAGGCAGCCGCGACCCCGGGCGAATAGGCCAGCGACAGGTCCCGCTGGTTGGACAGCACCTTGGTCGGCGTGACCGAAATCTTGCCCGGGCGCGGATAGCGATGATAGTCGAGGGCGGCACTGCGGATCAGTTCATCCATGGTCTCTTTCCTGTCTCGTCTTCTGGTATGGAGCGCGCGACACGCGCCATCGACCGCTCCCGGCATCAGAGCAGGCAGGGCAGCACTCGCGCGGCTCTGCCGAGGATACCGCGATTACCAATTTTCCGCATTCCGAAAACGCGATTTGCGATGTGAAAGGAAACTGAAAGGGAAGCAATGCACCCCGCGGCATCATCATAAACGTCCCCGGACGAGCCAATCACTTACGAGCATATCCAATTCATGATCCGGCATCGGCCGTGGCATAATTATGGGCTTTCGCCGGTCGCGGCCCGCCTTCGCGAAACCGTGACCGGACATCGGGTGCCGCCGGCACCCACGCAGCCCGCCGGCCAGGCAGCAGACCGCCTCGACGATGGCCGACCGACGGGAATGGTTTCGCATCACAGCACGGGAGAGCTGTACACATGTCTCAGAACCACGCCCAGGCGGCCATTGCCGCTGCCCCCGAATACGTTCGCCACGAAGGCCTCAAGAAGTGGGTCGGCGAAATCGCCGCCCTCACCGAGCCCGACCAGGTGGTCTGGTGCGACGGCTCGCAGGAAGAATACGACCGCCTGTGCGCCGAAATGGTCGAATCCGGCATGCTGATCAAGCTCAACCCGGAAAAGCGCAAGAACTCCTACCTCGCCTGGTCCGACCCCTCCGACGTCGCCCGCGTCGAAGACCGCACCTTCATCTGCTCCCGTGACAAGGCCGACGCCGGCCCCACCAACAACTGGGAGGACCCGGCGGTGATGCGCGAGACCCTGAACGGGCTGTTCAAGGGTTCGATGCACGGCCGCACGATGTACGTGATCCCGTTCTCGATGGGCCCGCTCGGCAGCCCGATCGCCCACATCGGCATCGAGATCTCCGACAGCCCCTACGTCGTCACCAACATGCGCACGATGACGCGCATGGGCCGCGGCGCGCTCGACGTGCTCGGCGCCGACGGCGAGTTCGTGCCCTGCGTGCATAGCGTCGGCGCGCCGCTGGCGCACGGCGAGAAGGACAGCCGCTGGCCGTGCAACCCCACCACCAAGTACATCGTGCATTTCCCCGAAACGCGCGAGATCTGGTCCTACGGCTCGGGCTACGGCGGCAACGCGCTGCTGGGCAAGAAGTGCTTCGCGCTGCGCATCGCCTCCACCATGGCGCGCGACGAAGGCTGGCTGGCCGAGCACATGCTGATCCTCGGCGTCGAATCGCCCGACGGCGAGAAGAGCTACGTCGCCGCCGCCTTCCCATCGGCCTGCGGCAAGACCAACTTCGCCATGCTGATCCCGCCCAAGAGCTTCGACGGCTGGAAGATCACCACCGTGGGCGACGACATCGCCTGGATCAAGCCGCGCAAGGAAGCCGACGGCAGCACCCGCTTCTACGCCATCAACCCCGAAGCCGGCTTCTTCGGCGTCGCCCCCGGCACCTCCGAGAAGACCAACTTCAACGCCATGGCGACGCTGAAGGAAAACATCATCTTCACCAACGTCGCGCTGACCGACGACGGCGACGTGTGGTGGGAAGGCATGAGCAAGGAAGCCCCCGCCCACCTGATCGACTGGCAGGGCAAGGACTGGACGCCCGAGATCGCCAGGGAAACCGGCCGCAAGGCGGCGCACCCGAACTCGCGTTTCACCGCGCCGGCCGGCCAGTGCCCGTCGATCGACGCCGCCTGGGAAGAACCCGCCGGCGTGCCGATCTCGGCCTTCATCTTCGGCGGCCGCCGCGCCACCACGGTGCCGCTGGTGTACCAGGCCTTCAACTGGAACTTCGGCGTCTACATGGCCTCGACGCTGGGCTCCGAAACCACCGCCGCCGCCTTCGGCGCGCAGGGCGTGGTGCGCCGCGACCCGTTCGCGATGCTGCCCTTCTGCGGCTACCACATGGGCGACTACTTCAACCACTGGCTGCGCATGGGCCACGCCGTCGAAGACACGCCGAAGATCTTCTGCGTGAACTGGTTCCGCATGAACGAGAAGGGCGAATTCATGTGGCCCGGCTTCGGCGACAACATGCGTGTGCTGAAGTGGATCATCGACCGCTGCAAGGGCCGCATCTCCGCCAAGGAAACCGCACTGGGCTGGATGCCGCGCTTCGAGGACCTCGACTGGACCGGCACCGACATCAGCCGTGAAGAATTCGAGGCCCTGACCCAGGTCGACGCCGACGCCTGGCGCACCGAGCTGAACGCCCACAAGGAATGGTTCGACAAGCTGCAGGACCGCCTGCCGCGCCAACTGGCGCTGAAGCGCGAGCTGTTCGAGCTGGCGCTGAACGCCGACTGAACACCGGCCGGCTCCACGACGAAAAAGCGCCGCGGGTCGGCGCTTTTTCGCTTTCCGGGGAATGCCACCCCACCTTCACCAGGACGATCAAGCCATGCACCGCTCGAGCCGCCTCGACGACATCCAGCCCTTCCACGTCATGGAACTGCTGCGCCGCGCGCGCGAACTTGAAGCGCAGGGCCGCGACATCATCCACATGGAAGTCGGCGAACCGGACTTCCCCACTCCGCAGCCCGTCATCGACGCCGCAACACGCTTCATCGCCAGCGGCGACGTGCATTACACTGCCGGCCTGGGCCTGCCCGCACTGCGTGAAGCCATCGCCCGCTTCTATCACGACCGCTTCGGTGCGGACGTCGCGCCCGAACGCATCGTCGTCACCGCCGGCGCCTCGGGCGCGCTGATGCTGGCGCTGGCGGCGACGACCGAGCCGGGAGACGTATGGCTGCTGCCCGATCCGGGCTACCCGTCCAACCGTCATCTGGTGCGCAGTTTCGAAGGCCGGGCGCGAGGGCTGCCGGTGGATGCCGCGAGCCGCTATCAGCCCACGCCGGAGCAGGTCGAGGCCGCCTGGGGCAGCCACTGCCGCGGCCTGATGGTGGCAACGCCTTCGAACCCGACCGGCACGCTGCTGGAGGTCGACGAAATCGCCGCGCTGCATGCCGTCACGCATGCCCGACGCGGCGTGCTGATCGTCGATGAGATCTACCAGGGCCTCAGCTACGGCGTGGAGGCGGCGACCGCCCTCGCCCATCCGGCGCTGAATGCCGCCGACGACGTATTCGTGGTCAACAGCTTCTCGAAGTACTTCGGCATGACGGGCTGGCGCCTGGGCTGGCTGGTGGCACCGGCCGGCATCGTGCGCGACATCGAGAAGCTCGCGCAGCATTTCTTCATCTCGCCATCGACGCCGGCGCAGCATGCGGCGCTGGCGGCTTTTCGCCCGGAAACGCTGGAGATTCTGGAAGCGCGCCGGCACGCGTTCGGCGAGCGCCGCGACACCCTGCTGCCGGCGCTGCGCAGCCTCGGCTTCACGGTGGCGACCGAGCCGCAGGGGGCGTTCTACATCTACGCCGACGTGTCGAAGCTGGCGGACGATGCCGAAGCGCTGGCGCACCGCCTGATCGAGGAAGCCGGCATCGCTGCCACGCCCGGCCTGGACTTCGGCCATCACCTGCCGCACCGGCACCTGCGCATCGCCTACACGACGCGGCGCGAACGCCTGCTGGAAGCGGCCGAGCGCATCGCCCGGCTCAGGTAGGCTGCTGTCAGCCGGCGGACGCCGGCGTTTCGTTCCGCACCACGGCCTCGCGACCCGAAGCCGCCACCAGGCGCTTCTTGATCGCCATCACCTTGCGCGTATAGCGCGCATTCGGATCCTTCAGCGAGCCGTTGTAGTACTGCAGGGCACGTTGCAAGGAACCGTAGCGCTGCAGCCCCTCCTGCAGCACCAAGGTGCCCACGCGCACGTTCAGGGTCGGGTCGAACAGCGCGTACTTGCCGCGTCCCTGGCCGATCTTGTCCTGGTGATAGCGCGGGATGACCTGCATCAGGCCCTGGGCGCCCATGTTGCTGACCGCGCGCGGGTTGAAGCTGGACTCGACCGCCATGATCGCGACGATCAGCAAGGGATCGAAGCCATGCTCCTCGGCCGATTCCTCGGCCGCCATCAAGGCCGGCTCGATCACGTCCCCCGACACCCGATAGGTATCGGTGATCCAGTCGCGCACCCGGAGCATCTCGGGTGACAGCCCGTCGTCTCCGTCTTCCAGATCGAAGGCCGGCATGCGGAGCGACGCAAGCGCCGGCGATGGCTTGCGAGCGCTCGGCGCGGACAAGCCCGGTTCCGGCTTCTGCGTCGCGACCAGCGCCGGCTGGGCGCGATGCGCATCCGCCAGCACCATCGCCGCTTCGCTCACCGTCGGCGCCGCCTTGCCCTGCACGCGCAGATCGGCATAGCCGATCACGGGGCGGCTGCCGCCGTCGTGCCCCAGGTAAGCCATGCCCGCAAGGCCAAAGAAAAGAACGGCACCGTGCGCAATACCGAACGCGGCCCCGCTCGCCTGGCGCGCGAGCGCGTTGATTCGAGTTGCGTGTTTCATGGTGTCCTCCATGCTGTGGCCTGAGGGCTGCGCAGGATTGCCATGGTGGGCATCCAGAAGCCCGCGCAGGTATCGCGCAAGCCGTCTCCGAAGCGGCGGATCAGCCGCTCCTGAGTGCAGTCACACTCGGTCGCCAGTAGGTGTTCAAGCCCGTCGCCGCAACCAGACAGCGGGCCCCGCGGTGCGTGCGTCCATGAAACTGCGTCTCCCCTGGAGGAAGGCGCCGCACCGAGATCGATTTATGAGTCAATAAGATTGCTGCAAAGCAACATCGGGCGGATTCTATTGTGGCAAAAACATTTTGTCAAAACTTGGTGCGCTCGCCTGAACTACCAGACGCCCGTCGCATACCTCATAATTACCCGGATCGGATCGTGAGAGAATCGGCCAGCCTGTCAGTTGCCTTCCGCCCCCCATGCGGCTGAATCGGCGAGCACGGCAGCCCAGGATGCGGGACGGGCGGCGCAAGCAGGGCAGACAAGCACAAGGTGGTGCCGATGACCCCTGCTCAGAACGGAGCAAAACCCCGCAAAGGGTCAGGGCCTCAAGACAAGTAAGCACGGGAAAATTCATGAAAATCGCTATCGCCGGTACCGGCTACGTCGGCCTTTCCAACGCCATCCTGCTTGCCCAGCACAATGAAGTGGTGGCGCTGGACATCGTCCCCGAGAAGATCGCCCTGCTCAACCAGGGGAAATCCCCTATCGAAGACGAGGAAATCGAAGACTACCTGACCAACATGCAGCTCGACTTCCGCGCCACGCTGGACAAGCGAGAGGCCTATGAAGGCGCCGATTTCGTCGTCATCGCCACGCCCACCGACTACGATCCCCAGACCAATTACTTCAACACGGCATCCATCGAAGCCGTCGTCAGGGACGTGATGGCCATCAACCCGGAGGCAACGATGGTCATCAAGTCCACCGTGCCGGTTGGATATACCACCAAGACCCGGCAGGCGATGGGCACGGACAAGCTCGTCTTCTCCCCCGAATTTCTGCGTGAAGGCAAGGCGCTCCACGACAACCTCCATCCCAGCCGCATCATCATTGGCGAAAAATCGCCCCGCGCCGAGGCTTTTGCCAGGCTGCTGCAGCAAGGTGCGATCAAGCAGGACATCCCTACGCTATTCACCGGCAGCACCGAGGCCGAGGCCATCAAGCTCTTTGCCAATACCTACCTGGCCATGCGCGTCGCCTACTTCAACGAACTGGACACCTACGCCGCCACCCACGGCCTGGATACCCGCCAGATCATCGATGGCGTCTGCCTGGATCCGCGCATCGGCAATCACTACAACAATCCCAGCTTCGGCTACGGAGGCTACTGCCTGCCCAAGGACACCAAGCAGCTACTGGCCAACTATCATGATGTACCGCAAAACCTGATCCATGCCATTGTCGAAGCCAACACGACCCGCAAGGATTTCGTCGCCGATGAAGTCATTCGACGCAATCCGAAAGTCGTCGGCATCTATCGTCTCGTCATGAAAGCCGGCTCGGACAATTTCCGCGCCTCCAGCATTCAAGGGATCATGAAACGGATCAAGGCAAAAGGCATCGAGGTCATCGTCCACGAGCCGGAACTCAAGACTCCTCTTTTCTACAACTCCCGGGTGGAGAACGATTTCGAAGCCTTCAAGCAGCAGGCGGAGATAATCATCGCAAACCGCTACACCGAGAAGCTGTCGGACGTCAAACACAAGGTTTACACGAGAGACCTGTTCGGCTGCGATTGAAGGCCCCGCAGGCATGGCATCCGTACGCCCCCTCCCCCCGCGGATCAATCGGGGGTCATGTCTTCTCGAGATAGAGATCGAGACGCCCCCAGTCAAAAAAAGGTCCCGGATCCGTCTTGCGGCCCGGCGCGATGTCGGCATGCCCGACCACCGTCTCGATCGGGTAGCGCTGCTTCAAATCGCCGATCAATCCGGCTAGTCGCCGATACTGGATATCCTCGAATGGCAGCGTATCGCAGCCTTCCAGCTCGATTCCGATCGAAAAATCGTTGCAGCGCTCCCGTCCGTTCCAGCTCGAAACCCCCGCATGCCAGGCCCGCAGGTCCGGATCGACGAAGCGGATCACCGTGCCATCGCGGCGGATGAAGTAATGGGCCGACACCCGTAGATGATGGATCGAGGCGTAGTAGGGGTACTCGTCCGGGTCGAGCGTATTGGTGAACAGTTGCGCCACCCCTGGCCCGCCGAACCGCTCCGGCGGCAGGCTGATCGCGTGCACGACGATGAGGCGAATACTTTCGCCCTCGGGACGCTCGTCGAAGTTTGGTGAAGGCAGGTAAAGGTTCACAATGCTCACGGCGGTCCTGAACGACAATGGCGCAGCGACGTTAACAGCAAACCCCGCGTGCGCCAAGGTGACCGGCGCGTTGTGCCTCACATGCCGAGGCGCTACCCTATGCGTTGCGCAATTTTCCAGCCTGTCCGAACAATCTGAAATGAACCACACCCACCTGCTGCACCAGCTCATCCTCGCCTCGGCCGAACGCAACGCCGAAGCTCCCGCGCTCAGCTTCGGCGCCGAACACAGGAGCTATGCGCAGCTCGCTGCCGAGCTCCAGGGTTTCGCCTCGGGCCTACGGCGGTTGGGGCTGGAGCGAAGCGAGCGCGTCGGCATCTATCTGGACAAGCGCATCGAAACCGTCGTCGGCATGTTCGGCACCACTGCCGCGGGCGGCGTGTTCGTGCCGGTGAACCCCATCCTGAAAGCCGAACAGGTCAGCTACATCCTGCAGGACTGCAACGTCCGCGTATTGCTGACCTCGCCCGAACGCTTCGCCTCCCTGGCCGACACACTCGGCACTTGCCACGACCTGCGCCACGTCGTACTGACCGGCGCGCCGGCCGAACTGCCTTCCCTGCCCGGCGCCTCGGTGCACCGCCTGGGCGATCTGCTCGCCGCACCCGCCACCCCTGGCCACCGCGTCATCGACGCCGACATGGCCGCCATCCTGTATACTTCGGGCAGTACTGGCCGGCCGAAGGGCGTCGTGCTGTCGCACCGCAACATGGTCGCGGGCGCGAAGAGCGTCGCCCAGTACCTCGAGAACCGCGCCAGCGACACCCTGCTGGCAGCCTTGCCGCTGTCCTTCGACGCCGGCTTCTCGCAACTGAGCACCGCCTTCCACAGTGGTGCGCGCGTGGTGCTGCTCAACTACCTGCTGCCGCGCGACGTGCTGAAGGCGGTCGAAAAGGAAAAGGTCACCGGCCTCACCGCCGTTCCGCCGCTGTGGATCCAGCTTTCGCAGCTCCAGTGGCCCGACACCGTCACCGAACATCTGCGCTACATCGCCAACACCGGCGGACGCATGCCGCTGGAGACGTTGACCAAGTTGCGCAGCATGCTGCCGAAGACCAAACCCTTTCTGATGTACGGCCTCACCGAAGCCTTCCGCGCCACCTACCTGCCGCCCGAGGAAGCCGACCGCCGGCCCGACTCCATCGGCAAGGCCATCCCGAACGCCGACGTGGTCGTGCTGCGCGAGGACGGCAGCGAATGCGCGCCCAACGAACCGGGCGAACTCGTCCAGCGCGGCGCGCTGGTGGCGATGGGCTACTGGAACGACCCGGAGAAGACCGCCGAACGCTTCAAGCCGCTGCCCAGCCATGCGCCCGGCCGCCAGAGGGGCCTCGTCCTGCCGGAACTGGCGGTATTCTCGGGTGACACCGTGCGTCGCGACGAGGAAGGCTTCCTGTACTTCATCGGCCGCCGCGACGAGATGATCAAGACCTCGGGCTACCGCGTCAGCCCCACCGAAGTCGAGGAAATCCTCTACGCCACCCGGCTGGTCGGCGAATGCGCCGCCTTCGGCGTCGAACACGACACGCTCGGCCAGAGCATCACCGTCATTGCCACCCCGCCGCAGGGCGGCACGCTCGACAGCGCAGCCCTGCTGGCGGAATGCCGCCAGCGCATGCCGGCCTACATGGTGCCGAGCCGCATCGAAGTTCGCGACGGACCACTGCCGCGCAACCCTAATGGCAAGATCGACCGCAAGACGCTGGCGAGCGAGGTCTGAACGCACACCTACAACTTCAGTCCAGTGTTCACCAAACACAATCCGGTAATCGCACCCCTGATCCGAGTTGGTGCAGCCAAGACTCTGAGCGCTTGCTTGCTCACCTTGGCGGCCACCCTGTCGTTCGATCTGAGCGCGGCTGTCATCCGCGTCGGCCCCGGCGAGCAATTCGAACGCATCGCCGACGCTGCCAGGGCTGCTCAGGACGGCGACGCCATCGAAATAATGCCAGGAGAGTACAGAGGCGACGTCGCGGTCTGGAAGCAGAAAAGGCTGCACATTCGCGGAGTTGGCGAACGTCCCGTACTCCTTGCCGACGGCAAGACCGCCGAAGGCAAGGGTATCTGGGTCATCCGCAACGGCGATATACAGGTCGAAAATCTCGAATTCCGTGGCACTCGGGCCAGAGCTGGCAACGGTGCAGGCATCCGCTTCGAACGCGGCCGTCTTGAGGTGCGCAACTGCGTTTTCATGGACAATCAGACTGGCATTCTCACCTCCAACGTCGAGGATGCAACGCTCATCGTCCGCGACAGCCTCTTTGCCCAGGCACCGCATCAGGAGCACTCACTTCCCCATCTGCTCTACGTCGGCCGCATTGCCCGCTTCGAACTCAGCGGCAGCCGCTTCCATCAAGGCTACCGTGGCCATCTGGTCAAGACCCGTGCTCGTTACAATGACATCCGCTACAATCTGCTGTATGACGGTCCACTCGGCGAAGCCTCCTACGAGCTTGAGTTTCCCAACGGCGGTGTGGCAGTCGTCATCGGCAACATCATCGGCCAGAGCGCCAAAACGCAAAACGCCACCGTGGTTGCCTATGGCGCCGAAGGCCATGTCTGGCCCGAGAATGCACTCTTCCTGTCGCACAACACATTGCTCAGCGACCGGATGACCGGCACCTGGTTCCTGCGCACATTCACCGACAGGCTGCCACCTGACGTCGAAATTCTTGGCATCAACAACATTACGGTTGGCATCGGCGCATTCGCACTCAGCGCCAGCGGTGACTTCCAAGGCAATATCCCATTGCCGCCAAGGGGGCTGCGTGATCCCGAAATGCTGGATTTCCATCCTCGCGGAGCAAGCCTGTTGCGCAGATTCACCGTACCGCCCGGCATGGCTCGCGGCCTGCCGCTTGCGCCAGAAGCCGAATTCTCCCTGCCCCTGGGGACGCGGCCGCTTGCTCCCCCGCAGAACTGGCTGCCCGGCGCACTGCAAGGAGACAACTGAGCATCGCGGCGAACCAATGTCGCGAGGAGATAACGAGCATCACTGACAATTCATGTCCCATGCGGCATCATCCGTGGGTTTTCGATCTTTCTCGGCCCCAACGGCCAACGGAGTACGGTGTGCTAGAGCGGTTTTGTGGTGTTCTTCATGCTTCCGACGGAATCACGGATGCAAGCAATGGCTTCTCCGACCAACTGGCGCGGCTCCAGCTTCCGCGAGGCGCAATCGGCTACAGGGCCGACGTGGCAGTGTTCCAGGACGGCGGCCAAATCTGCCTTGCACTCGGTGATCCTCACTTCAAGGATCCTACCCTGCAGCAGACCAGGGAGCAACGCGGAGCCGCAGCAGCCTGGGCACAGGCCTTTCGCAGCCACGGCGACGATGCCCTGCAGCAAGCGAACGGCCGCTTCAGCGTCCTCCTCGTCGGGCTGGAAGGTCGCCAAGCACTGCTCGCCACCGACCGGTTCGGCACCTGGCCGGTTTGCTATGCCGAGCGCGACGGACGGCTACACTTCTCCGACCGTGCCAACGCCGTTCCCGGCATCCGCCGGCAAGCCTCATCCCAAGCAGTATTCGACTACCTCTTCTTCCACATGATTCCGGCACCCACGACCATTTTCGAAGGCGTGTATCGGTTGCCGCAGGGGTATCTGCTCAAATGGCAGGACGGTAAGGCAAAATGCAAACGCTGGTGGCAACCCCGTTTCGACGAGGACGCCCGGCCGAATCTCGAAGCATCCAAGGCGCGATTCCTGCAGATCATCGAAGACGGCGTGCGCCGCGAAGCCGAAGGCGCTAACGTCGGTTGCTTCCTGTCCGGCGGCACCGACAGTTCCACCGTCACCGGCATGCTGTGCAAGGTCCTCGGCCAGCCCGCCCGCAGCTACTCGATCGGCTTCGATGCCAGCGGCTACGACGAGATGGAGTACGCCCGCATCGCCGCCAAGCGCTTCGGCGCCGATCACCGGGAATACTACGTCACACCTGACGACCTTCTCGACGGCATCCCCAAGGTCGCCACCCACTACGACCAGCCCTTCGGCAATTCGTCGGCAGTGCCGGCATGGATCTGCGCCAGCCGGGCCCGCGAGGACGGCATCGACAAGATGCTCGCCGGCGACGGCGGCGACGAACTCTTCGGCGGCAACACCCGCTATGCCAAGCAGCGCGTGTTCGGCTGGTACGAAGGCATTCCGGGCCTCGTGCGCCGCGGCCTGCTCGAACCCACGCTGGCGCTGCCGGGGATGGACCGCATCCCGGTGGTGAAGAAGGGCGTCAGCTACGTCGAACAGGCGCGCGTGCCGATGCCCGACCGCATCCACATGTACAACATGCTGGTGCGCCTGGGCATGGACACCGTATTCGAGCCCGACTTCCTCGCCCGCATCGATCTCGAACAGCCAAAACGTGAACAGCGCGAAGTCTGGCAGGCGACCAACGCCCGCTCGCACATCAACCGCCTGCTCAACTACGACTGGAAATACACCCTCGCCGACAACGACCTGCCCAAGGTCATCGGCACCACGCAGCTGGCGGGCGTGGATGTCGCCTTCCCGCTGCTCAGCGACGAACTCACCGACTTCTCCACCGGTCTGCCGCCGGAATGGAAGCTCAAGCGCCTGACCCTGCGCTGGTTCTTCAAGGAAGCCCTGCGCGGCTTCCTGCCCGACGAGATCATCGCCAAGAAAAAACACGGCTTCGGCCTGCCTTTCGGCGTATGGGTCTGCCAGCATGCCGGCTTGAAGGCGCTGGCCAACGACGCCTTGAACAGCTTCCGCAGCCGCGGCGTCGTCCGTCCGGATTTCATCGATGAGCTGTTGCGAACCCACCTTCCGGCTCACCCCGGCTACTATGGTGAAATGGTGTGGATCATCATGATGATGGAATTCTGGATGCGTGAGCATCTGAACGACTGACCGATCGTCCTCTGAAAACGAAACCCATCCCGACATGACCGAAGCACGCCAGGCCCCCGTCCATACTCCGATGTCGCAGTTCCTTCGTGAAGGCAGCGAGCTCCTCATCAACGGCCAGCCGATCAGCCGCATCGCCGCCCGCGTCGGCCGCACACCGTTCTATGCCTACGACCGCAATCTGCTCGACACCCGCGTGGCTCAGTTGCGCGCTGCACTGCCCAAGGCCGTCAAGCTGCACTACGCGATGAAGGCCAACCCGATGCCCGCCCTGGTGGGCCACATGGCGCGCCTGGTCGACGGCATCGACGTGGCCTCGGCCGGCGAACTCATGGTGGCGCTGGACGCTGGTGCCGATCCGCGCGAAATCAGCTTTGCCGGACCGGGCAAGACCGAGGCCGAACTGCACCAGGCCGTCGCCGCCGGCATCCTCATCAACGTCGAATCCTTCCGCGAAGTGCCCTTGCTGGCCGCCGCGCAACAGGCGCTCGGCTTGCCGGCACGCGTTGCGGTGCGCGTCAATCCCGATTTCGAACTCAAGTCCTCCGGCATGAAGATGGGCGGCGGCCCCAAGCAGTTCGGCGTCGACGCCGAACAGGTACCGGAATTGCTTGCCGGAATCGGCCGCGCCGGACTGGCTTTCGAGGGCTTCCATCTGTTCGCCGGCTCGCAAAACCTCAAGCCTGAGGCCATCATCGAAGCACAACAAAAGAGCTACGCGCTGGCCCGCCGGCTGGCGGAACACGCGCCCTCGCCCGTCAAGTTCCTCAACCTCGGCGGCGGCTTCGGCATTCCCTACTTCCCCGGCGAACAGCCGTTGGACCTCGCCCCCATCGGCGCCAACCTTGCCGACATCATCGAACAAGCAAGGCAGGTTCTGCCTGAAGCTGAAATCGTCATCGAACTGGGCCGCTATCTGGTCGGTGAAGCCGGCCTTTATGTCGCCAAGGTTATCGACAAGAAAATCTCACGCGGCCATACCTACCTCGTCACCGACGGCGGCCTGCACCATCATCTGTCGGCTTCCGGAAACTTCGGCCAGGTCATCCGCAAGAACTATCCCGCCGCCATCGCCAACCGCATGGGCGCCACCAGGCAGGAAACCGTCTCCATCGTCGGCCCGCTGTGCACGCCGCTCGATCTGCTGGCCGACCGCATGAACCTGCCGGCTGCCGAGCCGGGCGATCTGGTCGTCATCTACCAATCGGGCGCCTATGGCGCCAGTGCCAGCCCGCAACGCTTCCTGGGACATCCCTCGGTAACGGAAGTGCTGGTCTGAGGACCGTTGCACCAAATGGGGGCCTTGCTCGTACTCATTGCCGTACTGATTGCGTACGGCTCGGTATACCCTTTCGACTTCTCGCCACACGCGGCCGGTCTGGAGGAGTTCATTGCGCTCTTCACCAGTCCTGAGCTGGCGATGGGGCGCGGCGATCTCGTTGGCAACCTGCTGCTGTTCGCCCCCTACGGCTTCATCGCAGCCTTGCACGCCCGTACGAAACCGGCGCTCATGCGCCTGCTCTGGCTGGGCGCCGCGCTGGCGCTGGTATTGCAAATCGTCCAGCTGTGGCTGCCCAGCCGCGTGCCGGTCCTGGGCGACGTCGTCATCAACATTGCCGGCATGGCATTGGGCGTCGCCGCAGCCCGCCTGGCCGCGCCCTTGCTCCCCTCCACAGCCGGCAGCAAAAGCCCATCGACGCTTTTTCCCGCCAGCCTCATGCTATGCTGGTTTACCTACCAGTGGTTTCCACTCGTACCGACGATCGATCTGCAGAACGTCATCAACGCATTGAAGCCGCTCCTGCTGTCACCCCAGCTGGACATCGCCCGCACGCTGCACACTGCTGTTGCCTGGGCCGCCTTCTTCAAACTGTCGGAACATGTCCTCGTCAAGCACGGCACTGCCCCGACTCTGGCCGCAGCGGCCCTTGCCATCGTTGCCGCCAAGGCCATGATCGTCGGCGCCAGCATTTCGCTCAACAATGTGCTCGGACTCGGCCTGGCCATCGCCATGCTGCCCTGGCGCAGCAAACCAACCGCATTGCCCGCCCTGATCGTCGCCATGCTGCTCAGCCTGTTCGTATCCGGCCTGTCGCCCTTCTCCATGCAGAGCACTCCCCAGGCATTCCACTGGATTCCCTTCACCGGCATGCTCGAAGGCGACATGGGCAACAACCTCATGAGCTTGGTCGAAAAGGTCTACTTCTACGGCGCACTGATCCTGCTCATGGCCTGGCACGGCGCCCGACCGATGCCCGCCGCTTTTGCGGTGGCAATTTGTCTCGCCATCATCGAGGCTGCCCAGATCTTCATCGTCGGCAGGACAGCCGAAAGTACCGATCCAGCTCTGGCGCTCATTTTGGGTTTCGTCATCCGGCCCGGCATGCCTTCGCGGAAACAGTAAGCAGCAGCCCCCTACCACATCCCATCTGCACAGGGCCCGTGTTCCCCCTGCTGACAAACACATCTGCATCAGCGATCATCGCCTACTCGAAATGCAAGCTCAGTAACCATCGAGACACAGGCCGATGCTCTTCAACTCCTACGAGTTCCTTTTCCTGTTCCTGCCTGTCACCTTCGCCATCTATTTCTGGATTGCCCGCAAAGGACGTGAACCGGCCATCGCATGGCTCGTACTGGCATCGCTTTTCTTCTATGGCTGGTGGAAGCCGATATATCTGTTGTTGCTGCTGGCATCGACTATCGCCAACTTCGGCTTCGGCCTGATACTGGGCCAGGCCCATCGGCTCGGCCGTCAAACAGCCGGCAAGCGCTGGCTGATAGCAGGTGTCGTCTTCAACCTGGGGCTGCTGGGCTACTTCAAGTACGCGAATTTCGCCGTCGACAGCCTGAACGCTGTCGCAGGCACTCAATTTCACCTCGAAACCGTTATTCTCCCGCTGGCAATCTCGTTCTTCACTTTCCAGCAGATTGCTTACCTGGTGGATGCCTTCCAGGGGCAGGCGCGCGAATATCGTTTCGCTCACTACGCTCTTTTCATCACTTTCTTTCCCCAACTCATCGCTGGACCGATCGTACATCACCGCGACATGTTGCCGCAGTTCATGCGGCCTGGCGCCCTGAGTCCTCAGGCATGGAACATCGCAATCGGGCTCAGCATCTTCGCCCTCGGCCTGTTCAAGAAAACCGTGCTGGCCGATGGCGTCGCCCAATATGCCAGTCCAGTTTTCAACTCTGCAGCAACTGGTGGCACGCTGACTTTCTTCGAAGCATGGGGTGGCGCACTCGCCTACACACTTCAACTGTATTTCGACTTCTCCGGCTATTCCGACATGGCAGTCGGCGCTGCCCGGATGTTCGGCATCGTTCTGCCGGTCAACTTCCATTCGCCTTACAAGGCAACCAACATCATCGAATTCTGGCGTCGCTGGCACATGACCTTGTCGGCCTTCCTGCGCGACTATCTTTACATCGCGCTCGGCGGCAATCGAGGCGGCAAGCTCAAGCGCTACCGTAATCTCATGCTGACCATGCTTCTCGGCGGACTCTGGCATGGTGCAGGCTGGACCTTCATCGCGTGGGGCGCCCTCCATGGACTCTACCTCTGCATCAATCATGCCTGGCGTCACATTGCCAACCGACTCTTCCCTTCTCCCGCAGTACCAGCCAGCGTGACCAGAGCACTTTCATGGACACTTACTTTCATCGCAGTCGTCATCGGCTGGGTGTTCTTCCGTGCAGGCAGTGTTGACGCAGCAGCAGCGATCTTGAGGGGGATGGCCGGTGTCAATGGCATCGCTTTGCCCAACGCACTGGCGGCGCAGCTAGGCAGCCTGTGGCCCCTGCTCGCAAATATCGGCTTCCAGACCTATCTCGGCGGGGGCTCCCTCTTCGTGCTCAATTGGTTGTGGATCATCATCCTGACTCCCATCGTGCTGGTCATGCCGAATACCCAGGAAATCATGCGTAATTTCTATCCGGGCCTGCATCTTCATCAGACCAAACACGACGACGAAATACAACCCTTGCGTACCTTCAAGAATCGGATCGCATGGCAAGCCACTTCATACTGGGCGATCGCTCTGAGCGCGCTGGCAAGTCTTGGCGTGCTCGCAATGACCAGTATCTCCGAATTCCTCTATTTCCAGTTCTGAGCTGTCATGGACACTGCATCTCAGTACCGCCGCTTCCTGATCGTACTCGCCGCCAGCTTTGCAATCAGCTGCGCCCTGGCCGCCGGCATCAATTACCTCATCGACCCCTACGGGTTGTTCGGAACACCCCGAGTGGATGGTATCAACGCCCGCAAACCCACTGCCGGCGAGCGCGTCCGCACGACCAAGCCCTACATGGCATCGGTCCTTGGCCCTACAACCGTCATCGCGGGAAACTCCCGCCCTGAACTCGGCCTCGACCCACAAAGCGCGTGCTGGTCCGAAGAAGACAAACCCGTGTTCAACAGCGGTATCCCGGGCGCGGGCTTCTACATGCAGACGCAGTACGCCAAGCACGCGCTCTCTGCTGGCAAAGGCAAGAAAGTTCTGCTCGCCGTCGACTTTCTTGATTTCCTGACCGACACTACCACCCCAAGCGACACATTTCCGCCAGACTGGGCTCACATGTCGGCGAGCTATGCCGGCCGGCTCGACATCCCCGGTGAAAACAGCAGCCCCTGGAAGATCATCAGTACCCAGGCACAAGACAAGTTGAGCGCGCTTTTCTCACTCAGCACCTTGGCCGACTCACTTCTGACCGTCATCCAGCAACGTACGCCCTTCATCACCGACCGACGCACTGATGGCTTCAATCCCGGAAACGACTACGAAGCAATCGTCCGCAATGAAGGGCAGTTCGTGCTCTTCAAGCAAAAAAACGACGAACTGGCTGCGCGCTTGGACAAACCGGGTCTTGGCCTTTTCCCCGCGGGTCAGGAGCACTCCACCGACTTTGAAGCTCTAAAAAACTTTCTCGCCTGGTCTGAAGCCGAAAAGGTGGAAATCATCCTGTTCATCAATCCCTATCATGTGGACTACTTCCGAACCATCTACTCTGCGGGGCTGTGGACCGAGCTTGAGAGCTGGAAAAGACACATCACCCGGATTGCCAACGATTTCAGCGTGCCGCTCTGGGACTTCAACAGTGTGGACGCCTACTCTAACGAAACACCTCCGGAGCGCAGTGAGCGCGGCACAAGTATCCACTGGTACTGGGAACCTGCCCACTATAAACGCGAGATGGGAGAGTTGATGCTAGCAAAGCTGCTAAACCGAAGCTGTGTGACTGAAGATTTCCCGCTCTCCCCAGGCATCCGCTTGTCGATTGAGAATCTCGAGCAACATCTCGCCGAACTTCGATCAAGACTCCTCACCTCGGTCGGGCAGGACTGAACCGTTCCGTGCTCCGCATACCAAATGCATGACTACCGTCCCATGCATGCCTGGCTCAGCTGGGCGCCCACAGAGCACTGGAAGCCCTCCAACGGGCCGTTCTGGCCGTGGCTCCTGAATCTGCAACGCAGATCCGTAATAGATTGGTGCTTTTCATTCAAAGCAAGGCGCTGTGCAGGTCTTTCGCCCCACTTTTGCACCTTGGCTACGCTATCAGGACACACCTCGAGCACATTGCGGCAACAGCTCGCCCAAGTGACGACGCAGCGCCCCGAATACCCGCTTCTTGCGTCGCTTCGGGATAAACACCACGTGGTACTTACAGTCCCATCTCGTTTCGCTCAGGCTCTGATACTCTTTCATCGTGAATCTCCTTTCTCTTGGCAGAGATCAGAAATTCACGCCGACCGTCGTAAAGGTCAAACCTTGGGGAGTCCCCCGGCACAGCCGGGGGCTTACCTCTATGAGTTAAGCCTCATGAACGAGCTTGCCGACGTGACCGAAACCCTCGGTAACGGCAGGGACATTGGCACCAACTTGCGCACGCAAACCCACCATACCCATGGCACGGTTGACTCAGGGCTCGCGCCATGCACCGACACGCACCAGCTTGTTCTTCAGGCCAGGCAAGGGAAAACCCATCCGGTACGCTGCATGGGCATTCGCCAGGGCTTTGTCATACTGTTTGAGATCGAAATACGCCAGACCGAGGTTGTAATGCACATTGGCATTGTCGCCCGCCTGCGCCAGCGCCGCTTCGAGTTGCGCGATGGCATCGTTGTGCTTGTTACGCTTGATGAGATAGAGACCATAGACCGTCTTGACCATCGCGTCGTCGGGCGCGAAGCGCAACGCACGATCGAACCAGCATTCCACGGTGTATTGAGCACCAGGAGGCGGGTTGAGCTTCACCTTAAACGAATAGTTTCCCATCGTCATCAGCGCCTCATGGTGATTGGGAAATTTCCGCAAGGTGTAGGCGATATCGGCGGCGATCTGGTTGGTGGACCCGCCCCGCCGCATCATCCTCACATCGTCAGTGAAATGTACACGTTCGACGAGCCGCCGCGCCGCCTCCGATGCCGTCCGGTAGTCCGCCGGCGAAGAACCGTCGGAGAATGGGTCGGCACATGCCGTCTGGCCGAATGCAAACGGCGATGCCGCGCAAAGCACAACCGAGACGATCCACGCTCGGGCGTGTCGGCTTAGGTTGGTCATCTTCAACTCCGTTTCCAAATTATGATGGCGGTCGAGTAGGAATTCCTACCCGCCAGATTTGCCGACCATCATACAATAGGCCGACGGTGCGCCAGCCCGACGTAACGAAACCAATCCAAGATCCATCCATGACCTTGTACACCTCGCTGGTCAGCAGGCTGCTGTTTCCACTTCACGAACACCTCAAGCGGCACGACACACGTGCCATCCTCGGCGAACTGGAGCAGAGCCAGTGGCACAAACGGGAGCAGCTCGAAGCCATGCAGCTTGCTCGGTTGCGCGAGCTTCTTGCATCGGTTTCCGCACGTGTTCCCTACTTCCGTGAACACTTTCGCAAAAACGGGCTCGACATTGCCGACTTCGGCACGCGCGAGGCGCTTGCACTGCTGCCGCCCACCGACAAGGCGCTCATACGTGCTCACTCGGCAGATTGGCAGGCGGAAGGGGCGCAGGGCCTTGCACGCCACTCCACCAGCGGCTCTTCCGGCGAGCCGCTCCATTTCCTGCTCGGCAAGCACCGCATCAGCTTCGACATCGCGGCAAAGTGGCGGGCGACGCGCTGGTGGAACGTAGACATCGGCGACCGCGAGTTGGTGCTGTGGGGTTCGCCGCTCGAAGCCGCCACACAGGACCGCCTCCGCGCCCTGCGCGACCGCGTGCTGCGCTCGCGCCTCGTTCCGGCCCGCGACCTCAATCCCGGCCGCCTCGACGCGATCCTCGACGAAATGCGTGAATTTCGCCCTGCGATGCTGTTCGGCTACCCTTCGGCGCTCTCGCGCGTTGCCTTCAGGGCACGCGAGCAAGGCCGCCGCATGGACGACCTCGGCATTCGCGTCGCCTTCTGCACCTCGGAAGTCCTTCGCCCCGAATGGCGCAAGGTCATCAGCGAAGTCTTCGGCTGCGGCGTCGCCAACGAATACGGCGCGCGCGATGCCGGTTTCATCGCACGCGAATGTCCACATGGCGGATTGCACATCACGGCGGAGGAAGTGATCGTCGAGATCGTGGACGAGGCCGGACACCCCGTGCCCGCAGGTGTGGAGGGCGACATCCTGGTCACCAACCTCGCCGGCCCCGAGTTTCCCTTCATCCGCTACCGCACCGGCGATCGCGGCGTCCTGAGCAACCGCCCGTGCCCCTGCGGACGCGGCCTGCCGCTCATCGAGCACCTCAGCGGGCGTGCCAATGACGGCCTGGTCGCGCTCGACGGCAGTTGGGTGCACGGCAGTGCGGTCAACCACGCCCTGCGCGAACTCCCGGGCCTCGAGGCCTACCGCATCGTGCAGGAAGCGCGCGAGCGGGTAAGCGTCCGTCTCTCCGCCAGCGCGCCCCTGCCGGCCCCCTCGCTGGACGGTCTCGCCCAGCACCTGCGCAACCTGCTGGGGACGTCGCTGCAGGTGGATATCGAGCAGGTCGCCGAAATCCACGCCGAAGGCAACGGCAAGTTTCGCCATATCGTGTGCAAGGTCGAACCCGCCGCACCAGCTCAGTCCACATCCGGCGAGGTAATGGCATGACGCGTACCACAATCACCGTTCCCGGCCTCAAGACCGCACTCGGTCTGGCCTCACCCGGCGGCAAGCGGGGCAAGCTTTCCATCCTGATCTACCACCGTGTGCTACCCACCCCCGACCCGCTGCGCACCGGCGACCCGGATGCCGGCACCTTTCGCTGGCAGATGGGCCTGCTCGCCAGCCACTTCAACGTACTGTCACTGCGCGAGGCGGCACACCGGCTGCGTGAGGGGAGCCTGCCGCCGCGCGCAGCCTGCATCACCTTCGACGACGGCTACGCCGACAATTTCACCGTCGCCCTGCCGATCCTGCGCGAGTTCGGCCTGTCCAGCACCTTCTTCATCGCCACCGCCTACCTCGACGGCGGACGGATGTTCAACGACACCCTGATCGAGTTCGCCAAGGCGGTGCCGTCCGGTCCCTGCGACCTGAGCTCGATCGGCCTCGGCGTGCACTCGGTCGACACGGTGCAGGACCGTCGCGCACTGATGAGCAGGCTGATCGGCCATTTCAAGTACCAGCCGCCCGAGCAGCGCCTGCCGGCGGTGGAAAAGCTCGCCGCCGACTTCGGCATCCGGCTGCCGGACGATCTGATGATGAGCAGCGACCAACTGCGCGCGCTTCACGCCGCCGGCATGGAGATCGGCGGTCATACCGACACCCACCCGATCCTTGCACGGCAGACGGCGGACGAGGCCCGGCACGAGATCCAGCTCGGCAAGGAAAAGCTCGAGGCCCTGCTCGGTGAGCCGATGCGTGTTTTCGCCTATCCCAACGGCCGGCCGGTGAAGGATTACGATGGCACCCATGCAGACATCGTCGCCGGCTGCGGCTTCGAAGCGGCGGTGTCGACCCGCCCGGCGGCGGCCGACCGTCACAGCGGCATCCACGAACTGCCACGCTTCACGCCGTGGGACGAGACACCCGCCCGCTTCGGCCTGCGCCTGCTGCGCAGCCTGGTGCTTCCTCATGGAGTGGGCGGCTGAGGATGGTGGCGAACGCGGCGCTCGATTCCCTGCTCAATCGACTCACCGCTGCGCTGGGCGAGCAGATCCGGCCCGGCATCGGCTTGTTCGATCCGGCCGACGACAAGCCCAGCCCGGCCGACCACTACGGCCAACTGTACGCGGCCCTCGCGCTCGCCTGCCGCAGTGAGAACGACTGGGCAGTCGGCCGGAAGGCACTGCAAGCCTGGCTCGCGCTCGACGCCAAACGTCTGGGACATCTGCCCTTCAACCGGCTCGCGCTGCTGCTGTTGCGCATCGTGCTCGCCGGGCGCGGCCTCACTGCGAGCGACGAGGCGATGATCGAGGCCGGCCTTGCCCGCTGCCGCCTGCGCCGCCGCTACCCCTCGAACAACTGGTCGCTGCTCGCACAGACCTGCCGCCTGATCGAGGCGCCCGCCCACCGCAAGGCGCTCGAAAGCCGTCGCCTATGCAAGCTGCTCGAGCGCTGGACAACGACCAAGGGCGGCTTCATCGATTTCCCTGCGAAGCCGCGCGAGCACTTCTCGACACCACTCGCCTACCATCATAAGGCGCTCTATCTCACCGCCCTGGCCTGCTGGTTCCACGACGATGCGGAACTCGCTCATCATGCCTGTCGCATGCTCGACTGGCTGGTGCATTGCTGGGATCCGGCAGGCTACGCTGGCGGCTTCGGTCGTACCACACATGGGCTGTTCGGCGACGGCTGCCTGATCGCGAGCCTGATCCTGATGGGCAGCGAGGACGATGTCTGGCAGCAGCCGATCGCCGCGCTATGTGATCGCCTTGAAGCCCAGCATCGTCCCGACGGCCTGCTCTGGCTGACTCCTGCGGGCCCCCGGTCGGGCACGGCGAGCTGGGACGGCTACATGCACCTGTCGGTCTACAACGCCTGGGCGGCCGCGATCATCGCTGCCGCGCGCACCCTCAAGGACAGGCGTGCGCGCCCCACTCCGCTCTGCGACACGCGCTGGACGGCAGCACGCACGGGCCTGTTCCACGATGAGGAGGCTGGACTGGCCTACCTTCGGACCGAAGACGGGCTGAACGCCCTGGTTTCGACCCGGGGGCAGCCTCCCCAGGCCTACAGCCGCAACGAAGCCGATTTCCGCTACGCGGGGGGGGTACTCATCCATCTTCGCCTTCGAGACGGCCCTCCGCTGGCGGCCCCGCCTGTCAGGACGGCGCGCAAGGCACTGACCACCTCGCCAGTGCTCGCAGGATGGACACCGTTGTTGAAGGTGCGAGATACGATCTACGCGATCGACAGTTTCGAGCGTGTTGCGATCTCAGAAAGTGCGGCGATGACGACCATAGCGCTCATGGGCCAGCCAAACGAGCTCTTTCGTCCAACACCCGGAACTCCCTGGCAACGCGCTCTCGCCACGCTGGACTGGCGTATTCTGGGAGGAGCGCTCGGTCGCAAGACGGCGCTTCGCCGCCGGAAACTCGAGCGGCTCACGGCACATTTGGAGATCAATTTCTCACGGACCGGGCTCGCCATTGCAGTTAACCTGGACCTCGATAACGGGGTCTTGGACGACGTCGTATATCTGAACCCTTTGGGGCATACGACAGGGAAGGCGCTCACCGAATGGATAACGGCTGGCCCAGGCGAAGCAGGCGAGCACTCTTCCATCTGGATCGACAGTTTGCCGCCTTCATCCTTGTCTGAGCTCCCGGCGCGGGCACTGGCACCACAAGTGCTTGCGCAGGGACGCAGCACCTGGATGTTTCAGCTCAAAAGGGGCGACCCACCATCGTCCATTTCCGCGCTGCAAGCTACAGCGGCCCCCTGAAGGAAGGAGCACGCGCAGTGACATTGAAGAAACTGACAAGAGTCGCGGCACTGATCGCCTGCAGCATCCTGTCGATGGGCGCATCCGCCACCACATCGCTCGAACAGACCGAAATTGGCCGCCTCGCCCAATCGCTCCAGCCAGGCGAGTTCGGCCGGCTCGAAACCGTGGTCCCTCCGAAATACAAGCGCTTGCACGATTTCATGCGGGTCGAGGTCGCCGACGGGCGCAAGCTCGAGATCGACGGCTGGACGGATACCGCCCACTGGGATCCCAAGCGCCAGAAGGTATTCTTTCTAGGGAAAAGGCAGCACAAGAAGTTCATCAGCTACGATGCGCGGACGAATACTTGGGAAGAACTCGGCTGGGCGGGAGAACCCCCTCCACAGTTTGAGCAGTTCGGCCGCCCCTACGGCCGCAATGCGCTCGACTGGGAGAACGGTCATTACTACCACTTGTCCCTCGTTGACGGTTACTCGAAGGGGCTTTACCGCTACCTCATCGACCAGAAGCGCTGGGAGCGCCTACCGGATCTACCGAGCGGCGGCGAGAAGACCGTGGCTGCGGTCTCGATGGAGTGGCATCGCGGAATGAAGATGCTGATTCTGCTCGATCGAACGGGGAAAGGCCATCAACTGTGGGGATTTGACGGCAAGGCATGGAAGAATTTGGGTCGCTCGGCCGTCCACGGCTACCATTCACAAATGCAATACAACGAAAAGCGCGGAGATCTTCTCATCGCGGGCGGATCGCACACGATGCAGAAAGTCGACCTGATCACGCGAAATGGCGAACTGAAGCATCTCCCGGATGCTCCGTTCAAGATGACGATCAGGAACAGCGATCTTTTTTACGACCCGGTATCCGGAAACTACCTTTACCTGATTACCGAGGAACGAGAGCTCTGGGAGATGAATCCAGATAGCCACGAGTGGAAACGCATACGTACCTGGACCAAGGAAAACTGGCCATTCGGGGAATACGGCTACGTCGTACCCGCACCGATCGACGAGCTAGGAGCGGTTCTCTGGCTCCACCAGAGAGCGCCACTACTCTACCGCCACACCTCGCGGTGAAGCGTTTCGCCCCCTTCTGGATCAGACTTTGAGGGCTTCCGCCTTGCCGAAGCGAGCCCGCAGATCAGCCAATGCAGAAACCGCAACATAAGCCCAGGATTTCAGGTGGAGCGGTTTTTCCTTCACGGCAGAGCGGAATTCGTCGAGCGCCTTGGCGGCCATTCCGCGCTTCAGGAAAAGATACCCGCACATGAAGTGAATCTTGTGCAGGCGCTCGCGGATCTCGGACTCCGTGATCGCTTCGCCGTTCGGACTGGCCAGCCCCCACTTCGCCCGCGCCCGCCCGATGACGTCTGCGGCATAGTTGTGATCCCGCCCGACTGCGGTCGCGCTGCCCGGATGCTGACGATAAAGCGCATAGGCACGCGACAGGCGATGGATTTCGGTTTCCCGCGAGGCTCGCAGGAAATATTCGTAATCTTGGCCCAAGCGGAAATGCTCATCGTAGAGGCCGATCTTGTCGATCAGGCTGCGGCGCATGATCACCGTCGTGGTCCATACGAAATTGCGCAACAGCAGCTTGTGGTAGACCCAGCCCGAGAACTCGCTGTCGATCGCATCCACCGGCACTTTCCCCTGATCGGGAATCACCGAGGAAGGATCCGGAAACACGCCCTTCTCGTCCGACACCCATTGCGAAAAGCCGGTGCAGTTCATCGCCACAGCGGGATGGGCGCGGAAGTAGTCGATCTGCGCCGTGAGCTTGCCCGGCAGCCAGATATCGTCGGCGTCGAGAAAGGCGACGAACTCGCCGCGGGCCGCACGGATCCCTGCGTTTCGCGCAGTGGCCGCGCCGCCGTTCTCCTTGCGGATCAGGGAGACCTGCGGATAGCGGGTGGCGACGACCTCGACGGTATCGTCCTTCGAGCCATCATCGACGACGATGATCTCGACCTGGGGATAGTCCTGCGCCAGGACGCTGTCGATCGCCTCGGCAATGTGTGAGGCGACGTTGTAGGCGGGAATGACGACGCTCACAAGACCGGTGATGCTCATGCTGACCTCTGAAATTGTACGACCCCCTGCGCGGCATGCGGCTCGTCGCAGGGCTGAGTCACGGATGATGCAAGGCGCGCCCGCAACCAGTCGAGCGTCCTCTGCTCGATGGCGTGCTTCCAGTCACGGGAGGAGAAAGTATGGTCGGCATCCGCAAGCTCGAAAAAGTTCGGCCCCGGCTCGACCGCCTCGCGCCACATGGGGTGCGCGTGGCAGAAATCGGCGAATTCACGCGCGGTGAGATCATTGCCGCTGAGCCCCACCAGCACGCGGCCACGCAGCCGCTGCCAGCCTTCGCCCATGCGTTCGATGAAGGTACGTGCTGGGGCTGAGCCACGGGCTGCATTACGCGCTTTTCCCTTCAGCCGCTGCTTCAGTGCCCCAGCCAGCCCGGCGAGCGCGTGCCCGACCCTGACTTCGCCGCCGAACAGGCGTCGCCAGAACTGCACAGAAAGCAGTTTGCCCTTGTAATAATGATCGATCCGTGCCGCAGCAAGCGAGGCCTCGGTGCGCACCCATGGATTTAGCGCAACCACCCCTTCCACTCGCACATCCAGCGGTGCATACATCAGCGCCGCTGATGCCCCGTCGCACAACCCCCACAGGACGACACCATCCAGTTCCGGCACAGCCTCGAACAAGGCATCGATCGCCGCCTTCAGGTCGGCGTCCACGCTCTCGAAGCGGCGTTGCGGAGCGGCACTGTCGCCCATGCCACGGTAGTCGAAGCGCAGGCAGGCAAAACCGCCGGCCGCCAGCGCGCGGGCCAGCGAAACGAACTGCCGGTGGCTGCCGGCCCGGTACTGCGGGCCGCCGACGACGATCAGCACGCCCAGGCGCACCGGCCGATCCGGCCGACTGAGCACTCCGACCAGGGGCGAGCCTTCGCAATGGAACACCAGTGGCAGTTCGCTCATGCTGCAGCCTTCCCGGTCAGTGCCGCAGCCGAGGCAGCGAGCAACTCCGGCGCGAGTTCGATTTCCTGGGTCTGCCAGAACGGGGGCCCGCTCACCGCATGCATGCTCACCGCCACCCCGGCCGCCTGCCACTTCGCGACCAGGCGTTCGATCACAGGCGATACGGTGGTCGCCGCAGCGGAGATCTGGAACCAATGCACTCCGTGTGGTGCATGGATCGCATCGAACTGTGCCCGCTCCATGCCGACGGCGAGCGCTGGCGCAAGCTCGTAGCCGGCGACCTCGACGGCCTGGCCCGCCGCGAGCCGCTGCTGCGGCGAGGCCTCCTGCGCTACGCCGGCCTTGCCCATGATCCTCGCCGCCTGCCACAAGCGCAGGAACTGCTGCAGATGCTGTTTTCCGCTCAGCACCGCTTGCCACATCAGCAGACCGCAGTCGAGACGCCACCGAGCTGCCGCCTCACAGGCCAGCAATGCACCGAGACGCAAGCCCCAGAGCCAGACCGGCCCCTCACAGTGGCGCTCCGCCCATTCATGGGCAAGTCGTACGTCCTCAAGCCAGCCTTCCCAGTTCGCCTCGCCGAACTCGCCTTCGCTGTCGCCACAACCACCCAGGTCGAGTTGAAGGACATTCCAGCCTTGTTGCGCCCAGGCTTCGGCCGCCAGCGCAATCATGTGGCGCGACTTGTTCAACTCTTCGGCAAAGGCAGGGACATGAATGACGGTTCCGCGCCCGGACTCGCCGCAGGCAGGACGACGCAAAAGGCAGAAACGAAAACCTGTCGGCGTGGGGAGATGGAAAGCTTCGATTACCGCCGGCATGCGCGCCTCAGGCGGCGATTTTGAGCCCGACCGCCTCGATCAGCGAACCAACGGTCGCGAAGGTCTGACCGTCGATCTCGTCGTCGTCGAAGAAGATCCCGAAACGCTCCTCGATCGCCCCGATCACGCCGACTACGGCCATCGAGTCGAGTTCAGGCACCGCTCCGAGCAAAGGAGTTTCCGGTGTCATGGCCGCCGAGCGGCCTTGGAGGCTGAGGATTTCGTCCAGGATGGACAGGATTTCTGCTTGAATATTCAACATCAACTCCCAAACGTGCGGATCTGCGCTGCACTGCAATAACGCGTGAGTATAATCTCTCTTCTCGTGACAGAATACGCCGAGCCACATTGCGGTAAAACATCACGGATACCAAATGCCCGAACCCCCCCGATCTTCTACCGCCGTCGTGGTCGGCCTGTGTGCACACGGCGTGGGCATGGCTCGCAGCCTGCACCGAGACGGCATCCAGGTGGTCGCGCTCGAAGCCAACGCAGCGCTGCCCGGCGTACGCACCCGCTGCGCATCCGTGCGCATTGTGGCCGACATCAACGGCGATGGTCTCATCGATGCGCTGCTTGCGCTCGCGCGGGAACTCGGCGAGCCTGCGCGGCCGGTGCTGCTGCTGACCAACGATCGAATGGTCGAAACGGTGAGTCGGCACATCGCCACCCTCGAGGAACTCTTTCGCCTGAGCTGGGGGCACGCGGCCGCAACCCTTGCCCCACTGCTGGCGAAGGACCGCATCGAGGCGCGCTGCCGCGAAACGGGGCTGAACTATCCCAGATCCGTCCTCGTCTCGGACTTTGCCGAGGCGCAGGAGAAGCTTACATCGACCGCCTTTCCGGTGATCGCCAAGCCGACCCGGCCGGTTTCGGCGTTCAAGACCCAGGTCTCGGCCTCCTTCGAGGCATTTCTCGCGGCACGTGCCCGCATGGAAGCCAGCCTGCCGATCGTGGTGCAGGAGTTCATCCCCGGCGACGACACGGTGATCCGCTTTGGCGCCCTGTATCTGGACGAAGGCCGCGTCCTCGCCCGCTTCGAGGGCCGCAAGCTGCGCTCGCGGCCGATGGGGCATACCACGATCGCGGTGTCCGAACCGGATGATCAGGTGCACGCACTCGCATTGCGCTTCTTCGAAGGGCTGAATCTCTCCGGTCCGGTATCGCTAGAAATCAAGCGGGATCCGCAGGGGCGCTACTGGGTGATCGAGCCGACCGTCGGCCGCACCGACTTCTGGGCCGGGCTGTGCGCCGCCAACGGCGTCGACATGACTCTCATCGAGTATCGCGCACAGACCCGGCAGCCGCTGCAAACGCCGTCGCAGCGACGCAGCCATCTGTGGATGAACGGCGAGCGCGACCCAGGCGCCGTGCTCTGGCTGCTGCGACATGCGCCTGCTCAACTTCTGCGACACCGGATCCGTGGCGTCTATGCCAGCCTGTCCGACCCGGGTCCCTGGCTGCTGTCGCTCGGCCGCTTCCTCGGCAATCTGCCGTCGCGCGCGGTCCGCAAGGTCAGCCGCGCCGTGACTGGCGGCGCGTGAGCACGCAGGTATAGCGCGGCGCGCGCCCGGGCGCCTGACCGGGCTGGCGCTGCCGGGTTTCCCGGTCGGCTGCGCGCCGGCCCGGCACGCAGCGGCTTTTCACTTGCGAGTCTGATCCTTCCCCGCCCTTTCGAGCAGCGCAATGGTCAGCAACGCACCGACCCCGTCAAAAGAAAGCCCTCGGCCGAAACGCTGGCCCTCCACGACCTTGATGATGTCCCAGCCGAAAATCTCTTCGATCCAGCTGGACCCGGAAATCACATCATAAACTTCCGTGCGGAAGGCTTCATCAGCCCGCAACATCCGCTCGAACGCAGTTTCCTTGCCCTTGAGCAGAGGCTTACCCGGCCACACCCGATTCACATAGTAGGTGACGTACTTCGCAATCTTGCGCTTTCTCGACACCTCGGCACCAGCGGTAAGCGGCAGGCCGGTCTTGTCGTGGTCGATCGCCGCAAGCCTGGGATCGATCATACCAATGATTTTCTTGTACGCAATCGCCCCCTTACGCAGGCTCCAGGGCAAGCGCATTGCATAATCGATGAGTCCGCTGTCCATTCCCGGAGTCCGGACATCGAGGTAGTTTGCGTTCAAGCGGACGATGCCGAAGACCATCCTTCGGCTGCGATTCTCCATGATGAACTGCTGGCTCGCATCCAGCCCATGACGGCCACCTGGAAAGGTCGCCTCGTAGTCTTCACGAAATTGGCGGAACAGCGCGCCCTGCAGATCGAGCTTGAACATCTCTGCACGGAAACTGGCCATCTTGAAGCAGCGCTCGCGTGCATCCGACACAGTTCCTTCATGGAAGAACATGCCCGGGTTCATCAGGATGCCCTGCAGGAAGCCATCAACGGTGGACGAATAGCCGAGCTCTTCGGCGAGTTCCTGCGCCGTGCCCCGCAAACGCCAGTGCCCCACGTTGAGATCACCCGAATCGAGATCGAGGTCGGACCGTGCAGCTTCGCGCATCGACTTGGAGGAATGGAACTCGCGGACCGTCTTGCCGTACACGCTGGCAAGCCGCCGCGCAATCGGCAACTCGAAGTCACCCATGTCCTCGACGTGGAAGAACAGGTCGTCGGGGCCGATCAGGTCGGCGCAACAACCGGAATTCCCGCGCGAATCGAGGCCGCCGGTCAAGGGCCAGGCGACCTTGCCGGGAATCGCCGTCCGCACCGCCTTCCGGTTCGCCTCACGGATCACTTCAAGGCCTTCATCCAACCACTGTTGCTCATTGGCAACCGCCTCGTCAGTGACGAAGGGGGTCCAGTAGCGGCAGGCCGTGCTCGTTCCCTGGACGGACAGTGCCACCGTCGAGGCGCAGGGCAGCAACGAGACCCCCTCGAGCACCGTGCGCACGCCCGTTGACTGATTCAGCATGACCATCTGCATCACGCCCAATGCATCCGGGCTGTCGAAGCCGAAACGGACCATGTCGGTAAGCCGGCTGGCAAAGAAAGCCCTGCCGTCCCTGAGCCCCCAGTAGATCGGGATCGTCCCCAGGCGATCCGTTGTAAACACCAGCTGTCCGGCTTGCGGCCAGTCGACCTGGAGCCACGAGCCGCTTCGCTCCTTCAACGCTCCGGCAAAATCATCGACACGGCCATCATGAATGAGCAAGCCTTTCTGGCTGCGCATCGCACGGCCGGAGCGATCGAGCGAGAATTCGAGCTGCCATCCCTCCCCTTCGGCCCGCTCCCACTTTCCACCGACAGTTGGCACGCCGCTCAGCTTCGGCTCGCATCCGCCAGGGCCGATCACCCCTCTAATCAAAATCATTTTGCCGTACTCGAATAGATCGTTAAGGAAACACCGATTATTTTACCGGCATGCCTGCTCCCCGGGCTTGACGGCGAGGAGCCGTCCGGAAACAGCGGGAGTCGCATCAAGGAGGCCCGCCGTCGTCCTGAGCAGTCCACCGCCACCACCCAGCTCCTTCTACGTGCCATTCGGTCACGGCCTCTCGCTGAGCCAGTTCGACGGAACATGCCGTTTGAGCTTGGGGTGATTCAGGAAGCGCTGTTCGATACCTTGCGGCCTGCCGACGATCAGCCATGCGACCAGCGTCACGAAAACATAGACGAAGGCTCCGACGAGGGCCGACACCACCATCACGCCGAACGCCGCCAGTGCCGAGCCGCTTTCCGGCAGTGCGTGCTGCACGGACAGTACGGCAAAGGACATCGCCGCAGTGCTCAACAAGGGGCGCCACATGACCTTCATGAGCTCGAAACGGCCGAGACCCAAGGCACGCGTGACCAGTCCGACACCGGCAGGCAGGGTCAGGGCGGAGCCAAGCACCCTCGCCCACGCCGCCATCTCGATGCCGTGGCCATTCATCAGCCAGTAGATCATCAACGGATACATTATCGCGAGTTCGAGCACCGTCATGATGCCAACCCAGTATGGACGTCCGAGCGCCATGAACAGGCTGTGCCGGTTGCCGTGGAAGATCTTGGTGGCGCCGTACAAGCCGAGGATCTGAATCAAGGGAACAGCGGCATCCCAGCCCGGGCCCAGCAGGATCTGGACGATCTGTTCGGCAAGCAGGATCACGCCGACCGCGGCCGGCAAGGTCACGGCAATGACCGCGCCTTGTGAAGCCACGTAGGCACGCTGAAGCGCCGGCCGATCATCCACGAGTTTCGAGAACCCCGGAAAGACCGCCTTCATGATGGGGCCGTAGAGTTCCGTGGTCGGCAACGACGCGATCTCATTCGAAACCCGGTAGGCCCCCAGGGGTTGTGGGCCGAGGAAGCGACCAAGGACGAAATCGGCCCCCCTGTCGCGCAAATAGACGGTGAAATTGTTGAAGACGAGCCACGAGGAGAAGCCCAGCATCTCGCGCCACGCGCTGACACGGAGCTTCGGGCGATACGGATGCATCACGTAGCTCAAGCCGACGCCGATGACCTGGGAAAGCAGCGTGCCAAGCGCCAGCGCCCAATAGCTGCGGAAATAGAGCGCGAGCGCTACCGTACCCCCGACCGCGAGAAGCTTCTTCGCCAACTGGAAGCGAAACTCCCGATTGAACTCGAGCTCCTTCCTGAAAGCAACGATCCCGATGTTCTCGAGCCCGCTGATGAAGGCGATCGCAGCATAAACGTACATCACCTCCGTCAACCGCGGTTCCGAGTAGAACGCGGCTACATGCGGGGCGCCAATCACGATGACGAAGGCAGCAACGGTCCTGAAAACGAGGCCAAGCGTCCAGGCCGTGTCGAAATGCTCGCGTGTCGCATTCTGCTTGCGGATCAAGGCGAGGTCGAAGCCGAGGATGGTGATGAGTTCCACCAGTGCGGCCACCGAAAGCGCCATCGCGATGAGACCGAAATCGGCCGGCACCAGCAAGCGGGCAAGCACCGCGGTGCTGATCAAGCCCAGGCTGCGCTGCAGCAAGCGCAGCCCGACCATCCACGCCGCCCCCGCGGCGACCTTGGAACCCAGATTCTTCACACTGATACTCGATGGAGGCGCCTGTCGATGGTCGCCCCGGTAAATGGAAGTGAATGTTCAGGCCGGCGGACTTGGCCTGCACCCTCCGCCAGTCGACTAATGCATCTGCCTTGACGCCCAGGCGCGCCGAAGAGCCATCGCCCACGACGAACCGCGATGAGCGCGCCAAACTCACTCATTACGCCCGTGGCCACGTCCCGAGCGGTCAAGCGGGGGCAATGATGCAGGACGGGTGGTACGATGTCGATGTATCCTTTCACGTTTTCGTTGCAGATGCACCTTCTGCCCGACCTGGATGGCACAGGCTCCACGGCCCCCAAGGTCGGCAAGCGCGCCGATCGGCGGCGCGGCTGCGAAGATGCCGCGCCGCGGTTCGACATTGCACGCATGGCGCACCGGTCTTTCCCACAGAGCCCCCTTCAGCATGATGACACCCATGTACAACGTAGCGCGCCTGCAGCGATCCTCAAGCGAGCAAGCTCGCCGCCTCTCGGGCACACTGGAAAATCGATCGGAGAGCGGCCAGTGAGCTCGCTGTTCGTACGCCTGAAAGACCTGATCGATGCCAATCACGGGACGCATCGAGGATGGGTACGCTATCTGCTGGGCCAGGCCGAGGGCATCATCGGCCCGAGCGACCGCTTCCGCCGCATTGCACCCCCAAAGGTCGGCCGTCTCGTCTTCGTCTGTCTCGGCAACATCAACCGCAGCGCGTTTGCGCATGTGGTCGCTGCGCACGAAGCAGCGGAATGCATCTCGATCGGCCTGTCAACAACTACCGGTGCGCCTGCCACCAGCATGGCGCAGGAGGTTGCACGCGAGTTCGGGCTGTCGCTCGAGCAGCACACCGCCACCGACATCAGCAAGTACGAGCCGCGAGAGGACGATCTGCTGCTGGTGATGGAGCTGCGCCATGCACACCGCCTGGTGAGCCGCGGCATTCCGCCCGGGCAGATCGCCCTGCTCGGTCACTGGGCGCGCCCCATCCGCTACCATATCCACGACCCGGAAAAGCTCTCGCGCGAATACTACCGCAGCTGCTTCAGCGTGATCCGCTCCGCCGTGGTCAATCTGGTATCCGAGCTCGAACGGGCCGGCAGCCCGAGCATCCCGCGATGAATGTGTTCCTGACCTTCGATATCGAGATCTGGTGCAACGACTGGAATGCGCTCGATGAACGCTTTCCCGGCGCCTTCCGGCGTTACATCTACGGTCGTTCGCCGGCCGGCGATTACGCTCTGCCGAAGACCCTGGAGATTCTCAACCGCCATGGCCTGCAGGGCGTGTTCTTCGTCGAGCCGCTCTTCGCCGCGCGCTTCGGTGTCGAGCATCTCGCGGAAGTCACCGCCTTGATTCGCGATGCGGGCCAGGAGGTGCAGATGCATCTGCACCCTGAATGGACCGACGAGATCAGCCCGCCGGTCTTCCCCGACAAACCCTTCAAGCGCCAGCACCTGATCCATTATTCGCGCGAGGAGCAGACCGAGTTGATGCGCCGTGGCCTGGCCCTGCTTGCCGCAGCGGGAAACCCGGAGATCACCGCTTTTCGGGCCGGCAGCTTCGCGGCCAACGCCGACACGCTGGCTGCGGTAAAAGCATGCGGCCTCGGTGTGGATTCGAGCCTCAACATGCTCTATTCCTATTCCGGCCAGGATGTTCGCACGGAAGGGGATTTCTACTTCCCGTACGAGCGGGACGGGCTGCAACTGCTGCCGATGAGCATCTTTCGCGATGGCAGGGGACGGCTGCGCCATGCCCAGGTGGGGGCCTGCGGCGTTGCCGAGCTTCGTCACGCAGTCGAGCACTCGGCCGAACACGGCCATCCCTGCTTTACGATCCTGTCCCACAACTTCGAGATGCTGCGCGCCGGTGCGAGCCAGCCGGATCGCATCGTGGCAGGCCGCTTCGAAAGGCTATGCCGATTCCTCGGCGCGAACCGGGACGATTTCCCGACTGCCGGGCTCCGGTCAGTGCCGACCTTCGGCAAGGCGCCGGCGAACATGCCCCTTGCCGAGGCAGGGCGGCTCGCCACCCTTTGCCGCCTCGCCGGCCAGGCTGCCCGGCGACTGCCGATCTGACAGACAAGAACATTGATGAGCGAAACACCCCTAGCGAGCGATCCGCCGTGCTTCGTACTCGGCATCGAAACCCAGATCGGCGTCGGCGTGATCCGCGAGCTGGCCCGGGCGGGCGTTCGCGTCATCGGTCTCGCCAGCCGCGAACGCTCGATCGGGCTCGCTTCGCGCCACCTCGAGCGCGGCGTGGTGGTCGGGCCGGCCCGCAACGATGCCCTCGTCCAGCGCATCCGCGCACTTGGCGAGGAATACGGCGGCGCCATCCTGCTGGGCATTTCGGAGACCGACCTGCAGTGGCTCATGACGCACCGCGACGCCTTCGGCCCGGTCAAGGTGATCGCCCCGCAGCCCGACACTTTCGCCCGCGTGCTCGACAAGGCCCGGACCCTGGCGCTGGCAGAAAGCGTGGGGATCCGCGTACCTCGCACCCGCGCTGCCGGGAGTCTGGAGGAATGGAAGACAGCCTGCGCGGAACTGAACTATCCAGTAGTGGTGAAGTGGGCAGACCCGATTGCCGCCATGCCCCGCCTGCGCGAGCATGGCCTCGCCTTGCAGAAGCTGGAATACGCTGCCGACGCGCCGAGCCTGTGCCGGATCGGCGAGCGCTTCGCCGCTGCCGGGATCTGGCCGCTGATCCAGGAATACTGCCCGGGGCGCGGTCTCGGCCAGTTCTTCTTCATGCACGAGGGTCGGGTGGTCCGCCGCTTCCAGCACCTGCGCATCGCCGAATGGCCACCGGAGGGCGGCTTTTCCAGCGTCTGCGACGCAGTGCCGCTGTCGCAGCATCAGGCGCTGCAGGAGCGCTCGGTCGCCCTCCTGCAGGCAGTCGGCTGGGAAGGTTGCGCCATGGTGGAGTACCGCCTGGATGAAGCCACCGGAGAAGCGGTGCTGATGGAGATCAACGGCCGCTTCTGGGGCAGCTTTCCGCTTGCGGTGCAGGCCGGCGCCAGCTTCGCCAGCCTCGCCTACCACCTGCAGGGACTCGGCCGCACACCGGCGCTGCCGCCACTGCGCGAGGCCTTGCGTTGCCGCATGGTATCGACCGAAGTGAAGCGTCTGGTGCGCCTCCTCTTCCAGCCCGGCAGGATCCGCGACCCCTTCTTCAGCATCCGGCCAGGCCGGGAGCTGTGGCGCTTCGCCAGCGACTTTCTCCGTCCGAACACCTGCTACTACCTCTGGGATCGGCGCGATCCCGGCCCCTTTCTCGCCGATATGCGCAACTACGCGCTACGCCTGTCCAAGTCTTGAGCCCTGCGGTGTGACGAGGCGATCGCCGAGAAAGAGCGGGATACCGAAAATACGCCGCTCGGGCACGACGGAGGGTTCACTCTGCCACCCCTTGCTCGCCACCCACACTCGCGCCGCCACGGCGAGCGCCAGCAGGTTGTAGGGCAAGTCGAAATAGGCAAGGCTGAGAAAGGCACCGCCGATGGCGAAACCGACCAGGGACACCTGAATCATCGAGCCGAGTTGGACACACCATTCGGTTTCGGCTTGCGCGCGGCCATGCTTGCGCAACCAGCCGGCAGTCCTCCAGGTGGACAGCCACAGGCAGAGGTAGATGATCAGGCCCACGAAACCATGTTCACCGAGGATGTGGAAGTAGATGCTGTGGGCCGACACGATCATCGTCGGATCGGGTGCATACAAACCATAAACGAACTCGTTGTAGATGCTGAAACCACCGCCGAAGAAGTTCTCCTTGGCAATGTTGAACGCCATCCACCAGGCGTTGAGGCGTCCCATCGCCGAACGATCCTCCTCGTAGGTGCGGAGCGTGCCCATGCGATCCCACCAAGTGTCGGGCATGAAGGACAAGAAGACCACGCCGCACAGCAGCATGACGACCGCCGTAGCGAACTTGTTCTTGCCCCGCCACCAGAGCAGCATCAGCATCGCGCTGACCCCAAGCAAAGCGCCACGCGATTGCGAGCCCAGAATCGACACCCCGCAGAGCACCATCGCCGCCGTCATCGCGTGCTTGTGCCAGGTCTTGTGCAGCGTGGTCTGAAGGAAGCGGAGCAGGGGCAAGGTCATGATCAGCGCCACCGCCAGCGAGTTGTTCTCCTCGATGTAAGACCCCGAAGGCCCGCGCACGTGGAACGCCCCACCGGTAGACAAAGTGAAGATGCCGCCCTTGACGCCGAAAAACGCCACCGAGAGCGCGAGCACCCACGCAAATACCATCATTTCCCGCTTGGTCCGAACCAGCATCAGCGTGACAAGGATCATCAGGTCGATCTTCAGCACCTTCTCGAGCATGCCCAGACTCGCCGCGGTATCGAAGGCGAACACCGTGGTGATGCACATCCAGCCGATCAGGATCACCAGCCAGGTCACCGGAGCGCCGATGAAGGGACTGCGCCTCTCCTTCGACGCAAGCAACCCGACCAGGGTGCAGAGGGCGATGAACATCGCCACCGGCGCATCGAACATGAAACCCCAAGACAAACGGTGCGGGTTCATGATGCTGAACCAGGTCCACATCATGGCGCCGACGAAGGGATGCCGGAGCGCCAGCAGCCCCCCCGGAACGACGATCATCAGCAGGATCAGGTCACGCATTCGAACTCACCCTCGACTCTATTCAGCCGCGGTCGCGGCGTGCAACCGCGCGGTAAAGACGAAACCACTGCTCGCGTACGGTAGGCCATGCGTAAGTGCCAGCCGCCTCCCTTCCGGCTGCGCGCAGCCGGCCGGCGAGTGCAGGATCGCGCAATATATCGACTGCCGCCCGGCCCATGGCCTCGGCATCGCCCACCGGCACCAGCAGGCCGGACACACCCCGCTCGACCACGTCAGGAATGCCCCCCGCGTCGGTGCTGACGACCGGCACGCCGCTGGCGAAAGCCTCCAGAATCGAAATCGGCATGTTGTCGACGGTACTCGGGTTGAGCATGCAGTCGGCCACATCGTAAAGGGAGGGGATGTCGGCATTATCCACCCGGCCGCAGAAATCGACGCTGTGCGCGAACCCGAGTTCCACCACCAGGGCCTGCAGCCGCGCCAACTCCGGCCCGCTGCCGGCGACCGTGAGGCGGGCGCCAGGAAAGGCTTCGCGAACGATGGCAAAGGCCCGGATCGCGGTCGGAATGTCGTAGATCGGCTCGAGGTTGCGGGTGACGATCAGGTGAGGGGCATCGCCGAAGAGCGGGCGCTCGCGCAGATGAAAGCGGGACAGGTCGACGATGTTCGGGACGATCATCGCCTCGAGCCCATAGCGGGCGAAAACGCGCTGCAGGAAGCCCGAGGGCGTGACCCGCGCATCCGCCCGGGCAAGCGTGCTCAGGACGTGACGCGGTGCATTGGCAAAGAAGCGATCGGCATTGCCGCCCCGGTAGTTGATGATCACGCCGGCGCCCCGGGCACGGCCGATCCAGGCCGCGGGCGCGGCGAAAAGATGCCAGGCCCAGCCGGAATTGGCGAGGATGTGCATGACCTCGACCCGCCCCGCCGCCGCCCATAGCTGCCACAGGTAGGGAAGGAGGCGGAAAAGCGCACGCAGCACCGGGACACGGCCGACCCAGTGCGGCCGATAGGGCGGATTGTGGCGCACGAGCTCGACCTCGAGCCCATCACCGCGGAGCAGGCGAACGAGCTGTTCGCACTGGTTTGCCATACCTCCGGACGGCGGCGGCAGCGGCCCCACGACACATACCGTGGGCATGGCTTCGCCCGCGGCCATGGGCGAGGAGGCGTCAGACATCCTGGGCTGCGTCATGCCGCCCCTCCGGCGGCCGCGGCCGCCTCCTCGGCGAGGACTTCGTCGAGCAGGCCGAGATGGGCCTGCCAACTGTAGTGCTTCAATACACATTCGCGCGCCGCGCGCCCCATGTCCTGCCGCCCGCTGGCGTCGGCCAGCAAGCCGACCACGCCTTCGGCGAATGCCGCAGCGTCCTCGGCCACCACGCAATCCCGGCCGTCCTCCGCGGCGAGCCCCACCGCAGGCGCCGCAGACAGCACCACCGGGCGTGCCATCGCCATCGCCTCGAGCACCTTGTTCTGGATGCCGCGCGCGATGCGCAGCGGCGCCACCACGACATCGGCATGGGCGAGGTAGGGACGCACGTCCGGGACGGTGCCGGTGACGGTGACCGCCTCGCCCGCCAGTTCGAGCACCGCCGGCGCCGGGTTCATGCCGACGATCCAGAAGCGAACCTCACCGATCCGGGAGCGCACCAGGGGCAGGATCTCCTTGGCGAACCAGCTCACCGCGTCGATGTTGGGCCAGTAATCCATCGCCCCGGTAAACAACAGCACCGGGCCACCGGGCGAATAGGGTGAGGCAAAGCCGACATCGGGCGAAAAATAGGTGGAATCGACCCCGTTCTGCATCACGCAAACCCTGTCGCCAGCTTCCGGGGCCGCGCGCCGGAACAGCGCGGCCTCGGCTTCGGTGACGAACAGACTGCAGTCGGCCTGGCGCGCGGCGGCGCGCTCGAAGGCAAGCAGCCGCGCGCCCTCGCGGCGGTAGAGCCAGGACAGGGGCCAGGGACGCTCGGCCGCATACTGGGTCCATTTGGCGGAATCGACGTCGCAGAAATCGACCACCGTGCGCTCGAGCCGCAGAGGCTCGAGATACTGCGCCATCGGCCCCGAGAAGGTGACCGCCCGGGCGATGCGCTCGCGGTTCACGGTGGCGCGCACCCACTCGGCGAGACGCGCATCCCGATAATAGGGCAGGCTCAATGCCTCACTGCCGAGCAGCGCAGGCAGGCTCGCGATGCGCTTCCAGCGCGGGCTCAGCTCGATGGCGCAGACGTCCTCGCACCATTCCTTGAGCCGCTCGACATGCACGCGGTCATCGGGATGATCGACGAAGGTGCCGAGGAAGACCCGGTGCCGCTGCGCGAGCTGGCGCAGGATGTTGAAGGAGCGCACCTTGTCGCCCTTGTTCGGCGGATAGGGGATGCGGTGCACCAGATAGAGAATGGGCGGGCGCACGTCACTCATCCCTGCCCCTCGACCAGTCGACGATAGACCGGTACGTAGTTGGCCACGCTGTTCTTCCAGTTGCGCACATTCTCGACGAAAGCACGGCCTGCGGTACGCATCCCGGGCCAATGTCCGCGATGCGCAAGCATGTCGTCGATCGCCGCGGCAAGGGCATCGGCGGAACCCGCCTTGAACAGCTTGCCGGTTTCACCATCGCTGATCAGTTCCTTGTGGCCACCAACGTCGGAAGCCACGAACAAGCGGCCCTGTGCCATCGCCTCCAGCGGCTTGAGCGGCGTAACCAGCTCGGTCAGGCGCATCGAATGGCGCGGATAAGCCAGCAGATCGATCTGGTCGTAGTAGCAACTGACTTCGCTGTGCGGCACACGGCCGGTGAATACCACCTTGTCGGCGACACCGAGCCGCTGTGCCTGAGCCTTGAGATTGGCGTCCTGCGGCCCCCCGCCGACCAGCAGCAGGCGCAGATCAGGGCGCTTCTGCAACAACGCGGGAAAAGCATCGAGCAGCAGATCGAGGCCTTCGTAGGCATAGAAGGAGCCGACGAAGCCCACGGTGGTGCAACCTTCCAAGCCGAGTTGGCGGCGCAGCTCGGGGTCGGCTTCGCCGGAGAGCTGGAAGCCTTCTACATCGACCGCGTTGGGAATCACGGTGACCTTGCTTGCCGGGTTGCCGCGCGCCACGATGTCGGCCCGCAGACCTTCACAGATGGTGAAAGCATGATCGACGCGCTTGAGCGCCCAGCTTTCCAGTGCCCGCGTGGCACGGTAGCGCAGGCTGCCTTCGGGGGTCGTGCCGTGATCGACGGCGGCGTCTTCCCAGAAGGCACGAATCTCATACACCACCGGAATACCCAGCCGCCTGCCGACCCGGATCGCCGGAATGGCATTGAGCACCGGCGAATGGGCGTGCAGCACATCCGGCTTGAGTTCGCGCGCGAGTTGCTCCAGCCGGGTTTCGGTGGCGCGGATCAGCCGCAATTCGTTGATGCCTGCCGGCCCGGCTTCAGGAACGCTGCTGCGGTAGAAGCGCAGCCCGTCGACGTCCTCGACCTCAGCTGCGGTCGTGCCCTGCTTGGGCGAAGTCAGGTGAAATGTTTCCCAGCCCAGCGCCCGCTGCTCGCGCAGGATGGCCGCAGTGCGGAAGGTGTAGCCGCTGTGCAGCGGAATGGAATGATCGAGGACATGGAGGATACGCATCGGATGGTCTCGGAGCGACTCGAGAAAGGGTTTGGTGGGCGTCGAGCAGACATGCTCAGTGGCACTCAGTCGGTCCACTCACATCTTTCCGCCTCATGTATGACGCCGGTCAAATCAAGCAAGTGCTGCGGCGGCCGGTTCAATCGTCGGAAACATGTCGTCGCGATGCAGATTCCGCGTAAACGCCTCGAACATCAGCAGACTCCACAAAGGTGCGCTGTAATCGCGCGCACCCGACTGATGGGCATCGACAAGATGCTGCAGGTAATCGCGGTTGAACATGCCTGTTGCGGCCAGCGTGTCACCCAACACGGCCTCTTGCACACGCTGCTTGAGTGGGCCGCGGAACCAGCGCGCGAGTGGTACTGCAAAGCCCATTTTCCGCCTGTAGAGCACGTCATTGGGCAACAACGGCTCCATGGCCTTCTTGAACAGGTACTTGCCTTCGTTGCCCTGGATCTTCAGCGAGGACGGCAAGGTGGCGAGCCATTCGACCAGCTTGTGATCCATCAGCGGCTCGCGCACTTCCAGCGAATGCGCCATGCTGGAGCGGTCGACCTTGGTGTTGATGTCTCCGACCAGATAGGTCTTGAGATCCAGGTACTGGATCAGCGCCAGTGCATCGTCGGTGTCGGCCTTGGCCGCATGGCGGCGGAACACGTCGAGCGCATCGTAGCCACCGAGCTTGCGATGGAAATCGGCACTGAACAGCTTGCTGCGCATCTCGCCGCGCAGAATCGACACGCTGTGGAAATAGGCTTCGACGGAATCGCGCGCCATGGCCTGGAACGTGGTCTTGGCGCGGAACACGCGTGGCGCCCAGTCGGCCTTGGGGTAGACGCGGCCCAGCATACCGAAGAGCGGCTGCCGGACGGCTTGCGGAAACGCCGCACGCAGACGCTCCTCCATCAGGTGCGAACGATAGCGCCGGTAGCCACCGAAACTTTCGTCGCCGCCATCGCCCGACAGCGCCACCGTGACCTTCTTGCGCGCAAGCTGGCACACACGGTAGGTGGGGATCGCCGAACTGTCGGCGTAGGGCTCGTCGTATAGCGCGGCCAGGGTATCGATGAGGTCGAAGTCGTCGGACTTCACGATCTCGACAAAGTGATTGGTGCGGTAGCGGTCCGCGACCATCTGCGCGAATTCGGATTCGTTGAACTTCGGATCGTCGAAGCCGATCGAGCAGGTATTGACCGGCTCGTCCGACAAGCCCGCCATGGTGGCGACGACGGCGCTGGAATCCACCCCACCCGACAGGAAGGCGCCCAAGGGCACTTCGGAAATCATGCGCAGGCGCACGGATTCACGCAGGCGCTCGGTGAGTTCGGCAATGGCATCGTCGAGCGACATGGGGTTGTCGAGCGTGAAGCGGACATCCCAGTACTGCTTCGGCTCAGGCACCGGCTGGCCGCGGCGGATGCACAGCGATTCGCCCGGCCCGAGCTTCTTCGCGCCGAGGAAGATGGTGCGCGGCTCGGCGACGTAGCCCAGGGCGAAATATTCCTCCACCGCCAGCGGGTCGATGCGGCGGTCGAGCCCGGGGTGCTGCATCAGCACCTTCAGCTCCGAGCCGAAGGCCAGCGTGCCATCGTCGAGCAGCGCGTAGAAGATCGGTTTGACCGCGAGGCGGTCGCGCGCCATGAACAGCGTGTCGCGCTTGCGGTCGTGAATCGCGAAGGCGAACATGCCGCGCAGGCGCTGCACGCAGTCCTCGCCCCAGGCCTGCCAGGCATGGACGATGACCTCGGTGTCGCTGCGGGTGCGGAACACGTAGCCCAGCGCCTCGAGCTCGGGAACGAGTTCCTGGAAGTTGTAGATCTCGCCGTTGAAAACGATGGCGACCGAGCCGTCGTCGTTGAACAGCGGCTGCTGGCCGGTGGCAAGGTCGATGATGGACAGCCGGCGATGCGCCAGCGCGACACCGGGCTCGAAGTGGTAGCCCCCTTCGTCCGGGCCGCGATGGTGTTGGATATCATTCATGCGCAGCATCAGTTCGCGATCGAAGTCGCGCTTGCCGCGCGTGTCGAAAAGGCCGGCAATGCCGCACATGCTCAGTCATCCTTGCTCAATGAGAACGCCGCTGCAACAGACGTTCGTAAAGTTCGGTATAGCGCGCCACCATGCCATCGAGGCTGAAGCTCTGCTCCACCCGCAGGCGGCCGGCCAGTCCATGTGAATTCTGCAGCGCAGCATTCGAAGCGTAGCACATCAGCGCCTCGGCCATCGTGACCGGTTCCTCCGCCGGAACCAGAAGGCCTGTGCGCTCCGTCTCAACCAGTTCGCCATTTCCGCCCACATCGGTCGCCACCACCGGCAAGCCACTGGCCATTGCCTCGAGGATGGTGTTGGAAATGCCTTCCGCTCTGGATGGCAGCGCGAAGATGCCCAGGCTGCGCATCACATCGGGCACGTCCTTGCGCTCACCCGCCATCCATACGACGTCGGCCAGATCCTGCTGCCTGATCTCGTCCTCGATCGCTGGCCTGAGCGGGCCGTCTCCGGCAATGGCGAGCCGCAGGCGCGCCGCAGCCTCGCCCCCGTTCCGGCGCGCAATGGCAAAGGCACGGACGAGGTTGAGCTGGTCCTTGACGACCTGCAGGCGACCGACAGTGCCGACGACGAGCACATCCCTGCTACCAAAGGGGCTATCCGCGAGCGGAATGCGTGCGCCCCCGGGAGCGGGATGAAAGCGAGCCGTATCCACACCGTTACAGATGCGCTCGATGCGCTCCGCCGCCACACCGACGCGCTCCACCAGATAGCGCTCGATATGCCCTGACAGTGCGACGTAACGCTTGACGAAAGGACTGTAAGCGCGGCGAATGCGCTGGTTCTTGCGCAGCATGCCACCGGGATCGGACACATCCCAGCCGTGTTCTCCATGCACACGTGTCCGCACACCAGCCGCCCAGGCCGGTACCGCTGCTTCCAATGCGGCGAGGTTGCGCGTATGGACGATTGCCGGCCGGTACTGGCGAAACAGCCGGAACAGGCGCGGATACAGCTTAATCCCATGGCCAGGCGGCTTGTTCAGAGAGATGAACTCGACACTGGGAACATGCACCCGATGCGTGAAGTCCGGATCGCATTCGGTCAGCGCAACGACGCAATGCCTGAAACGCGATTCAGGCATGTGATTGATCAGGTTCACCACCCCATTTTCAAGGCCACCGACGCTGAAACGATAGACCACGTGCATGAGCAGTACCTGCTGAACACTCACCTTCGCTCCTCGACGTCATGCAGTTGCGCCTGCAGAGCAATCCAATGGTGTGCAAGGAAATCCTCGATCATCTCCCTCGTATCGCCTGCTCCAGCCTCATTCTTGACCGTGATGACGATCACCGCGGAATCATCCTTCCGCCCCGTCAGTCGGTCGATGGCCAAGAAGATCTTGGCCAAATAATCGTTGGCGACAATCCGATCATTGATCCAGTACCAGCTCCAGAGATTCAGAACATCATTACCGCGACGCAGCCCTGCGTGGCGAACCTCACCAATGGACAGTTTCGCATTGGCACTGGCAGTTCTCACCCAACCTGACTCCTGCCGGCCATTCAAGCTATTGCCGAACATGACGAGTTCATAACCGTCACGTTGTTCCGCATAATATGCGAAATAAAGCCCAAGCTCGGCGCCGTCATCACGCCGATAAGTCTGGAAGATGTCGCCACGATGTCCATGGAAGCTCGGCCGGAAATCATGTGTCGCCCTCTCCTCGACGGCTTGCCAGTTACCTGCTGCAGGTGGAGCCTGAAGGCCAATAGTAAAGGGCTCGACCGGTGCATTCAGCGAAGCTGCGATCAGCGGGAATATGGCAACACAGACGGCAAGAGGTGCCAACGGCCACCACCTGGATTTGGCGGTCACAGCCTGATCAGGCTCTCCGGCTCCAACCACAGCCAGGATCTTTGGTTGTTCTTCCCTCCAGCGGGCTCCGATCAGGAACATGAGGAAAATGACAATGCCAAAGAACACCCAGCCATAGATTATGTGGATGAAACCTTCAACGAATTCACTGCCAAAATGGTATCCCACCATGACTGTGATGTAGGCACGTATCCAGTTGGCGACAATCGGCACTGCAAGCGCCACCAGCATGAACATGAGCCGCCGCTTGAGGCTCACGTAGTTGATATACGCATAGAGCGAGCCGACCATCAACGAAGCAATGAGATAGCGCAAACCACTGCATGCCTCGACCACCGACCAGCGTCCGTTGGGAACGATGAAGTGCAAGCCTTCCTGGTAGACCGGTACGCCGGTCGCACGCAAGGCTATGACGGTGAAGTCGGCCGTATGAGCCATCAGTACCGGAAGCAGAAACTCGCCAACGGGCACACCAAAGAACAGAAACAGCAGGGGAAACAACAGCACTCGGGACAATCGCCAGCCAAGCACGGCAACGAATGCCGCAACCAGCATGGAGACGAGCGCCACATGAGAAACCGCGGCAACACTTACGACTTCCCCAATGAGCCATGCCAGGCCAATCACGAACATGGCCCCGATCAACGAGACAGCAGGCTCCGGCATGTTGCGCGCAACCAGTTCACGCTTCTGCCAGACAAGCCAGGCAAAGATCGGCAGCACCACCAGGCCATGTGCAAAAGTATCCGATTTCCACCAGATGGCCGCCATGTCTGCTGCCGTCTTGAAGTACCAGCCAACCACCCAGGCAAACGTCGCCAGCATCAGTCCTGCAACGAGCCAGAATTGCCCTCCGATTCCGGCACGGTCGACCTGGTTGTGCGATGCAAGTGCTTCGTTTCGAAACTGCATGAAAGGAACCTTTACCCCAGGTTGCGCACGATGTGCGGACCGACGGCATTCGCCACCCCCAACGGCAGCCGCTTCCACAAGGCGATGAAGGCACGGTACTTGGGGTTCATCGGATTGTTCTGCGGCACGCCGTCGCGCTTATACAGGCAGTACTCGTATGACAGCGGCCGAGGCTCGAACCCCCAGTTCTTCTTGAAGCTGTACGGGCCGGTGCCGATTTTGCTGCGACCGTAGTCGAACACCTTGCAGCCGCGCTCGCAGGCGCGGCGCATCAATTCCCAGTACTTGAAGTCGTTGGCCGCGAGCTCGCGCGCGGCAACATCGTCGCCGGCGTAATAGGGCAGCACCTCGTCGCGAAAGTAGAAGCTGAGCACGCTGGAAAGCGGCCGGCCGTCGGCATCGGTGACGGTGAGCACTTCGCAATCATCGCCGAACGTGGCCTTCAGGCGCTGGAAGAACTTCTTCGGCAGCGCCGGCGTGCCGTGGCGCAGCACGTTGTCGGAGTACAGTGCGAAGAAGCGCTCGACGTCCGCATCGATGTGGCTGACGAGTCCGTTCTTGATGCCCTTGCGCACCATGGCGCGCTGCTTGCGTGGAATGGCGAGCATGTTGGCTTCGACCTCGGGCAGGATTTCCTTGCGGAAAGTCACGTAGAGATCCTGGCGCGGCCAGTCCTCGTGGCGAATACGGTCGAGATTGCGGTATTCCAGATGCTGCACGCCGAGTTTGCGGGCAAGGGCGTCAGCCTCCTGCTCGAGCAGGGCGACGGCCTCGTCGCCCGCCTCCTCGGACGCGGCGATGCCGCCGTACACGCAGAACGGCAGCGAAGTCAGGGCGTGGCCGAAGAGCCGGCTCTTGACCTCGGCCAGCGGCAGCACGGCAATGATGTCGCCGTCGCGCTCGGCAAACAGGAAGAAGGTTCGATGACGGAACACCGTGCGCACGATGTCCTGCCACGCCGACAGGTGGAAGAAAGTCGCCTGCGGGCATTCACGCACGAAGGCGTCCCAGCGCTCGGCGTGCTCGGGTGAAAGCGGTTTGACCTTGATTGGCATGCGGTACCCCTGTTCTGCCAGCCATTCAGGCCGCGTCGCGGAAAACCTCATCCGCACGCCCCCAGGCAAAGTCGGACAACAGGCGGTCGAGGCGCGCGGCGGTGCGCTCCAGATTCACGTAATGGCGGAAGCGCGTCTTGGCGCTGGCTTCCCGTACGCGGGGCTGCTCGGGGTCGATTTCCCACGGATGGAAATAGAAGATCGCCGGGCGCCTGTCATCGGCATTGACGCGCGCGATCTGCCAGCGCGACAGCGAATATGGCAGCAGGCGGAAAAAGCCGCCGCCGCCTGCCGGCCAGTTGCGGCCGAAGGCGCGCACCGTGGTGACCGGCACTTCCACCAGGCCATTGGCGAGCCGCCACGGAAAGCGCGGCGCGTCGGGAATGCCGTAGTGGTCGTGCTTGACCGGATAGACGCTGGAACTGTAGGCGTAGCCGGCCTCGGCAATGCAGTCGTGTGCCCACAGATTGCCGGCGCCGATCGAAAAGCTCGGCGCGCGGTAGCCGGAGACGGACTGGCCGATGATGTCTTCCAGCACGGCCTTGGCCAGGCGGATGTCGGCAGAAAACGCTTCGGGCATCATCGCGCTGGCACGCTCGTGGCTGTAGCCGTGGCTGGCCACTTCGTGGCCGTTGTCGGCAATGCGGCGAACCAGTTGCGGGAAGCGCTCGGCAATCCAGCCGAGCGTGAAGAAGGTACCGCGCGCACCATGGCCATCGAGCATCTCGAGAATGCGGTCGACGTTGCGTTCGACCCGGCAGGGCACGGCGTCCCAGCCTTCGCGCGGGAAATGCGGCGACAGCGCGGAGACCTGGAAATAGTCCTCGACGTCGCAGGTAAAGGCGTTGGTGATGCGATCGTTCATGTCAGGCCTTCGTCGCATGGGCTTCGGCCGCCGCCAGCCAGCCATGCAGGTGGGCAGCGATGCGCTCCGCGGCATGCCCATCCCAGAATTCAGGAATGCGCCCTGCCTTGCCGCCCGTACCCAGCACTTCACGTGCGGCAACGGTGATGGCTTCCGGGTCGATGCCGACAAGCGTATTCGTACCCTGCTCGACCGTGATCGGGCGTTCGGTATTCTCGCGGATCGTGACGCAGGGCACGCCGAGCGCGGTTGTCTCTTCCTGGATGCCGCCCGAATCGGTCAGCACCAGACGCGCGCCGGACATCAGGCCGAGCATTTCGAGATAACCCTGCGGCGGCAGGAGCAGGAAGTTGCCCTGCTCCACCCGGTCGAGCATGCCGAAACGTTCGAGGTTGTTGCGGGTGCGCGGATGCAGGGCGAAGACCAGCGGCAACGATGCGCTGACCTGTTTCAGCGCATCGATGATCGGGCCGAGGGTGTCGGCATCGTCCACATTGGACGGCCGATGCAAGGTGACCACGCCGTAGCCGCCAGCGATCCGGCCGGCATCGAGGCCCGCTGCGGCAAGCAGATCGGCCGCCGGCACCGCCTTGGGCAGGCTGGCGCGCAGGCTGTCGATCATGACGTTGCCGACGAAGACGACGCGTTCGGCCGCAATCCCTTCGCGAACGAGATTGTCGTGGGCGCTGCGTTCGGTGGTGTACAGAATGTCCGAGAGCTGGTCGGTCAGGATGCGGTTGATTTCCTCCGGCATACGGCGGTCGTTGCTGCGCAGGCCGGATTCGACATGAACCACCGGGATGTGGCGCTTGCTGGCCACCAGCGCGCAGGCAAGCGTCGAATTGACGTCGCCCACCACCAGCACTGCCCGGGCACCATGCTCATCGATGACGGGCTCGAAGCGCTTCATGACTTCGGCCGTCTGCACGGCGTGCGAGCCCGAGCCGACGGCCAGATTGACGTCCGGTTCGGGCAGATCGAGATCGGCGAAGAGGCGATCCTTCATCGCCGGATCGTAGTGCTGGCCGGTATGCACCAGCAGCGTCGGGATCGGCGGCTGATGGGCAGCGCAGGCACGAATGATCGGCGCCACCTTCATGTAGTTGGGGCGCGCGCCGACGACGCAGATGACGGGCGCGCTGGATGAAGCGGAAACGGTCATGAGGCCTTCTCTTCGGCAGGCGCATCGTTGCGCACCGCCTGCAATAACTGATTGAGTACGTTCAGAGTGGCGGACACCGAATGTTCCAGACTGGTCAGGCGCGCCTCGATGCGCTGGATATCGGTGTTGGCGGCCATCTCCGCGACCTGGTTCACGAGTTCGGGCATACCTGCAGCCGCTCGAGCGCAAGGCCCTGGGGCAGTTGCACAGGCGTTGCGGCATCCG
>NZ_BCUG01000027.1 GCF_001591165.1 Thauera butanivorans NBRC 103042
CCGAAAAAACGGGCGCCGAAGCGCCCGTCTTGTTTTCGAACCTGTCGGGAGGACAGATCAGAAGGTGTGGCGAACACCGATGGCGAACAGATCGGCGTTGTCGCCGCCGAAGGTCGAGCCAGCCTTGTGGCCGTAGCCGACCAGACCCATGGTCAAGCCATTGTCGTTATCGGTGCGGTTGAAGGCAGCGTAGGCAGTGGTGCGCTTCGACAGCGCGTGGGTGTAGGCCAGGGTGTAGGACTTGACCTTGTCGTCCGAACCGTCAGACCAGTCGAGCTTGGTTTGGCCATAGGCGACATGGACATTACCCGCGGCGCCGACCGGGACGATCAGGCCAACCTGCCACAGATCGGCGTCTTCATCCTTCGCACCGTAAATGTTGTCAACCGACTGGTAGGAGGCGTGCAGCGACACGACACCGAAGTCATAGCTGGCGCCCAGGCCCCATTCCTTCTGCTTGTCGTCCAGACCGGCAACCGCGTAGTCGTTCTTGACCACTTGGTAGACACCGCCGACCTTCAGCGGGCCGTTGGCGTAGTCCAAGCTCAAGCCGTAGGCGTCGTCGTCGCTCGGCTTCTCACCCAGTTCGATAGCAGGACGGGCACCGAAGCCAGCGCCGAGGGCGTTTTCCGTATAGTCCGTGCCGGTCGAATAAATGGCGCGGGCGGTCAGGCCGGAGAAGCTGCCGGTGTAAGCCACCGAATTGCTCCAGCGAGCCGGGGTGTTCGGGGTGATGGTCATGCCCGACTGGCTCGACAGGATGGATTGCGGGCTGATTGCAGCACCAGCCAGGGCGTCGTAGTTGAAGAAGTAGCCCGGCGCGTACTGACGACCGAGGCTGACGGTGCCGAAGCCGCCGGACAGGCCCACGAAGGCTTGACGCGATTGCGCCTTGCCGCCGATCTGGTCGTTACCGCTGCCGATGTCGAAACCCTGCTCCAGCACGAACACGGCCTTCAGGCCGTTGCCCAGGTCTTCGGTGCCACGGAAACCCAGGCGGCTGCCCGACAGGCCACCGTCGCCGACGCCGCGGAAGTCGTTTTCACCATGCTTGCCGAAGCCGACGTAGGCGTCCGCCACACCGTAGATGGTGACGTTGGACTGCGCGAAGGCCGGGGCCGAAACCAGGCCGGCGATGGCCAGCGCGATCAGTTTCTTCTGCATGAAACGTCCAGAAATCCGATTTCTGGGCAAATCAAAGGTTTCATCATGACTTGACCACCAATCTGACCATGGTCATGATTATGGTCATTCATTTTCCGCCAGGAGAGCTCTCCATGCAGACCATTCAGGCTTCCGAGTTCAAGGCTCGCTGCCTTGCCATCATGGATCAGGTCGCCGAGTCGGGCGAGGTCATCGTCGTAACCAAGAACGGCAAGCCTGTTGCCGAACTCCACCCGTACGCGGGCGAGAACAGAAGTTCTCCTTTCGGCCTTCACCCTGGTCTACGCATCCAGGGTGACATCGTGTCGCCACTTGCCGCAGATGACTGGGAGGCGCTGGCTTGATCGTTCTGGACACTCACGCCCTGATCTGGATGGATGCGGACGACCCCGCTCTCGGCCCTCAGGCACGACAACGCATCTCCGAGGAATGGCGCTCTGGTCGCGTCGCCGTCAGCGCGATCAGTTTCTGGGAATGTGCGCTGCTGGAGCAACGAGGACGGATCGTGCTACCCGTTGCAATCGAAGTATGGCGAGCGGAATTTCTGGCAGCGGGCTTAGTCGAGATCCCGCTCGACGGGCGCATCAGCTTGCTTGCTGCGGGTTTTTTCGAGTTGCACCGTGACCCCGCCGACCGTTTCATTGCTGCCTCTGCGATGGCACGCAACGCTACCCTGATGACTGCCGACGAAAAGCTGCTGGCCTGGCAATCGCCCCTGCCTCGTCTGGATGCGCGGCGCTGATTTGCCAGCCTTGTTGCACGTCCGCAACAGACTTGCCCTGAATGTGGTGTTTTCGCGCTGCGAAGCTTGCAAGGGCAGCGGCAGATTTGCAGAATCGCTCCAACTTCTCGCCAGAGAGGTGAGTAGGACCAAGGCAGATGCCAAGGTCTCAACTTCAATTTGAGGAGAAACAAATGCAGAAGAAACTGATCGCGCTGGCCATCGCCGGCCTGGTTTCGGCCCCGGCCTTCGCGCAGTCCAACGTCACCATCTACGGTGTGGCGGATGCCTACGTCGGTATCGGCAAGCATGGTGAAAACGATTTCCGCGGTGTCGGTTCCGGCGCGCTGTCGGGCAGCCGTGTCGGCTTCCGCGGCACCGAAGACCTGGGCAATGGCCTGAAGGCCGTGTTCGTGCTGGAGCAAGGCTTCAGCATCGACAACGGCAGCGAAATGGGTTCGGGCTATCAGCGCCAGGCCCTCGTCGGCCTCGCCGGCGCCTTCGGCACCGTGGCCCTGGGTCGTCAATACGCGCCTGGCTACTTCTTCAACCACGACGGCCTGGCTGGCGCCGCGATTGGTCCGCAGTCCATCCTGTCGGCCTATGCTGGCATGAGCATCACCCCGAACAGTGGTGCCCGCTGGAACAACTCGGTGACCTACACCGGTAGCTTCTCAGGCTTGACTGCCCGTGCCATCTACTCGGCTAAGGATATCGAGAACGGCAATGGCTATGCGAACGACACCACCAAGTTCATCTCGCCGAGCAGCGACGACGCCTACGGCCTGGGCCTGGAGTATGCCAACGGCCCGCTGAAGGTTAGCGGTGTGTATCAGGTCGTCAAGTTTGCAGATACCATTACCACGCCGAACGACGGCAAGAAGCAAAAGGAATGGGGCGTGGGCGCAGGCTACGACTTCGGTGTCGTGGCACTGAACGCATCCTACCAGTCGGCTGACGATCTGGGCGGCTTCAAAAACAACGACGCCGACCTCTGGGCCGTCGGTCTGGGCGTTCCGGTCGGCGCCGCGGGCAACATCCATCTGTCCTACGGTCAAATCAAGTTCGACATTCCTGGCGACAGCGACACCAAGATCAAGTCCTACACCCTGGCCTACACCCAGGCGCTGTCGAAGCGCACCACCGCTTATGTCGCGTTCAACCGTACCGACAACGACGACGGTGAGTTCGCAGGTCTGGTTGGCTACAGCCCCAAGCAGAGCGATTTCCTTACCGGCGACTTCGGTGGCAAGAACTCCGACCTGCTGGGCGTCGGTATCCGCCACACCTTCTGATCTGTCTCCCAGACAGGTTTGAAAGCAAAACGGGCGCTTCGGCGCCCGTTTTTTCGTCCACGCCCTTCGCTCCATTTCTGCCCGCCCTTCACCGCAGCGGATCGACCCTGAAATACTCGCCGGTCTGCCTGCCCAGCGGATACTCTCGTTGCCATAGCAGCGACTCGCCCGCGGCGCGTCATGCACTTCCTCCTCCATGCCCACGGCGCGGCAGGCGTCCTTGAAAGTATGGCGGAAGGAATGGAAGACCTTGCGGCCGTCGCCGATGCCGACCTTTCTGCGCAGATAGCCCGAAAAGAAGGTGCTGAAATAGCCGCCGAGCTTGCCGCGCGGATTCGCCCTAAGATCGGGAAACAACAACCCCGCCCCCTGCAGGCCGGCAACGTAATCCAGGAAACCGCAGTCCAGCAGCGTCGCATGGAGCGGAATCCGCCTGCGCGAAGCCGGATTCTTGAGTTGCGCATGCCCGGCGTCGTCGCTGATGTGCAGATAGTGCCCCAGACCCTTGGCGCGGCGGACGTCGCTGACCAGCAGTTGCGCCAGTTCCTCGACCCGTGCCCCGGTGAACAGGGCCAGCAGCGGCAGCCAGAACGCGGCCTCCCTGCCACCGCCTTTCGGGCGCCTGCCTGCAATGTGGATTTCAGCGCGGAACAGGCGGTTCAGATCGTCCGCGGTGAATGCGATGCGGGCCTTGCGGCGCACCGCTTCCTGCATTCTGAGTTCGGCAGCCGGATTCGAGGCGGCCAGTTCATGATCGACCGCCGTTCCGAACAGGGTCCTGATGATGCCCAGCTTGTGCCTGACGGTGGCCGGGCTCTGGCACGATGCGAGCAAGTGGTCGCGGAAAGCCAGCAGATTCCTGCGGCGCACATCCGCAAGCGGCATTCCGCCGGTGAAGGCGGCGAAGGCATCGAGAACCTTGCGGTACTTGGCGACCGTCGCTGCCCGGCGGCCGGGCGACGAGCGCTGCCACAGTTCGAACAGCAGTGCATAGGCGTCGGTAGCAGCCGTTGCGGCCGGCGCTTGCTCGATCACGTGGCACTGTCCCATGTTCATGTTCTTCACTTCAGGCTCCTGGCGTCATCAAAGAAGGCCGGGAGCCTAAACATCCGATCCGGCAACGGTGAAGCATGCGAAAATCCGCGCCGGGGAGATCGCGGCTGCATTCGATGCAACGCATCCGCCACACATCAAACAACAGCAAGGAAAAAACAATGACGTCGAAGAAATGGGCGTGTTCGATCGCCCTCAGCCTGGCCGCCACGGCCCCGGCAATGGGCGCAGGCCAATCCGAAGCGCGCGGCTTCATCGAGGACAGCTCGCTGGACCTGTTCCTGCGCAATGCCTACATCAGCCGTGATTACAAGCAGGGCAGGCAGGACAAGGCCGAATGGGGCCAGGGCGCGGTGCTGAACTTCACTTCGGGCTTCACCCAGGGCACGGTCGGCTTCGGCGTCGATGCCTTCGGCCTGTATGCCGTCCGCCTCGACAGCGGCCGGGGACGTGCAGGCGCAGCGGGTATCGACTTTTTCCACGTGGGCAATGACGGCAAGGTCGAGCACGACGTCGCCAGGGCCGGCGGCTCGGTCAAGTTGCGCTTTTCCAACACCGTGCTCGCCTACGGCGATCTGCGGCCGACGCTGCCGGTGCTCAACCACGACGCCTCGCGCCTGATGCCGGAAAGCTTCACCGGCACGATGATCACCTCGAACGAGATCGAAGGCCTGACGCTGCACGCCGGCCGCTTCCATGCCGAAGCACGCAAGAGCGACGAAAGCCGCGACGGCGGCAGGCTGAAGGCCATCGACCTGATCGGCGGCCGCTACCAGTTCAACGAAGTGTTCAGCGGCGCGCTGTATGCATCTGACATCGAGGACGTGCTCGAGCGCCAGTACATCAACCTGAACTACGTGCGCCCGCTGGCGCAGGGCGATTCGCTCACGCTCGACTTCAACGGCTACAACACCAGGCAGGACAAGAAGTTCGACCCCGACGAAGGCAAGAACCGCATCTGGAGCCTGGCCGCGACCTATGCCACCGGCCCGCACGCCTTCACCGTGGCACACCAGCGCAGCAGCGGCGACGTCGGCTTCAACTACGGCTTCTACCAGAGCGAAGGCTGGGTGGGCAACGGCGGCAGCACGATCTTCCTCGCCAACTCCTTCTGGTCCGACTTCAACGCCAAGGACGAGCGTTCCTGGCAACTGAGCTACGCGGTGGACTTCACCGAGTACGGCGTGCCCGGCCTGAGCTACGTCGTCGCCTACGTCCGCGGCGACAACATCGACGCCGGCGCGCCGAGCCGCGGCAAGGAACGCGAATGGTTCAACCAGTTGAGCTACAAGGTGCAGAGCGGTGCAGCCAAGGACCTGAGCATCCGCCTGCGCGCGTCCTTCCTGCGCGTTTCGGAGGACGCCCGCGCCTATAACAGCGAGGGCAACGAGATCCGCGTGTTCGTCGACTATCCGCTGAACCTGTTCTGATCCGCATGGCGGCGGGGTGCCGGATGATCGGCGCCCTGCCAAGAACAGCACGGAACTCCCTCCCGCGTTTAGCACTCTCAAGGCGCGAGTGCTAAAATCGAGCACACAAGGAGGACACAAGCCTATGTCTCAAGCCCTGTCGTTTCCCGTTCCCGCCACCGGCAGCCTGGATCAGTACATCCAGAGCGTCAATCGCATGCCCATGCTCAGCGAGCAGCAGGAAGTGGAACTGGCAACGCGCCTGCGCGAGCAGGGGGATGTCGACGCGGCGCGCCAGTTGGTGATGTCGCATCTGCGGGTGGTGGTCGCGATCGCACGCGGCTACCTGGGCTACGGCCTGCCGCACGCCGACCTGATCCAGGAAGGCAACGTCGGCCTGATGAAGGCGGTGAAGCGCTTCGACCCCACGCGCGGCGTGCGTCTGGTTTCGTTCGCGATGCACTGGATCAAGGCCGAGATCCACGAATACGTGCTGAAGAACTGGCGCCTGGTCAAGATCGCCACCACCAAGGCCCAGCGCAAGCTGTTCTTCAACCTGCGCAGCCTGAAGCAGGACGCCGGCACCTTGAATCCGGTCGAAGTCGATGCCATCGCCACCCAGCTCGGCGTCAAGCCCGAGGAAGTGGTCGAGATGGAAACCCGCCTCGGCGGCCGCGACATTCCGCTGGAAGGCAGCGGCGACGACGAGGACGAACGCTTCGCGCCGATCGCCTACCTGCCCGATCCGCACGCCGAACCTTCCGAAGCGCTGGCCCGCACGCAGCTCGCCCACATGCAGGACGTCGGCCTGCGCAATGCCCTGGCCAGCCTCGACGACCGCAGCCGCAACATCGTCCAGCGCCGCTGGCTGAGCGAAGGCGACAGCGCCACGCTGCACGAACTGGCAGCGGAATACGGCGTCTCTGCCGAACGCATCCGCCAGATCGAGGCCAAGGCGATGCAGAAGATGCGCGGGATGCTGGCCGACGCTGTCTGAGCGGCATGAAGATCTATCTGGACGTATGCTGCTCCAATCGGCCATTCGACGATCAGAGCCAGACACGCATTCGGCTTGAAACTGAAGCTAAGCTGGTTCTGCAAGTTGAGGCAGGCGAATCCATCATCGAACTCCGCTGACGCCCGGCAGATTCATTTCCCCGCCAGCAGCGCCCCGATGTCCGCCGCGACCTTGGCCGGCTCTTCGCCATGCTTCATGTACAGGCGCAGCCGGCCCTGCGGGTCGAACACGTAGGTGCCGGCCGAGTGGTCGACGGTGTAGTGGCCGTCGGGGTCGCCGCTCTTGCGGTAGAAGACGCGGAAATCCTTGGCAACCGCAGCGATCTGCTCTGGCTCGCCGTACAGCCCGAGGAAGCGCTCGTCGAACACCGGCACGTATTCCGCCAGCAGCGCCGGCGTGTCGCGTTCGGGATCGACGGTGACGAACAGCACCTGGACCTTGTCGCCATCGGCACCGAGTTGCTGCATCACCATGCTCATGTCGGACAGCGCAGTCGGGCAGACATCCGGGCACTGGGTGTAGCCGAAGAAGATCGTCACGACCTTGCCCTTGAAGTCCGCCAGCGTGCGCTCCTGGCCATGATGGTCGGTGAGCCGCAGCTTCTGGCCGTACTCCGCGCCGGTGATGTCGGTGCTGTGGAAGACGGGTTCGGGCGGCGCACAGGCCGCGAGCAGGCCGAGCGCGAGCAGGGGCGCGGCCAGCGGGCGCAGGAAACGGGCAAGGGAAAGAGACATCGGGCACCTTGATGCTGCTTGTTCGGTCAGCCCCCGATGATAGACGTTCGCGGCACACCGGGCACGGCCCATGCGTCAAGCTGCCGCACCCGGACGCATCACCAGGGCAGGTAGTGATCCATCAGCAGCGCCGCGAACAGTCCGAACAGATAGACGATGGAAAAGCGGAAGGTGCGCCGCGCCAGGGCATCGCTGTAATCGCGGTACAAGCGCCAGGCATGAAGGATGAAGCGCAGGCCGAGCCCCACCGCCACACCGAGATAGAGCGCGCCGCTCATGCGCGTGGCAAAGGGCAGCAGCGTGACGCCGAACAGGATCAGCGTGTACAGCAGCACCGACAGCCGGGTGAATTCGGCGCCGTGCGTCACCGGCAGCATCGGCAGCCCGGCGCGCGCGTAGTCGGCCGTGCGGTACAGCGCCAGCGCCCAGAAATGAGGCGGCGTCCACGCGAAGATGATGAGGAACAGCAGCAGCGCATCGGCATTGACTTCGCCCGACACCGCGGCCCAGCCCAGCACCGGCGGCATTGCGCCCGAGGCGCCGCCGATGACGATGTTCTGCGGCGTATGGGGCTTGAGCAGCACCGTATAGACCACCGCATAGCCGATGAAGGTGGCGAGCGTCAGCCACATCGTCAGCGGGTTGACCGCCTGGTGCAGCACCATCAGGCCGAAGCCGCCCAGCATGCCCGCGAACAGCAGCACTTCGGCCGGCGCAAGGTCGCCGCGCGGCAGTGGACGGCCCCGGGTCCGCGCCATGCGGGCGTCGATCTGGCGCTCGATCAGACAGTTCATCGCCGCCGCCGCACCCGCCACACAGGCGATGCCGAGCGTGGCGGCAAACACGGTCAGCGCATCCGGCAGCCCCGCCGGCACGGCGAGAAACATGCCGATCACCGCACAGAACACGATCAGCGTGTTCACCTTGGGCTTGGTCAGAACGTAGAAAGCTCGCAGACGGCCGGCACGCGCCGTTCCCAGGGCAA
>NZ_BCUG01000028.1 GCF_001591165.1 Thauera butanivorans NBRC 103042
ATCCGGCAGCCCCGCCGGCACGGCGAGAAACATGCCGATCACCGCACAGAACACGATCAGCGTGTTCACCTTGGGCTTGGTCAGAACGTAGAAAGCTCGCAGACGGCCGGCACGCGCCGTTCCCAGGGCAAATGTCTTCATGGTCTCCCCTCCTCGAACACGACCGGCAGCGTGCCATGACGCCGCCGCGCCGGCAGCGCCACGACACCCGGCGCAGCCAGCCGGAAATTCACCCACACCATGATGCCGACCAGCAGGGCGGCACCCGCGTTGTGCGCCGCCGCCAGCGGCAAGGGCAGCGACAGCAGCACATTGGCGATGCCCAGCCCGATCTGCAGCACCAGCGCCGCCAGCAGCGTCGCACCGGCATCGAAAGTGTCCTGCCGCCGGCAAAGCGCCCAACCCAGCAGCAGCAGAGCCCCGCCGGCCACCAGCGCGCCGATGCGGTGCGACCAGTGGATGGCGGTGAGCGCGGCGTTCGACAGCAGTTCGCCATCGGCCGTCATGCCCAGCTCGCGCACGACGTGGAAGGCATTGGCATAATCGGCCTCGGGCGCGAAGCTGCCGTGGCAGGTCGGGAAGTCCGTACAGGCGAGCGCGGCGTAATTGGTGCTGGTCCAGCCGCCGAGGGCAACCTGGATGACGAGCAGCACGAAAGCCAGCCGCGCCCCGACCGACAGCATTGGCGTAGATCGCAGGCCATCGCGCCCCGGGCCGATGCGTCCCGGGCCTTCCCGGCTCGCCCTTGCATGGGCTTGCCCCGCGCCACAGGCGCGCAGCGCCAGCCAGGCCAGCAGCGCCAGCGTGGTCAGCCCGCCGAGCAGGTGTGCAGTGACGATGGCCGGCTTCAGCAGCAGCGTCACCGTCCATTTGCCGAGCAGGCCCTGGAACACCACCACGCCGACCAGCGCCAGCGCCACCCCGGGCGCGGCGCGCGGATGGTCGCGCAGACGCCATGCCAGCACGGCAATGGCAAGGATGAGCAGGCCGAGGCTGGCGGCCAGATAGCGGTGGATCATCTCCTTCCACGCCTTTGCCAGGCTGACCGGCCCGTGGGGTTCGGCGGCATGCACGTCGCGGATGACATCGGCGGCATGGGCCGGCGTCAGCTTGCCATAGCAACCCGGCCAGTCCGGGCAGCCGAGGCCGGCGTCGGCCAGGCGGACGTAGGCGCCGAAGACGACGACGACGAAGGTCAGCAGCAGCGCACCGAGCGCGAGCCGGCGATACCAGGCGAGCATGGCCATCACGGCCGCTCTCCCCTGCCCAGCGCCGAGTACTTCAGCAGGCGCTGCAGATCCTTGGTCAGCGCACGCGCCGCTTCGGTGACGTCGAGCCGGTCGTCGAAACGCATCATCACCTTGCCCAGCGGATCGACGAGATAGATCGTCCCCGTCAGACTGCCGGACGCCGGCGGCGGCAGCGCAGCCAGCCAACCGGCATCGGCGCGGACGACGTGCAGCGCATCGGCCAGCGAGGAACCGGGCAACTGCCCTTCGGCGGGTTTGCCGTCGTCGGTCAGCAGCCATACGCGGGTGACACGCTCCATCTCGCGGGCCTGCGCCAGGCGGGCCTGCCGCGACACGTAGAGCGCACGGGCACACGCACTGTCGCAGATCGACGGCGCCGCGAGCAGCAGGGTCCAGCGCCCCTGCAAATCGGCGCGGCCCAGCGCCGGCTGGCCGTCGACGCCCTGCAGGCGGGAATCCGGCAGCGGCACCGGTTCGAGCAGCGTGCCGTTGTTCACCCGCCCCTCCGGCTGCCAGACGTAGAACATCAGGTAGGACGCGAGCACCGGCAGCACACAAACCAGCGCGAGCAGCAGCAGGGTCCGGCGTGCCCTGCTTCGTTCCTTGGGCGCAAGCGCGGAGCGGCCGTGCTCAGCGTCCGGCGAGGCGAGGCTTCCGTTCATCGTCGGGTCTCCGCAGGAAAAGGCGCCGGGCGTAGGCGCAGCTCAGCACGGTGGCAAGCGCGGCCAGCGCGTACCATTGAAAAGCGTAGCCGTGATGGCGTTCGACGCCGGCCGACGGCGCCGGCCAGTCGCGCACCAGGCCATCGGCCGCTGCAGAGGTCTGCAGCACCAGCCAGGGGGCGAAGCAGGCCCCGGCCTGCCCCCTTTCCCCTGCCCGCGCGCTGCAGAGCGGCAGGCCCGGACGCTCCGTCAGCGTTGTCACGCCGCCGCCGATGTCCGTCCGCGCGGCCAGTCGGGCGATGTCCAGCACCTGCCACAAGCGGCCTTGCTCGAACTCGCCGTCCCGTGCCAGCGTGAACGCGCCTGCTTCCGGTATCTGCGCCCGCCCTTCCAGCGTCACACGGCCCGATCCGGCCGGCACCACGGGCAGGATCGCGCGATCGGCGCCGGCCGGAACCCAGCCCCGGTTGACCAGCACCACCCCGGAAGCGTCGGCCAGCCGCAAGGGCATCAGCACCTGATAGCCGGCGCGGCCGGCATGGGTGCGGTTGTCGAGAAAGATGCCCGCCGCCGGCAGCCATTCGCCTTCGAGCCTGACGCGCTGGCCGGGCATCACGCCCGCGCCTTCCGCCAGGGTGTCGAGCACCAGCGCCGGGCGCTGCGCGGCGGCGTCGAGCACGGCCTGCAGTGCCTGCTTTTCTTCGGCACGGCGCACCTGCCAGTTGCCGAGCGCCAGCGTGACGGCGGCCACCAGCGCGCCTGCCAGCAAGGGCAGCAACAGGCGGAGGCGGGCAGCAGCAGGCATCGCATCGGCTCCCGGGCAGCTACAGCAGGTAGACGACGACGAACAGGATCAGCCACACCACATCGACGAAATGCCAGTACCAGGCTGCGGCTTCGAAACCGAAGTGGCGCTGCGGGCTGAAATGGCCGGCCAGCGCACGGCCCAGCATCACCGTCAGCATGATCACGCCGACGGTGACGTGCAGGCCGTGGAAGCCGGTGAGCAGGTAGAAGGTCGTGCCGTAGATGCCGCTGTCGAGCCGCAGGTTGAGTTCGGCATAGGCATGCCCGTACTCATAGATCTGCAGGCCGAGGAACACCAGGCCGAGCGCGATGGTGAGCAGCAGCCCCAGCTTGAGCTGGCCGCGCCGCTCGGCGCGCAGGCCATGGTGCGCCCAGGTCAGCGTGGCGCCCGAAGTCAGCAGGATCAGCGTGTTGATCGCCGGAATGCCCCAGGCGCCCATCGGCGTGAAAGCCTCGGCGCCGCTCGGCGTGTAAGGCCCGGCGGTGGGCCAGGCGCTGCTGAAGCCCTGCCACAGCAGCGCCTCGTTGTCGCCCGAGGCCAGCCAGGGCACGGACAGCACGCGGGCGTAGAACAGCGCACCGAAGAAGGCGGCGAAGAACATCACTTCCGAGAAGATGAACCAGCCCATCGACCATCGGAAGGACTTGCCCACCCGCCAGCCGTAGCGGCCGGACTCGGATTCCCGCACCACCTGGCCGAACCAGCCGAACAGCATGTAGATCAGGACCGCCACGCCGGCAAGGAAAATCCACGGCCCGGACGGTACGTCGTTGAGCCACAGCGCGGCCCCGGCGCCGAACAGCAGCAGCGCAACCGAGCCGAAGAGGGGATAGGTCGACGGTTCGGGCACGAAGTAGTGGTCGAACCCCCGAGCGGCTGTTGTCTGACTCATGGCTTTCTCCCTGTTCGAACCCCGTTCGGTGCCGCTAGGCGAGCACCACCTGCACGACGACGACGATGGTGATGATGAAGATCGCCCCCGCCAGCACGCCGGCGGCGGCGACCGCAAGCGGATTCAGCGATCCGGCATCGTCCAGCCAGGCCTGCCGCTTGCGCACGCCGAAGAAGGACCACAGCACGGCACGCATCGTCGCCCAGAAACCGGCCTGGCGCGGCGTTCCAGGCCTGGCTCCGTCGCGCCCCGCGCCCACCGCTCAGCCTCCCGGCACCGGTGCTGCCGCTGCGCTGCCCGGCACCGCGGCCGTCGTGTTGCGCCCCTGCAGCTCGAAGAAGGTGTACGACAGCGTGATGACCGTGACCTCCTCCGGCAGCGCGGGGTCGATGACGAACACCACCGGCATGACGCGGCGCTCGCCCGGCGCCAGCGTCTGCTGGGCGAAGCAGAAGCAGTCCAGCTTGTTGAAGTGGCGCCCGGCGACCTGCGGGCCGTAGCTCGGTACCGCCTGGCCGGTGACCGGCACGTCGCGCGTGTTCGACACTTCGTATTCGACCTGGACCAACTGGCCCGGATGCACCTCGATCGAGCGCTGCAACGGCTGGAAACGCCACGGCAGATCGTGCAGATTGGCGTCGAACTGGACCAGGATGCTGCGGCTGGCATCGACCTGCGTATTGACCGCGCGCGCGCCCTGCTCGGCTTCCGGGCGCAGGAAATTGTTGATGCCGGTGACTTCGCAGATCTTCTCGTAGAAGGGCACGAGCAGGAAACCGAAGCCGAACATCACCACCGCCGATATGGCCAGGCGCAACAACAGGCGGCGGTTGTCCGCGGCGAGGCGGCGGTTCGCATGCGCACTCATTGGCCGAACACCTTGTACTTGAGGATCACGAACGCGAAGAAGGCGAAAGCGACCGCGGCCAGCACCAGGCCGGTGCGCCGGTTGGCTGCCCTGCGGTCGTCGCTGCGCGTCATGTCGTCCATCCTCGTCATGCTGGCGGTGAGGCGGAGAGCAAGCCTCCCTCTCCCGGTCGTCTCCACCCTCGCTCTCCGCTCACCCCGAACCCTGTCCATGCGGCGCCGGCTCACTTCACGACCGGCGCCTCCTCGAAGGTGTGGTGCGGCGCCGGCGAAGGCACCGTCCATTCCAGCCCCTCGGCACCTTCCCAGGCACGTGCTGCCGCACGTTCGCCACTGCCGCGCGCGCACTTGAGCACCACGGCGATGAAGATCAGCTGCGACAGCCCGAAGCCGAACGCACCCACCGAAGCCATGGCGTTGAAATCGGCGAACTGCAGCGCATAGTCGGGAATGCGGCGCGGCATGCCGGCGAGGCCGAGGAAGTGCATCGGGAAAAAGGTGATGTTGAAGAACACCATCGAACACCAGAAATGCAGCTTGCCGAGACGCTCGCTGGGCATGCGGCCGGTCCACTTGGGCAGCCAGTAGTAGGCAGCGGCGAACAGCGCGAACAGCGACCCCGCCACCAGCACATAGTGGAAATGCGCGACGACGTAATAGGTGTCCTGCACCTGGATGTCGATCGGCGCGATGGCACAGATGAGGCCGGTGAAGCCGCCGATCGTGAACACGAAGATGAAGCCGGTGGCCCACAGCATCGGCGTCTCGAAGCTCATCGCGCCGCGCCACATCGTCGCCACCCAGTTGAACACCTTCACGCCGGTGGGCACCGCGATCAGCATCGTCGCGTACATGAAGAAGAGCTGGCCTGCGGCCGGCATGCCGGTGGCGAACATGTGGTGCGCCCACACGGCGAAGGACAGGATGGCGATGGAAGCCGTGGCATAGACCATCGAGGCGTAGCCGAACAGCGGCTTGCGCGCGAAGGCGGGGATGATGTGGCTGACGATGCCGAAGGCCGGGAGGATCATGATGTACACCTCCGGATGGCCGAAGAACCAGAAGATGTGCTGGTACATCACCGGATCGCCGCCGCCCGCGGCGTTGAAGAAACTGGTGCCGAAGTGGCGGTCGGTCAGGATCATCGTCACCGCGCCGGCCAGCACCGGCATCACCGCGATCAGCAGGTAGGCGGTGATCAGCCAGGTCCAGCAGAACATCGGCATCTTCATCAGCGTCATGCCGGGCGCGCGCATGTTGAGCACGGTGACGACGATGTTGATCGCGCCCATGATCGAGCTGATGCCCATGATGTGGATGGCGAAGATCGCCATGTCCATGCCCATGCCCATCTGCACCGACAGCGGCGCGTACAGCGTCCAGCCCGCGGCCGAAGCGCCGCCGGGCACGAAGAAGGAGCCGAGCAGCAGGATCGCGGCCGGCGGCAGCAGCCAGAAGCTCCAGTTGTTCATGCGCGCGAAAGCCATGTCGCTGGCGCCGATCATCAGCGGGATCATCCAGTTCGCAAAGCCGACGAAGGCCGGCATGATGGCGCCGAATACCATCACCAGCCCGTGCATGGTCGTGAGCTGGTTGAAGAATTCCGGCTGCACCACCTGCAGACCGGGCTGGAACAGCTCGGCGCGGATCGTCAGCGCCATCACGCCCCCGGACAGGAACATGATGAAGCTGAAGATCATGTACAGCGTGCCGATGTCCTTGTGGTTGGTCGTCGTGAGCCAGCGCATCAAGCCGGTCGGGCCGGGGTGATGGGCCTGGATCTGATCATGTGTGACGGCGGCCATGCGAAGGTCCTCCTGTCAAACGGCGGCGGGACAGCGGCTACAGGGCCGGCGGCTGCGGCGCCAGCGATGCCTGCTCCACGCCGGCGGTCGCGGCCTGCTGCTGGCGTACCCATTCGGTGTACTTCTCGGCCGACACCACGTGGACCTCGATCGGCATGAAGCCATGATCGCGGCCGCACAGCTCGGCACAGTTGCCCCGGTAGACGCCTTCCTTGTCGGCACGGAACCAGGTGTCGCGGATGAAGCCGGGAATGGCATCCTGCTTGACGCCGAAAGCCGGCACCCACCACGAATGGATGACATCGTTGGCCGTCAGCAGCACCCGTACCTTCTTGCCGACCGGCACCACCAGCGGCTTGTCGACTTCCAGCAGATAGGCTTCGCCCTTGGGCGCACCGCCTTCGATCTGCTCGCGCGGCGTGGACAGGCTGGACAGGAAGCGGATGCCTTCGCCTTCGCCCTGCAGGTAGTCGTAGCCCCATTTCCACTGGTAGCCGGTGGCCTTGACCGTGATGTCGGGATTGGAGGTGTCCTTCATCTCGATCACGGTCCGGGTCGCGGGCCAGGCCATGCCGAGCAGGATCAGGATGGGGATGATGGTCCACGCGATCTCGACCGCGGTGTTCTCATGGAAATTGGCCGCGACCGCGCCCCTGGACTTGCGGTGGTTGAACACCGCCCAGAACATCACGCCGAACACGCCGATGAAGATGATCAGGCAGATCACCAGCATCAGGGTATGCATGTCGTTGATCTGCTCGGCGATGCCGGTGACCGGCGCCTGGAGGTTGTAGCGCGCCGGCGTTTCCTGTGCAGACACAGGCCAAGCAGCGCCGGCAGCTAGCAGAGCGCCCGTGATGCGACTGGCACGTTCCATGACCACCCCCTACACAATGTAGTTTCGGCCTGTGCGATCGATGGTGCCATAGCAAAAATCATATCCGCAACATGGGATTTTGATAAAAATCAAGTTTCCGCACTGCAATATTTGCTAGGAGCCGTGGCATACGTGCGCTTTCGCCGCGGCTTCGGGGTTTTCCCATAGGCTCGTTTCCCGCGACGCAGCAATACGGCACGGCATGTGCGTCCGCCCTTCTCGATACCGTGCCCGCTTTGCGGCGGCCGCTATCGGTATTACGCTTGGCTGCCCCAAGCCACGCCGGAGAGCCGTCCTGGAAACCGCCGCCGCCACGCCCTTCGCCCTGTTCGCCGCGCTCGTCGGCGGCATCGGCCTGTTCCTGATCGGCATGAACATGATGACCGAGGGACTGAAGCTGGCCGCCGGCCGCGCCCTGGAAGGCCTGCTCGAACGCGGTACCGCCACTGCTCCGCGCGGCCTGGCGGCCGGCTACCTGATCACCGCGCTGGTGCAGTCATCCACCGCCGTCACCATTGCCAGCATCGGTTTCGTCAATACCGGCCTGCTGCCGCTGAAGAACGCCTTGTGGGTCATATTCGGCTCGAACCTCGGCTCGACGATGAACGCGTGGCTGGTAGCGATACTCGGCTTCGGTTTCAAGATCGACACTTTTTCCCTGCCTTTCGTCGGTATCGGCGCCATGCTGATGCTGGCCGGCCGGACACTGCGCGCGCGCTCGCTGGGGCAGGCGCTGGCCGGCTTCGGCATCCTGTTCCTCGGCATCGGCGTGCTCAAGGATGGTTTCTCCGGCATCGGCGGCATGGTGGACCTGCAGGATTTCATCGCACCGGGTCTTGCCGGCTGGCTGATACTGATCGGCATCGGCACGCTGCTCACCGTCCTGATGCAGACTTCGGCGGCAGTCGTCGCCATCGTCATCACGGCGGCACAAGGTGGCCTGCTCTCGGTGGAAGCGGCCTGCGCGATCGTGATCGGCACCAACATCGGCACCACCTCCACCGCCGTACTGGCGGCCATCGGCGCCACCGCCGCCGCACGCCGGCTGGCGGCGGCGCACGTATTGTTCAATGTGGTGACCGGTATCGCAGCGCTGTTGCTGCTGCCAGCGCTGATCGGCCTGGCGGACTGGCTGCGCGGCGTGCTCGAACAACCGGCGACGCCGGCGCTGATGATCGTGCTGTTCCACACCACCTTCAACGTGCTCGGCGTGCTGCTGATGGTACCGCTGGCGCCCGGCATGCCGCGCCTGCTCGAGCGCCTGTTCCGTACCCGCGAAGAAGAGGCGGCCCGGCCGCGGTACCTGGATGCGAACTCGCTGACGGTCCCCGATCTCGCCATGCGCGCGCTGCGCCTGGAGTTGTCGCGCTCGCAGGAGTTCGCCGTGGCCGGGCTGACGGCGATTACGCACCAGCCACCGGATGAGGCTGGCGTCAGGCGCGAAACCGCGTCCTTGCAGGCTCTGGCGCCGGCAATCAGCGACTATGCCCATCGGCTCAGTGGCGCACGGCTTCCGCTCGCACTCGTCGAACAGCTCGCCCACAGCCTGCGCACGCTGCGCTACCAGGAGACCGCCGTGGTGCTGCTGCAGGAAGTCGCCGGCCTGGCCGGAGAGCTGGACCTCCCGGACTCGACGGTGCCGGGCTTTCGTACCGAGGCCGAAGCCTTCCGCCATGCCCTCACCAATCTGGCCGAGGCTGCCGTCCCCCTGCGCGACGCTTTCAGCTCCGGCGCGGTATCGGTGCGCCTCGACGAAATGGAAACGTCTTATCAGGCCCTGAAGGAAGCCCTGTTCCTCGCCGGCGCGCATGCCCGCCTGGACATCCGAACGATGCAGGACTGGCTACGGCTTGCGAGCCTCACCCGCCGCGCCGCGCGGCAGATCGCCAAAGCCGCACGCATGATTGCGGCCCTGGGAGAAGGCAGCTCGGCTGCGGAGGCGGCACAGAACGCGGAGGCCGAAGAAGGCACGGACTGAGCCGGGCGCACTCTTCCGCGCCTCTCTCCCGCGACAAAAATTGCAGACGTCATGAAATCGACCTGGCGCGCCACCATGCCAGGACCGTGAAGCCGGTACAATACGCGCCATGGACACTGCGTTCGCCTCTTCTCCCCCCGTGCCGTCTTCCCCCCCGACCCAGCCCGGCGGCGCGCTGCACATCCTCGAACACGTCTTCGGCTATTCCGCCTTCCGCGGCGAGCAGCAGGCCATCGTCGAGCAGGTCGCGGCCGGCGGCGACGCGCTGGTGCTGATGCCCACCGGCGGCGGCAAGTCGCTGTGCTACCAGATTCCCGCGCTGCTGCGCGAAGGCACGGCGATCGTGGTGTCGCCGCTGATCGCGCTGATGCAGGACCAGGTCAGCGCCTTGGTCGAGGCCGGCGTGAAGGCGGCCTACCTCAATTCCAGCCTCGGCGCCGACGAGGCCCGCGCGGTCGAGCGTGCGCTGCACGCAGGCGGGCTAGACCTGCTCTACGTCGCGCCCGAGCGCCTGATGACGCCGCGCTTTCTCGACCAGCTCGACCATCTGCGCGACACCGGCCGGCTCGCACTGTTCGCCATCGACGAAGCACACTGCGTCTCGCAATGGGGCCACGACTTCCGCCCCGAATACCTGCAGTTGTCGATCCTGCCGGAGCGCTACCCGGCCATCCCGCGCATCGCGCTGACCGCCACCGCCGACCGCCAGACCCGCGAGGAGATCGCCCAGCGGCTGAACCTGCAGCATGCGCGCCGCTTCGTCTCCAGCTTCGACCGCCCGAACATCCGCTACACCATCGTCGACAAGGACGACCCACGCCGCCAGTTGCTGCACTTCATCCGCGAGGAATGCGCCTCCGAGGCCGGCATCGTGTACTGCCTGTCGCGGCGCAAGGTGGAAGAAACCGCCGCCTGGCTGCAGGAACAGGGGCTGAAGGCCCTGCCCTACCACGCCGGCATGACGCAGGACGTGCGCGCCGAACACCAGACCCGCTTCCTGCGCGAGGACGGCCTGATCATGGTGGCGACGATCGCCTTCGGCATGGGCATCGACAAGCCCGACGTGCGCTTCGTCGCCCACCTCGACCTGCCGCGCTCGATCGAGGGCTATTACCAGGAAACCGGCCGCGCCGGCCGCGACGGCCTGCCGGCGCAGGCCTGGATGGCCTGGGGTGCGCAGGATGTGGTGCAGCAGCGCCGCATGATCGACGAGTCCGAGGCCGGCGAGGAATTCAAGCGCCTGGCGCGCAACCGGCTCGACGTGCTGGTCGGCCTGGTCGAGGCCACCACCTGCCGCCGCCAGCACCTGCTGGCCTACTTCGGCGAGGATTCCGGCCCCTGCGGCAACTGCGACAACTGCCTGAATCCGCCGCAGACCTGGGATGCGACCGAGGCCGCGCGCAAGGCGCTGAGCTGCGTCTACCGCACCGGCCAGCGCTACGGCGCAGGGCACCTGATCGACGTGCTGCGCGGCGAACTGACCGACAAGGTCGTCGAACGCGGCCACCAGGACATCACCACTTTCGGCATCGGCAGCGATCTGGACGAAAAGCGCTGGCGCACGATCTTCCGCCAGTTGGTCGCGCGCGAATTCATCGCTGTGGACCACGAGCGCTACAACGCACTGCGCCTGACCGACGCCGCCCGCCCGCTGCTGCGCGGCGAAGCCGCGTTCCACCTGCGCCTGGAACGCGAAAAGAGCCGCAGCCGCGGCAAGCGCCGCAGCGCCGCCCCGCTCGACATCCCGGGCGGCATCCCGACCACGCTGTTCGACCGCCTGCGCGCCTGGCGCGTGGCAACGGCAAAAGAGCGCAACGTACCGGCCTACGTCGTCTTCCAGGACGCCACGCTGCGCGAGATCGCCATCACCCGGCCGCAGTCGCTGGCCGAACTGGCCGGCATCAGCGGCGTCGGCGACCGCAAGCTGGAAGCCTACGGCGAGGCCATCCTCGGCATCGTCGCCGAGACGACCTGAACCCTGCCGGCCGCTGCGCACGGGAGATGCACGCGCACCGCAGGCCTTGCAGGTGCCCGCACGGACAAAAAAACCCGGGAGGGGCCGAAACCCCGTCCCGGGTCGCGCAGGACTTCACGCCCGCCGCCGCCCACGGGCGGGGGGCAAGACGCTCAATAGTCCATGTCGGGCATGGCCGGCGCCGCGGCCTTGGCCTCCTTCGGCGCCTCGGCCACCGTGGCATCGGTGGTGAGGATCAGGCCGGCGACCGACGCGGCGTTCTGCAGCGCGGTGCGGGTGACCTTGGTCGGGTCGATGACGCCCGTTTCCACCAGGTCGCCGTATTCGCCGCTGGCCGCGTCGTAGCCGAAGTTGCCCTGGCCGGCCTCGACCTTGGCGACCACCACCGAGGGTTCGTCGCCGGCGTTGGCCGCGATCGCGCGCAGCGGCTCTTCGAGCGCGCGCAGCACGATCTTGATGCCGGCATCCTGATCGTGGTTGCTCCCCTTCAGCGCCTTGATCGCGGCGCGGGCGCGCAGCAGCGCGACGCCGCCGCCCGGCACGATGCCTTCTTCCACCGCCGCGCGGGTGGCGTGCAGCGCATCGTCGACGCGGTCCTTCTTCTCCTTCATCTCGACTTCGGTGGCAGCGCCGACCTTGATCACGGCGACGCCGCCGGCGAGCTTGGCCACGCGCTCCTGCAGCTTCTCGCGGTCGTAGTCGGAGGTGGTGTCCTCGATCTGGCGCTGAATCGCCGCCACGCGGGCCTTGATCCTGTCCTCTTCGCCGGCGCCGTCGATGATGGTGGTGCTTTCCTTGTGCACCTCCACCCGCTTGGCGCGGCCGAGGTCGGCCAGCGTCGCCTTTTCGAGCTGCTTGCCGGTTTCTTCGGAGATCACCGTGGCGCCGGTCAGGATGGCGATGTCCTCCAGCATGGCCTTGCGGCGGTCGCCGAAACCCGGCGCCTTCACCGCGGCCACCTTCAGCACGCCGCGCATGCTGTTGACCACCAGCGTGGCGAGCGCCTCGCCATCGACGTCCTCGGCGATGATCAGCAGCGGACGGCCGGCCTTGGCCACTTCTTCCAGCACCGGCAGCAGGTCGCGGATGTTGGAGATCTTCTTGTCGTACAGCAGGACCAGCGGCTCTTCGAGCACGGCGACCTGCTTGTCGGGATCGTTGATGAAGTAGGGGCTGATGTAGCCGCGGTCGAACTGCATGCCCTCGACGACGTCGAGCTCGTTCTCCAGCGACTTGCCGTCCTCGACGGTGATCACCCCTTCCTTGCCGACCTTGGCCATGGCCTCGGCGATGATGTCGCCGATCGCGCCGTCGGAGTTGGCCGAGATCGACGCGACCTGGGCGATTTCCTTGTTGGTCGAGCAGAGCCTGGACAGCTTCTTCAACTCGTCGACGGTGACGGCGACGGCCTTGTCGATACCGCGCTTCAGGTCCATCGGGTTCATGCCGGCGGCCACGTATTTCATGCCCTCGGCGACGATGGCCTGGGCCAGCACGGTCGCGGTGGTGGTGCCGTCGCCGGCGATGTCGGCGGTCTTGGACGCGACCTGCTTCACCATCTGCGCGCCCATGTTCTCCAGCTTGTCCTTCAGCTCGATTTCCTTGGCCACCGAGACGCCGTCCTTGGTGATCAGCGGCGCGCCGAAACTGCGATCGAGCACCACGTTGCGCCCCTTCGGGCCAAGCGTGACCTTGACCGCATTGGCCAGGGTGTTGACGCCCTTCACGATGCGTTCGCGGGCTTCGTCATGAAACTGGACGATCTTTGCTGCCATGTCTGTTGGTCTCCTGCAATGCGTGTGGGGATCAGGCGGCCTTCTTCAGCGCCGCGGCCTCGCGCTCGACGACGCCCATGACGTCGTCCTCGCGCATAACGAGCAGTTCCTCGCCATCGACCTTGATCGTCTGTCCGGCGTACTTGCCGAACAGCACCAGGTCGCCGGCCTTCACTTCCATCGGGATCAGCTCGCCCTTGTCGTCGCGGCGGCCGGGGCCGACGGCGACGACCTCGCCCTGCTCGGGCTTTTCGGCCGCGGAGTCGGGAATCACGATGCCGGATGCCGTCGTGCGCTGCGCTTCGATTCGCTTGACGATAATCCGGTCGCGGAGGGGACGAATGTGCATCTCTATCTCCTTTACGAGTTCATATCACCAATGGGATCGGCCGCTCCAAGGCTGCGCGCATCCGCAGCGGAGCGGCCGATCCGGGGCCGGCTGCCCGCCGGCGGAAATCGATCTGGGGACGTGTCGGAGCGATTTCAAGAGGGGCTGCATGGAAAATGCGAAAGGCCTGGCCAGGCGGCAGACTCCGGCGCCCGGCCTGCGGCATGGGCATCAGGGCAGGACGATGCGGGTCACCCTGCCGAGGCGATACACGAGCGGCACGCCGCGCCGGCCCTGGCCGGACCTGGGCGCCACCGGGCACGGCGGTTCGCGGCCGCCGTCGGGGCGCAGCGTGTCGTCCTCGGCGACCGTGCGCCACACGCCGCCGCGCACCGGACGGAACAGCCAGCGCACATAGCCCTTCGCCGCGGCGAAATGCATCATCTCGCTGCGGTCGGGGGCCTCGGCCAGCAGATGCGATTCGTCGCCGGGCGCCAGCGGATTGGCGCCGAAAGCCTGGCGGCATTCGACCGTCTCCTGCTCGGGCGCACCCACGCGCGCGCAGGCGCGCCGGGCGTGCCGTTCCATGTCCCAGGCACCGAGCTGCCAGGCCGCATCGAGCATCGCGGCATCGATTTCCTCCAGCGCCCACCAGCGCGCATTGAGCTGCAGCGCCGACCCCGGCACCGGCCGCCGGCGCGTCAGCGGGTCGCCGGCGGGCATCCGCTCGTCGCGGCGAAAGCCGTGCCAGTGCAGTATCAGCAAGAGCGGCGTGTCCGGCCGCGGCAGCGCGGTGACCGTCACTGCGTAGAGCGGCAGCCGCACGGTATCGACCTGGGCGATGATGCTTTGCAGTATCTCCATGGCGATCCTCCAAATGGGCAGGGGCGATGAAAACAGCGCAGGGAAACGGCACAGTCTTCATCCTCCGGCGCGCCGAGCGTCAGCGCAAGAAGGTGCCGGCCGGTTGCGCTGGCAGGGCTGCGCTTCAATCGAGGCCCGCGCGGCGCAGCCTCGCACGCGCCGCATCGAGCTCTTCCAGCAGATCGGCCACCAGCGCCGCCAGTTCCGGCACGGCCTCGAAGTCGCGCTCGATCCGGCGCATGCGACGCGCCCTCGTCAGCGCGGCGGCGGAAAACCGCCATACGCCGGACACGCTCTCGGTGTGCGGAAACAGCCCCTCGTCGAGGTGGTGGCGCAGCCAGTCGGGCTCCACCGCGCAGGCGGCAGCGAGCTGCTCCAGGGTCATCCAGGTTTCTTCCAGCAGACTGCCGATCAGGACGTCTTCGTCGCGCATGGCCTAGGCCCTCCCAGCGTCGCGCGGGTCGAATGCGAGCTCCCGCGCCATCGTTTCGTATAGCTGGCGTGCCTTGGGCGTGTCGGCGCGCGGCAGCACCACCTGGATGTCGAGCAGCAGATCACCCGCCGGCGAACCCGGAATGCCCTTGCCGCGCACACGCAGCTGGCGGCCACTCTGCGAGCCTTCCGGGATGCGCACCTTGAGCGTACCGGCAGGCAACTGCACCGGCACAACCGCGCCCAGCGCCGCTTCCCACGGCGCCACCGGCAGCGCCATGTGCAGGTTGCGGCCCTCGGCCCGCAGCCGGGCGTGCGGGCGGAAACGCACTTCCAGCAGCAGATCGCCGGCCGGACCGCCGGTGCCCGGCTCGCCCTGCCCCGCCAAGCGGATGATCTGGCCCTCGCGCACGCCCGGCGGAATTTTCACGTTGAGCGTGCGCGTCGCCAGCGTGACGCGGCCCTGGGCATCGGCCTGCGGCTGCTGCAGGCTGAGCTGGCGGGTGGCGCCGGTGAAGGCATCCTCGATGTCGAGCAGCACCTGGGCACGATGGTCGGCGCCGCGGCTGCGGAAGCCGCGCGGCTGGCGGCCGAAGCCGCCCAGGCCGCCGAACAGCTGGCTGAAGAAATCGCTGAACTCGGTTGCTTCGTCGGGCGAAAAACCGTGGCTGCCGAAGTGAAACTCGCCGCCCCAGTCCGGCGGCGGGCGGAATTCCTCGCCGGCATGCCAGCCCTGGCCGAGGCGGTCGTAGGCTGCGCGCTTTTCCGGATCGGACAGCACGGTGTAGGCCTCGTTGACCTCTTGCATACGCGCCTCGGCGTCGGCTTCCTTCGAGACGTCCGGGTGGTACTTGCGCGCCAGCCGGCGGAAAGCCTTCTTGATTTCCTCCGGCCCGGCGTCCCGGCTCACTCCGAGGATCTGGTAGTAATCCTGGTATTTCATGACAAGAACCCCGCTTGCGTGAGTTTGCCCATCTCTTCTGAAGATGGCGAAAAACACGCTCCGAATCAAGACCTTGAAATTTCTCTCCGATGCCCTAAATAGCCAATCGGGGCGTCGGCGCAAGGCGCCCGTGGCTCTGACGAAAGGAGGCAAGCATGTACTACCGTTCCCTGTTTCCCCGCGACGTGTTCGCGGAACTGGACCGGCTGCAACGCGAAATGCAGCAGGCTTTCGATGTCGGCCCCAACATCCGCGGGCTGACGCGCGGCTTTCCGGCGCTGAACGTGGGCGGCACGCCGCTCACGGTGGATATCTACGCCTTTGCGCCGGGACTGGACCCGGCCACGCTGGATGTCCAGCTGGAGAAAGGCACGCTCGCCATCGCCGGCGAGCGCAAGGCGGCCGAGGTGCCGGAAAAGGCAGCGGTCCACATCGACGAGCGTTTCGCCGGGCGCTTCCGCCGTGTCGTGTCATTGCCCGACGACGTCGATCCCAATGCGATCGAGGCCAAGTACCGCGACGGCGTGCTGCACATCCGCATCCAGCGCAAGGAAGAAGCGCAGCCGCGGCGCATCGCCATCCAGTAAGCGAGGAGGACGAACCATGAACGACAACACCAAGCTCACCCGGACGACGGACGAAACCCCGCGCACCGAACCGGCCCTGCTGCCGGCGGTGGACGTCATCGAGGACGCGAGCGGCATCACGCTGCATGCCGACATGCCCGGCGTGCCGAAGGACAATCTCTCGCTGCAGGTCGAGGCCGACACGCTGACCATCGAGGGCACGCTGGCCCTGGATCTGCCCGAAGGCATGGAAGCGAGCCACGCGGAAGTCAAGCTGCCGCGCTACCGGCGGGTGTTCACCTTGTCGAAGGAACTCGACACCGGGAAGGTAAGCGCCGAATTCCGCCACGGCGTGCTGACGCTGCGCATCCCGAAGGCCGAGCATGCACAGCCGCGGCGCATCGAGGTGCAGGTCGCCTGAGGGGCAGGCAACACGACGGCGGGGCACCGGGTGCGTCCCGCCCAGGAGGCTGAACATGAAACTGGAATCCCTGAAGGAAAACGTCGGTTCGCTGCTGGACAATCTCGCCGAAGGCTGGCGCCACCTCACCCGCTTCGCCGCCAGCGCGCTGACCCGCTTCAAGGCCGGAGAGCAGACGAACCTGCCAGCGAAGGCCGAGGTGGACGATCTGTCCTACCTGCCCACCCGCGGCTGGGCGATCCTGGGCGGTGAACTGTTCGAGGACGGGCAGCGGCTGGTCGTGAAGCTCGAGGTGCCCGGGCTGGAGAAGGAAGACCTCGACATCCGGGTGCAGGGCGATTCACTGGTCGTGGAAGGCGAAAAGCGCTTCGAGCGCGAGAGCACCGAGGGCCGCTGGCGCGTGATGCAATGCGCCTACGGCAGCTTCCGGCGCGTGGTGGCACTGCCCGTGCCGGTACTGGCCGATGCCGCCCGCGCCAGCTACCGCAACGGCGTGCTGCGGGTGGAGATGCCCAAGAGCCGGCCCGGCACGCCACAGCCGGTCACGATCCGGGTGGAATAGATGCGGCGCCGGGCGCCGACGATGGCGTCCGTCGTGCCGGGCTGCAGGCCGTGCAGGCAAAGACGGGAGCCGGACCGGCCCCCGTCGATAGCATGCGCACCGCGGGCAATCAACGCTTGAAGCGTTCCTCCGCGATCGCATCGGCCACTTCGCCGGTGGGGCGTTCCTCCTTGCGGGCGCGCTCGAAGATTTCCATCAGGTTGTCGTGGATGCCTTCGATGTGGCTGAGCAGGGCCTTGCGGTCGAAGCCGATGCGCTCGTGGTAGACGTCGATGATGCCGCCGGCGTTGATGACGTAGTCGGGCGCGTAGAGGATGCCGCGCGTCATCAGTTCGACGCCGTGGCGGGCTTCGGCAAGCTGGTTGTTGGCGGCGCCGGCGACGATGCCGGCCTTCAGTTGCGGGATGGTCTGGTCGTTGAGGACGGCGCCCAGCGCGCAGGGGGCGAAGACGTCGACGTCGAGGCCGAAGATATCCTCCGGCGCGACCACGGTGGCGCCGAGTTCCTTCGCCGCGCGGGTCAGCGCGTCGCGGTGGATGTCGGTCACCCACAGGCTGGCGCCGGCTTCCTTCAGCTGGCGGGCGAGGTCGAAGCCGACGTTGCCCACGCCCTGCACGGCTACGCGCAGCCCTTCCAGCGAATCGCGGCCAAGCCGGTCCTTCACCGCGGCCCTGATGCCGATGAAAGTGCCGTAGGCGGTGGCCGGCGACGGGTCGCCGCTGCGGGTGCCTTCATCGGAAGGCTTGTCGACGATGCCGGCGACGTGCGGCGTGAATTGCGCCATGTACTTCATGTCGGCGACGCTGGTGCCGGAGTCTTCGGCGGCGATGTAGCGGCCGTTCAACTGCTGCAGCGCGCGGGCGAAGGCGGCGAGCAGTTCGGGCGTCTTCTGCGTGCGTGGGTTGCCGATGATCACCGACTTGCCGCCGCCCAGCTTCAGGTTGGCCATCGCCGACTTGTAGGTCATGCCGCGCGACAGGCGCAGCACGTCGCGGATCGCTTCCTCCTCGGTGGCATAGGGCCACATGCGGCAGCCGCCCAGCGCGGGGCCGAGATTGGAATTGTGGACGGCGATGATCGCCTTCAGTCCGCTCCTGTCGTCGCTGACGAATACGACCTGCTCGTGGTCGGCGAAATCGCTCAGTGAAAAAACAGCCATGCTTGTCTCCTTCCTCATGGGAACGTCGAAATGTGCCGCCCGCGCCGGCACCGCTGATGGCGGCGCCGGCAACGGCCAGCGGTTTGAATCGGTGGATGGCGGCGCAGCGGGCCGGCTCAGCCGGCGAGCACCGGAATGACCTTGCGGCCGACGACCACTGCCGGCCCGGCGGCCGGCTGGCGGCGGCGGAAGGCGTCGAGCAACTCCGCCTGGCGCTTGCGCGCGCCGGCCAGGTAGCGTTCGCGGACGTGGCCGAAGCCACGGATCTCCTCGGGCAGGGAAGCCAGCGCCACCGCGGTTTCGTGGTTGGCCGGCTCCAGCCCGGCGAGTATCTCGTCGACCACGCGCTCGTAGTCGGCGATCAGCTCGCGGTCCAGCTTGCGGTCGTGGCTGCGGGCGAAGGGGTCGAGCACCGAGCCGCGCAGGTGGCGGAACTTCGCCAGCACGCGCATCGCCTTCAGCATCCACGGGCCGTAGGTCTTCTTCTGCAGCTCGCCGGTCTGCGGGTCCTTGTCGGCCAGCGTCGGCGGGGCGAGGTGGAAGACGAGCTTGTAGTCGCCTTCGAACTGTTCCTCGACGCGCTCGAGGAAGTCGCTGTCGGTGTAGAGCCGCGCCACCTCGTATTCGTCCTTGTAGGCGAGCAGCTTGTGGTAGCCGCGCGCCACCGCCTCGGTGAGCAGCGTGATGCCGGGGGCGACGCGCGCTTCGGCCGTCTGCACGCGCGCGACCAGCTTCGCATAGCGCCCGGCATAGGCGGCGTCCTGGTAGTCGGCGAGGTGGGCCTTGCGGCGGGCGATCACCTCGTCGACGCTGGTCGACAGCCGGTGGTGTTCCGGCCTGCCGTGCTGCGGCTTCGCGGCGTCGGCCACGGCCTTCGGGTCGACCGCGGCGCGGCGGCCCCACTGGAAGGCGGCCTTGTTGGCCTCGACCGCGGCGCCGTTGATCTCGATGGCGCGCAGGATGGCTTCGCCGCTCAGCGGCACCAGCCCCTTCTGCCAGGCGTAGCCGAGCATGAACAGGTTGGTGGCGATGGAATCGCCCAGCAGCGCGGTGGCGATGTTGGTGGCGTCGAGGAATTCGGCGCGGCCGGCACCGACGGCGTCGACGATCTGCGCCTCCATCGAATGCGCGGGGAACTGCGGGTCGGGGTTGGCGCCGACGTCGCCGCTGCGCGACTGGGCGGCGAAGCCGCGCACGAAGTCGCTGGTCATGGTCTGGTCGCGGTTGATGACGGCGCGGGTGAGGCCGTGCTGCATCTTCGCCAGCGACTCGTCGCTCGCCGCCACCACGAGGTCGCAGCCGATCACCGCGTCGGCTTCGCCGGCGGCGACGCGGGCGGCATGGAGCTGATCGGGACGATCGGCGATGCGCACGTGCGACCACACCGCGCCGCCCTTCTGCGCCAGCCCGGCCATGTCGAGCACCGACACGCCCTTGCCTTCCAGGTGCGCGGCCATGCCCAGCAGCGCGCCGATGGTGACCACGCCGGTGCCGCCGACGCCGGTGACGAGGATGCCCCACGGCGCGGCGGTGTCCGGCAGCTGCGGCTGCGGCAGGTCGGCGAATGCGTTCGCCGTGCCGCCGACGGCCTTGCCCTTCCTGAGCTTGCCGCCCTCGATGGTGACGAAGCTGGGGCAGAAGCCCTTCACGCAGGAATAGTCTTTGTTGCACGAGGACTGGTCGATCGTGCGCTTGCGCCCGAACTCGGTCTCGACCGAGGCCACCGACATGCAGTTGGACTTCTCGCTGCAGTCGCCGCAGCCTTCGCACACGAGGTCGTTGATGACCACGCGCCTGGCCGGATCGGGGAACTTGCCGCGCTTCCTGCGGCGGCGCTTCTCGGCGGCGCAGGTCTGGTCGTAGATGATCGCGGTGGCGCCCGGCACGGTGCGCAGTTCGCGCTGCACCGCGTCCATCTCGTCGCGGTGGCGGATCGGCACGCCGTGCGGCAGGTCGGCCGGGCCGTAGGCGCGCGCCGTGCCGTCATTGACGACGACGACGCTGCCGACGCCTTCGGCGAGCAGCTGGCGGGCGATGATCGGCACCGACAGCGTGCCGTCGTGCGGCTGGCCGCCGGTCATCGCCACGGCGTCGTTGTAGAGGATCTTGTAGGTGATGTTCACCCTCGCCGCCACCGCGGCGCGGATGGCGAGGATGCCCGAGTGCATGTAGGTGCCGTCGCCCAGGTTGGCGAACACGTGCGGCGTCTTCGTGAACGGCGCCTGGCCGACCCAGGGCACGCCTTCGCCGCCCATCTGGCAGAAGGTCTGCGTCGATTCGGGCGACAGCCAGGTCGCCATGTAGTGGCAGCCGATGCCGGCGATCGCGCGCGAGCCCTGCGGCACCTTGGTCGAGGTGTTGTGCGGGCAGCCGGAACAGTAGTGCGGCACGCGCTGGATCGACAGCCGCGGCTTGGCCAGCGCGGCTTCCTTGGCCTCGATGAAGGCGAGCCGCGCCTTGATGCGGTCCGAGGTGTAGAAGCGGGCGATGCGCGCGGCGATGGCGCGGGCGATCATCGCCGGCGTCAGCTCGCCAGCCGCCGGCAGCAGCCAGTCGCCGTGCGGCAGCCCCCATTCGCCCTTCTCGTCGAACTTGCCGATCACGCGCGGGCGCACGTCCTCCTTCCAGTTGTAGAGCTCTTCCTTGAGCTGGTATTCGAGGAACTGGCGCTTCTCCTCGATCACCAGGATCTCTTCCAGACCGTCGGCGAAGCGGCGCACGCCCTCGGCCTCGAGCGGCCACACCATGCCGACCTTGAACACGCGCAGGCCGATCGCCGAGGCGGTGTCGTCGTCGATGCCGAGGTCCTCGAGCGCCTGGCGCACGTCGAGATAGCTCTTGCCGCTGGTGATGATGCCGAGCCGGGCGCTGGGGCTGTCGATCACGCTGCGGTTCAGGCCGTTGGCGCGGCAGTAGGCCAGCGCGGCATACAGCTTGTGGTGCAGCAGGCGCTTTTCCTGAACCAGCGGCGGGTCGGGCCAGCGCAGGTTGAGGCCGTCGGCCGGCAGCGGGAAGTCGTCGGCGGACGGGATCACGGTGCGCACGCGGAACGGGTCGACGTCGACCGAAGCGGAGGTCTCCACCGTGTCGGTCAGCGCCTTGAACGCCACCCAGCAGCCCGAATAGCGCGACAGCGCGAAGCCGTGCAGGCCGTATTCCAGGTATTCCTGGATGCCGGCCGGCGCCAGCACCGGCATCATCAGGGCCTTGAACACGTGCTCGGTCTGGTGCGGCAGCGTGGACGACTTGGCTGCGTGGTCGTCGCCGGCGATCACCAGCACGCCGCCGTGCTTCGAGGTGCCGGCGGCATTGGCGTGGCGGAACACGTCGCCGGTGCGGTCCACGCCCGGGCCCTTGCCGTACCAGATCGAGAACACGCCATCGTAGAGCGCATCGGGGTCGAGATCGACCTGCTGCGTGCCCCACACCGCGGTCGCCGCCAGGTCCTCGTTGAGGCCTGGCTGGAAGCGGATGTGCATCGGCTCGAGGAATTTCTTCGCCTTCCAGAATTCCTGGTCGACGTTGCCCAGCGGCGAACCGCGGTAGCCGGTGACGAAGCCGGCGGTGTTCAGCCCCGCGGCCTGGTCGCGCATGCGCTGCATCATCGGCAGGCGCACCAGGGCCTGGATGCCGGTCATGTAGGCGCGGCCGGTGCCGAGGGTATACTTGTCGTCGAGGGTGACGGGGGGCAGTGTGTTCGACATGGTGGCGTGAACCGCCGCAGGCTTGTGCGCCACGCTGATGGCGTGCGCAAGCGGCCTGTCGGCGTTGTCTCCTTGATGAATGGTTGGTTTGGCACGTTCGCAGCACCGAACGCCAGCTCCGCATGCTACGGAGCAGCGAAGAAAAATTTTTCCTGAATCGACGCCAAAACCCGATCAATAAGAAAAATTTTTTCACTCATCACAAATACTATTCAGCACCGCCCCGGCCACGCCACCTGCGGCCGGGAAGGCCCCGGAACAGGGCGTGGGCACACATCGCCCGGCTCCCAGCGCCATACCGGCGCGGGAAATCATTCAGCCCTGACCACTTCGCGCCACGAGCGCCATCAATAAAACGAGGAGACCACCATGATTCCCATTGCCGCCCGTTCCTGCCGGCCGTCCGGAAGGCCCCGTCCATCCTGCTCCATCAGCCCGGCCGGGGGGCGATGACATGGCGACGACAGCACTTCCCCACGCCCAATGGTCTTCGCGGCTGGGCTTCATCCTCGCGGCCACCGGTTCCGCGGTCGGCCTGGGCAACATCTGGAAGTTTCCCTACATGGTCGGGCAGAGCGGCGGCGCAGCCTTCGTGCTCGTCTATCTCGCCTGCATCGCCTTCATCGGCGTGCCCATCCTGGTCTCGGAATGGCTGCTCGGCCGCCGCGGGCAGAAGAATCCGATCAACACCATGTCGGCCCTGGCCCGCGAGCACGGCCACCACCGCAACTGGGCGCTGGTGGGGGCGATCGGCATCCTCGGCGCCTTCCTGATCCTGTCCTTCTACAGCGTGATCGGCGGCTGGGCGCTGGCCTACATCCGCGATGCCGCCCTCGGCGGCTTCAGCGGGCTCGACAAGGCCGCGATCGGCGCCGCCTTCGACGCCTTCCTCGCCCGCCCGGGCGAACTGCTCGTCTGGCATTCGCTGTTCATGCTGCTGACCATCGGCGTGGTCGCACTGGGCGTCACCGGCGGCCTGGAGCGCGGCTCCAAGCTGATGATGCCGGCGCTGGGCCTGATCCTGATCGTGCTCGTGGGCTACGGCATCACCACCGGCAGCTTCGGCGAGGCCGTGGCCTATCTGTTCAATCCCGACTGGAGCAAGCTCGACGGCAAGGTGCTGCTGGCCGCGCTCGGCCACGCCTTCTTCACGCTGTCGCTGGGCATGGGCGTGATGATGGCCTACGGTTCGTATCTCGGCGAGGAGGTCAATCTGCTGCGCGCTGCCCGCACCGTGGTGATCCTCGACACCACCTTCGCCCTGTGCGCCGGCCTGGCGATCTTCCCGATCGTGTTCGCCAACGGCCTGGACCCGGCCGCCGGCCCCGGCTTGGTGTTCGTCACCCTGCCGCTGGCCTTCGGCAACATCTCCGGCGGTCTGGTACTGGGTACCCTGTTCTTCCTGCTGCTGACCTTCGCCGCGCTGACGTCTTCGATCTCGCTGCTGGAGCCGGTGGTGGAACTGCTGGAAGAGCGCACGCCGCTCAAGCGCATCGGCGCCACCGTCATCGCCGGACTGACGATCTGGGCCCTGGGCATCGCCGCGCTGCTGTCCTTCAATCTGTGGGGCGACGTCAAGTTCGCCGGCTTGAACATCTTCGACCTGCTCGACTACATCACCAGCAAGTTCATGCTGCCGCTCGCCGGCCTCGGCGCGATCGTTTTCGTTGCCTGGAAACTGGAGCAGGAAAGCGTGCGCCGGGAATTGCGCCTGGGCAATGGCGGCTTTGCGATATGGAAGCTGCTGACGCGTTACGTGGCGCCGATCGCCGTGCTGTTCGTGTTCTGGCACAACCTCTGACAGACCGCCGCGGGCCATCCCGGACGGCGCTGCCGCCTCACAGCGGCAGCGCCGTTTCGTTCTTGATCTCGCGCAGCGCCACGCTGGAATGGGTGACGTCGATCTCGGGGATCTTCAGCAGGAAGCTGTGCATGAACACCGACAAGGCTTCGAGATTGGGCAGGTAGAGCTTGAGCAGGCAATCCGTCTCGCCCAGCAGTTCGTAGCATTCGACGACTTCGTCGCAGGCCTTGACCACGCGCTCGAAGCGTTCGAGCACATCGGCGCCGTGCTGCTTGAGCTTGACCCTGACCCACACACAGGTGCCCAATCCCAGCTTCTGCCGGTCGACCAGCGCGACATACCCGCGGATCAGGCCGGCCTCTTCCATTTCCCTGACCCGCCGCCAGCATGGCGTGGGCGACATGCCGACCTTCTCTGCCAGCGACTGGGTGCTGAGGGTGGAGTCCTTCTGCAGCAGGGTGAGGATCTGGCGCTGCGCCTGGTCGAGTTTCATGTTCTCCCCCTTTCTTCTCCACATCGACCGGCCTGCGCCGGTCCCCGTCCGCGGCCGGCAAGGCCGGCCCGGCTGCAACTCACAGCACTTTCAGCAGTTCGACCTCGAACACCAGCGTGGCGTTGGGCGGGATCACGCCGCCGGCGCCGCGGGCACCATAGCCCAGCTCCGGCGGAATCGTCAGCTTGCGCTTGCCGCCTTCCTGCATGCCCTGCACGCCTTCGTCCCAGCCGCGGATGACGTGGCCGGCACCGAGCGGGAAGTTGAACGGGTCGTTGCGATCCTTCGACGAATCGAACTTGCGGCCATCGGTCAGCCAGCCGGTGTAATGCACCGACACCATCTTGCCCTTGACGGCGGTTTCGCCGCTGCCGGTTTCGAGGTCGTCGATGACGAGGCCGCTGGCGGTGGTGGTCTGGGTCATGCTCTTCTCCTGCTCCGGGGGATAAAGGCTGGGATTCTACCTGCCAGTGCGGCCTTCCAGCCGCCGCAGGCTATCTGTCGCGGCGGCGGCCGGCGAAGCGGGCGCGGAACTTGGCCAGCTTGGGCGCCACCACGTACTGGCAGTACGGCTGCTCGCCGTTGCGGGCGTAGTAGTCGTGATGCTCGGCTTCGGCCGGCCAGAACGCAGGCGCGGCTTCCACCGTGGTGACGATCGGATCGGCGAAGACGTGCTCCGCTTCCAGTTCGGTGATCATCGCCGATGCGGCCTGGCGCTGCGCCCCGCTGGTGGCGAAGATCGCCGAGCGGTACTGCGGGCCGCGGTCGTTGCCCTGGCGGTCCGGCGTGGTCGGGTCGTGGATGGCGAAGAAGATTTCGAGCAAATCGCGGTAGGTGATCACTGCGGGGTCGAAGTCGATTTTCACCACCTCGGCATGGCCAGTCGTGCCGGTACAGACCTGGCGGTAGCTCGGCGAGTCGACATGGCCGCCGCAGTAGCCGGACATCACGGCGTGGACGCCTTCGGTTTCGAGGAAGACCGCTTCCAGACACCAGAAGCAGCCGCCACCGAAAATGGCGGTTTCGAAGCCCGGATTCGCATTCGTTTCAGTCGTCATGATCATGCTCCCTTGCCTGGCAGACCCGCCGGCACGCTCAGCGGAAGGAAAAACCGTAGTGGAGGTCCAGCGAGGTATCGGTGCCGCCGCGCGCCACCACCGACAAGCGCCGCGACAACTGGTAGCTGAGCTTGACCAGGGTTTCGGCACCTCCCAGGCTCTGTTCGAAGGACAGGAACAGCTCGGGACTCAGGCGCTTGCCCACGCTCAGCACCTGGCCGGCCACCGACGGATCGCTGGCGACGGTCGAACCGCTGCCGAGCACACGGCTGCTGGCTGCGCGCGAGGTGCTGTTGAGCTCGCCCTGCCCGATCGAGAAGCTGTCGAAGCCCAGGCTGCGCGACAACTCCTCCGTCATGCCGCCGCCCGGACCGCCAAGCAGGGCCTGCGCAGCCGGCAGCAGCAGGCCGAGGTCGGCGCCGGAGCCGGAATCGGGCGCGCGGCCGAGCACGATCCACGACAGCTTGTCGGGGTCGGGCACGTTCGGCTCGGACACCAGTCGTATCTGCGGCCGCTTGGCGCTGCCGGTGACGGCCACGCCCGCCTCGACCGCCAGCCCCTTGCGCAGCGCGACGATGTCCAGCCCCGGCGCATCCAGCGGCCCCTGGAAGTTGACCACGCCGCGGTCGATGACGAGGCTCTGGCCGTAGCCGCGGTAGGAGCCGCCGACGGTGGCGATGCTGCCGATCGCCGACATCGGCAGGCCGGGACGCAGGCGCAGCTTCAATTCGCCCGCCAGCCGGGTCTCCAGCCCCATCGCCGACAGGTAGAGCGCATTGCCCAGGCTGACGCCGACGTCGGCACTGAGCGCGAAGCCGCCCTCTTTCGGCTCCTCGTCGCGGCCGAGCACGACGACGTCGTCCGACAGGCTGGGCGGCGGCGTTTCGGCAAATTCGATGTAGCCGGCATCGGCGCGGAAATCCGCATTCAGCACCAGCGAGGTCCAGGTGCTGCGCGCCGTGCCTTCGCCCGACAGCAGCATCCAGCGGTCGTCGCGCTGCAGCAGCGGCAGGCGGTCGGCGCGGAAGCTGAAATCGCCGTCGCCGCTGTCGAGCCGTACTTCGCCACTGGCGTTGAAACTGCCCGGCGTCGCGGTCAGGCGATCGAAGGGAATGCGCTTCTCGCGCGGGCGCACGCGGTTCGGCGACACGAAGGCCAGCCGTTCGAGACGCACGCGATCGTTGTCGAAGCTGGCATCGAATTCGCCGCCGGACAGGTGCAGCCCCTGATCGATCAGCGCAATCTCCAGCGAGCGGCCGCTGACGCGGCCGGAAGCGCGCGGCGCGGCCAGCGTGCCGCCCAGTTCGACACGGCCCTTCAGGCTGCCGCCCGCCTCGACGCTCTCGGGCGTCAGGCGGCCCAGCCAGCTGATCGAGGGCATGTCGAGTTCGGCCGCGCCCGACAGCGCAGCGTCCGGCGGCAGCGACCACATGCCGTCCGCGCCGCGCTGCGCCTGCAGCCCGGCACTGGCCTGCACGCTGCCGATTTCGCTGCCGCGCGCCTGGGCCGTCAGGCTCAGGCGGTTGCCGCTGGCCTTCAGCACCGCCTCCAGCGTCTCCAGGCCGAGCCGGGTGCGGGTTTCGCCTTCGATGGTGATGTCGCCCGACTCGCGGAACACGCGCGCCTGGCCGTCCAGTGTCGTGCCGACGCTCAGATTCCAGTCGGCACCGAGCACCAGCGGGCCGGGGCCCCGCCTCGGCTGGCCATCGGCGCGGGTCAACGGACCGAAGGCGAGGCCGGTCAGCGTACCGCGCGTCACACTCTGCTGCGGCGACCAGGCGGTTTCCTGCAGGTGCAGACGGCCCTTTTCGCCCAGATCGAGCCGTGCCTCGCCGATGCTGGCGGCCTCGGGCGACAGATCGAGCCGTGCCGGCGCCAGCAGCCGGGCGGCAAAGCGGCCGGCGCTCTCCAGTGCGCTCAGTTCGCCCAGCCAGCGCGGGCCGGGCCGCTGCGCGGTCGGCGTCTGCACGCCCCCCTTCAGGCTCAGCTTCAGCGTGTCGCCGGCACCGTCCAGCTCCGGCGTGGCGAGATCGAGCTCGATGTCGTGGCGCGCCCGGGTGCCCGAGGCGGACAGGCGGGCATTGGCCAGCCAGTCGGGCTGCACCCTGCCATCGGCGTCCCTTGCGGTCGGCCCCAGCCCGGACAGCCCCATCGACAGCTGGAACGGGCCATCGGCGCCGGCATCGAGCCGGCCGACACCATTGACGCCGAGCAGGCGCACGCCGCCCGGCAGCCGCAGCGCCTCGCCGAAGAACTGCAGTTCGCCCGACGGCAGCTCCAGCGTGCCGCCCAGTTGTCCGCTGGCACTGGCCTTGCCGGCCAGGCCATGGCCGAGCGCGTCGAGTTTCAAGGCGTCGAGAGCGAACTTGAGCACATCGCCGGGGGCGCCCCAGGCGCCTTCGGCCACCAGAGAATTGCCGGCGATGTTCAGATCGAGCGCCACTTCGGGCAGACGCTCGCCCTCCAGCCTCAAGCGGCCCTTGCCGCCGAGCGCGAGATCTTCGAGGCTGCTGTCGGGAATCTGGAAGACGAGTCGTACCGCCTGCGGCAGGCCGGCTTCCGGCAGTTCGCCGGAGGCATCGAGATCGAGATTGAGGCGTGCTTTCGGCGCTTCAGGGAGCAGCGCGCGCGGGTCGACTTCGCGCAGGCGGGCGTTGACCGAAAAACGCCGTGGGGGCGCAGCGGCAACGGTTTCGCCTGCGGCCGGAGCGCCGCCGCCGGCCGCCGGTTTGCCGGCCGCCGAAGCGTCGGCCACGGCTCCTCCTGCCGCCTGCGCAAGCAGTTCGGCTCGCGCATCGATCCTGGCTGTACCGAGCGTCAGCGCCAGCTCTGCCTGTTGGCGCTGCGCATCCGCCTCGGCGTCGATGCGGCCCGCCAGGCGCTGCCTGGGCAGGCGGGTATCGAGGGCGCGGGTATCGATGCCGGCAAGCTCGAGCACGGCAACGAGCTGCCCGATGTCCGCCATCCTGGACTGCCCTGCTCGATCCGTCTCCGCGCCCGCATCGCTGGCAGCCGGCGGCTGCCAGGCAAGCCGGCCACCGATGCGGCCATCGCCCGGCAGGCGGATGTCGAGCGCGTCGACGCTGATCGCGGCGGGTTTCAGGTCCAGCCGGCCGGACACTGAAGCGACCGGAATGCCGCCCGCATCCACGGCTGCCGGCTTGCGATTCAGCAGGCGGAACGGCCCGGCCAGGTTAGGCCCGGCCGATTGCGGCTCGGCCGGCAGACTGCCGTCATCGGCGACAGCCGCGAGTTCGGCTTCGAGCCGCAGCACGGCGTGCGGCAAGCCTTCGGCAAAAGCCGAAGGATCGATTTCGCCCGCTTCCAGCTTCAGTGCACGCAGCGGCATCGGCTCGAAGGGCGCGGCTTCGGCCACCGCATGGGCGTTCAGGCCTTCGGCTGCGGCCGTGAGCTCGACGTGCGGTGCGAGCAGTGTGCCGGAAGCGGCAAGCCTGGCCTCGAGCGGGCGCTCTTCGATGACGCCATCGAAACGGATGCCACCCGTCAGCGCGAAAGGCTTGAGGCCGTCGAGCGCGGCTTCGAGCATGACCTGGCCTTGCGGCAGTTTCAGCGCCAGTTCGCGTACCTGGTGGTGCCTGCCGTCGCTGCCGAGCACAGCGCTCAGTTCGGCGATCCAGAAACCTTCCGCGGGCGGCGCATCGCCCTCCTGCGGCTCCGGCGCCCATTCGTGCAGCTCGAAACGCCCCAGCTCCAGCCGGCCCAGCTCGATCGCGAGCGGAATCTGCAAATCCTCGGGCGACACCAGCGGTGCGCGCTCGGCATCGTCCTTTTCCTCGTTGCGCTGGGCGAAATCGATGCGTTCGACCGCAAGGCGATCGACGACCAGCTTGCGCCCGAGCAGGGCTGCGGGCTGCCAGGCCAGCTCCAGCGCCTGCAGGTCCAGGCGCAGATCCTCCGTGTGGTAATGCAGCGCATCGATCTTCAAGGGCCCGAGCAGGCGCCCTCGCGCGCCTTCGATCCGCAGCGCGCCATCCGTCGCGCGCTGGCCGAGGGAGATCGCGGCATCCAGCCCCGAGCGCGTGCCGAGCAGCCAGGCGGACGCGGCCAGCACCAGCGCCACCACGGCGAGCACGGTGATCAGCCCGCCGACCAGCCAGGCGCGCAGGCCGCGCCGGCGGCCGGCCGCCGGCGACGGCCCCGCTTGCGCCTTGGTCGAAGACTGTTCCGGTTTGTCCATGAACTTTCAGACTGACGGTTTGGTGGGACACATGCTGCCGCCGCTGCGGCCCAGGACCAGCCGGGCCGGCACCGATGCACCACCGGAGGCGGCGACCAGCGCCCCCTCGGCGACCGGGCGCGGTTCAGCCGAACAGGGCGCGCAGGCCCTCGCCGGGCTCGTCGACACGCATGAAGGCCTCGCCGACGAGGAAGGTCTGCACCGCGTTGCCGCGCATCAGCGCAACGTCCTCGGGTTTCAGGATGCCCGATTCGGTGACGACGATACGGCCGGCGCCTGCTCTGGCGATGCGCGGCAGCAGGTCCAGCGTGGTCTGCAGCGAGACTTCGAAAGTACGCAGGTTACGGTTGTTGATGCCGATCAGCGGCGTCTGCAGCCGCAAGGCGTTTTCCAGTTCGTCCGCATCGTGTACCTCGACCAGCACCGCCATGCCGAGTTCACCGGCGATCGCTTCCATGTCGCGCATCTGCGCCAGATCCAGGCAGGCGGCGATCAGCAGGATGGCGTCGGCCCCCATCGCGCGGGCTTCGAACACCTGGTAGGGATCGACGAGAAAGTCCTTGCGCAGCACCGGCAAGGCGCAGGCGGCGCGCGCGGCCTGCAGGTATTCGGGCGCGCCCTGGAAGAATTCGCGGTCGGTCAGCACCGACAGGCAGGCCGCGCCGGCCTGCTCGTAGGAGCGGGCGATGTCGGCGGGACGGAAATCGGCGCGGATCACGCCCTTGGATGGACTGGCCTTCTTGATCTCGGCGATCACCGCCGGCCGCCCGGCGACATGGCGGGCGCGGATGGCGCCGACGAAATCGCGCGCGGCCGGCCCGGCCTCGGCCGCAGCCCGGACGACGGACGGCGGCCTGTCGGCAACGGCGGCAGCGACCTCCTCGACCTTGACCGCGCAGATTTTCTTCAGGATGTCACTCATTGCACGTTCCGGAACTGTTGGGTGAAGCGCACGAACTCATCCAGCCGCGCGCGTGCCGCGCCGCTGGCGATGATTTCGCGCGCACGCTGGACGCCGGCGCCGATCGAATCCACCAGATTGGCGGCGTACAAGGCCACGCCGGCATTGAACACGACGATGTCGCGTGCCGGGCCGGGGCGGTTGTCGAGCACGCCGAGCAGCATCTCGCGCGATTCGACGGCATTCCCGACACGCAGGTTGCGGCTGCTGGCCATCGGGATGTCGAAGTCTTCCGGGTGGATTTCGTATTCGCTGACCTTGCCGTCCTTGAGTTCGCCCACCAGCGTGGCGCCGCCGAGGCTGGCCTCGTCCATGCCGTCCAGGCCATGCACGACCAGCACGTGGTTGGCGCCGAGGCGCTCCATGACGCGGGCCTGGATGCCGACGAGATCCGGATGGAACACGCCCATCAGCGTATTGGGCGCGCCAGCCGGATTGGTCAGCGGGCCGAGAATGTTGAACAGCGTGCGCACGCCCATCTCGCGCCGCACCGGGGCGACGTTCTTCATCGCGCTGTGGTGGGCCGGCGCATACATGAAGCCGATGCCGGTGGCTTCGATGCACGCGGCGACCTGGGCCGGCGTGAGGTCGAGATTGACCCCGAGCGCCTCGATGACGTCGGCCGCGCCGGATTTCGACGACACGCCGCGCCCGCCATGCTTGGCGACGCGCGCGCCTGCCGCCGCGGCGACGAAGATCGTGGTGGTGGAAATGTTGAAGGTGTTGGCGCCATCGCCGCCGGTGCCGACGACGTCGAGGAAATGCTCGTGCGGCGGTGCGACCTCGACCTTGGTCGACATTTCGCGCATGACGATGGCGGCGGCGGCGATCTCGCCGATGGTTTCCTTCTTGACCCGCAGACCGGTCAGGATCGCGGCGGTCATCACCGGCGACACCTCGCCGGCCATGATCTGGCGCATCAGCGACAGCATCTCGTCGAAGAAGATTTCGCGGTGTTCGATCGTGCGTTGCAGGGCTTGCTGGGGCGTGATCATGTCGGGCATCGTTTCGTTCGGCATCAGGCGGCAGCGGGCACGGGCGCACTGCGGTCGAGGAAGTTGCGCAGCAGCTCGTGGCCGTGCTCGGTCAGGATCGATTCGGGGTGGAACTGCACGCCCTCGACGTCGAGCGTCCTGTGGCGCACCCCCATGATTTCACCGTCTTCGGTCCAGGCCGTCACTTCCAGACAATCGGGCAGGCTGTCGCGTTCAATCGCGAGCGAGTGATAGCGCGTGCACACCAGCGGATCGGGCAGGCCGCGGAACACGCCGGCACCATGGTGGCGCACCGGCGAAGTCTTGCCGTGCATGAGCTTTTGCGCATGCACCACCCGGCCGCCGAAAGCCGCGCCGATGCTCTGGTGGCCGAGGCAGACGCCGAGAATGGGCAGTTTGCCGGCAAAAGCCTTGATCGCCGACACCGAGATGCCGGCTTCGGCCGGCGAGCATGGCCCGGGCGAGATCACGAGCCGGTCGGGCTTCATTGCCGCGATCTGCTCGAGCGTGATCTCGTCGTTGCGGAACACCTTGACCTCGGCGCCAAGCTCGCCGAAATACTGCACCAGGTTGTAGGTGAAGCTGTCGTAGTTGTCGATCATCAGCAGCATAAGCGGTCTATCCTCTTGATTTCATTAGGGCTTGTGCCGCTCATTCGCGGTTGATACCCACGTGGATACCCGCTTTTTCGTTCGATACCCCGCGCCGATGATCCAGCTGCCCGCAGCAAGCGCCGCATTTTCGCACGTATCGTCCATCGCACAAACCGTCAGTCAATCAGCCCTACAAATGAGCCAGATATGAGTTGATCCGAGCTGATCGGAGAATTACGCACGCTATCGCCTGACGATGGGGCAAGTCCGTCGGTGGCTTACGGCGAGTCGGCTGCAGTAGCCGCCCCGATCCAACTATGTACGCGCACTGCACAGGCGGCAGGGAGCCAGAATCATCATCTGTTCGAACTGCCCGGCGCGAGGCGCTGGCACCAAGGCCGCACCTTGGCCGGCATGGTGGTCGCTACGGATTTGCCTTCAACCGCCCAGGGGCACTTGGGTCGCCTTGCCATGCGACAGCACGGTGTCCGGTTTCCCGCCCCCTTGTCCGACCGAATGCAGATCCGTATTTACTGGATGATTTGCTGCCTCCCGGGCCAAAACGGACTGGCACCGCGTGGGCATGGAAATCATCCGCCATGGGCAGCCGTCTGCATGGCCGCCAGGCTCTCCACCGCCTCCGCTTCACTCTCGAAGATATACGGCGCCAGCTTGCGCCGCGACAGCGTTTCGCCCAGCTTGGCGCGCATGAAGGCGCTGGTGGTGAAGCGCGTGACGCTGGAGTAATAGCGCTGCACGCAGCCGCGCACCATCTCCGCATAGCGGTCCTCGAGGTCGCGGTCGAGCACGAAGCCTTCGTAATTGACGACGGCCCTGCCGGATCAAGGGCTCGCAGACCTGTGCGACCCGGGCGCCAATCGCATCCACGTCTTGCGGCGTCTTGATCTCCAGGTGCTCCACCTGCACGATGACCAGGCCGCCGCTGTGCGCGCGGCCATGGCGATGGACAGCGTCTCCAGTGTCAGCGCCTCGCGTTCCATGGTGATGTTGCCGTCGGGGTCGGCCGTGGAGCCGCGCACGATGGCCACGTCGATCGGCATGGCCGGATAGAACAGGTATTCCTCGCCGCGCACCTGCATCAGGCTCACCAGGTCTTCGGTGGTGCGCGCATTGAGCTTGCCGCCGCCCTGGCCGGCGGCATACAGCAGGGTAAGGCCGCCGGGCTTCTCGTCGGCGGGCACTGCGGGATCGAGGTACAGTTCTTCGAGCGCGGCGGCGACGGCCTCGGGAAAGCCGATGCCGACGAAGCCGCCGGTGGCCACCGTATTGCCGGGTCGGATCAGGCGCACGGCATCTGCGGCAGAAACGACCTTGCTGGAGTCGCCCTTGGAGAGCCCGGCGACCGTTTCTCTTTGCAAACCAGCCATGGCGGTATCCTTTCAGCGCGCGGTCCAGCCGCCTTCCACCGGCAATGCGATGCCGGTAATGGAATCGGCCGCCGGGGAACACAGGAACAGCACGATGTCGCCGATCGCCTGCGATTCGACGAAGCGCTTGTTGAGCTGCGAGGCGAGGATCACTTCGCGCACCACGCGGTCCTCGCTCATGCCATGGGCCTTGGCCTGGTCGCGGATCTGGCCTTCGACCAGCGGCGTCTTCACGTAGCCGGGGCAGATCGCGTTGCAGGTGATCGCAGCCTCGGCGGCTTCCAGCGCCACGGTCTTGGTCAACCCCAGCACGCCGTGCTTGGCCGCCACGTAGGCCGACTTGAACGGCGAGGCCACCAGGCCATGGGCCGAGGCGATGTTGACGATGCGGCCCCAGCCACGCGACTTCATGCCCGGCAGCGCGGCGCGGATGGTGTAGAAATTGGAGGAAAGATTGATCGAGAGGATCTGCTCCCATTTGGCCGGCGGGAATTCATCCACCGGCGAGACGAACTGGATGCCGGCGTTATTGACCAGGATGTCCACCGCGCCGAGTTCGCGCTCGGTCTCCTCGACCATCGCGACGATCTCCTCGGGCTGGCTCATGTCGGCGCCGCTGTAGCGCACCGGCACGCCGAATTCCTGCGCCAGCCCCGCGCGCAGCTTCTCGATCTCGGCGGCATCGCCGAAGCCGTTGAGCATCACCGCCGCGCCCGAACCGGCGAGCTGGCGGGCCACCGCCAGGCCGATGCCGCTGGTCGAGCCGGTGACGAGGGCAACTTTGCCTTGCACCATGGAACGCACTCCTTTTTGAATTCTGCTTTTCTTTCGCACTGAAAGCTGCGCTCTGCATCCTGCAGCCGCAGTCCTTCGCACCCGAGGGCTCCCGTGCCGGGTCCGCACGCACGCCAGCCGTGATCCGGCCGCCGATCGGCCGCGGCGACCGGGGCCGGAATCACAGGCGTGACAGGCATGCGCCCTGCAGGCACCCGCCTTGTCAGAACTTCACGTTCTGCTTCCCCTTGAGCTGCAGGATTTCACGCGCATCATCGGGCGTGGCGATCTCCGCACCCAGTTCCTCGACGATGCGGCGGATCTTGGCCACTTGCTGGGCGTTGGATTCAGCCAGCTTGCCGCGCGAGATCAGCAGCGAATCCTCCAGCCCCACGCGGACGTTGCCGCCCATCTGGCTGGCGGTGGTGGCAAACGGCATCTGCGCCCCGCCCGCCCCCAGCACCGACCAGCGGTAGTCGTCGCCGAACAGGCGGTCGGCCGTGCGCTTCATGAAGATCAGGTTGTCGATGTCGGGACCGATGCCGCCGAGGATGCCGAAGATGAACTGGATGAAGACCGGCGCCTTGTAGAGCCCGATGTCCATGCAGAAGCGCAGGTTGTAGAGGTGGCCGACGTCATAGCATTCATGCTCGAACTTGACGTTGTGGGGCGCGAGCTGACTGGCCGCATTCTCGAGGTCCGCGAAGGTGTTGCGGAAGATGTAGGTGTCGGAGTTGGCGACGTAGTCGCGCTCCCAGTCGAACTTCCAGTCCTTGTAGCGCTTCGCCAGCGGATGGAAGCTGAAGTTCATCGAGCCCATGTTCATCGAGCACATCTCGGGCGAGAAGCGCAGCGTGGGAGCGATGCGCTCGTCGATGGTGTTCATCAGGCTGCCGCCGGTCGAGAGGTTGATCACCGAATCGGTCGCTGCCTTGATGCGGGGCAGGAAGGTAGCGAAGGCGTCGGGGTCGATGGTGACGCCGCCGTCCTCGGGACGACGCGCATGCAGGTGCAGGATCGCCGCTCCAGCCTCGGACGCCGCGATCGCCTGGTTGGCGATGTCGTCGGCCGTATAGGGCAGCGCATCCGACATGGTCGGAGTGTGGATCGCGCCGGTAATGGCGCAAGAGATGATGACGGGTTGTTTCTTTGCCATGATTTCCTCACACGGTCGGGTTGAGAAGCGCCTGGTGCGGACGCAGCAGATCGTCGAAACGTTCGACGTTCGAGAAGTCGGGGACGCTGCGCGCGGCCTGCGCCTCGCTGACCAACTCGACCACCCGGTCATTGAAGGGCGTCGCCACGCCGTGCTCGCGCCCGGTCCGGCAGACGATGCCGTTGATGAAGTTGATTTCGGTATCACGGCCCTTTTCCAGGTCCTGCAGCATCGAGGCGCGCAACTGGCGGTGCCGGGTCCAGATCGTGCGGATCAGCGGAATCACCTCGGGCACGGATGCAGGCGAAGCCAGCAGGAAGCGCTCGAAATCCTCGCCCTGCATGTGGGCCATGCGGTGGCCCGCAGCATGGGCGGCGCGCACCGTCTCGTCGGCGATGAAGGCCACGCACAGCAACGAGCGCGGGTCGTCCATGACGTCGCCGAAGGTGCAGCCCAAGGCGGCAGACATGCCGCTGAAGGTCGCATTCATCAGCACCTTGGACCAGCGGATGCCCATCAGGCCGTCCAGCAGTTCGGTGCGGCCGACGCAGGCGAGATACTCCTGCACCTGGGTCAGGCGCGGGCGCATCACGCCGTCCAGCTCGCCGATCTCGAAGGCGAACTTGCTCACCGCCTCGGCGGTGGTGGTCAGCTTCGATACCCCTGGGCCAATCCAGGTCGCACCGAAGCCCACCGCACCGCCGATGGTGCGCGACGCACCGACGACCGCGGCGACGGACTGCTCGGGAATGCCGTTCTGCAGCGTGCAGACGATGCTTTCCTCATGCAGGAACGGCAGCAGGTTCGACAACACGGCCTGATTGGCGGTCTGCTTGCTGAGCAGGAAGACCAGATCGTACTTGCCGCTCATCTCGTCGGGCGTCAGCGCATTGACCGGCACCAGCAGATCCATCTCGCCGATGACACGGGCGCCCTCGCGGTTCAGCGCATCCACATGCTCGCGGTTGGTGTCGATCAGATCGACCGGCCTCCCCCCTTTCGCCATCAATGCGCCGATGATCGTGCCGAGCGAACCCGCTCCTATGATTGCTGCTTTCATGTATTGGCCTCCTTGGCGATGGGATGGATGGGAGTGGCTGCATGCGCCGCAGGCCCATGCGCATGGTCGCTGTCGCGACGGATGCGCCTGGCCACGGCCAGGGTGGAAGCACTGACCTCGGCATCGAAATAAGCCTCGTAGGCCTCCTTCGGCGGCGGCGCCGTCAGGCGGACCGTAACCAGGGTCGCGACCAGCGAGAGGGTGGCGCCGATCAGGAAGGGATTGTCCGCCCCCATCACCTTGGCCACGATGAAGGCGGTGGCGCCGATGGCGATGCCGGCATAGGCGCCCTCACGGTTCATCCGCTTCCAGAACAGCCCGAACCAGACCGGCCACATGAAGGCCGCGCCGAAAGCGCCATAGACATAGGTGAAGCCCATCGCCAGCAGCATCGGCGGCTTGATTGCGCTGATCACCGACAGCACGCCCAGGCCGATGACCGAGAAACGCAACTGGCGCGTGGCGCGGGTATCGTCGAATTCGCGGTCGGGATAGAGCGAGCGGTAGAGATCGTAGTAGATCGAGGTCGCGCAGTTCAGCAGCATCGAGTTCGCCGTGGACACCGCTGCGGCCAGCAGCGCGATCAGCGTCACGGCGGCGACGAAGGGCGGCGCGTAGTCCTGCATGATCAGCGGCATGATGTAGTCGGTGGTCTTGCCTTCAGGCAGGCTGGGGAACAGCGCCTTGGCCCCGAGACCGATGACGATCAGGCAGGCGAAGATCGGAATCAGCAGGATCAGCGTCCACATCATCTGCAGCACCGCCGCCTTGCTGTTCTTGGGCGCCATGAAGCGGTTGATCCAGTGCGGCGCGACCGAGGCGCCGATGGCATTCGCCATGAAGATGCCCATCAGCACCGACCAACCGAAGGTGCCGGCCGGCGACAGCAGGACGCCCGGCTCCAGCGGCGGGCCGCCGACATTGGTCGGCGCGGTCGTCGTTGCGACAGCCTCCATGATCGGGCCAATGCCGCCGGTCGCGTAAAGAATGGTGCCGGCACCCAGCATCACCCCGATCAGGATCATCGCCGCGTTGAGCATGTCGGTGGCCGCCACCGACCAGAAGCCACCGATCGAGGTCAGCAGCAGCACGATCAGGAAGGCGAAGATCGCGTACTCATAGCGAATGCCGGTGATCGTGTTGAAGACGATGCCGAAGCCCACGACCTGCAAGTGGCAGAAGATGAAATAGCCGATGAACATCAACACCGCGACGATCAGCTGCAGCTTGCTGATGCGGTCGAACGGCTCGAAGCGCATGCGGATGAACTCAGGAAAGGTGCGCGCGGGCAGTTCGGGGCGGCGCACCTTCCAGGCCAGCAGCGGCATGACCGCCGTGGCCATGAACCAGCCTGCGACCCAGCCGATGATCGCCGCGATGCCGTTGCTGTAGAGTTGGCCCGGCACACCCATGACCGAGGCCACGCTGACCCAGGTCGCGACGGAGGTGCCGACGCCCAGCAGCAGCCCCATGCGGTGGCCGCCGGTGGTGAAGTCGGACAGCGATTCGACCTGGCCAAGGCTCTTGAGGCAGCCCCAGATCAAAAAGGCCATGTAGGCCGCAGCGACAATGTAGTGCCAGAAGGTCATTTTGTCTTCTCCTTATAGCCGAGAAGGCTGCCGCTGGCGCCCCAGCGGCGTACGCCGGAGGCCTCGATCTTGCTGCAGAGATAAAGAGAGAGCACGATGCAGAATACGATGCTCGCGCCCCAGAAAAGTAGTGCAATCCCCATTTTGGATTCCTCCTCCATGTACAACTGACGGTTGACCAATCATGCGAAGAATGGATATTCAGTCGTGGCGGGCTTGGCTCATTGATTGTCTCCTGTAGTTTTCATTGGCGCGCTCGTGCCGGCGCTACTCTTGTGCCGATGATGCTGCGATAGAGATTCTTAATTTCGAAAGATCAATTCCGGCCATCAACGAGTCTTAAACGGTCATATTGCAGAGCAGTCATGAAGCCATCACTTCCGCTACCCGATGAGCGCATTTATCCTCCCTACAAGATCGGTGTGATCGTCGACATTCTTGCGGAGCAGGGCATTTCTCCCGAGGACTGCCTCAGGGGAAGCCAGGTGACGGTCGAAGACCTCTCCAATGCATTCGCATTGACGTCGGTAAGCCAGTATCTGACCGTTTGCGAGAATGCGATTTCCCTGTCCCGCGATCCTGCCATTGCTTTCGAGGCGGGAGCCCGCCTGCATCTTTCGGCATATGGGATATATGGCTATGCGCTGATGTCCTGCATGTCGCTGCGCGATTATTTCAGGCTCGCCGTCAAATACCGCCGCCTGACCACGCCGCCCACCATGATCGAATTCGCGGAGCATGCCGACACCGTCGTCTGGACATTTCCAGAGGTCTTTGTCTCGAATCCGTCGCGTGAATTGCGTGAATTCCTGATCGAGCTGCAATTCAGCGTCAACATCACCCATTTGCAAGAGGTTGCAGGCTGCAAATACACCCCTTTGCGGGCCTGTTTCTCCTATCCGCCACCCCGGCATGCCCATATCTATCCGAAATACCTGGGCTGCCCGTGCCTTTTCGGCCAGCCGCGCTGCGAACTGATCTACGACAATTCGATCCTGGATCAAAAGCCGCATATGGCGCATCGGCTCACCGCGGCACTGGTTCAGGAAATGTGCGATCAATTGATCGGACAGACCATGGAACCTGCGGACCTGTCGACCAAGGTCTACCAGATCCTGGTGGGCAAGCCGGGCGAATCGCCATCCATGGACACCATCGCACGCATGCTGAACATGTCCGTCCGGACGCTGCGGCGCCACCTGGAAATGGAGGGGACTTCATTCCAGGCCATCGTCGATGACGTGCGCTGCTCGCTCGCGCTGAAATACCTGAAGACCACCCGGATGAACACCAGCGACATTGCGATGCTGCTGGGATTCAGTGATGCCGCGAACTTCCGCAGGGCCTTGAAGCGCTGGACGGGCAAAGGCGCGGAAGAGCTTCGGCGCTGAGCCGCGCCGGCTCGCCCCCCGGTTCGGCGTTTTCAGTGCGCCCTGCAGGCGCTCCTGGCCAAGCTGGAAGGCGAGCGGCGTTTCCGCCTGTCAGCCATCCCCGCGCGCCTGCCGCTCGAACGCCTCCAGCGCCATCGGACGCCCGAACAGGTAGCCCTGGAAGGACGTGCAGCCGTGCTCCAGCAGAAACCGGTGGTGCGCCGCCGTCTCCACCCCTTCGGCGATCACATCCAGGCCCAGGCTGTCTGCCAGCATGATGATCGTGCGTGCGATGGCCGCATCGCTCGGATGCAGCAGCACGTCACGCACGAAGCCCTGGTCGATCTTGATCTGGTCCAGCGGCAGCCGCTGGAGATAACTCAGCGACGAGTAGCCGGTGCCGAAGTCGTCCAGTGAGAAGCCCAGGCCATGGGCCTGGAGCGCGCTCATGGTGGCGATGGCGTTGTCCACGCTGTGCAGCAGCATGCTTTCGGTCAGCTCCAGCTTGATCCGTGCGGGATCGGCGCCGGTATCGCGCAGCAGCGCCAGGACCTGCGCCACGAAGTCTTCCTGCAGGAACTGGCGCGCGCTCACGTTGATGGCCAGGAGCAGGTGCGCCAGCGCCGGATCATTGCGCCAGCAGGCCTGCTGGCGCAGCGCGGTTTCCATCACCCAATGGCCCAGCGGCAGGATCAGGCCGGACCCTTCGGCCAGCGGGATGAATTCGGCGGGCGACACCATGCCATGGAGCGGATGCTGCCAGCGCACCAGGGCCTCGGCGCCGATCACCCGTCCATCCTGGTCCACCTGGGGCTGATAGAGCAGCAGGAACTGCGACTGGCGCAGGCCGTTGCGCAGTTCGGCCTCCAGCATCGCGCGGCGGTTCACCGCCTGCTGCATGTCGGGGTCGAAGAAGCTCAGCGTATTGCGCCCGGCGTCCTTGGCCCGGTACATGGCCATGTCCGCCTGCTTGAGCACTTCATCCACGGGCTCCGGACGGCCGCTCAGCAGCGTCACCCCGATGCTGACCGAGAGATGATGTTCACGCCCGGCCAGGTTCCAGGGCTGGCGCAGCCGGGCCAGAATCAGCTCGCCCAGCATGCGGGCCTGGGCAGCGGCCTCGGGCGCTTCGCCGCTCAGGTTCTGCGCCACCACCACGAACTCGTCGCCCCCCAGGCGCGCCACGGTATCCTGCTCGCGCACACACTCGCACAGGCAGTCGGCGATCTGTTGCAGCAGCAGATCGCCGACTTCGTGGCCCCGGGTGTCGTTCAGGGTCTTGAAGTTGTCCACGTCCACGAAGAACACCGCAGTGCTCAGCCCCGAACGCATGCCGTTGACCGTCGCCTGCTGCAGACGATCCACCAGCAGGCGACGGTTGGGCAGTTGCGTGAGCGCATCGTAGAACGCCAGGTAGCGGGCCTCCTCCTCGGCAGCCTTGCGGCCCGAGATGTCGATGTCGATGCAGAACACCTCCGGCGGCTGGCCGGGCACGTGGATGAAGGCGTGGCTGGAGAGCACATCCACCAGCGAGCCGTCCTTGCGCTGCAGTTGCACCTCTCCCGCCGGAGCCACCTCGCCGGTGGCGAACATGCGGCGCATTTCCGCGCGTACCGCGTCGTGCATGGAGGGCGGAATGATCAGATCCAGCAGCTTGCTGCCCATCGCCTCCTCTTCCGTGTAGCCGTAAAGCCGCTCCGACGCCTTGTTCCAGTAGGTCGTGGTGCCATCCTCCAGGTAGCCCTGTACCGAGATGGACGGGATGTTGCGCAGCACCGAGCGAAAACGCAGCTCCGACTCACGCAGGGCACTCTCGGCCAGTTTGCGCTCGGTGATGTCGCGCGCCAGAAAGACCACCGCAGCCTGGCCGTTCACCAGCGTGCCCAGGGGCTGGGCACGCCCCTCGTAGTGGCGCACACCCGCATGCGTCCGTATCTCGTACTCGATGCCATGCATGCGGCCCGAGCGCAGAGTGTCGCCGACCAGCGCCCTGAAACGGTCGGCCTGCGCGGCAGGCAGCACGTCATGCAGGCACTTGCCGGCCAGTTGCGGCAAATCGGCCGACAGCACCTCTGCGCAGCGCCCGCGGTCATCGAGCACCAGCAGCACGTCGGGAATGGCCTGGGTGATCGCGCGCAGCCGGGCCGCCGTGTCCGCGAGGGCCTGTGCGGTGGCCAGGCGCTCCTCCACGTCGCGCAGCAGCAGCCCGAGCACCACCGTGGCGACGGTGAAGGTGAGCACGAAAGGCAGGGCGACCGTCTCGTTGACGCTCCGTACCACGTCGGGGGGCAGCAACTGGAACAGGGCCACCACCGCCAGGTGCAGCAGGAAGCCGAAGCATGCCAGCGTGGTCGCCTTCACCCCCAGCCACCCGCGCGCGCGCGCCTGATGATAGGCCAGGCCCGACGCGGTGCACAGCATGATCACCAGCAGGCTCGTCTCCGTTCCCAGTCCGCCCAGCCACAGCCGTACCCCTGCCGCCATGAGCGCCGCGACGCCGGCCACCAGCGGGCCGCCGAACAGTCCGGCCATGCTGAGCACCACCGAGCGCGCATCGAAGATCACGCCCGGCACCAGCACCAGCGGCGTGAGCATGCCCACCGCGCAGACGCCGCCGAAGATGAGTCCGGAGACGAACTGCCCCGCAAGCGGGCGCTGACGCCATAGCCTCACATTGAAGCCGTGCAGAAAACACAGCGCCAGCAGCAGGGCGACACCTTTGGCAAGCTCGATGAACATGGACCGTCGTGAGTTTTTCGGGGAGGCCCATCATGGGGGAGTCGCGAACGACCGTAAATGCATTAATTGGCATGAAGCGGCCATTGATAGCAACTTGCATTCAATGGCCGGACGATGCCCGGTCGGTGAGCGGAGTTGACCGGACAGCTTCCATGCTTTCGAACGCGGATTGGTATGGCTCGAGGACAGGCTCGGCGTGAAGCGGCCCGAACGCCCTGTTCGCGCAGGCCCGTGGCCGGCAGGCGTGTGCGCAGCACGGGCCGTGCATGCCGGCAGGCTTCCGCCTTGCCGGCATGCACGGAATCCCGCGTCAGTTGGGAGTGTCCAGCCCGCCTTCGGCCATCTCGGCGGCACGCAGCATGGCACGCGCCTTGCTGCGGGTTTCCTGCCATTCGGCGTCGGGGTCGGAATCGGCGACGATGCCGGCGCCCGCCTGGACGTGGATCTGGCCGTCCTTGACGATCGCGGTGCGGATCGCGATGGCGAGATCCATGTCGCCATGGAAGCCGAGGTAGCCGGCCGCACCGGCGTAGATGCCGCGCTTGACCGGCTCCAGTTCGTCGATGATCTCCATCGCCCTCACCTTGGGCGCACCCGACACGGTGCCCGCCGGGAAGGTGGCGCGCAACACGGCGAGCGCATTGAGCCCGTCCTTGAGCCGGCCTTCGACGTTGGAGACGATGTGCATCACGTGCGAGTAGCGCTCGATGGTGAACTGCTCGGTGACCTTGACCGTGCCGGTCTGCGACACCCGGCCGGCGTCGTTGCGGCCGAGGTCGAGCAGTTGCACGTGCTCGGCGATTTCCTTGGCATCGGCCAGCAGTTCGTGCTCCAGCGCAACGTCCTCGGCCACCGTGGCGCCGCGCCTGCGCGTGCCGGCGATCGGGCGCACGGTGACGACCTCGTCCTCGAGCCGGGTCAGGATCTCGGGCGAAGCGCCGACGACGTGGAAGTCCTCGAAGTTGAAGTAGAACATGTAGGGCGACGGATTCAGCGAGCGGATCGCGCGATACAAGGCCATCGGACTGGCCGCGTAGGGCTTGCTCATGCGCTGCGACAGCACGACCTGCATGACGTCGCCGTCGACGATGTACTGCTTGGCGCGGCGCACCGCGTCCTTGAAGGCGTCCTCGCCGAAGCTCGACACCGCCTCCGCGGGCTCGGCGCAGCATTCCTCCGGTATCCGCACCGGTGCCCGCAGCCGCGCCAGCAGCTCACGCAAGCGCTTCTGGGCGCGCTTGAAGGCGCCAGGCACTTCCGGTTCGGCATAGACGACCAGGGTCAGCTTGCCGCTGAGGTTGTCGACGATGGCGACTTCCTCGGACAGCAGCAGCAGGATATCGGGCGTGCCGATGGTGTCGGCCTTCTCGGTCTGCGCCAGCTTGGGTTCGATGTAGCGCACGGTGTCGTAGCCGAAGCAGCCGACCAGGCCGCCGGCGAAGCGCGGCAGGTGCTCGCGCGGCGGCACCTTGATGCGGTTCATGAACTCGGCGACGAAGTTCAGCGGATCACCGTAGTCGCGGCGCTCGACCAGGCGGTTGCCGGTGAGCAGCAGCGCGGAACGGCCATAGACTTCGATGCGGGTCGGCGACGACAGGCCGATGAAGGAATAGCGGCCGAAGCGTTCGCCGCCCTGCACCGATTCGAGCAGATAGGTATAGGGCTCGTTGGCGAGCTTCAGGTAGATGGACAGCGGCGTGTCGAGATCGGCAAAGGTCTCGAGCGTGACCGGGATGCGGTTGTAGCCCTGCGAGGCGAGGGCATTGAATTCCTGTTCGAGCATGGGGGCTCCACGTGGGTCGATTCGATCGGAAGGTGCTGCAGCAGGCGGGGCGGTGCGCAAGGCGCAGCCGACACCCCGCGGGGGGAGGTCGCGTCAGTGGCCCAAAGGCCAACGCCAGCCGCCGTGCCAGCCCAGCTGGACGGTTGCGGAAGCGGCGAGGAAGCGATCCCGGAGTGCGAGCATCACGATGTCGAGCATGAGTGGAGTGCCTGGCGAAACTCGCCTGGACCGGCCCATCGGAAGCCCGGGCCGGCTACTGTGCCGGAACGATGTGATCCAGCAGTTGAAGCGCGTCCGATAGTAGCCCATCGCATTCGATGGTGTCCACCGGCACGCCTTCGCTGTAGCCGTAGCTGACGAGCAGCACCGGCATGCCGGCGCCCTGCGCCGACAGCGCATCGTTGGCGGAGTCGCCGACCATCAGGGCTTCGGCCGGGACGACGCCGAGGCGCTCGCAGGCCAGCCGTACCATGGCCGGATCGGGTTTCTTGACCGGCAGCGTGTCGCCGCTGACCACGGTGCCGAAGTAGCCGGCGATGCCCATGCGTTCGAGCAGCGGCAGCGTGAAGGCTTCGGCCTTGTTGGTCACCACGGCGAGCGGGATGGCGCGGGCATCGAGCGCCCGCAGCACCTCTTCGATGCCGGGATAGATGCTGGCGCGCCTGCCGTTGACCACCGCGTAGTGGCGGCGGAAGACGTCGACGGCAGCGTCGATCTCGGTCTCGCTCGCAGTCCTACCCTCGGTCATGCAGCGCCGCACCAGGTTCGGGATGCCCTTGCCGACGAAGCGATGGATCTCGTCCTGGGATCGCTGCGGCCGGCCCAGCTCGGCCAGCATCAGGTTGGCGGCATCGGCCAGATCGCCGATGGTGTCGAGCAAGGTGCCGTCGAGGTCGAACAGCACCGCCCGCGGCGAAAAGCGTGCCGCCCCGCTCATGCCGCCACCCTGACCAGTTCGCCGCGCAGCGCGCCGATGATCGAATCGTAGCGGTTGGGGTCCTCGTCCCTGCCGGCGCCGAACACCGCCGAACCGGCAACGAAGGTGTCCGCTCCGGCACGGGCGATCTCGGCGATGTTGTCGGTCTTCACGCCGCCATCGATCTCGAGCAGGATGCGGCGCCCGCTACGCGCTTCGTAGGCATCGATCCTGTCGCGCGCGGCACGCAGCTTGTTGAGCGTTTCGGGGATGAACTTCTGCCCGCCGAAGCCGGGGTTGACGCTCATCAGCAGCACCACGTCGAGCTTGTCCATGACGTGGTCCATGTGGTGCAGCGGGGTGGCCGGGTTGAACACCAGGCCGGCCTGACAGCCGGAGTCGCGGATCAGGCCGAGGCTGCGGTCGATGTGCTCGGACGCTTCGGGGTGGAAGGTGATGATGTTGGCACCTGCCCTGGCGAAGTCCGGAATGATGCGGTCGACCGGCTTGACCATCAGATGGACGTCGATCGGTGCGCTGGTATGGGGACGGATGGCTTCGCAGACCAGCGGCCCGACCGTCAGGTTGGGCACGTAATGGTTGTCCATCACATCGAAATGGATCCAGTCGGCGCCCGACGCAACGACGTTGCGGACTTCTTCACCGAGGCGGGCGAAGTCCGCGGACAGCAGACTGGGGGCGATGCGGTACATGGGAATCTCCGGGAAGGCGTTCGAACCGGGATTCTAACCGCCAGCCGCAGCAGTCAGAAGTTCAGCACCTGGCCCTGCAGCAGGCGGCGGGGTTTCAGCGGCGAATCGCCCGCCTCGATCTGGGCCATGATGCGATCGTCCACGCCCGGCTTGAGATGGGTGACATGCACTTCCGGCTGCCCGGTCAGCTCCGCCAGCACTTCGAGCAGCATGCTCGGGCACAAGTGGCGCGAGGCGAGCGCAAGCCCTTGCTGCTCGTCGGCGAAGGCGGTCTCGATGATCAGATGGCGCAGCGCCGGCTGCGCGTTGATGGCGGCAATGAGCTCGGGGCAGTAGGCGGTATCGCCCGAGAACACGAGCTGGCCTTCGCCGCTGTCGAGGCAGAAGGCAGCCATCGGCACGGTATGCTGGGCCGGCAAGGCAGTGACGGCGCGCGCGCCGAGCCGGGTGGTTTCCCCCACTTTCAGGGGCTGGAAGCGCATGAAGGGATGGTTCCTGTCCGGTATCGCCGAGAAATCCGGCCACACCAGCCAGTTGAAGATATGCGAGTGCAGGATGCGGATGGTTTCAGGCAGCGCATGCACGATCAGCGGCGTCGTCCGCAGCTCGCCGACGGAGTCGATCAACAGCGGCAGCGAGGCGATGTGGTCGAGATGGGCGTGGGTGATGAAGACGTGATCGATTCCGCACAACGCCTCGAACGGCAGATCCCCCACGCCGGTGCCACAGTCGATGAGGATGTCATCGTCCACGAGCAGTGCGGTGGTGCGCGCCAGCACCCCGCCAATACCGCCACTGCACCCCAGCACCGTCAGTTCCATGCCCGATCACGGCGCGCCTGTCAGGGCGCACGCCGCTACGATTCCCAGTTGTGTCGTCGGAGGAAACCTTATCACTCCGCCGGGGGCATCGATAGGCAAAAAATCACGGCCCTCCGGCCGCCTGCCGGGCTAGGTACGCAGGAAGAATTCCATCTTCACGCCGGCGAGATCGATGATGTCGTGGTCCTTGAGCGGATGTGCCTGGACGTCGATCGATTTGCCATTGACCGTGGGAAAGGCGCCCCCTTCGACATGGGTGATGAAGTAGCCATGCGGACGGCGGGTGATGACGGCCACCTGCCTGCCCGGTTTGCCCAGCGTGGTCAGGGATTTGGTCAGTTCCAGTTCGCGCCCGCTGTTGGCGCCGCTCAATACCTGGATCACGCCGACGCGGCCGGCACCGGCGGCAACGGCCTTTTCCGCACGTTCGAGCGCCCCGGCGGCGGCGATCTGCGTTTCGCTGGGGCCGGGCCTGGGCTCGATGCCGGCTTCGGCCGGAGGCAGTTCGAAAGCCTTCAGCGCAGCGGTATCGATCATTTCGGCAGCCGCCTGGCCGGCCGGCGGCGCACTGACGAGATATTTGATCCGGTACTTGCCGAGCTCGACGACGTCGTTGTGGTGCAGCACATGCTTTTTCACCGGCTGGCCGTTGACGTAGGTGCCGTTGGTGCTGTTCTGGTCTTCGAGAAAGGCATCGTTGAGGATGCAGGTGATCACCGCATGATGGCCGCTGATTGCCAGATTGTCGATCTGGATGTCATTGTCCGGCTTGCGCCCGATCGAAATCCGCTCCTTGTCGAGCTCGATCTCCTTGAGGACGAGCCCGTCCATGCTGAGGATCAACTTCGGCATTGCCTGTTCCCGCTTTGATGTTCGCGGCCCGCAGTTCCACCGGCCGTCCGGGGACATTCTAAAGCAAAAAAAACGCCGGACAGGCCGGCGTTTTTCGGATCGGACGATCAGGCGATCAGAGCATCGCCTTCAGCAGCTTGCCCATTTCCGACGGGTTGCGCGTGACCTTGAAGCCGCACTCTTCCATGATGGCGAGCTTGGCATCGGCGGTATCGGCACCGCCCGAGATCAGCGCACCGGCGTGGCCCATGCGCTTGCCGGCCGGCGCGGTGACGCCGGCGATGAAGCCGACGATCGGCTTCTTCATGTTGGCCTTGCACCACTGGGCGGCTTCGGCTTCGTCGGGACCGCCGATCTCGCCGATCATGATCACCGCATCGGTGTCCGGATCGTCGTTGAACATGCGCATCACGTCGATGTGCTTGAGGCCGTTGATCGGGTCGCCGCCGATACCGACCGCCGAGGACTGGCCCAGGCCGATTTCGGTGAGCTGTGCCACGGCTTCATAGGTCAGCGTGCCGGAGCGCGACACCACGCCGATGCGGCCCTTGCGGTGGATGTGGCCGGGCATGATGCCGATCTTGACTTCATCCGGCGTGATCAGGCCGGGGCAGTTGGGACCGAGCAGCAGGGTTTCCTTGCCACCGGCGGCAACCTTGGCCTTCATCTTGTTGCGCACGACCAGCATGTCGCGCACCGGGATGCCTTCGGTGATGCAGATGGCGAGGTCGAGGTCGGCTTCGCAGGCTTCCCAGATGGCGTCGGCAGCACCTGCCGGCGGCACGTAGATGACAGACACGGTGGCGCCGGTTTCAGCGGCAGCTTCCTTGACCGAGGCGTAGATGGGCACGTCGAAGATCTTCTCGCCGGCCTTCTTCGGGTTCACGCCGGCGACGAAGCAATTCTTGCCGTTGGCGTACTCGATGCACTTCTCGGTGTGGAACTGGCCGGTCTTGCCGGTGATCCCCTGGGTGATGATCTTGGTGTCTTTGTTGATCAGGATGGACATTCGAAGCTCTCCTTACTTGACCGCAGCGACGATCTTGGTCGCGGCGTCCGCCATGGTGTCGGCAGCGATGATCGGCAGGCCCGATTCGGCGAGAATCTTCTTGCCGAGCTCCTCGTTGGTGCCCTTCATGCGCACCACCAGCGGGACGGAGAGGTTCACTTCCTTGGCCGCGGCAACCACGCCTTCGGCGATGGTGTCGCAACGCATGATGCCGCCGAAGATGTTGACCAGGATGCCCTTGACCTTGGGGTTCTTGAGCATGATCTTGAAGGCTTCGGTGACCTTCTCGGTGGTGGCGCCGCCGCCGACGTCGAGGAAGTTGGCCGGCTCGGCGCCGAACAGCTTGATCGTGTCCATGGTGGCCATCGCCAGGCCGGCACCATTCACCAGGCAGCCGATGTTGCCGTCGAGGCTGATGTAGGCCAGATCGAATTTGGAAGCTTCGATCTCGTCGGCATCCTCTTCGTCGAGGTCGCGGTAGGCGACGATCTCGGGATGACGGTAGAGCGCATTGGAGTCGAAGTTGAACTTGGCGTCGAGCGCCTTCACGGTGCCGTTGCTTTCGTGGATCAGCGGGTTGATTTCCGCCAGCGAGGCATCGGTTTCCATGTAGCAGGTGTAGAGCTTCTTCAGCGTGTCGACCGCCTGGGCCATCGAGTTGGCCGGCATGCCGATGCCCTTGGCCAGCTCGGTGGCCTGCTCGTCGGTCAGGCCGACGGCGGGATCGACGAAGACCTTGATGATCTTCTCGGGGGTGTTGTGCGCGACTTCCTCGATGTCCATGCCGCCTTCGGAGGAGGCCATCATGGCGACCTTCTGGGTGGCACGGTCGGTCAGCGCGGCAACGTAGTACTCGTGCTGGATGTCGGCGCCTTCCTCGATCAGCAGGTTGCGCACCTTCTGGCCTTCGGGGCCGGTCTGGTGGGTGATCAGCTGCATGCCGAGGATTTCGCCTGCGTACTTGCGGACGTCGTCGAGCGACTTGGCGAGCTTGACGCCGCCGCCCTTGCCGCGGCCGCCGGCATGGATCTGGGCCTTGACCACCCAGAAATTGCCGCCGAGTTCTTCGGCAGCCTTCACCGCGCCCTCTACGCTGGTGCAATGGATGCCACGGGGCGTCACGACGCCGAACTTTCTTAGAACTTCTTTTGCCTGATACTCATGAATCTTCATGGTTGCCCTTCGTTCGAAGTCACGACGGCAGGCCCGTCGCAAACAGGTTGATGGCATGCTTCGGAGCGTCCCGCTCCACGGCAGGCGTCGTCTCCCTCGACCGCCGCCCGCCGCCTTCGGCCAGCAGAGCCGGCCCGGCCTCGTGACATGCACGCGCGAGCGCTCGCCTGCCGCAAGACTCCGTAATTATAACCAGTTTTGCGCAGTGCACTGCGGGTGCGGATCAGCCGGCCGCACCGGGCTTCCGGTACCACTTGGGATAGTAGCGGCGCACGGCTTCCGCCGACGTATCCAGGGCATGGCAGCGATCGAGCTGGAAGGGCTTCTCGCCGTTGTCCTCGTTGTCCCGCATGAAAGTGGCGATGGTCTGGATCGCCGCCGTCGGCAGCGAATTGAGCATCTCCGTCATGTGCGAACAGCCCCGGACGTCGGCGAACATCTCGCCGATGGTGCGGCGGAAGCCACGCACCAGGTTCAGTCCGATCAATTGCCGGTACGCCGGCCCGATGGTGTCGCAGTAGCCGGGATAGGGCACGCCATCCGAACAGGCCACCGCGTCGCGGATGTTGAAGGTGGTGTCGAAGACGATCCTCAGCCGCATCAGATGGACCGGCACACCCGCAGGGCGGATGCCGGACGCAATCGGATAATCGACATCCTTGACGTCGGTCAGCGAGGCATCGAGTTCGTACAGGCCGTCCTCGCGCAGGAAGCCCTCGACTTCGATGCGCCGGGTGTGAATGCGCCGGCGGGGCGCGGAACTGGCGGGCAGAGGCATCTTCTATTCACGTACGCGGACGTATGGAGAAGCGGATTCTAACCAATCGCGCACGGAAGGCTCAGACCGGATTGGGCAGATCGACGAAATCCGCCGCCAGCCCGAGCTCGCCCGCCAGCCAGGCCGCGATCGACTTCGCGCCGTAGCGCTCGGTCGCATGGTGGCCGGCGGCGATGTACGGGATACCCGTCTCGCGCGCCAGATGCACCGTCTGTTCGGAAATCTCGCCGGACACGAATACATCGGCGCCCGCCGCGATCGCCTGCTCGAAGTAACCCTGGGCACCACCGGTGCACCACGCCACCCGCCGCACCGGCCGCGACGCATCCCCGACCAGCAGCGGCTCGCGCTGCAGCCGCTCGGCCAACGCGCGGGCGATCTGCCCGGCTGGCTCGGCCGGCCCGGCCGGACGGCCGAGCCAGCCAAGATCCTGGTCGGCGAAACGCCCTTCCGGCACCCAATCCATCAGCTTGCCCAGCTGGGCATTGTTGCCGTGCTCGGGATGGGCATCCAGCGGCAGATGATAGGCGAGCAGGCTGATGTCGTTGGCCAGCAGGCCCTTCAGCCGTTGCCGGCGGATGCCGGTGACGCGCCCGTCCTCGCCCTTCCAGAAATAACCGTGATGGACAAACACGGCGTCATAATCACCGGACACCGCGAGATCGACGAGCGCCTGGCTGGCGGTCACTCCGCACAGCACCCGCGCCACTTCGGCACGTCCTTCCACTTGCAGACCATTTGGGCAATAATCCTTGAAACGCGTCGCGTCGAGCAGTGCGTCCAGACGCGCCGTGAGCTCACCGAGTTGCATGCGGCCTCCTGTCGTTCCGGCCTGGCCGGGCATCCCGCCCGCCAGGCTCCACCCTCTTTCGAACCCATCACATTATGCGCCGTCTGTGGCTCATCTTCGCCCAGGCCGTGACCATCAGCGTCGCCGGCCTGTTCGTCCTCAGCACACTCAAGCCCGAGTGGCTGCGCGACACCGCGCCCGCTTCCGTCGTCGCCATCCTGGAGGCGCCCGCCGACAGCGGCACGCGTGCCGCCGCCTCCGGCTCCTACGCCGCAGCCGCGCAGCGCTCGATGCCCGCGGTCGTCCATATCTTCACCAGCAAGGCCGGCGCCGGTACCCGCCATCCGCTGTTCGACGACCCGATGTTCCGCCACTTCTTCGGCGAACGTCCGAACAGCGGCCCCAGCCAGCGCCCCTCGGGCCTGGGTTCGGGCGTGATCGTCAGCCCCGACGGCTACATCATCACCAACAACCACGTCATCGAGACCGCGGACCAGATCGAGATCGCGCTCAACGACGGGCGCAAATTCAGCGCACGCCAGATCGGACGCGACCCCGAGACGGATCTGGCGGTGCTGAAGATCGACACCGACGACCAGTTGCCGGTCATCACCCTGGCCGGCGGCGACGCCCTGAGCGTGGGCGATGTCGTGCTGGCGATCGGCAATCCCTTCGGCGTCGGCCAGACCGTGACGATGGGCATCATCTCCGCGCTGGGACGCAGCCAGCTGGGCATCAACACCTTCGAGAACTACATCCAGACGGATGCCGCGATCAACCCCGGCAACTCGGGCGGCGCGCTGGTCGACAGCGCCGGCAACCTGGTGGGCATCAACACCGCGATCTACTCGCGTTCCGGCGGTTCGCTCGGCATCGGCTTCGCCATCCCGGTCTCCATTGCCCGCAACGTGCTCGAACAGATCGTCGCCACCGGCGAGGTCACGCGCGGCTGGGTGGGCGTCGAGATCCAGGACATCACCCCCGAACTGGCGGAATCCTTCGGCCTGCGCGGCACGCAGGGCGCGCTGATCGCCGGCGTGCTGCGTGCCAGCCCGGCCGATCGTGCCGGCATCCGGCCGGGCGACGTGCTGATCGCGGTCGATGGCACCAGCGTCCGCGATCCGCGTTCCATGCTCGACATGGTCGCCGCGCTGCCGCCCGGGCACACTGCGGACTTCCGCGTGCTGCGCGGCGACAAGGAAGTGGAGCTGAAAGTGACCGTCGGCCGCCGTCCCACTCCTGCCAATCGCTGAACTTTCGCAAGCGGCTTCAGCCGCGAAAGCAGCAGTGTTCGCGGCTGAAGCTCCGGTATTCCCGTGCTACCCGATGATGAATCGGTGCCGGCGTCGCCTTGATCGGTGGCCGCGCACTCAGCGCTTGTCGGCGCCCTCGCCTGCTTCGATGCGGTCCAGCTCCCTGTCCATGTCCTCGATAGACGGTGGAACGTAGCCGTCCTCGGCAGCGGCAGGCGCAGGCTTCGCCATCCAGTTGGCAAGGATGATGCCCAGTTCGTAGAGCAGGCACATCGGAATCGCCAGCATCAGCTGCGAGACGACGTCCGGCGGGGTGACGATGGCGGCAACCACGAAAGCGCCGACGATGACGTAGGGGCGCGCCTCGCGCAGCTTCGCCACACTGACGATGCCGGCCTTGGCCAGCACGATCACCACCACCGGCACTTCGAAAGTGATGCCGAAAGCGAGGAACATCGACATCACGAAGGACAGGTACTGTTCGATGTCCGGCGCCGGCACGATGCTCTTGGGGGCGAATTCGGCGATGAACTTGAACACCATGCCGAACACGAAGAAATAGCAGAAGGCCATGCCGGCGATGAACAGCAGCGTGCTGCCGGCCACCAGCGGCAGCGCCAGGCGCTTCTCGTGCGCATACAGCCCCGGCGCGATGAAGGCCCAGGCCTGGTACAGCACCCAGGGCAGGCACAGCACGAAGGCGACCATCATCGTGACCTTGACCGGCACGAAGAACGGCGTCACCACGCCGGTGGCAATCATGTTCGTGCCTGCCGGCAGGGTATCCATCATCGGCTTGGCGAGGATGTCGTAGATGTCGCCCGCCCACGGCATCAGGCAGACGAACACGATCACCAGCGCGAGCAGCGCGCGGATAAGGCGGTCGCGCAGCTCGATCAGGTGGGAGATGAAAGTTTCTTGTTGGGTGCTCATGCCTGGGTCTTGTCCGCCGCGCCGGCCTGGCGCTTGGCATCGAGTCCGAGTTCGAGCTGGCCTTCGCTCGCCTCCGCGGGGACAGCGGCAGACTCGGATGATGCCTTCAGCGACGCCGCATCCGGCAGACTGGAGCGCAGATCATCGACCGTGCTGCCGATCTGGTTCTCGACATCAGACACGCCGGTGCGCACCGAGCTTTCGAGTTCCTGCGCCTGCTGCTTGACCTGCTCCTGCAGCTTCTTCAGTTCCTCGAGCTGCATCTCGCGCTGGATGTCGGACTTGACGTCCGACACGTAGCGCTGCAGCCGTCCCAGCAGGTGCCCGGCCGTACGCGCGACCTTGGGCAGGCGCTCGGGGCCGACCACGATCAGGAGTACCACCCCGATCACAACGAGTTCAGAAAAGCCGAAATCGAACATGTTTCGCCGCTATGGAGGCACATCATGCATGTGCCGCACGAAAACGAAGGGGCGCTCCCTGATGGGCGCCCCCTCCATCCGGACGCAAGACTCAGGAAGCGGACTTGTCGACCTTTTCCCGCGCCTCGCCTTCGATCGTCTGCCCTTCGGCGATCTTCTGCTGCGCGGCGGCGTCGGCGTCGCCTTCCTTCATGCCTTCCTTGAAGCCCTTGACCGCGCCACCCAGGTCGGAGCCGATGTTGCGCAGCTTCTTCGTCCCGAACACCAGCAGGACGATGACCAGCACGATCAGCCAGTGCCAGATGCTCAATGAACCCATACCGCTCTCCTCAATGCTTCAACATGGGCGGCAGGGGATTGGGGCCACCCAGAATATGAAGGTGCAGATGATACACCTCCTGCAGTCCCACCCTTCCGGTGTTGACGATGGTCCGGAAACCGTCGGTGCAGCCCTGCTCGCGCGCAATGCGCCCCGCCGCTACCATCAGACGCCCCATCGCCGCCTCGTGTTCCTCACCGAGCTGCGCCATCGAATCGACGTGGACCTTGGGGATCACCAGCACATGCACCGGCGCCGCGGGATTGATGTCGTGGAAGGCGAAGACGTGCTCGTCCTCATAGACCTTCTTCGACGGAATCTCGCCGCGGGCGATGCGACAGAAGATGCACTCGCTCATTGCGCCGTCCGCGACTTCTTCTCGTCGATGCCCGACACGCCTTCGCGGCGGCGGAACTCGGCCAGCACGTCCTCGACCGACAGGCCGTGGTGGGCCAGCAGCACCAGCGAGTGGAACCACAGGTCGGTGACTTCCCACACCAGGTGCAGCCTGTCCTGGTCCTTGGCCGCCATGATGGTCTCGGCAGCCTCCTCGGCGACCTTCTTGCAGATCTCGTCCGTACCCTTGGCGTACAGGCTGGAGACGTAGGAGGCGTCGGGGTCCGCCTTCTTGCGCGCGACCAGGGTATCGGAAACACGGCGCAGCACTTCGATATCGATCACTTGTAGATCTCCTTCGGGTCTTTCAAAACCGGTTCGACGGCTTCCCAGCGGCCGTCGGCAAAATACTTCTGGAAGAAGCAGCTGTGGCGTCCGGTATGGCAGGCGATGCCGCCGACCTGCTCGATCTTCAGCAGCACGACATCGTTGTCGCAGTCGATGCGGATGTCGAGCACCTTCTGCACGTGGCCGGACTCCTCGCCCTTGTGCCACAGCTTGCGCCGCGAACGTGACCAATAGATGGCTTCGCCGGTTTCCGCCGTGCGCTGCAGCGCCTCGCGGTTCATCCAGGCGAACATCAGCACGTCGCCGCTGGACGCTTCCTGCGCGATCACCGGCACCAGGCCGTTCTCGTCCCACTCGATCTCGTCCAGCCAGGCCGCGTTCATGCTCACAGTCTCACCTCGATTCCGCGTGCGCGCATCAGCTCCTTGGCTTCGCGCACCGTGTGTTCGCCGAAATGGAAGATGCTCGCCGCCAGCACCGCGTCGGCGCGGCCTTCGGAAACGCCGTCGGCCAGATGGTCGAGCGTGCCGACGCCGCCGCTGGCGATCACCGGGATGCGCACCGCGTCCGACACCGCGCGCGTCAGCGCCAGGTCGAAGCCGCTCTTGGTGCCGTCGCGGTCCATGCTGGTCAGCAGGATCTCGCCCGCGCCCAGCGCTTCGATCCTGCGCGCCCACGCGATGGCATCCAGCCCGGTGTTGCGGCGCCCGCCGTGGGTGAAGACTTCCCACTTGCCCGGCGCGGTCTGCTTGGCGTCGATCGCCACCACGATGCACTGGCTGCCGACCTTGCTCGAGGCGTCGTGCACCAGTTGCGGGTTATTCACCGCCGCGGTGTTCATGCTGACCTTGTCGGCGCCGGCATTGAGCAGGCGGCGCACGTCCTCGACCGCGCGCACGCCGCCGCCGACGGTGAGCGGGATGAAGACCTGCTCGGCGACATGCTCGACGACGTGCAGGATGATGTCGCGGTCGTCGGAACTCGCGGTGATGTCGAGGAAGGTGAGTTCGTCGGCGCCCTGCTCGTCGTAGCGGCGGGCGACCTCGACCGGATCGCCGGCATCGCGCAGTTCGACGAAATTGACGCCCTTGACCACGCGTCCGGCGCTCACGTCCAGACAGGGGATGATGCGCTTGGCCAGCATCAGCGGTACTCGATGGAGAAGGTCATTCGGTGGTGCCGCTCAATTCGTCGGCACGGGCCTGGGCGGCGGCGAAGTCGAGCGTGCCTTCGTAGATCGCCCGGCCGGTGATCGCGCCCATGATGCCTTCGTCCTCGACCGCGCACAGTGCGTCGATGTCGCGCAGGTCGGTGATGCCGCCGCTGGCGATGACCGGAATGCGCAGCGCCTGCGCCAGCCGCACGGTGGCTTCGACATTGACGCCGGACAGCATGCCGTCGCGGCCGATGTCGGTGTAGATGACACCTTCGACGCCGTAGTCCTCGAACTTCTTCGCGAGATCGACGACGTCGTGCCCGGTCAGCTTCGACCAGCCGTCCACCGCCACCTTGCCGTCCTTGGCGTCCAGGCCGACGATGATGTGGCCGGGGAAGGCGCCGCAGGCATCGTGCAGGAAACCCGGGTTCTTCACCGCCGCGGTGCCGATGATGACGTAGCTGATGCCGTTGTCGAGATAATGCTCGATGGTGTCGAGGTCGCGGATGCCGCCACCGAGTTGCACCGGAACGTCCTCGCCGACTTCGTCGGTGATCGCGCGGATCGCGGCGCCGTTCTTCGGCTTGCCGGCGAAGGCGCCGTTGAGGTCGACCAGGTGCAGGCGGCGGGCGCCGGCGTCGAGCCAGTGGCGCGCCATGGCACCGGGATCTTCGGAAAACACCGTGGCATCGTCCATTTCGCCCTGCTTCAGGCGAACACAGTGACCGTCCTTGAGGTCGATGGCGGGAATGAGCAGCATACCGGTTCTGGAATGGATGGGACTAAGGAATGAGGCAGCCTGTGCCGGTGCTCAGGGCTGCCAGCGGATGAAGTTCGCCAGCAGGCGCAAGCCGGCCGCAGCGCTTTTCTCGGGGTGGAACTGGGCCGCGAAGATATTATCCCGCGCTACCGCACTGGTAAAGCGAACCCCATAGTCGGTGTCCGCCGCGGCCAGCGCAGCATCGGCCGGCACGACGAAGTAGCTGTGCACGAAGTAGAAGCGCTCGCCGTCCGGGATACCGTCCCACATCGGATGCGGGCCGCGCTGCCACACTTCGTTCCAGCCCATGTGCGGCACCTTCAGGCGGCTGCCGTCCGCTGCCAGCATCTTCTGCTCGGGAAAACGCTGTACGTCTCCCGGCAGGATGCCGAGACCGGGCACGTCGCCTTCGGCGCTGTGCTCGAACAGCATCTGCTGGCCGATGCAGATCCCCAGGAAAGGCTTGCTCGCCGCCGCATCCAGCACCGCCTGGCGCAGGCCGCGGCCATCGAGCTCGCGCATGCAGTCGGGCATTGCCCCCTGCCCCGGGAAGACGACCCGCTCGGCGGCCGCGACGCGCGCAGGATCGGAGGTGACGAAGACTTCATGGCCGGGTGCCACATGCTCGATCGCCTTGGCGACCGAGCGCAGATTGCCCATGCCGTAATCGATGATGGCCACGATGGTCATCGGCTTGACTCGCTTTCGTGCAGGATGGCGGCCGTTGCGCACGGCCGCGGAAGGTTTTTGCTCAGAGCGCGCCCTTGGTGGAAGGAATCGTCCCCGCCGCGCGCTCGTCGACCTCGGCCGCCATGCGCAGCGCGCGGGCGAAGGCCTTGAACACGGTCTCGCACTGGTGGTGGGCGTTGTCGCCGCGCAGGTTGTCGATGTGCAGTGTGACGCCGGCGTGATTGACGAAACCCTGGAAGAATTCGCGCGCCAGGTCGACATCGAAGTTGCCGATGCGGGCGCGGGTGTAATCGACGAAGTAATGCAGGCCGGGCCGGCCGGAGAAATCCACCACGACGCGCGACAGCGCCTCGTCGAGCGGCACGTAGGCGTGGCCGTAGCGGCGCAGCCCCTTCTTGTCGCCGAGGGCCTTGGCGAAGGCCTGTCCCAGCGTGATGCCGACGTCCTCGACCGTGTGATGGTCGTCGATGTGGGTATCGCCCTCACAGTGGATGTCCAGGTCGATCAGGCCGTGGCGCACGATCTGGTCGAGCATGTGATCGAAGAAGGGGACGCCGGTATCCAGCCTGCCCTTGCCCGTGCCGTCGAGGTCGATGCGCACGGAGATCTTCGTTTCGAGGGTGTTGCGAGTGACTTCGGCTTGCCGCATGGATGCTGGTGAGACTCAAGAGTTGCAGGTTCGGGCCATGATAACATCGCCCGGCAAAATGGCCGCCTCGAATGACCACTCATCAGGTCGGCAGTAGCGTGCAGCTCGCAGCGTGGACAGCCACGGCGCGAGATGTTTCCCCCCGCCTTCGAACCCCGCACAGCAGACAGAACATGAGCCGCTTCTGGAGCGCCGTCGTCCACGGCCTGACCCCCTACGTTCCGGGCGAACAGCCCAAGCTCGACAAGCTGGTCAAGCTCAACACCAACGAACACCCCTACGGCCCCTCGCCCAGGGCGCTGGCCGCGATCCGCGCCGCCACCGACGACAGCCTGCGGCTCTACCCGGACCCGAACGCCGACGCGCTGAAGGCTGCGCTGGCCCGCCGCCACGGCCTGCAGCCGCAGCAGATATTCGTCGGCAACGGCTCGGACGAGGTGCTGGCGCACGCCTTCATGGCGCTGCTGAAGCAGGACCGGCCGCTGTGGTTTCCGGACATCACCTACAGCTTCTACCCGGTGTATTGCGGCCTGTACGGCATCGGGCAGCGCGTGGTGCCGCTGGCCGACGACTTCTCGATCCGTGTCGAAGATTACCTTCCGCAGGGCGGCGAACGGCCGGGCGCGATCATCTTCCCCAACCCCAACGCCCCCACCGGCCGCCTGCTGAGCCTGACCGACGTCGAGCGCATCGTCGCCGGCAACCCGTACGCCGTGGTGCTGGTGGATGAGGCCTACATCGACTTCGGCGGCGACAGCGCAATCACGCTGGTCGACAAGTACCCCAACCTGCTGGTCGTGCACACCTTCTCCAAGAGCCGCTCGCTCGCCGGCCTGCGCGTCGGCTTCGCCGCCGGCCACGCCGAGCTGATCGAGGGCCTGGAGCGGGTCAAGAACAGCTTCAACTCCTATCCGCTCGACCGCCTGGCGCTGGCCGGCGCGGTGGCGTCGGTGGAGGACGAGGCGTTCTTCCAGGAAAGCTGCCGCAAGGTGATCGCGACCCGCGAAACGCTGGTCGGCCGGATGCGGGCCTTGGGCTTCGAGGTGCTGCCCTCGGCGGCAAACTTCATCTTCGCCCGCCATCCGCAGCGCGACGGCGCCGAACTGGCCGCCGAACTGCGCAAGCGCGCAATCATCGTGCGCCACTTCAAGGCGCCACGCATCGATCAGTTCCTGCGCATCACGGTGGGGACGGACGAGCAGTGCGCCATCCTGATCGAAGCCCTGAGGGAAATCCTCGGGCGTTGAGAAATGGCACCGCCACCATCGGTCATGGATGGTGGCGGACAGCATCAGACCTTCAGGCGCATCTCCGCCGAGCGTGCATGGGCCTGCAAGCCCTCGCCATGCGCCAGGATGGACGCGACCTTGCCCAGGTGCTGGGCGCCGGCCTGGGAGATGTTGACGATGCTGGTGCGCTTCTGGAAGTCGTAGGTGCCCAGCGGCGACGAGAAGCGCGCGCTGCGCATCGTCGGCAGCACGTGGTTCGGCCCGGCGCAGTAGTCGCCCAGCGCCTCCACCGCCCAGTGGCCGACGAAGATCGCGCCGGCGTGGCGGATGTGGTCGATCCAGGCTTCGGCATCCTCCAGCGACAGCTCGAGGTGCTCGGGCGCGATGCGGTTGCCCAGCGCGCAGGCCTGCTCGATGCTGTCGACGCGGATCAGCGCGCCGCGGTTGGCCAGCGACTTGGCGATGGTCTCGCGCCGCGGCATCGTCGGCAGCAGGCGGTCGATCGCGTCATGCACGGCATCAATGAAACCCGCATCGGTGCACAGCAGGATGGACTGCGCCAGTTCGTCGTGCTCGGCCTGCGCGAACAGGTCCATCGCCACCCAATCGGCGTGGCCGGAGCCGTCGGCGATGATCAGCACTTCGGACGGCCCCGCCACCATGTCGATGCCGACGGTGCCGAACACCCGGCGCTTGGCTTCGGCGACGTAGGCGTTGCCCGGGCCGACGATCTTGTCGACCTGCGGGAGGGTCTGCGTGCCGTAGGCCAGCGCCGCCACCGCCTGCGCGCCGCCGATGGTGAACACCCGGTCGACGCCGGTGATCGCCGCCGCCGCCAGCACCAGCGGGTTCTTCTCGCCGCGCGGCGTCGGCACGACCATGATCAGCTCGCCGACGCCGGCAACCTTGGCCGGGATCGCGTTCATCAGCACCGAGCTCGGGTAGGACGCCCGCCCGCCCGGCACGTAGAGGCCGACGCGGTCGAGCGGCGTGACCTTCTGCCCCAGGCGGGTGCCGTCGGCTTCTTCGAACTCCCAGGACTCGCCCTTCTGGCGTTCGTGGTAGATGCGCACGCGGTCGGCAGCGACGGTCAGCGCCTCGCGCTGGGCCGACGACAGGCCGTCGAGCGCGGCGTGCAGCTCGGCTTTCGGCAGTTCCAGCGCCGCCATCGAATTCACCTCGAGGCCATCGAAGCGGCGGGTGTATTCGACCACCGCGGCGTCGCCGGTGGTGCGCACCGCACGCAGGATCTCGGTCACCGCGCCGTCGATGCGCTCGTCGGCCTCGGCCTCGAAGGCCAGCAGGGCGTCCAGCGTGGACAGGAATTCGGGCTCGCGCACGTCGAGGCGGCGGATGGGCGTCTGGCTCATGATCGGTTCCTCAGGGCTTGATCGCGCCGGCGAAGGCATCGAGCACCGGCTGCAGCAGTTCGCGCTTGAGCTTCAGCGAGGCCTGGTTGACGATCAGGCGCGAACTGATCGGCATGATGTCCTCGACCTCTTCGAGGTTGTTGGCGCGCAGCGTGCCGCCGGTGGACACCAGGTCGACGATCGCATCGGCCAGCCCGACCAGCGGCGCCAGTTCCATCGAACCGTAGAGCTTGATCAGGTCGACGTGCATGCCCTTTCCGGCGAAGTGCGCCTTGGCGGCATTGATGTACTTGGTGGCGACGCGGATGCGCCCGCCGGGCCGGGTGGCAGCAGCGTAGTCGAAGCCTTTCTGCACCGCCACGCACAGGCGGCAGCGGGCGATGTCGAGGTCCAGCGGCTGGTACAGGCCCGCCCCACCATGCTCGAGCAGGACGTCCTTGCCGGCGATGCCGAGGTCGGCCGCACCGTACTGCACGTAGGTCGGCGTGTCGGTGGCACGCACGATGACCAGGCGCACGTCCGGCCGGTTGGTGCCGATGATGAGCTTGCGCGAGGATTCGGGGTTGTCGGTCGGCACGATGCCGGCGGCCGCGAGCAGCGGCAGCGTCTCTTCGAAGATGCGCCCCTTGGACAGGGCGAGCGTGATGCTGGACACGTGAAAAGCCTTGGTCGAACGGGCCGACATTGTAACCCGGCACCGCTTCTGTTAACCTTCGTCCGACTGGGCACACCCAATGGGCTGAACTGCGAGCGGCAGTTCGGCCTTTTCTTTTGCATGTCCGCGCGCTCCGCAAGGTCTTCCGCGCAGGACATCACGCAGGACGACATCATGAAGCCGCCAATCATCGTTTCCAGCAGCGACCTCGAACGCCTCGAGGGCCTGCTGACCCTCCCCGCCTTCCGCAGCCGCAGCGACCTCGACGGCCTGCGCGAAGAGCTCGAACGGGCCGACGTGCGCGAACCCGAGGAGATGCCGGCCGACGTCATCACGATGAACAGCCGCGCCCGCTTCCTCGAAGAAGGCACCGGCCGCGAATACGAGCTGACGCTGGCCTACCCCAAGGACGCCAACGCCGAAGCGCGCCGGGTATCGATCTTCTCGCCGGCCGGCAGCGCCCTGCTCGGACTGGCCACCGGCCAGTCGATCGACTGGACCACGCCGGACGGCAAGGAACTGCACCTGAAGGTGCTGGAAGTGACCTGGCAGCCCGAAGCCAACGGCCAGTTCGATCTCTGAGCGATCCTTGAACGCGATCTCCGAGCGCTCTCCAGGTTCCGCGGCCTCCGGGCACCCCGTGGGCGGCGTCTGATCGCCGCTGCAGGCGCCTGCCCGTTCAGGCCAGGCGCCGCACCTTGGCACCGAGCGCGGCCAGCTTCGCCTCCAGCCGTTCGTAGCCGCGGTCGAGATGATAGATGCGCTCGATCACCGTCTCGCCCTCGGCCACCAGGCCGGCCACCACCAGGCTGGCCGAAGCACGCAGGTCGGTCGCCATCACGGTCGCGCCCTGCAGCCTGTCCACGCCCTGGACGACGGCGGTGTTGCCGTCGATGCGGATGTCCGCGCCCAGGCGCTGAAGCTCGACCGCGTGCATGAAGCGGTTTTCGAAGATGGTCTCGCGGATCATCGCGACGCCCTTGGCGACGCAGTTGATCGCCATGAACTGGGCCTGCATGTCGGTCGGGAAAGCTGGATACGGCGCGGTGCGCAGGCTGACGGCATTGAGCCGGGCCGGCGCATCAAGGCGGATCGCATCGCGCTCGGCAAGGATCTCGCAGCCCGCATCCATCAGCTTGTCGATGACGGCATCCAGGTAGCTCGAACTGGTGCCGGTCAGCCGCACCGAGCCGCCGGTGGCTGCGGCGGCGCACAGGTAGGTGCCGGTCTCGATGCGGTCGGGCATGATGCGATGGCTCGCGCCATGCAGACGGTCTACACCGCGAATCCGGATGACATCCGAACCGGCGCCCGACACGCGCGCGCCCATCGACACCAGGCAGTTCGCCAGATCGACGATTTCGGGTTCGCGCGCAGCGTTCTCGATCACGGTTTCGCCGTCGGCCAGCACGGCAGCCATCATCAGGTTCTCGGTGCCGGTCACGGTGACCATGTCGGTGAACAGGCGCGCGCCCTTCAGCCGCGGTACCTTGGCATGGACGTAGCCATGCTCGACCTTCACCTCCGCCCCCATCGCCTGCAGGCCCTTGATGTGCTGGTCCACCGGACGGGCGCCGATCGCACAGCCGCCGGGCAGCGACACCCGCGCCTCGCCGCAGCGGGCCACCAGCGGGCCGAGCACGAGGATCGACGCCCGCATGGTCTTGACCATCTCGTAGGGTGCGACCGGATTGTTCAAGCCCGACGCGTCGAGCGTGACGCTGTCGCCTTCGCGCGCCACCTTGACCCCCATCTGCGCCAGCAGCGCCAGCAGGGTGCCGATGTCCTTCAGCTGCGGCACGTTGGTGAAGGTCACCGGTTCGGCCGTCAGCAGCGCCGCGCACAGGATGGGCAGCGCGGCGTTCTTGGCACCGGAAATGGCGACTTCGCCCGACAGGCGGCTGCCGCCTTCGATCAGCAGTTTGTCCATCGCGGCCTCACATGCCCAGTTCGCCACGGCCCTCTTCCCATTGCGCAGGAGTGAAGGTCTGCAGCTGCAGCGCATGGATCTCGTTGCCCATCAGGCGGCCGAGCGTGGCATACACCGCCTGGTGCTGACGCACGCGCGGCTTGCCCTCGAAGGCCGGGCTGACGACGATGCCGGTGAAATGCACCCCGTCGTCGCCTTCGATGGCGACGAATTCGCAGGGCATGCCCTGTTCGATCAGGCGCTTGATTTCGCTAGCTTCAAACATGATTCATCCTTTAGGAGCGCAGCTTGTAGCCCCGTGCGAGCAGAGCCAGGGTCAAGGCCGCGAGCAATACGAAACAGCCGGACACCACCGCGAGCGACAGCCAGGGCGAAGTGTCCGACTGGCCGAAAAAGCCATGACGGAACCCGTCGATCATGAAGAAAAACGGGTTGAAATGCGATACATCCTGCCAGAAGTGCGGCAGCGAATGGATCGAGTAGAACACACCGGACAGCATCGTCAGCGGCAGGATCAGGAAGTTCTGGAAAGCGGCGAGCTGGTCGAACTTGTCGGCCCAGATACCGGCGATGACGCCGAAGGAGCCCAGGATCGCCCCGCCCATCACGGCGAACGCCAGCACCCACAACGGACTGGCCATGCTCAGTTCGACGAAGGGCATCGCCACCAGCAGCACGGCGGCACCGACGAACAGCCCGCGCAGCGTCGCGGCGATGACGTAGGCGGCATAGAACTCGCGATAGGACAGCGGCGGCAGCAGCACGAAGATGATGTTGCCGGTGATCTTGCTCTGGATCAGCGAGGACGAGCTGTTGGCGAAGGCGTTCTGCAGCACCGACATCATCACCAGGCCGGGCACCAGGAAGCTGGTGTAGGCAACGTCGCCATACACGGTGACGTGGCGGTCGAGCACGTGCGAGAAGATCAGCAGGAACAGCAGCGCGTTGAGTACCGGCGCGGCGACAGTCTGGAAAGCCACTTTCCAGAAGCGCAGCACTTCCTTGTACAGCAGGGTACGAAAACCCGTCAGCGGCGCATCGGCGGCCATCGGCTCGATACGCGGCGGCGTCGCGCCGCGGCGCGTTTCAGGCACGGTGCATGACCTCCACGAAGACTCTTTCGAGATCCGGCTCGCCCAGCTGGATCTCGCGCAGCCCGGCACCGGCCTCGCGCAGGCGCGCCAGCAGCGCCTCGAGCTTGTCGTAGCCCTCGAAGGCGAACTCCACCCAGCCGTCCTCGACCGCCATGCCGCCGAGCGCGACGGCCGCCTCGGCCCTGTCCACGCTGACGCGCAGGCTGTGGGTGGCGAAGCGGTGCAGCAGGTTCTCGGTGGTGTCGAGGGCGACGACCTTGCCGGCCTTGAGCATTGCGATGCGGCCGCAGAGCGTTTCCGCCTCTTCGAGATAATGCGTGGTCAGCACGATGGTGTGGCCGTCACGGTTGAGCTTGCGCACGAACTGCCACAGCCCCTGGCGCAGTTCGACGTCGACGCCGGCGGTAGGCTCGTCGAGCACGATCACCGGCGGCCGGTGCACCAGCGCCTGCGCCACCAGCACGCGCCGCTTCATGCCGCCGGACAGCATGCGCATGTTGGCGTCGGCCTTGTGCGTCAGGTCCAGGCTGGCAAGGATCTCGTCGATCCAGTCGTCGTTGCCGCGGATGCCGAAATAGCCCGACTGGATGCGCAGCAGCTCACGCACCGAGAAGAAGGGATCGAACACCAGTTCCTGCGGCACCACGCCGAGATTGCGCCGCGCATTGCGGTAGTCGCGCACGACGTCGTGGCCCATGATCTCGAGCGAACCGCCGTCGGGCCGTACCAGCCCGGCCAGCGCCGAGATCAGCGTGGTCTTGCCGGCACCGTTCGGCCCGAGCAGACCGAAGAATTCGCCCTGGCCGATTTCGAGATCGACGCCGCCCAGCGCCTTCAGCGTTCCGTACTGCTTGGTGACGGCGCTGACCCTGATGGCCGGCACCGTCATGCACCGTTCTCCAGCGGCAGCAGGGCGTCGATGTCGTAAAGCGCGGCAAGGCTGGCAAGCCCCGGCGGCAGGCTGCGCAGCACGATGTCGTGGCCTGCCTCGCGCGCGGTGCGCAGCCAGTCGAGGACCAGCGCCAGTGCCGCGGAATCGGCAGTCGGCACCGCCGCCATATCGACCACCAGGGCGCCGGCCTTGGCCAGCCGCCGCCCCTCTTCCAGCGCCGACGCGGCGCTGTGCATGGTCAACGGCCCCTGCGGCGCGAACACCGCCACCGCACCTGCATCGCTCATGAACGCTGCTGCTCCGCTTCGAGTGCGCGGTTCTTCGCTTCGAGCGACTTGATCAGACCGTCGATGCCGCCGCTGCGCACGTCCTGGGCGAAACTGCTGCGGTAGTTCGTGACCAGGCTGACACCGGCAACGATGACGTCGAACACTTTCCAGCCCGCATCGGATTTTTCCAGCATGTAGTCGATGCCGATCGGCTGGGCGCCGGTCTGGCGCACTTCGGTGCGGACCTGCACGCGCTTGTCGGCTTCGCCGAAGCGGGTCGGCTTGAACTCGATCGTCTGGTCGCGATACTGCGTCAGCGCATTGGAATACGTGCGCACCAGCAGGGTGCGGAAGGCATCGGTCAGGCGCGCCTGCTGCTCGGCCGACGCACTGCGCCAGTCGGGGCCGACCGCCAGCATGGTCATGCGGCGGAAATCGAAGTGCGGCAACACCTTGGCATCCACCAGTTCCCTGATCCGCTGCGGATCGCCGGCCTGGATGGACTTGTCGGCGCGCACGATCTCGAGCACCTCGTTGGTCACGTCGCGCACCAGCACGTCCGGCCCCTGCTGGGCGGCGGCCTGGGCCGCCGGCATCAGCCCGGCGACAAGAAAGCAGAACAGGATGAGTGGCTTGTTGAAGAAGTTCATGTCGCGTTTCCGTCTGGGGTTGCACACTGGCGGGACGATCGCCGCCGCGCCCGTTCAATCCTCGAAATCTTCGTACTCGCGCATCACGTTGCCATCCGAAACCTTGTAACGGCGTTGTTCAAGGTAGAAATCGCGGATATAGGCGTATTTGTCGATCGTCGCCTCATCCACCGCCCTGTCGGTGCCGAGGAAGGTCGAGCGAATGTGCGTGAAGCGCAATGCGATGTAACTGTTGCGCGTGGCCACGTGGTGGATCAGCCACGGATTCTCGCCCAGGAAATCGGCCGGCAGCGCCACTGCATCGCGCACGGTGCGCGGCCCGAAGAAGGGCAGCACGACGTAGGCGCCCTCGCCCACGCCCCAACTGCCGAGCGTCTGGCCCAGATCCTCGTCATGCTTGGGCAAACCCATCGGCGTGGCGATGTCGATCAGGCCGATCAGGCCGAAAGTCGAGTTGAAGGCAAAGCGCATCAGGCCGGACAAGGCATCGGCCGGCTTGCCCTGCAACAAGCTGTTGATGGCGATCCAGGGGTCTTCGAGGTTGGCGATGAAGTTGCCGAAACCGGTCCGGGCGACGTCCGGCAGCACGAACTCGTAGGCCTGCGCCACCGGCTTGACGACCGCCTTGTCGACCTGCTCGTTGAAGCTGAACATCGCCCGGTTGTAGCCTTCGAGCGGATCGACCGGGTTGCCGGCCGTGGCACAGCCCCCGAGCAGCAGCGCCGACAGGGTGGCGACCGCCAGCGGTCGGCGCAGGGCGGCAGGAAGGTTGGGGATTCCGGCGTTCATGTCATCGTTCTCCAGCGAACTCCACGGCATTCCTCACTGCGCGGCCGGCTCGGCGGCCTTGTCGAACAGAAACTGGCCGATCAGCTTCTCGAGCACCACTGCGGACTGCGTGATCATCAGGCGATCGCCCTCCTTCAGCGGCTCGACGTCGGCGCCCGCTTCGAGGCCGACGTACTGCTCGCCGAGCAGGCCGGAAGTCAGGATCGACGCAGAGGTGTCGGCCGGAAACTCGAAGCGCTTGTCGATATCCAGCTGCACGACCGCGCGATAGCTGTCGGTGTCGAAGCGGATGCCCTGCACGCGGCCGATCAGCACGCCGGCGCTCTTGACCGGTGCGCGCACCTTCAGCCCGCCGATATTGTCGAAAGCGGCTTCCACGCGATAGCTCTCGCTACCGTTGATGCCGGAAAAACTGCCGACCTTCATCGCCAGAAAGACCAGTGCGGCGAAGCCGATGGCAACGAAAATACCGACCCACAGGTCGAGTGCGGTGCGACTCATCATCAACCCCGGAACATGAAAGAGGTAAGCACGAAATCGAGCGCCAGGATGGCCAGCGCCGAGGTCACGACGGTGCGGGTGATCGCGCGTGACACGCCTTCGGCGGTGGGCTCGCAATCGTAACCCTCGAACACGGCGATCAGCGACACCACGGTACCGAAGACCATGGACTTGATGATTCCGTTCAGCACGTCGTAGTCGAACTCGACCGCCGCCTGCATCTGCGACCAGAAAGCGCCGTCATCGACGCCGATGACGACGACGGTGATCAGCCAGCCACCGAACACGCCCATCGCCGAGAACAGCGCAGCCAGCAGCGGCATCGACAGCACACCGCCCCAGAAGCGCGGCGCCACCACGCGCGCGATCGGGTTCACCGCCATCATGTCCATCGCCTTCAACTGCTCGGTGGTCTTCATCAGGCCGATCTCGGCGGTGATCGCCGACCCCGCGCGGCTGGCGAACAACAGCGCCGCGATCACCGGCCCCAGCTCGCGCAGCAGCGACAGCGCCACCATCACCCCCACCGCATCGGCCGAGCCGTAGCGCTGCAGGATGTCGTAGCCCTGCAGGCCGAGCACCAGACCGACGAACAGGCCGGACACGGTGATGATCAGCAGCGACAGCACGCCGCTGAAGTAAAGCTCCCGGATCGTCAGATGGATGCGGGTCAGCGACTGCCCCGAGGCCAGCAGCACCGCGAACATGAAACGGGTGGCGAAACCCAGCCGCCAGATGCCGTCTATCGTCAGCTTGCCGACGTGGCGCAGCCCGGCGGCAAGGCCGGCGAACAGGCCGTTCATGCGCTCCTCCCGCCCAGCAGACTGTCGATCGGCTGCGCCGGATAATGGAAAGGCACCGGGCCGTCGGCCTCGGCATTGACGAACTGGTGGACGAAGGGGTCCGCCGAGGCACGGATCTCGTCCGGCGTGCCTTGCGCGACGATGCGCCCGTCCGACACGAAGTAGATGTAGTCCACGATCTCCAGCGATTCATGCACGTCGTGCGTGACCATCACCGAGCTGGCGCCGAGCGCGTCGTTCAAGCGCCGGATCAACTGGCCGATGATGCCGAGCGAAATCGGATCCAGCCCGGCGAAAGGCTCGTCATACAGGATCAGCATCGGGTCGAGCGCCACCGCGCGTGCCAGCGCCACTCGCCGCGCCATGCCGCCCGACAGCTCGCCCGGCCGCAGCGAGGCCGCGCCGCGCAGCCCCACTGCCTGCAGTTTCATCAGCACCAGGTCGCGAATCATGGTCGGCGGCAGATCGGTGTGCTCACGCAGCGGGAAGGCGACGTTGTCGAACACGCTCATGTCGGTGAACAGCGCACCGAACTGGAACAACATGCCCATGCGCCGGCGCATCGCATAGAGCTCGGCCCTGCCGAGCTTGCCGACCTCATGGCCAGCGACTTCCACCGCACCCGAATTCGCCTTCAACTGGCCGCCGATCAGCCTCAGCAAGGTGGTTTTGCCACAACCGCTGCCGCCCATGATCGCCACCACCTGGCCGCGATGCACATCCAGATCGATGCCGCGCAGCACCGACCGTTCGCCATAGGCGAAACGGACGTCGCGGAGGGAAACGAGAGGCACATCGCGCTCGGCTGCAGGGGCCACGGAAGCAGATTCTTTTGTTCGGGAACCGGGCATTCTAACAGACGCCAACGCCGCTTCCCGGCAATTTGTCGCAATGCAACAGTCGATTAGCCCATGCCGGCACAGCAGCCGGCATCCTGCGCCAGCCCCGGAAAATGTCATGCATGTATTTTCTTACGTCATAATTTGGTTTAGCATGAATGCATGAACCGCCGAGCCGCCCACACTCTCCCATCAGTGCCACTTGCATTCATCGTGCTACTGGGCGCATGTACGCAGCTCGGCGTTCACCAGACTCCGGCCGGCCACCTCTCCGCCCCGCTTCCGCCTCCATCGGCGGTGACCGCGGGCCTGCCGCCCGCAGTTGCCGAGCCTCAGCTCCCTGCGCCTGCCGAAATGCCGGCACCGGCCAGGCGGGAAAAGACCTATTCGATCTCGGTACACGACATTCCCGTCCACCAGTTGCTGCTCGCCATCGGCCGCGACGCCCGGCTCGATCTCGACCTGCACGGCGGCATCGACGGCCGCGTCACGCTCAACGCCGTCGACCAGCCGCTCGGCGAGATCCTCGCCCGCATCGCACGCCAGACCCCGATCCGCTACGAGATCGCCGGCAATCACCTCAGCGTGCGGCCGGACATGCCTTTCCTGCACAGCTACACGCTCGATTACGTCAACCTCAGCCGCAGCATGCGCGGCACCGTTGCCACCAGCACGCAGATATCCACCAGTTCCAGCAGCGCAGGCAGCCATGGCGATGCCGCCGGCAACACTTCGGTGACCCAGATCGAAACCCGCTCGAGCAACGACTTCTGGCAATCGATCCAGGCCAACATCCGCGCCATCCTCGGCGACGGCGCAGGCGCTCCGTCCCGTTGCGCCGGCAAGGACGACTGCCACGACGGCGACATCATGGTCAACAGGGAGAGCGGCATCGTCATGGTGCGGGCCACGTCCCGCCAGCACGAGCAACTCGCCGCCTTCATCGATCAGGTGCAGCGCGCCGCGCGCCGGCAGGTCATGATCGAAGCCACCATCGTCGAAGTCACGCTGGCCGACGGCTACGTCCAGGGCATCGACTGGAGCCGCCTCGGCCTGCCGGGCTGGAACATCAACCCGCGCAACAACGCCGGCAGCGGCGCGCCGACCCTGAGCTACGCTTCGGCCGACACCGACTTCAGGCTCGAACTGCTGGAGACCTTCGGCACCGTCAAGGTGTTGTCCAGCCCGCGCCTGTCGGTGCTGAACAATCAAACTGCAATGCTCAAGGTGGTCGAGGAATATGTGTACTTCCTCGTCGATGCGACCACCACCGAATACGGCGACAGCGAGCGCGAGAAAGTCACCGCGACGACGACGCCCCAGTCGGTGTCGGTCGGCATGGTGATGTCGGTCACGCCGCAGATCAGCGCCAACGGCGAGATCACGCTGAACGTACGCCCGACCATCTCCGGCATCTCCGGCTTCAGGGACGACCCCAATCCTTCGCTGCGCGACATCCCCAACCGCGTGCCGCAGATCCGCACCCGCGAGATCGAATCGATGCTGCGCCTGCGCAGCGGCGAGATCGCCGTGCTCGGCGGCCTGATGGAAGACCGCGTGGACCACGACACCGGCCGCATTCCGCTGCTGGGCGACATCCCGGTGCTGGGCGAGCTGTTCACCCGCCGCGACAACGCCGTGCGCCGCACCGAACTGCTGATCTTCCTGCGGCCGCTGCTGATCGACGATCCGAGCACCCGCGGCGACTACGCCGGCTATGCCAGCCAGCTTCCCGGGCCGGACTTCCTCGTTTCCCGGCCCTCGCCCGGCCTGCGCAACTTCCCGTCGATGCCGATGCGCCCGCTGCTGGTGCCGAGCCACGGCGGCAGTGAAACGGAGCACCGCCCATGAACGCCGCCCTGCCGATCGGCCAGCTCCTGCTCGACGCCCGCCTGATCGGCGCCGACCAGCTGCGCATCGCGCTGCACGAGCAGCAGCAGCGCAAACGCCCGCTCGGCCAGGTGCTGGTCGAACTCGGCTTCATCAGCGACACCGCGCTGCGCGACGCCCTCGCCGCCCATTGCGGCCACCCCAGCGTCGATCTCGCCAGCACGCTGGCCGACCCCGCCGCCCTGTCACTCGTCCCCCAGGCCCTTGCCAGGCGGCACAGGCTGTTGCCGCTGGAATACCGCGCCGCCGAGCGCACGCTGGTCGTCGCCATCGCCGACACCGACAACGTCATCGCCCTCGATCGCCTGCACGCCGAACTCGGCCCGGGCACCCGCCTCGAACTGCGGGTCGCCGCCGACGTGCAGCTCGAACGCGCCATCGAACGCCATTACGGCCAGGCCATCACCATCGACGACATCGTGCGCGAGATCGAGCAGCGCAGCGCCCGCCATGCCGCTGCAGGCAGCCGGGACGACGGCCCGGCCGTCGTCCGCCTGGTCGACGCGATGCTGGCCGAAGCCGTGGCCAACCGTGCCTCCGATCTCCATTTCGAACCCGAAGCCGGCTACCTGCGCATCCGCCAGCGCATCGACGGCACGCTGCGCCAGGTCCGCGTGCTGCACAAATCCTTCTGGCCCGAGCTGGCGGTACGCCTCAAGGTCATGGCCGGGCTCGACATCGCCGAATCGCGCAGCCCCCAGGACGGCCGCATCTCGCTGGCCGTCGCCGGGCGGCCGATCGACTTCCGCGTCGCCACCCAGCCCACGCTGCACGGCGAGAACATCGTGCTGCGCATCCTGGACCGCGAAAAAGGCATCGTCCCGCTCGATGCGCTCGGCCTCGGCGACATGCAGCGCAACACGCTCGACCGCATGCTGGCACGCCCGGAAGGGCTGATCCTCGTCACCGGCCCCACCGGCAGCGGCAAGACGACCACCTTGTATTCGGTCCTCAGCCACCTCAACACCGAAGCCGTCAACATCATGACGCTGGAAGACCCGGTGGAATACCCGCTCGCCCAGATCCGCCAGACCCCGATCGGCGACGCCAGCCGTCTCGGCTTTGCCGACGGCGTCCGCGCACTGCTGCGCCAGGACCCCGACATCCTGCTGATCGGCGAGATCCGCGACGCCGACACCGCGCAGATGGCCTTGCGCGCCGCGCTCACCGGCCATCAGGTGTTCGCCACGCTGCACGCCAACTCCGCGCTCGGCGCCATACCGCGCCTGCTCGACATCGGCCTGCGCGCCGACCTGCTGGCCGGCAACCTGTCAGGCATCATCGCCCAGCGCCTGGTGCGGCGGCTGTGCCCGCACTGCCGGATCGAAACCCCCGCGTCCCCTGCCGAATGCCGCCTGCTCGGCCTGCCTGCCGAACGGGCGCCGCGCTTGTTTGCCCCGTCCGGCTGCGCCGAATGCGACTTTCGCGGCTACCGCGGCCGCATCGCCATCATGGAATTGCTGTACATCGACGCGGAGCTCGACGAGCAGATCGGCGCCGGCGCCCGTCCCGGCGTGCTGCGCGCCCTCCTGCGTCGCCGCAGCCATGCCGGCCTCGCCGGCGACGGCCTGCGCCGGGTACTGGACGGCAGCACCTCGCTGGCCGAACTGGCCCGCGTCGTCGACCTCGGCAGCCTCACCTGCGATGCGGCCGAAGCGGAGCACGCCGCATGAAAACCTACAGCTACCGCGCGATGAGCACCGACGGCCGCCTGCTGCGCGGCAGGCTGGACGCGGCCGACCTCGCCGACCTGGAGCAGCGGCTGCGGGAACAAGGCCTCGCCTTCATCAACGGCGAAGCCAGGCCCGGCTTCGACCTGCCGCGCAGGCGCGTGCCGCGCCGGGAGCTGATCCACTTCTGCTTCCACCTCGAGCAATTGCTGGCGGCCGGCGTGCCGCCCTTCGAAAGCCTCGCCGCGCTGCGCGACGCCACCACCCATCCGCGCATGCGCACGGCGGTCGTCACACTGCTTGCCGACATCGAGCGCGGCCAGCCGCTGTCCGACGCCGCCGCCCGCCAGCCGGGCGTGTTCCCACCCGCCACCGTCGCCCTGCTGCGCGCCGGCGAACAGGCAGGCCGCCTGCCCGAAACCATCCGCGACATCGGCGCCGCGCTCGAGCACGAAGACGAACTCGCCGCCTACGCCCGCCGCATCGCCATCTATCCGGCCATCGTCGCCAGCCTGATGCTGCTCGCCGTGGCCGTCGCCCTGGTCCATGTCGTACCCGAACTGGAGAAGCTGTTCCGCAGCAGCGGCCAGACCCTGCCGCTGCAGACCCGCCTGCTGATCGGCCTGTCGCACGCAGTGACGCAGGCCGGCTGGCTGCTGCCGGGCGGCATCGCCCTGGGGCTGGCCGGCATGCACGGGTTCCTGAGCCGTTCCGATGCCGCTCGCACCCGCCTGCACCATCTGCTGCTGCGACTCCCCGTCGTTGGCGAGATCCTGGGCAAGCTCGCCCTCGCGCGCTTCGCCAGCGTACTCGCGACGCTATACGCCGCCGGCATCACGATCATCGACGCCCTGCGCATCACCCGGGACATCACCGGCAACCTGGCCCTGCGCAAGGCCCTGCACACAGCCTCCGAGCGGATCGAGCAAGGTCACGCGGTATCGGCCGCCTTCGAAGCGACCGGCCTGTTCCCTCCCCTGGTCGAACGCATGCTCAGAGTGGGCGAACAGACGGGTGGCCTGGACCGCGCCCTCGGCAATGTCGCCACGCTCTACCGGCGCGACGTCGCCGACGCCACCGGCCGCCTGCAGGCTGCCATCGAGCCCTTGCTGACGCTGGCGATGGGCGCACTGCTGCTGTGGATCGCCAGCGCGGTGCTCGGCCCCATCTACGACATCATCACCCGCCTCCCGGCCTGACGCGGAGCCCGCCATGCCGAACACCATCCTGCTCCGCATCGACGCCCTCGGCCTCGAAGCATTCCAGGGCGGCGAAAGCCCGCCGGCCCGCCTCGCCAGCTTCGCAGCCGGCGAGCGGGACGCGTTCATCGACTGGCTTCGGCGCCAGCCCCGCAAGGCCCGCTACCGCATGCTGGTGGACCTGGCCGACGAATGCCACGAAACCGAAACCCTGCCGCGCACCCGCGGCGCCGACCGCCGCGCCCTGATCGGCCGCCGCCTCGCCGCCTGGTATCCGCAAGCCTGCTATGCCAGGGCCGACACCCTGGCCATCGACCGCAAGGCCAATACCGAGCAGATCCTGTTCAGCGGCCTCGCCCGGCCGGCCGGTGCCGATGTCTGGACGAAGGCCCTGCGCGATGCGGGATGCAGCTGCGAACGGCTGGTTCCGGCCAGTGAACTGATCGCCCACGCGCTGCCCGGCCCTGCGCGGCTGATCGTCAGCCATAGCCGCGCCGGCATGCGCCTGACGCTGGTCGCTGGACACACGGCACGGCTGTCACGCCTGGTGGAAAGCACTGGCCACCCCGGCAACGCGGAATGGCAGCACGAGATCGAGCGCACGCTGCAGTACGCGAACAAGCTGCAGCTGCAGGCAGGCGAAGCTGCCGCCGAACATTCCGGCGGGCATCTCCAGGTCGCCGTGCTCGCTGCCGGGTCGCCCCACGCGGCCGAAGCACAACCACACCCCCTCGATCCGACCGGGACCGATTCCACTCGGCCCAGCGCAGCCGCCACCGACAGCAGCGAATTGCTGCTGGCCTGGCTGTCGCGCGCTCCGCACAAGCTCGGCTGGCCCGGCCCCTCGCCGGACACGGCATTTCCGCTGCGCCACGCCCGCAAGCTGGCCTTCGGCGCCGGCGTGCTGCTGTTCGCCAGCGGCACCGGCATCGCCGCCATGCACTGGCAGACGGCGCAGAACGCCGAGGCAAGCCATGCCGCGCTGCAGCGTGAAACCGCCCGTCTGCAGCACGAACTGGCGGAGTTCACAGCCGCCCACGCCGGACTCGACGCGCCGCCCGCCCGGATCATCGGCACGATCCAGCAGGTCGCAAACGAAAGAGGCAGGGTCATCACGCCGCTGGACGTTCTTCGCCCGATCGCGGACGGCCTGGACCACGCGCCCGGACTCGCGTTGCAGACCCTGGAATGGTCGCCGGCCCCGGCAGGCGCCGAGCCTGCGCTCGCCCGCGTGAAGATGAAGCTCTCGCCCGATGCCGGCACGCTCCTGCAAAGCAGCATCAGCGCGCACGCAGCCATCGAAACCATCGTTGCCCATCTCGCCGGGCGCGGCGCACGACTCATCGACACGCACACCGATGCCGGCGGCGATACGCACGTCGAACTGCTGCTGGCATCTCATCCCGCCCGGGTAGCGCCGCAATGAAAGCCATGCCGATCGCCGTCGACACCCGCAGCGTCGCCGCGCTGCTGCTTGCCGCAGTGCTTGCGGCGGGCGGCATCGGCGCCTTCATCGCCTCGTCCGGCATGCGCGACGAAGCCTTGGCCAGACTGTCGGCAGCGCAGCGCCAGCACGCCCGTCTCGCCGCTGAACTGGACACGCTGCGACAGCAGCAGCCCGAGCTGGATGCCGCGCTCGAACACTGGAACGCCCTCGCCGCACTCGGCGTGATGCAGCCGCCCGCCCCCACCGCATGGGCCGCCCAGGCTGCCCGCAACCTCGAGCGGCAGGGCATCGCCGGCAAGGAACTGCACTTCACGCCACCCCGGCCGGTGGCCGACGGGGCGGATCCGAACGCTCCGCGCATCCTCGTCCACAGCCTGGAGATCGACACCCCGCTGCAGCACGAAGGCCGGCTGCCGGCGCTGGTCTCCACGCTGGCAGCCGTTCCCGGCGCGCTCGTGCTGCCGCGAAACTGCACGCTGAGCCGTGTCGACCTCGGCACGGCCGGGCGCGTGCATGCCCACTGCCGGTTCGACTGGCTGACGATTTCGCTACCGTCCGGCACAAACACAAAATGATGCCGATCTGGACACCCGCCCGGCTTCGCCCCTCGCCGTGCGCATGTACCGCGCAGCGGCCACGGCGCGACCTGCTTGTGCTGCTCGCCTGCACGCTGGCGGCAACAGACCCCGGCATGGCGCATGCCCACGGCAATCCCCCGATGATCGTTCAGCCCGCCGATACCACCTTCGGCCGCCTGTTCTTCACGCCGGAAGAACGCCGCACACTGGATCAACCCCCGCCGCCGGCGCCTCCCCCCAAAGCCGCCATGCCGGCGAGCCCCCCGAGCGCGGCACCCCGGCGCATCGACGGTTTCCTGCGCCATTCGAGCGGCGAAACGACGCTATGGCTGGACGGCGTGCCCGGTCCGCTGCCGGCGAGCCTGCATGCCGCGCCCTTCCCGGCCCTGGAGCTGATCCCGATGCACGCCCCCCACCAGCGCCTGCGCACCGGCGACAGCTGGCAGGCAGCATCGGACACACCCCCGGAGCGACCGGAATGAAGCCCACCCGCGTGGAAGCCGCCGGCCACGGCCTGGTCGCCGCCCTTGCGCTCGCCATCCTGCTCGGCGCCGGCGGGCTGCTCGCCCACGGCGAGCTCGAAACCCGCTTCCGCACCCGTGCCCAGGCCCGCAGCATCGCGGCGCTTTCGCAGGCGCGCGAAGCCCTGCTCGGCTATGCGATCAGCTATGACGAAAGCCACTCAGGCCAGGGCCAGGGCTACCTGCCCTGCCCCGACACCGACAACACCGGCTCGACGGCGCTCGGTGCCTGCGGCCCCCGTGGCGCCGCCGCAAGCGGCCGGCTGCCATGGCGGACCCTGGCCCTGCCGCAACTGCTGGACGGCTGGGGCGAATGCCTGTGGTACGCGGTGTCCGGCAGCGTCAAGCACAACCCGAAGGCGCTCGCACTCAACTGGGACAGTCCGGGGCAGTTCAGGCTGTGGCGCGGCGACGGCCGCAGCCTGCCTGCCGCTGCGCCGGACGGCCTTGCCATCGCGGTCGTGTTCGCCCCGGGGCCCGTACTCGACGGCCAGCATCGCCACAGCGACGGTCACGCCCCCTGCACGGCCGGCGAGTTCGGCGAATTCGTCGAAACGGGAAGCAGCCTGGCCTCCATCGCGGTGTCGGACATTCATCAGGGACAGGTCGGCAGCACCACGCGCAACGACCTGATCGCCTGGCTGGGCATCGACGACATCTACGATGCACTGCGCCGGCGCAGCGACTTCGCCTCCCGCATCGATCACATCGGCGAGACTGCCGCGCTGCATCTGGCCTCGCCGCTCAGCGACGCGGATTTCGTCGCCCGCCACCTGCACGAGACGCCGCATGGACGGCTGCTGACGGGCAGGCTCCCCACCGCGCCGGAGCTCGGGATCGCCGCTCCCGCCGGCACCGCCCACGACAACTGGCGCGATCAGTTCCACGTCGCCCTGTGCAAGGACGGCAGCGACTGCATCACCGTCATCGATCCGGACCTGCCGCGCACCGAAACCTGCCGTGCCGTGCTGCTGTTCGGCGGCGAGCGGATCCGCAGCGGCGACGGGCATCAGCGGCGCGGCACGGCGGCCGAACGGGCCGATGTCGCGCAATACCTCGAAGGCGACAACCCCCGTCATTTCGTGCTGGGCATCGCGGAATTCCACGGCACTGCCGAATTCCGCATCACCGACCCGCAGCGCCCCGCCAGCCAGGACGTCGTCCGATGCCTGAGCTGAACCCTCCCACCCGCTTCGCCGCCGCCATGCGCCCACCGCCCCTGTGCCGCCTGCGCGGCTTCACGCTGGCCGAACTCGCCGTCGTGCTGATCATCCTCGCGCTGCTGTCCGGCAGCATGCTGGTCCCGCTCGCCAGCCGCATCGAAGCCCACGACCGCCAGGCGACGCTGGACCGCCTGCGCGACATCCAGCAGGCGCTGACCGGCTTCGCCATCATCCACGGCCGCCTGCCCTGCCCCAGCATCGAAGCGGACCCGGCTCACCCGGACTACGGCCAGGAAACGCCGCCGCCCTGCAACACCGCCGTCGAAGGCCTGCTGCCGTGGCGCACGCTGGGCATGCCCGCCACCGACCCCTGGGGCAGCACGCGCGCCAGCGCCGACGCCCCCTGGCAAGGCCACTGGCGCTACCGGGTCGACCGCAGCTTCGCCGACCAGCCCATCACTGCGGCGAGCGTGCCGGCCAGCAATCTCCAGATCCACGCGCACGACGGCCGCCGCATCACGGTCAGCGACTCCCAGGCCGTCGCGATCGTGTTCTCGACCGGCGCCAATCGCCGCGCCGACGGCCTCAACGCCACCTACTCCGCCACCGGCCCCGCCTACCAGGCCGGCGAACCGACCGCCGACTTCGACGACATCCTGATCTGGATCGGGCGTCCGCTGCTGATCGCCCGCCTTGCCCAGGCAGGCCGCCTGTGAGGCAGCACCGCTCGGCCCCGGACAGCCGGCCCCCGGATGGCCGGCCCCCCGCTTTTTCCACCCACGCAACAAGGAGGCAATACCGATGAAAACCCATCAACAAGGCTTCACCCTCGTGGAAATCGCCGTCGTCCTGCTGATCGTCGGCCTGCTGCTGGGCGGCGTGCTCAAGGGCCAGGAATTGATCGACAGCGCCAGGGTCAAGAATCTGGCCCAGGATTTCCGCAGCCTGCCGGCCCTGACCCACGCCTACCAGGATCGCTTCCGCGCGCTGCCGGGCGACGATGCCCGTGCCCGCCTGCACCTGTGCCCGAGCGGCGACGACTGCACCAGCGCGGGCAACGGCAACGGCACGATCGACGGCAACTGGGACGACGACACCGACAGCGACGCCTTCCGCTTCTGGCAGCACGTGCGCCTCGCCGGCCTCGCCACCGGCAGCAGCGACACCGGCAATGCCGGCTACCTGCCGCGCAACACGGTCGGCGGCCGTCTCGGCGTGCAGAGCGGCAGCCTGCTCGGCCTGCGCGGCAGCATCCTGACCTGCTCGGGCGGCATCCTGGGCAAGCTCGTGCGCCAGCTCGACCTGGCACTGGACGACGGCGATCCGGCGGCAGGCTCGATGCGGGCCGGCACCGACAGCGGCACCGGCTCGCTCACGCCGGTCTCCAGCGCGGCTCCGCTGGACGACGACACCAGCTATACCGTGTGCGCGAGCCTGTAGCCCCCGGCAGCGGGCATCCGTGCCGCAACGGCGCGCCCGGCCCGGGCTTCCGGGCGCGCCGCCACAGCCGTCGGGCGGCCCACCGACTGTTATACAATTGCGAGTCCCTGCCGGCGCGCCACCGTGCCGGCGGAATCCGCAACCGATCCAGGCCTCCCGATCCTTCCGATGACCTCAGCCGCCGACAGCCCCACGCTCGCGCTTGCCCGCCGCGTGCTCCGAATCGAAGCCGCCGCCGTCGCCGCGCTCGCCGACCGCCTCGGCACGGCATTCGAGCGCGCGGTCCAGCTCATCCTGCAGCGGCGCGGACGCGTCATCGTCACCGGCATCGGCAAGTCGGGGCACATCGCACGCAAGATCGCCGCCACGCTGGCCAGTACCGGCACCCCCGCCTACTTCGTCCATGCGGCCGAAGCCGCGCATGGCGACATGGGCATGATCACGCCCGAAGACGTCGTGATCGCATTGTCGAACTCGGGCACCAGCGAGGAAGTGCTGACCATCGTGCCGCTGGTCAAGCGCCAGGGCGCGCAACTGATCTCGATCACCGGCCGGCCGGAGTCGCCGCTGGCGCAGCAGGCCGACATCCATCTCGAGGCCATCGTCGCCGAGGAAGCCTGTCCGCTCAACCTCGCCCCGACAGCCAGCACCACCGCCGCGCTGGCGCTGGGCGACGCGCTGGCCGTGGCCCTGCTCGACGCGCGCGGCTTCGGCACCGACGACTTCGCCCGCTCCCATCCGGGCGGCGCC
>NZ_BCUG01000029.1 GCF_001591165.1 Thauera butanivorans NBRC 103042
GCGCCGCCGTCCCAAGGCAAAAAGCGCCCCCGCAGGGGCTGCGGTCTTCGCAGCGGTGGAGCGTGGCGCTCTTCTGCTGCCCATCCGGCCCTCCGTCCTGCCTGGCGGGTGCCGGAAGCGGATTCGTGCTTTCCAGGCGGCCGGGAGTGGCAGTATATTGCTGCCGTGCACAATCCTATCGACGGGGATGAATCATGCAGACGACGGCTGTCATCGACCATATCGTCCGGTGGCTGAGGGACTACGCTGTAAAGGCCGGTGTGAACGGCTTCGTGGTGGGCGTGTCCGGCGGCATCGATTCCGCTGTGGTTTCCACGCTGGCCGCGAGGACCGGGCTGCAGACACTGGTGCTGGAAATGCCGATTCGCCAGAAGCCGGACCAGGTCAGTCGTGCCCAGGAACACATCGGCCAACTGAGAGAGCGTTTCAGCAATGTGGAAGAGCAGTGGGTCGACCTGAGTGCCACGTTCGATGCCTTCGTCCGCGCCGTCGGCATCGACGATGAGAGCCAGCCGCATACGCATCTGGCGCTGGCCAACGCCCGCAGCCGGCTGCGCATGATCGCGCTGTATTACCACGCCCAGCAGCATGGTTTGCTGGTGGCCGGCACCGGCAACAAGGTGGAGGATTTCGGCGTCGGCTTCTTCACCAAGTATGGTGATGGCGGCGTGGATATCAGCCCGATCGCCGATTTGCTCAAGACCCAGGTCTATGAACTGGCCAGGGCGCTGGACGTACCGCAGAGCATCCAGGAGGCGCCGCCGACCGACGGCTTGTGGGATACCGACAGGACCGACGAAGAGCAGATGGGCGCCAGCTACCCCGAGCTGGAATGGGCGATGTCGGTGTACGACAAGCACCGCGCCGAGGATTTCGACGGCCGCGAACGGGAAGTGTTCGAGATTTACCACCGCCTGCACCGTGCCATGCAGCACAAGATCAATCCGATTCCGGTGTGCGCCATTCCGCCGGAGCTGCTGCGCTGAGCTGAAAGAAACGGCGGCCAGCCGCAGCAGCGCTGCTGGCCTTCAGCCGGCCGCAGGGCTCACCAGAGCTGCCACCACGGCTTGTCGCTCTCGGGGCCGCCGGAGAAATAGACGCTGTCGGGGAAGTTGGTGCGCATCACCCGGTCGGCGTCGTCACGCAGCTGGGTCATGCCGAGCGCATCGTAGCTCTTGACCAGCAGGAACAGCGCTTCTTCGTTGACGGGCGCCTGCGGGAAATTGGCCACCGCCGTCTGGGCGCGGTTGATCGCGGCGACGTAGGCGCCACGGTTGTAGTAGTAGCGCGCGACGTGGACTTCGTGTGCCGCGAGCGAATTGATCAGGTACTGCATGCGCGCCCGGGAGTCGTCCGCATAGCGGCTTTCCGGGAAGCGGGTGACGAGGTCGCGGAAGCTCTCGAAGGCTTCGTGCGCGCCCTTGGGATCGCGTTCGGACAGATCCTGGCGCGACAGGCCGGCGAGCAGGCCGAGGTCTTCGTTGAAATTAACCAGGCCCTTCAGGTAGTAGACATAGTCCACGTTGGGGTGGTTGGGGTGAAGCTTGATGAAGCGGTCCGCCGCGGCCAGTGCCAGTGCCTGCTCGCCCTGCTTGTAATACGCGTAGGCGACTTCGATCTGGGCCTGCTGTGCGTAACGGCCATAGGGATAGCGCGCTTCGAGTTTTTCGAACATCTGGATGGCGCGATCGTAGGCGCCCTCGGACATCGAGGTCTTGGCTTCGGAATAGAGCCGCTGTGCGTTCCAGCCGGTCGTCTCGTCGATCTGCTCGGGCAGCAGACCGCAGCCGCCGAGCATCAGCGCGCCGATCAGCGCCGCTTTTCCCGCTACACTTCCAAGGGTGAACCTGGCCATCGAAAAAACTCGCGTGAATGAACGCGTCGATTATATAGCAGCGGACGAGTCGAGCCCGTTCGCGGTGCAGACGATTCCTGTCGACCTGGCGGGGCTGCGGCTGGACCAGGCGCTCGCCCGGCTTTTCCCCGAGCATTCCCGCAGCCGCCTGCAGGCCTGGCTGAAGGAGGGGCGCATCCGTGTCGATGGTGCGTCGCCCGATGCACGCAGCAAGGTGCATGGCGGCGAGTGCGTCGAACTCGACCCCGCGCCCGCTCCGGCACCGGGGAGCGAACAGCCCGAGGACATTCCGCTGCAGGTGGTGTTCGAAGACGCGCACCTGCTGGTGATCGACAAGCCTGCCGGGCTGGTGGTGCATCCGGGCAGCGGCAACTGGAGCGGAACCCTGCTCAACGCCTTGCTGCATCATGCCCCGGCGGTGGCGGAGGTGCCGCGCGCCGGCATCGTGCATCGGCTGGACAAGGACACCAGTGGCTTGCTGGTGGTGGCGAAGACGCTGCAGGCCCAGACCGATCTGGTCCGCCAGTTGCAGGCACGTACGGTGAAGCGGCATTACTGGGCCTTGGTGCAGGGGGTGTTGCGTTCCGGAGGGAGCGTCGACGCGCCGATCGGGCGACATCCCGCTCAGCGGACGCGCATGGCGGTGGTCGGCAACGGACGCCCGGCGCTGACCCATTACGTGGTGGCCGAGCGTTTCGCGAAAACGACCTTGGTGGAGTGCCGGCTCGAAACGGGGCGCACGCACCAGATCCGGGTTCATATGGCACACATCGGCCACGCGCTGGTGGGCGATCCGGTCTATGGGGGGCGGCGCTTGCCCGACCCCGCATGTGAAGGTTTTGCCCGCCAGGCCCTGCATGCCTTCCGGCTCGGCCTGTTGCATCCGGCCAGCGGCGAGTTCATGCAGTGGGAAGTGCCGATGGCAGCCGATTTCGCCGCGCTGCTGCAGTGCGTGAGGGCAGGGACATGAGCAGCGCATCGGACGGAACCGTCGCCGGCGTGATCCGGCCCGACTGGACCACGCCGGCGAACGTGCGGGCCTTGCTGACCACACGCCTCGGTGGCTGCAGCCGGCCGCCATATGACGGTTTCAACCTCGGCGAGCATGTCGGCGACGAGCCGCAGGCGGTTGCGCGCAATCGGGCGATGCTGAGGGAATTGCTGCCGGCCGAGCCCCTATGGCTGTCGCAGGTGCATGGTTGCGCGGTGGCCGACGCGGACATGCCGGTGGCGGGTGTGCCGGCCGCCGATGCGGCGGTGGCGCGCGAGCCGGGGCGGGTTTGCGTCGTCATGACGGCCGACTGCCTGCCGGTGCTGTTCTGCGACGACGACGGTTCGGTGGTGGCGGCAGCCCACGCAGGCTGGCGAGGCCTGGCGGGCGGCGTGCTCGAGGCCACGATCGCGAAGATGGCGGTTCCGCCCGCTCGCCTGCGGGCGTGGCTGGGACCGGCGATCGGGCCCGGCAGCTTCGAGGTCGGCGACGAAGTGCGTGAGGTCTTCGTCGCCGCGGATCCGGGTGCTGCGCGGGCCTTCGTGCCGGCGCCGGCGCCGGCGCCGGGGAAGTGGCTGGCGGACCTGTTCATGCTGGCGCGCAGACGCCTGCAGGCGGCGGGCGTCGGGCGCATCGAAGGCGGCGGCGTGTGCACGGTGAAGGACGCCGAACGCTTCTACTCATATCGCCGGGACCGGCGCACCGGGCGTTTTGCCTCCATCGTCTGGCTGGAGCCGGCAGCGCAGGCTGTCTCGAGGGGAGGGGAAGAACGGTGCGAGTGCGAAAAGCGTGCAGGCTATTGATCGGCGTCCGATTCGGCTCTATCGTTGAGTCCTCTCGATTCCCGCTCGCGCTGGCGCCGCCGCCGCGTCGGCGTTCCGAACAGCCAGAAGAACAACGCCATTGGAGCAAGACCGAAAAAAATGAAGGTCAACACGCCCCCCACGACCGTGTTTTCGGTAATGCTTGCCAGCAGCGCGACATAAAGCCAGGCGATTGCGATAAGGTACATGGCGCCATTCTACAGCCCGGTCCGGCCGGGGTAGTCGGGCGCTGACAACAAGGCAAACCCGGGCGCAGGCATGCTGTTGCCCGTGGATAGAGGAGATGAGAATGTCGGATTCCGCAGGCAGTCAGTCGACGGCAGGCATGCAGGCGATGCTGGCCGCTGGCCAGGCCATGGCGCAGAACTTCTTCGATGCGCTGGCGCGCCAGCAGGTTGCGATGCAGGATTCTTCGGGTGTCGCAGTACCCAAGCTGCCGATGCCGGAGTCCGCTGAAATGGCGCGCATGCAGCAGGCGTTCGCCGAGAAGCATGTGGCGCTGTGGTCGTCGATGCTTGCGCGCAAGCCTGGCGGAGAAGCCACGCCGGTGGTGCAGCCCGAACCGGGCGATCGCCGCTTCACCGCGCCGGAATGGTCCGAGAGCCCGGTTTTCGATTACGTCCGCCAGGCCTATCTGCTGAACGCCGGTTTCCTCAAGGAGATGGCCGAGGCGCTGCCGATCGCGGACGGGCGCGCGAAGTCGCGCATCCAGTTCCTGACCCGCCAGTACATCGAGGCGCTGGCGCCGACCAATTTCGCCGCGACCAACCCCGAGTTCATCAAGACCGCGATCGAGACCAAGGGCGAGAGCATCGCGCAAGGCGTTCGCAACATGCTCGGCGATCTCGAGAAAGGCCACATCTCGATGACCGACGATGCCGCCTTCGAGGTCGGGCGCAATCTTGCGCTGACGCCCGGAGCGGTGATCTTCGAAAACGAGTTGATGCAGCTGATCCAGTACGCTCCGCTGACCGAGAAGGTCGCGCAGGTGCCGCTGCTGATCATTCCGCCGTGCATCAACAAGTTCTACATCATGGATCTCCAGCCGGATAACTCGCTGGTGCGTTTCATCATCGAGCAGGGTTTCACGGTGTTCCTGGTGTCGTGGAAGAATCCGCGTCCGGAGTCCGGCGGCCATCATACCTGGGACGACTACCTCGACAAGGGGCCGCTGACGGCGCTCGAGGTGGTGCGTGCGGTGACGCGGGTCAAGAAGCCGAACGTGCTCGGGTTCTGCGTCGGCGGCACCTTGCTCACTTCGGCGCTGGCGGTTGCGCGTGCCAGGGGGGAAGAGCCGGTCGCCAGCCTGACCTTGATGACGACCCTGCTCGATTTCGCCGATGCCGGCGAGATCGGCTGCCTGGTCGATGAAGCGAGCGTCACGGCTCGCGAAGCGACGATCGGCAAGGGCGGAGTGCTGCGCGGCCAGGAACTGGCCAACGTGTTCTCGTCGCTGCGCGCGAACGACCTGATCTGGCAGTATGTCGTCGGCAACTACCTGAAGGGCAAGACGCCTCAGGCTTTCGACCTGCTGTACTGGAATTCCGATTCGACCAATCTGCCCGGCCCCTTCCTGGCCTGGTACCTGCGCAACATGTATCTCGAGAACAACCTGCGCGTGCCCGGCAAGCTCAAGATGCTGGGCGAGAAGATCGATCTCGCGAAGGTGGACATGCCGGCCTATCTGATGGCCGCGCGCGAGGATCACATCGTGCCGTGGAAGAGCGCCTATCTGGCGCGCAACCTGCTCGGCGGCGATACCACCTACGTGCTCGGGGCCAGCGGCCACATCGCCGGCGCGATCAATCCGGCCTCCAAGAACCGCCGCAGCTACTGGACTTCCGATGCCCGCCCGACCGATCCGGACGAGTGGCTGGAGCAGGCCGGCGAGCAGAAGGGCAGCTGGTGGTTGCACTGGATCGAATGGCTGAGGCAGCATGGCGGCAAGCAGGTCGCCGCGCGTGGCCGCCTGGGCAGCACCAAGTACGAGCCGATCGAACCCGCGCCGGGACGCTACGTGAAGGAGCGCGCCTGAGCGGCGGAAGGCTGATCGATCAACGGGACCGCAGTGAGTGGGGAGGGCGCTGCCCGGTCCATGTTCCACCCGCCCCGATAAGAAACCCCATCAAGGGAGAGGAGAAATTCATGTCGAGAGTTGCACTGGTCACTGGTGGCATGGGCGGTCTGGGCGAGGCGATCTGCATCAAGCTCGCAGCTTTGGGCTACAAGGTCGTTACTACGCATTCGCCTGGCAACAGCAAGGCGGCCGATTGGCTGCAGACGATGAACAACATGGGCTATGGCTTCAAGGCCTATCCTTGTGACGTCGCGGATTTCGATTCCGCAAGGGCCTGCGTCGAGCAGGTGACGGCGGAAGTCGGTCCGGTGGATGTGCTGGTCAACAATGCCGGCATCACCCGCGACATGACCTTCAAGAAGATGAGCAAGGCCGACTGGGATGCGGTCATCAGCACGAACCTCGATTCGGTGTTCAACATGACCAAGCAGGTCATGGACGGCATGGTCGAGCGCAAGTGGGGCCGCGTCATCAACGTGTCGTCGGTCAATGGCCAGAAAGGCGCTTTCGGCCAGACCAACTATGCGGCTGCCAAGGCTGGCATGCACGGCTTCACCAAGGCGCTGGCACTCGAAGTGGCGCGCAACGGCGTGACGGTCAACACGATCTCGCCGGGTTACATCGGCACCAAGATGGTGATGGCGATTCCGCAGGAGATTCTCGACTCGAAGATCCTGCCGCAGATTCCCGTGTCCCGTCTGGGCAAACCGGAAGAGATCGCCGGCCTGGTCGCCTACCTGTCTTCGGAAGAGGCTGCGTTCGTGACCGGTGCCAACATCTCCATCAACGGCGGCCAGCACATGTTCTGATCCGCATCTGCGGCCCTGTGCGTACAGGCGGCATGCCCCCGAAAGGGGCATGCCGCTTTTTTTGGTGCGTGTCCCATTGCTCCGCGTATTGCGTTGCAGCAAAAATGGCCGGCAGTAGATATAATGCAGGAGCAAAGCAGCTGATGCGCTGCCGCAAGAACGCCGAGGGGGGCCGTCCGGATCGTGTTTCGTGATGGTTTCTCGGTCACGCAAACAGATCCAGAAGGATTTCAAGATGTCGCAGAAAATCGCTCTCGTCACCGGCGCCATGGGTGGTCTCGGCACCGCGATTTGTCAATCGCTGGCCAAGGAAGGCATGAAGGTCGTCGCGAACTGCCTGCCCAATTTCGACCAGAAGGAAGCCTGGCTCGCTGCTCAGCGCGACCTGGGCTTCGATTTCGTCGCTGCGGAAGGCGACGTTTCCAACTATGAATCCTGCGCCGGAATGGTCGCCAAGATCGAAGCCGAAGTCGGCCCGATCGACGTGCTGGTCAACAACGCCGGCATCACCCGCGACAAGTTCTTCCCGAAGATGGAGAAGAGCCAGTGGGATGCGGTGATCAACACCAACCTCAACAGCCTGTTCAACGTCACCCACCACGTGTCCGCCAAGATGGCCGAGCGCGGCTGGGGCCGCATCGTCAACATCTCGTCGGTCAATGGCGTCAAGGGCCAGGCCGGCCAGACCAACTATTCCACCGCCAAGGCCGGCGTGCTGGGCTTCACCAAGGCGCTGGCGGCCGAGCTGGCCACCAAGGGCGTGACGGTCAATGCGATCGCGCCGGGCTACATCGGTACCGACATGGTGATGGCCATCCGCGAGGACATCCGCCAGGGCATCATCGACACCGTGCCGATGAAGCGCCTGGGCCGTCCGGACGAAATCGGCGACCTGTGCGCCTACCTGGCGTCCGACAAGGCCGGCTACATCACCGGCGCCACCATCAACATCAACGGTGGCCTGCACATGTGCTGATGCTGCACCGTGCCATGCGCGAAATCACGGAACCCCGTCGGAAGGCGGGGTTCCGTTTTCGCAGCGCGATATAATCAGATTAGACATTCAAGACCAAAGAGCGGAGTGGCCACCGCCGAGGAGATGGGGAAATGCCCGAGCAGTCGCGCCTGATCAAGAAGTACCCGAACCGCCGTCTGTACGATACCCGCACCAGTTCGTACATCACGCTTGCCGACGTCAAGGAGCTCGTCCTCAATCACGAGGAGTTCCTGGTCGTGGACGCCAAGACCAACGAGGATCTGACACGCAGCATCCTGCTGCAGATCATTCTGGAAGAGGAGGCGGGCGGGGCGCCGATGTTCACCAGCGACCTGCTGGCGCACATGATCCGCTTCTATGGCAACGCCATGCAGGGCATGATGGGGAAGTACCTCGAGAACAACATCAAGGCCTTCACCGACATGCAGGGCAAGCTGCAGGAGCAGGCACGCTCCATCTACGGCGAGAACAGCCCCGTCGGCCAGGATCTCTGGGCCCAGTTCCTCAGCTTCCAGGGGCCGGCGCTGCAGAGCATGATGGGTGCCTACGTCGACCAGTCCAAGAAGATGTTCGAGCAGATGCAGGAACAGCTCGAAAGCCAGACGCGCAACATGTTCACCGGTTTCAAGTTTCCGAACTACGGCGTGCAGAGCGACGAAACCCCATCCGCCACCCGGCCGTCCTCCGACAAGAGCGGCTCGAACAGATAAAGACAAGCCTGCGCAGGCTTGCCGTCCCGGGCAGCCGCGCCGACCCCGACAGGCCAATCAAGCATGACCATTTTCAAGACCCCGGACCTGCCGCGTGTCGGCTTCGTATCCCTCGGCTGCCCGAAGGCGACCGTCGATTCCGAGCACATCCTGACCCGGCTGCGGGCCGAAGGCTACGCGATCACCGGCACTTATGACGACGCCGATCTCGTCGTCGTCAATACCTGTGGCTTCATCGACGCTGCGGTCGAGGAATCGCTCGACGCCATCGGCGAAGCCCTGAACGAGAACGGCAAGGTCATCGTCACCGGCTGTCTGGGGGCGAAGGACGATGTGGTGCTGGCCGCCCATCCCCAGGTGCTGGCGGTGACCGGCCCGCATGCAACCGAAGAGGTCATGCACGCGGTACACAAGCACCTGCCCAAGCCGCACGACCCCTTCACCGATCTGGTGCCGCCGCAAGGCATCCGCCTGACGCCGCAGCACTACGCCTACCTGAAGATTTCCGAAGGCTGCAACCACCGCTGCACCTTCTGCATCATCCCGTCGATGCGCGGCGATCTCGTCAGCCGCCCGATCCATGAAGTGATGCGCGAGGCCGAAGCGCTCGCCGCTGCCGGCGTCAAGGAGATCCTGGTGATCTCGCAGGACACCTCGGCCTACGGCGTCGACGTCAAGTATCGCACCGGCTTCTGGGGCGGCAAGCCGCTCAAGACCAGGCTCTACGATCTCGCCAGGGCACTGGGCGAGCTCGGCATCTGGATCCGCATGCACTACGTGTACCCCTACCCGAGCGTCGACGAGCTGATTCCGCTGATGGCCGAAGGCAGGATCCTGCCTTACCTCGACGTGCCCTTCCAGCACGCCAGCCCGCGCATCCTGAAGGCGATGAAGCGCCCGGCCAATGCCGAGAACGTGCTCGAGCGCGTGCGCAAATGGCGCAGCATCTGCCCGGAGCTGACGATCCGCTCGACCTTCATCACCGGCTTCCCGGGCGAGACCGAGGAAGACTTCGAGATGCTGCTGAACTTCCTCGAGGAAGCACAGCTCGATCGCGTCGGTGCCTTCGCCTATTCCCCGGTGGAAGGGGCGGCAGCCAATGAACTGGAAGGCGCGGTGCCGGACGAGGTGCGCGAGGAGCGTCGGGCGCGCCTGATGGACTTCCAGGAGGACATCTCCACCCAGCGCCTCGAAGCGCGGATCGGCCGCGAGATGACGGTGCTGGTCGACGACATTGACGAGGAAGGTGCGCTGGCCAGGTCGCCCGGGGATGCGCCCGAGATCGACGGCCTGGTGATCATCCCGGATGCCGAAGGCCTCGCGACGGGCGACTTCGTCCGCGTGCGGATCACCGATTGCGATGTCCACGATCTCTACGCTGAGCGGCTCGACTGATGTTGCGGCCGGCGTCAGGATGATCCGCCATGGATGAGCCTGATCCGCGGGCGCCGGCCAAGCCGCGCGTCAAGCCGCTCCACCGGCACGAGCCGGTCATCGGCCTTGCGCTGGGCAGCGGCGCGGCGCGCGGATGGGCGCATCTCGGCGTGCTGCGGGCGCTGGCGGAGGAGGGCGTCCAGCCCCGGATCATCTGCGGTTGCTCGATCGGCGCCTTCGTCGGCGCTGCCGCAGCGTCGGGCGATCTCGACAAGCTCACCCAATGGGCGGAAACGCTCAAGTGGCAGGACGTGGTCTCCCTGCTCGACGTGTCGCTGCGCGGCGGGCTGATCAAGGGCGACAAGCTCATCGGTTTCTTCGAGCGCAACTTCGTCGACCGTGATTTTTCCGATCTGGAAACCCGCTTCGCCTGCGTCGCCACCGAGCTGACGAGCGGGCGCGAAATCTGGCTGCAGGAAGGCAGCGTTTCCGCGGCAGTACGCGCCTCGATCGCCTTGCCGGGATTGATGACACCGGTGATGCACGAAGGGCGCATGCTGGTCGATGGCGGCCTGGTCAATCCCGTGCCGGTGTCGCTGTGCCGGGCGATGGGGGCAGACATCGTGATCGCCGTCGATCTCGGCTCGGACATGGTGGGCCGTGCTTTCCAGCGTGCCGCGATCGAGCCGGCACCGTCGGAAGAAACCGAAGCGGGCTGGAGCGAACGCCTGCTGTCGCGATTCGGCTTCGGCAATGGCAATGGTAACGGCAGCGGCGAGGAAGCGGCGCCGTCGCTGATATCGGTCATCAGTTCGAGCATCAACATCATGCAGGTGCGGATTGCGCGCAGCCGCCTGGCGGGGGAACCGGCGGACGTCATGATCTCGCCGCGCGTCGGCCAGCTCGGGCTGATGGACTACCACCGTGCAGCGGAAGCGCTGGCCGAAGGCGAAGCGGCAGTGATGCGCATGCGGCCCCTGCTGCGCTACGTATTGGGCCGCGACGCCGATTGAACACCGCCGGATGACGGCAGCCTCGTCCGCGCGGAACGCTGAGCAGGAGTTTGGGCATGGATGAGTTCATTCAGGAACTGCAGCGGATCGTCGGCGACCGCCATGTGCTCACCGATGCCGAAGACACCGCTGCCTGCCTCGTCGACTGGCGTGGCCGCTACAAGGGTGCGGCACGTGCCGTGGTGCTGCCGGCGACGACGCAGGAGCTTGCCGCGGTGGTACGCCTGTGCGCCGCGGCGTGCGTGCCGATGGTTCCGCAGGGCGGCAATACCGGCTTGTGCGGCGGCGCGACGCCATTGAACGACGGGCGTGCGGTGGTGCTGAGCCTGAGGCGGCTCGATCGCATCCGCGCCATCGATGCCGACAACGATACCGTCACTGTGGAGGCGGGCTGCACCCTGATGAGCGTGCAGCAGGCTGCCGCCGCAGCGGATCGGCTGTTCCCGCTGTCGCTCGCGTCCGAGGGAAGCTGCACGATCGGAGGCAATCTGTCGACCAACGCCGGCGGCGTGCAGGTCCTGCGCTACGGCAACATGCGTGAACTCGTGCTCGGGCTCGAGGTCGTGCTGCCCGATGGTCGCATCTGGGATGGTCTGCGTGGCTTGCGCAAGGACAACACCGGCTACGATCTGAAGCAGCTCTTCGTCGGTGCGGAAGGGACGCTGGGCCTGATCACTGCCGCGGTGTTGAAGCTCTTTCCGGCGATACGCAGCCGCTCGACGGCCTGGATCGTGGCGCCGGACCCGCAGGCGGCGGTCGGCCTGCTCGGCTTGATGCGTGATGCCTGCGGCGACCGGGTGACGGCTTTCGAACTGGTCGGCCGCAGCGCGCTCGAACTGGTGCTGGCGCATATCCCGGGCACGCGGGCGCCGCTGCCGTCCGAAGTGGAGTGGAGCGTGCTGCTCGAACTGTCGGACAGTGCCGATGTGCCCCTCGATGAGCTGCTCGCCCGGGCGCTTGCGCTGGCCGTCGAACGGGGGTTGGCGATCGATGGCGTGATCGCGGGCAGCCTCGCGCAGGCACATGCCTTGTGGGCCTTGCGCGAGAACATCTCTGAGGCCCAGCGGATCGAAGGCTTCAGCATCAAGCACGATGTCTCCGTGCCGGTGAGCCGCATCCCGGCGTTCCTCGAACGCGCCCGCATCGCCCTGCAGGCCGTCTGGCCCGATGTGCGCATCGTCGCTTTCGGCCATATCGGCGACGGCAACCTGCACTACAATCTGTCGCAACCCCAGGCGGTCGACAATCAGGAGTTCATGTCCCGGACGTCCGAAGCGAACCGGATCGTGCACGATCTCGTCGCCGAACTCGGCGGCTCCATTTCGGCGGAACACGGACTGGGGCAGCTCAAGCGCGAGCTGCTGCCGCGCTACAAGGCGCCGGTGGAGATCGACATGATGAGGGCGGTCAAGCAGGCTTTCGACCCGGGTGGCTTGATGAATCCGGGAAAGGTGCTGCCACCTGAAGAAAAGAAGGCTTGAAGCTGAAATTGGTGTTTACAGACCGAAATCTGCATCCTATAATTCGCGCTCTTCGGTGACGGGGGTATAGCTCAGCTGGGAGAGCGCTTGCATGGCATGCAAGAGGTCAGCGGTTCGATCCCGCTTACCTCCACCAAACGAAGTAGAGTGGTTTTGCAGCACCGCAGTCCCCATCGTCTAGAGGCCTAGGACACCGCCCTTTCACGGCGATAACCGGGGTTCGAATCCCCGTGGGGACGCCATACAAGGCGTTCCAGCCCGAGTGGCTGGAAGGCAGGGCCGGCAGGAATGCCGGTTGCAGGTCAGTGCGGAGTGGTAGTTCAGTCGGTTAGAATACCGGCCTGTCACGCCGGGGGTCGCGGGTTCGAGTCCCGTCCACTCCGCCAGTTTCATTCGGGCCATGCTCGAGCAAGGTTTTCAAAGGCCGAAAATCTTGCGAAGAGCGCCAGTGGTTGCTATAATCGCCGGCTCGTTGTGGGGGTATAGCTCAGCTGGGAGAGCGCTTGCATGGCATGCAAGAGGTCAGCGGTTCGATCCCGCTTACCTCCACCAAACGAAGTAGAGTAGTTTTGCAGCACCGCAGTCCCCATCGTCTAGAGGCCTAGGACACCGCCCTTTCACGGCGATAACCGGGGTTCGAATCCCCGTGGGGACGCCATACAAGGCGTTCCAGCCCGAGTGGCTGGAAGGCAGGGCCGGCAGGAATGCCGGTTGCAGGTCAGTGCGGAGTGGTAGTTCAGTCGGTTAGAATACCGGCCTGTCACGCCGGGGGTCGCGGGTTCGAGTCCCGTCCACTCCGCCATATCATGTCGTCAAAAAAGGGCTGCACACGCTGTGCAGCCCTTTTTTGTGCCCATTGCACGCCGTTCCGGCGCAACGAAGCCCGTAAAGAAGAAGGCGCAGCTCCGCAGTGCTTTCGCGATCGGCCGGACCTGGTGTCCTGGTGACGTCTTCGCCTCGCACGCCTGGCCGTCATGCCCGGCAGACGGGAAGCTGAACCCCGTTGCGCAGCATGGTTTCGAATTCGCCCGCAGGCACCGGCTTGCTGATGTAATAGCCCTGAATCTCGTCGCACCGCTGCTCGCACAGCAGCCGGCAGTGTTCCGCAGTCTCGACACCCTCCGCGATCACCTTGAACCGGAGATTGTGGGCAAGCACTATCACGGCTCGCACGATGGCGGCGTCGCCCGGCTCGGTGAGCATGTTGCGTACGAAGGACTGATCGATCTTCAGCGTATCCACCGGAAAGTGCTTCAGATAGCTGAGGCTGGAATAGCCGGTGCCGAAGTCGTCGATGGACAGCTTCACGCCGGCATTCTTCAATCGACCGAAGGTTGCGGTCACCTTGTCGACGTCCTGGGCGATCAGGCTTTCGGTCAACTCCAGTTCGAGCAAGTCCGGTGCAAGTCCGGTCTCGTCGAGAATCCCGAGCGCCCATTCGGCCACGTCATGCCGCAGAATCTGGCGCGCGGAGATGTTCACTGCCATCGTGGCGGCCGGCAGGCCTGCGGCGGACCATGCCTTTGCCTGCAGACAGGCCGTTCGCAGTACCCAGTCGCTGATCGGCATGATCAGGCCCGAATCCTCGGCGACCGGAATGAAGCGGCTGGGCGGCACCATGCCGAGCTCGGGATGCTGCCAGCGCAGCAGCGCCTCGCAGCCGATGATCGTGCCGCTTGCCAGGCTCACCTTCGGCTGATACACGAGCTGCAGCTGGCCGGCGGCCACGGCGCCGTGCAGGCAGGTTTCGAGCTTGACGCGCTGCTGCGTTTCCTCCTTCATCTCGTGCGTGAATTCCTGGTACATGTTGCGCCCCAGGCTTTTCGCGCGGTACATGGCGATGTCGGAACTGCTGATCAGCGCTTCGGCCGTCGTGCCGTCGTGCGGAAACATGCTCATGCCGACGCTGCCGGAAAGGTGGATCTCGCGGCCCTGCACGACGAGCGGTTGCCGCAGCGTCTCGGTGATGGCTCGCGCCACGGCGTCGGCGTCGGCAGGCGTGTGCAGGCCGGTCAGCAGGATCAGGAATTCGTCGCCGCCGTGGCGGGCGACGGTATCGCCGTCGCGCACCAGCGCCACGAGTTGCTGTCCGGCCGCCTTGAGCACGGCGTCGCCGAAGGGATGGCCGTAGGCGTCGTTGACGACCTTGAAGCGGTCGAGATCCAGGAACAGCAGCGCGAGCAGACGGCCCGTGCGGCCGGCGTGCGCGATGGCCTGCTCCAGGCGCTCCTGAAGCAGGTTGCGGTTAGGCAGGCCGGTGAGTTCATCATGCGTGGCCAGATGGCGCAGGTGCTGCTCGGCCATCTTGCGTGCCGAGATATCGTTGATGATCAGCGTACGTATGGCCTGCCCATCCTGATGCAGCGCGATGATGCGCAACTCCGCATCGAATGCGCCCCGGGCGCCGAGAAAGCGGAACATGCCGGTGTCCATGGTGGCCAGAATCGCCGCCCAATCGGCGGGGCCGCCAGGAAAGGACACCACTTCCTGGATGGAGCGCCCGAGTACCTGCCTCCGTGCCGCACCAAACAGGGTTTCGGCTGCAGCGTTCCATTCGATGATGGTGAGGCTGTCATCGAGACTGAAGATCGCCGTGTCCGTGGAATCGAATATCGCGCCTTTCAACGCCAGCGAGGCCATCTGCTGCTCCTGAGCCTGCAGTAGCTTGGCGGTGTTTGCTGCGAGCTTGCCTTCCCGATCCCTGATGGCCGCGGCCATGCGGCTGAGCGCTTCTTCCAGCAACTGCGTTTCCCGGAACCCCCCGGCGGCCGGGGTGATGATCGGTACGGTTTCCGCATCGGTGCGGCCGATGGCCGCCACGCTGCGTTCCAATGCGGTCAATGGTTGCCCGAAGCGGCGTGCCAGGCGAACCGAGATCAGCACGAGGCCCAGCCCCATCGCCAGCCCCATGCCGCCCACCTGATACAACTGGCGGCGCAGCGGGGCTTCGATCAGAGAGGCTTCGCGCGACGCAATCACCATCCAGGATGAGCCGCCCTTGAGTTCGAAGCGGCGCGCGGCGGCCCAGCGGCGCTCCTCGCCCGACTGGATTTTCCCCGTGAAGGAATGGGCGGCGGATGCAATCAGCGGCGCCAGTTCTTCCGGTACCGGCAACGGTACGCGGCCGACCTGCGGGCCGCCCAGCAGACGCGGCGCATCCCCCAGTTCGACGATCTGGAGGCGGACATCGTAATCCTTGGCGATACCCGCCAGGAAGCGATTCAGCGCGGGGATGTCGAAGTCCGCGTCCAGCACGCCGAGCAGCCTGCCGTCGTGGTCCCGAAGCGCTTTCACATAGCTGAAACCCCAGAGGGGGGTGGTGCCTGCTTCCTCGAAATGGAGGATCCATCTGTACGACGCAATCCATCTGCCCTCGGCCGGGGCCGTCACCCCTGCGCGATAGAACGGGCGGGTTCGTGGGTCGTAACCGTCGCTGGAACGTTCCTCGTGCAGGGAGAATCCGTTCTCGGTCAGCATGAAATTGCGCGTGAACCTGTCGTCGGGGCGCGTGCCCGGAAAGAGCCAGAGCAGGATTTCGCCGGTGCTGGTGCGCTCGAGGGTGCCATATTCGCCGTCCGCGGGGAGGACGATGCCGAGGTAGCTCAATTCGGGCCGCTGCTCGAATGCGGACAAGGAGCTTTCCAGGGCCGGGCGCAGGCCGGCGCCAGTCGTTCCGGACATGTACAAGGCGCGCGCGGCCGAATCCACCGTCATTTCCGCCGCGGCGGCAAGGATCCGCAGGCGCTCGATCGCCCGGTCGAGCGATTCGTCGATCTTCTGCTGCGCCGATTCTTCGGTGCTGGCGGCGCCTTGCCAGACCAGGATGGCAAACAGGGCGCAGCCGAGTGCCAGGACCACGCCGACGATGTCGAGCAGCAGTGCTCTTGCGAAGGATCGGGTTTGTCTGGCCATCACGAGGCTGGGGCGCGCATGTGCCTTGTGGAATGAAAATCCGTGGTACGGGTGGGAGGCGGCTGCACGCGCAGTGTAATGGACGTGGCGGAAATACGGTGTGCATGAGCGTATGCTGGAAAGAAATGCATTGCAGCAGAGCAGGCTGGTGCCGATGCGATTTATCCGCTAGAGTCGTGGTCCATACGCAGCGGTATGGATTCGTCCCCTGGCGGCGGCTGCATGAATCGAAATCCTGACTGGAGAATGAAGACGATGAGTATCGGCAAGATCGGTGTGGTGGGTGCAGGGACGATGGGCAACGGCATTGCCCAGGCCTGCGCAGTCGCGGGCCTGGATGTGGTGATGATGGACATCGGCGAAGCGCAGGTGCAGCGTGGCCTGGCGACGATCGCCTCGAGCCTCGACCGCCTGATCAAGAAGGACAAGCTGAGCGCCGGGCAGAAGGATGCAGCGATGGCGCGGATCGTGGCGGCGACGTCGATGCCGGCGCTCGGAGACTGCGATCTGGTCATCGAGGCGGCGACCGAGAACCTGCAGTTGAAGCTCGATATCTTTGCCAAGCTCGATGCGGCGATGCGGCCCGATGCCATCCTGGCGAGCAATACCTCGTCGATCTCGATCACCAAGCTCGCCGCGGCGACCGCGCGCCCCGGCCAGGTGGTCGGCATGCATTTCTTCAATCCGGTGCCGATGATGGCGCTGGTCGAACTGATCCGCGGCCTGCAGACCACGGACGAGACCTATGCGGCGGTCGAGGCGGTGTCGAAAGCCATCGGCAAAACGCCGGTACAGATCAAGAACAGCCCGGGTTTCGTCGTCAATCGCATGCTGTGCCCGATGATCAACGAGGCAATCTTCGCGCTCGGCGAAGGCCTGGCGACGGCGGCCGAGATCGACGAAGCGATGAAGCTGGGCTGCAACCATCCGATCGGCCCGCTGGCGCTGTGCGACCTGATCGGCCTGGACGTCGAGCTTGCCGTCATGCAAGTACTGTTCGAAGGCTTCAAGGATCCGAAGTACCGCCCGGCGCCGCTGCTGGTGGAGATGGTGGAAGCCGGCTACCTGGGCCGCAAGAGTGGCAAGGGTTTCTTCGATTACGGTAAGTGATGCGTCCGGCCGGCCCCGCAGCGGACCGGCCGCAAGAAAGCGAACGCCACCCGAGGGTGGCGTTCGTCGTTTCTGCCGCATGTGTGCGCTTCGTTCAGCCGCGGCCGGAGCGCATGGCGTCGAAGAACTCGGCGTTGCCCTTGGTGGCCTTGATTTTGTCGAGCAGGAATTCCATCGCATCGATGTCGTCCATGCCGTACAGCAGCTTGCGCAGGATCCAGACCTTCTGCAGCACGTCCGGCTTGAGCAGCAGCTCTTCGCGGCGGGTGCCCGAACGGTTGACGTTGATCGCCGGATAGACGCGCTTTTCCGCCATGCGCCGGTCGAGGTGGAGCTCCATGTTGCCGGTGCCCTTGAATTCCTCGTAGATCACGTCGTCCATGCGGCTGCCGGTGTCGATCAGCGCGCTGGCGATGATGGTCAGCGAGCCGCCCTCTTCGATGTTGCGCGCGGCGCCGAAGAAACGCTTGGGCTTCTGCAGCGCGTTGGCATCGACGCCGCCGGTCAGCACCTTGCCGGAAGCCGGCACCACGGTGTTGTAGGCGCGCGCCAGCCGCGTCAGCGAGTCGAGCAGGATCACCACGTCGTACTTGTGCTCGGTCAGGCGCTTGGCCTTCTCGATCACCATCTCGGCGACCTGGACGTGGCGGGTGGCGGGCTCGTCGAAAGTCGAGGCCACGACCTCGCCCTTCACCGAACGCTGCATCTCCGTCACTTCTTCCGGGCGCTCGTCGATCAGCAGCACGATCAGCTTGACGTCCGGGTGGTTGGACGTGATCGCATGGGCGATGTGCTGCAGCATCACCGTCTTGCCGCTCTTGGGCGGGGCGACGAGCAGGCCGCGCTGGCCCTTGCCGATCGGCGCGATCATGTCGATCACGCGGCTGGTGATGTTCTCCTCGCCGCGGATCTCGCGTTCGAGCTTCAGGCATTCCTGCGGGTGCAGGGGCGTGAGGTTCTCGAACAGGATCTTGCTCTTGCATTCTTCCGGCGGGCGGCCGTTGATGCGGTCGAGCTTGGTCAGCGCGAAGTAGCGCTCGCCGTCCTTCGGCGTGCGGATCTCGCCTTCGATCGTGTCGCCGGTGCGCAGGTTGAAGCGCCGGATCTGCGATGGCGAGACGTAGATGTCGTCGGTGCCGGCGAGATACGAGGTGTCGGGGGAGCGCAGGAAGCCGAAGCCGTCAGGCAGCACTTCGAGTGCGCCATCGCCACAGATCGGTTCGCCCTTGCGTGCACGGTTCTTCAGCAGGGCGAAGACGAGTTCCTGCTTGCGCAGCCTGTTCGCGCCTTCGACGCCGCTCTCCATGGCCATCTGCAGCAGTTCGCTGACGTGCAGGGCCTTGAGTTCGGACAGGTGAAGCGCGGGGACGCTGGCGTCGCGCGGCGTGGAGTTTTCCTCGCCGGCGTTCTCGACGTCGAACAGGTCGTCTTCGATCTGCGGATTCTGGGGGGAATTACCGTCGCGGTTGCGCGCGCCGCGGCGACGAGCGCGCGAAGCCCCGCGAGAACGGGCCGGAGACTGGTCCGGCTTAGATGTTGCTGTCAATGAAGGCGGTCAGTTGAGATTTGGAAAGGGCGCCCACTTTGGTCGCCTCGATGTTGCCGTTCTTGAACAGCATCAGCGTCGGGATGCCGCGGATGCCGTACTTGGCGGGCGTGTCCTGGTTTTCGTCGATGTTGAGCTTGGCGACCTTGAGCTTGCCGGCATAGTCCTTGGCGACGTCATCGAGGATCGGCGCGATCATCTTGCACGGACCGCACCACTCGGCCCAGTAATCGACCAGAACGGGGGTCTGGGACTGAAGCACTTCGGAGTCGAAGTTGCCGTCGGTCACATAGTGGATATGCTCGCTCATGATTCCTCACATCAGGGTGGCGGGTATGGACGAGGCGGAGGTGCCTCGTCGGGGTACTGCGGGTATGGAGGGGGCAGGGCAGGCAGAGTCGCCCGGCCTGGAGAGAAGCAGGGAGCCTTCTCTCGAAGAATTTCGGCGAAACTTATGCCATGACGCGGCGCGCGTCAAGAGAGTCGATGCGCCGAAAACGATGTTTCGCTCGCGAAGCGTGGTGAAAATGCAAACGACTGCACTATATTGTCGTCTGCAGGGGCCCGAGCCCTGATCTGGCTGGAGAGAACGATGGCTTACGTAGTGACCGAATCCTGTATCCGTTGCAAATATACCGACTGTGTCGACGTCTGCCCGGTGGACTGCTTCCGTGAAGGCCCCAACTTCCTCGTCATCGATCCCGAGGAGTGCATCGACTGCACGCTGTGCGTGGCCGAATGCCCGGTGGAGGCGATCTACGCCGAGGACGACGTGCCGGCGGATCAGCAGCAGTTCATCGCGCTGAACGCCGAACTGTCGAAGCAGTGGAAGCCGATCGTCGAGCGCAAGGATGCCTTGCCGGACGCAGAGGAGTGGGCGCAGGTCAAGGGCAAGCTGGGCGAACTGAAGCGCTGACCCGCCGCAGCGACAGGCGGCCGGATGCCTTCCCGGTCACCGGCCGATGCTCTAAGATGGCGTATCGATGACGCGAACGATCCTGGGGATCGAGGCAGGGAGACGAGATGCTGGTTAGCGAAATTCTCGCGATCAAGGGCAAGGTGCTGTTCACCATTGCGCCGAACAAGAGCATCGCTGAAGCGGTGGACATCATGGACGAGCAGGACGTCGGCTCGCTCGTGGTCTTCTCGCGTGGCCAGATGGTCGGCCTGCTGACCTTCCGCGAAGTCCTGCAGGGCGTCCGGCGCGGCGCGGCGGACTGGCAGTCGCTTGCCGTCGAGGATGTCATGATCGCCGATCCGCAGACCGCGTCGCCGAACATGGAGATGGACGAGCTGCGGCGCATGATGGTCGAGCATCACCAGCGTTATCTGCCGGTGATGGATGGGCATACCTTGCTCGGCGTCGTCAGCTTCCACGACGTCGCCAAGGCGGTGCTCGAGGAACAGAGCTTCGAGAACCGGATGTTGAAGAACTACATCCGCAATTGGCCTTCACAGGAAGAGGAGGCCTGAAACAGGCGAGGGGCTGCGAAGCTCCAGAGTGGTGGCGGCTTCGTGCCGCTGCCCCTCCAATGCGTGCCGCGTGAGGCACGCAGCATCCACGCTCCGCGACACATAACAGGGGTGGGATGATCGTTGGAATGGAAGGCGGGCCACGGGGCCCGCCCGACGCCTCGGGAGGGCGGCCGGTCGAACCTGGTTCGACCCGCTTTTTTCCAACAAAAGGAGGAGATACCGTGGACAAGATCTGGCTGAAAAGCTACCCCGCCGGCGTGCCTGCCGAAATCGATCCCGATGAGTTCCGCTCGCTGGGTGACCTTTTCGAGCAGAGTGTGCACCGCTTCGCGTCGCGTACGGCCTACATCTGCATGGGCAAGGGCATCACCTACGGTGAGCTCGATCGTCTGTCGGCGCAGTTCGCCGGCTACCTGCAGGGGGAACTGAAGCTGCCCGCCGGTGCGCGCGTGGCGCTGATGATGCCCAATCTGCTGCAGTATCCCGTCGCCCTGTTCGGCGCCCTGCGCGCGGGCTATACCGTCGTCAACGTCAATCCGCTGTATACCGCGCGGGAACTCGAGCACCAGTTGCAGGATGCCGGGGCGGACGCCATCGTCATCGTCGAGAATTTCGCCCATACGCTCGAACAGGTGCGTGCGCGGGTGCCGGTGAGGCACGTGGTGGTCACCAGCCTGGGAGAGATGCTGGGTTTCCCGAAGTCGATGCTGGTCGATTTCGTCGTCCGCCGGGTGAAGAAAATGGTCCCGCCCTGGCGTCTCGACGGCGCGGTGCGCTTCAGCGACGCTCTGGCCCGCGGCGGGCGTCATCGCCTGCAGGCGGTGGAACTGGGGCACGATGACATCGCCTTCCTCCAATACACCGGGGGGACGACCGGAAAGGCGAAAGGCGCGGTCCTGACCCACGGCAACATCATCGCCAACCTTCAGCAGGCCCACGCCTGGATCGCCCCTTTCATGCACGAGGGCGAGGAGGTGATCATCACCGCGCTGCCGCTGTACCACATCTTCTCGCTGACGGCGAACTGCCTGACCTTCTTCAAGATCGGCGCGGTCAACGTGCTGATCACCAATCCGCGCGACATCCCGGGTTTCGTCAAGGAACTGGGCAAGCACAAGTTCACCACCATCACCGGCGTCAATACCTTGTTCAACGCCCTGCTGAACAACCCCGATTTCGCCAGGCTCGACTTCTCGAACCTGCGCGTTTCCCTGGGGGGCGGCATGGCCGTGCAGCAGGTCGTCGCCGAGAAGTGGCGCAAGGTGACCGGGGTTCCGCTGGTCGAGGCCTATGGCTTGACCGAGACATCGCCCGCGGTCACGATCAACCCCCTCGATCTGCCCGAATTCAACCACTCCATCGGCCTGCCCGTGCCTTCGACCGAGATCAGCATCCGCGACGATGCCGACGTCGAGCAGCCGATCGGCCAGCGCGGCGAACTCTGCGTGCGCGGGCCGCAGGTGATGCGGGGCTATTGGCAGCTTCCCGAGGAGACGGCGCGTGCCTTCACGCCGGACGGCTTCCTGCGTACCGGCGACATCGCGGTGATCGACGACAAGGGCTTCATCTCGATCGTCGATCGCAAGAAGGACATGATCCTGGTATCGGGCTTCAACGTCTATCCGAACGAAGTCGAGGACGTCGTCGCCAGCCATCCGGGCGTGATCGAGGTGGCTGCGGTCGGGGTGCCGGACGAGCGCAGTGGCGAGGCGGTCAAGGTCTTCGTGGTGCGCAAGGATCCGAACCTGACCGAGGCGGAACTGATCGCCTACTGCCAGCAGAACCTGACCGGCTACAAGGTGCCTCACCGGATCGAGTTCCGCGACGATCTGCCCAAGAGCAATGTCGGCAAGATCCTGCGCCGGGAGTTGCGCGACGGCAGCGCGACGTGAAGGGCGCAGGGCTGGGCGCGCCCGGAGCGCCGGCAAGTTTTTTTGATCACGAAGCGCTTGTGTTGCCGGCGCGTTCGTGGTTTCATTCGAAGCGCAATTCATTTCGAGCCATCATGCGTTCCGTTTCCCGTTTCTTCTCCGTCGTGGTCGTAGCCGTACGCGTAGTAGGCGTAGGCATGCGCGCGTCGTAACGGGACAGAACACTCGAACTGCAGGATTCCAAACCCCCGTCGGCGCGCAAGCCCGGCGGGGGTTTTTGCATTCTGGAGCCTCGCCGGTGATGTCGCTGAAACCAAGAAGGAGAACATCATGACTCAACTCACCGGCGCGCAACTGATCGTGCGCCTGCTCGAACGCCAGGGCGTGCAGACCATCGCCGGCCTGCCCGGCGGTGCCATCCTGCCGTTCTACGACGCCCTCTCGGCCAGCAGCCAGATTCGCCACGTGCTGGCACGCCACGAACAGGGCGCGGGCTTCATGGCCCAGGGCATGGCGCGCGTGTCGGGCGTGCCGCAGGTGTGCGTCGCCTCCAGCGGACCCGGCGCGACCAATCTCGTCACCGCGATCGCCGATGCCTGTCTGGACTCGATCCCGATGGTGATCATCACCGGCCAGGTGCCGCAGGCGATGATCGGTACGGATGCCTTCCAGGAGGTCGATATCTACGGCATCACGGTGCCGATCACCAAGCACAATTTCCTCGTGCGCTCTGCCGAGGAACTGCTCGAAGTCGTGCCCGACGCCTTCCGCATCGCCATGTCCGGCCGTCCCGGCCCGGTGCTGATCGACGTGCCGAAGGACGTGCAGAACCAGCTCATCGAAGTGCAGGAGCTGCCGCCGCCGGCCGTTGCCGACCTGCCGCCGCAACTCGACCTGGCCGCGGTCGAGGAGGCCGCGCGGATGATCAACGAGGCTGTGCGTCCGGTGCTCTACCTGGGTGGCGGCGTGATCCATTCCGGCGCGTCGCCGCTGGCCGTGCAACTGGCGGAGCAGGGCGGGCTGCCGACGACGATGACGCTGATGGCGCTCGGCGCGATGCCGGTCGATCACCCGCTGTCGGTCGGCATGCTCGGCATGCACGGCGCCCGCTACACCAACTTCGTGCTCGAGGAAGCGGACCTGCTGATCTGTGTCGGCGCCCGCTTCGACGACCGCGCGATCGGCCGTGCGGCGCAGTTCTGCCCGAATGCGAAGATCGTGCACATCGACGTCGACCGCTCGGAACTGCACAAGATCAAGAACGCCCACGTCGCCATCCATGCCGACGTCACCGAAGCGCTCGAAGCCCTGCTGCCGCGCGTCAAGGCAGCGCTGCGCACGGACTGGCTGGCCCAGGTCGCGGACTTGAAGCAACGCTTTCCGATGCAGTTCCCCGACATCGGCGATCCGCGCAGCCACTACGGCCTGATCAAGGCGGTGGCCGATGCCCTCGACGACGAGGCGGTGGTCGCCACCGATGTCGGCCAGCACCAGATGTGGGTCGCCCAGGCCTACCCCTTCCGTCGTCCGCGCCAGTGGCTGACCTCGGGCGGGCTGGGGACGATGGGCTTCGGCCTGCCGACGGCGATGGGTGCGGCGCTGGCCGAACCCGAACGCACGGTGGTGTGCTTCACCGGTGACGGCAGCTTCAAGATGAACATCCAGGAGCTCGCCACGCTGGCCGAGGAGGGCCTCAACCTCAAGATCGTGCTGATGAACAACAACGCGCTCGGTCTGGTGTACCAGCAGCAGGCGCTGTTCTACGGCAAGCGCCAGTTCGCCTCCCGTTACCGGGTCGAGCCGGATTTCGTCAAGATCGCCGAAGGCTTCGGCGTGCCGGCCCTCGATCTCGACCAGGCGGACGATCCGCGCGCGGCACTGGCCAAGGCGCTCAGCGAACCGGGACCGTGCCTGATCCACGCGACGATCGATCGCGAACAATTCGTCTATCCCATGGTGCCGCCGGGTGCCGCCAACACCGAAATGATCGGAGGCTGATGATGATCGAACAAGTTGCCGACCCGCTGCCGCAAGCCACCGCTGTTGCCAAGGTCGTCCTCGAGCTGGATGTGAACAACCATCCCGGCGTGATGAGCCACATCTGCAATCTCTTCGCGCGCCGCGCTTTCAACGTCGAAGGCATCCTGTGCATGCCGGTGTCCGACGGCAAGCGTTCGCGCATCTGGCTGCTGGTGTTCGACGATCACCGGCTGGAGCAGATGGTGCGCCAGGTCGAAAAGCTGGAGGACGTGCTCAACGTCCGCCGCCATGGTGCCGAGCACGAGGTGTTCGAGCGGCTGGAAGGCTTCTTCCACTGATTTCCGCGTGCCCGCAGGGGCACGGCGGCCGGTGGGGATGGGGCGCGTGCTAGACTCGCGTCCCATCCTTTTTCGTTTTTTGTGCTGATCAGGCAGGAAGTTCATGTCCGGAAACACGCTCGGTACCCTCTTCACCGTCACCTCCTTCGGCGAATCCCACGGCCCGGCGATCGGTTGCGTCGTCGATGGCTGCCCGCCGGGGCTGGCGCTGAGCGCGGCCGACATCCAGGCCGAGCTCGATCGCCGCAAGCCCGGAACGTCGCGGCACGTGACCCAGCGCCGCGAACCGGACGAAGTCGAGATCCTGTCGGGCGTGTTCGAAGGCCATACCACCGGCACGCCGATCGGCCTGCTGATCCGCAACCAGGACCAGCGCTCGCGCGACTACGGCAACATCGTCGACACCTTCCGCCCGGGCCATGCCGACTACCCCTACTGGCAGAAATACGGCATCCGCGACTACCGCGGCGGCGGCCGCTCGTCGGCGCGCGAGACCGCGGTGCGCGTCGCTGCCGGTGCGATCGCGAAGAAGTGGCTGAAGGAGCGCTACGGCGTCGTCATCCGTGCCTGCATGACCGCGCTCGGCCCGATCGAGATTCCCTTCGTGAGCTGGGACGAGGTCGAACGCAATCCCTTCTTCGCGCCCAATGCCGGCATCGTGCCGCAGCTCGAAGCCTACATGGACGAGTTGCGCAAGGCGGGCGACTCGATCGGCGCGCGCATCGACGTGGTTGCCAGCGGCGTGCCGGTGGGCTGGGGCGAACCGGTCTATGACCGGCTGGATGCCGACATCGCCTATGCAATGATGAGCATCAACGCGGTCAAGGGCGTCGAGATCGGCGCCGGTTTCGCGTCCGTCGCCCAGCGCGGCACCGAGCACGGCGACGAGATGACGCCGCGCGGCTTCCTGTCGAACAATGCCGGTGGCGTGGTGGGCGGCATTTCCACCGGCCAGGACGTCATTGCCAGCATCGCGATCAAGCCGACTTCCAGCATCCGCCTCGATCGCTGTTCGATCGATCGCCAGGGCGAACCGGTCACCGTCAATACCCATGGCCGGCACGACCCCTGCGTCGGCATCCGCGCGACGCCGATCGCCGAATCCATGCTGGCGCTGGTTCTGATCGACCATGCGCTGCGCCATCGCGCCCAGTGCGCGGACGTGACGACGGCGACGCCGAAGATCGCCGCGCTGGCGCCCGAAGGGCAGCAGCGCCTGCCGTCGCCGCGCTGAGCGCTGGCATGGCTGGATGCGAGGCCTGCCTGCCGGGGCAGTCGAATAAGATGGGAACCATGTAGGATGGGTAGAGCCGCCAGGTGAAACCCATCGTTCATGGCATGGGGCTCATTCCTGTGTTGGTGGGTTTCGCCTTTGGCCCTATCTCCGTGGCTCGCCCCATTCTTCTATCGCTTCCATGCTTCCCTATTGGCGCCTGTCGGCCTACTACTTCTTCTATTTCGGCTTCGTCGGCGCTTTTTCGCCGTATTTTGCGCTGTACCTGCAGTCCATTTCGCTGAGCGCGGCGGAGATCGCGCTGCTGATGTCGATGATGCAACTGATGCGCATCGTCGCGCCTTACATGTGGAGCTGGCTTGCCGAGCACTTCGGCAAGCGGGTGGCGATTCTGCGGCTGTCCGCGCTGATGAGCCTGGCCGGTTTCACAGGTTTCTTCATGACCACCGAGTTCGGCGGCCTGCTCGCGGCGATGGCGCTGATGGCCTTCTTCTGGAGTGCGGCGCTGCCGCTGATCGAAGGGCTGACCTTTTCGCACCTGGGGGCGGAGGGGCACCGCTACGGCAGCGTGCGGGTATGGGGCTCGGTCAGCTTCATCGTCGCAGTGCTGGTGCTGGGTCAGGCGCTCGACCATGTGGCCATCGAATCGGTGCTGTGGGTCACGGCCGCCATCCTCGGCGGCGTGCTGCTGTGCTCCTTTTTCGTCCCCGACGCCGCATCGACGCAGGCGGGGCATGTGGCGATGAACCTGCGCGAGGTGCTGCAACGGCGCGAGGTGAGGGCGCTGCTGGGCGCCTGCTTCCTGATGTCGGCGGCTCATGGCGCGTTCTACGTCTTCTATTCGATCTACCTGGTCGGTGCGGGCTACGACAAGGCGCTGGTCGGCTGGATGTGGACACTCGGCGTGGTTGCGGAGATCATCGTCTTCATGCTGATGCCGCGCATCATGCGGCGCTTCGGCCTGCGCAGCATCCTGGTGTTTTCCTTCGCCTGCGCGGTGCTCCGCTTCGTGCTGATCGGCTGGGGCGCGGGCAGCCTGCCGGTGCTGCTGTTTGCCCAGGTGCTGCATGGCGTGACTTTCGGCGCCTATCATGCCGCCGCGATCGCGGTGGTGAACCGATGGTTCACCGGCCGACTCCAATCGCGTGGACAGGCCTTGTACGGCAGCATTTCCTTCGGCGCCGGCGGCATGCTGGGCGCCTTGCTCAGTGGTTACACTTGGGACGCCCCGGGGCCGGAATGGACTTTCACCTTCGGCTCCGTGTTCGCGCTGCTGGGACTCGCCTGGTTGGTGCGCGGTTGGCCCGCGTCCGCGCAGGACGAGGCGCGGAATCCTTGAATCGGAGGGAAAGACATGAAGCTCATTTACGGAAGCCTGTTGCCCGCCGCGCTGGCGGCGACGATCACGGTCGCCTGCCAGACGGTGCAGACCACGCAGGGTGGCGCGGTCGGGGTGCAGCGTTCGCAGATGATGATGGTGTCGGCGCAGGAGGTCGAGCAGGCCTCGAACAAGCAGTACCAGGAGATGATGAACGAGGCGCGCAGCAAGAATGCGCTGAACCGCGATGCCGCCACGGTGCAGCGCGTACGGCGCATCGTCGGCCGGCTGACACCGCATACCGGCGTGTTCCGCAAGGATGCGCCGGCCTGGAACTGGGAGGTCAATGTGCTGTCCTCCGACGAGCTCAACGCCTGGTGCATGGCGGGCGGCAAGATGGCGATCTACACTGGATTGATCGATCGGCTGAAGCTCAGCGACGACGAAATCGCCGCGGTGATGGGCCACGAGATCGCCCATGCCCTGCGCGAACATGCCCGCGAGCGCATCTCGAAATCGATGGCGACCGGCATCGGCCTGTCGGTGGCGGGCGCGGTGCTCGGCGTGGGGCAGGTGGGGCAGGACCTGATGGGCAAGGTCGCGCAGGTCACCTTCGAACTGCCGAATTCGCGCGAGCACGAAACCGAGGCCGATCGCATGGGCGTGGAACTGGCTGCGCGTGCAGGCTACGATCCGCGTGCCGCAGTCACGCTGTGGGACAAGATGGCTTCGCAGTCGGCCGGTTCGCCGCCGCAGTGGCTGTCCACCCACCCGTCGCACGGCACGCGCCAGCGCGACCTCACCGAATACGCGGCGCGGGTCATGCCGCTGTACCAGGCGGCGCGGCGCTGAGGGTTCGTGGGCGAGAGTGGCTATGGCCTGCGCCGGCCGCTTTGTGAAATAATCAATCTCTTTTGTACGGAATACACGGGATGGCAGCGCAAACCCTGTACGAAAAGCTCTGGTCCAGCCACGTCGTCCATGAAGAGGCCGACGGCACGGCCCTGATCTACATCGATCGCCACCTGGTGCATGAAGTCACCAGTCCGCAGGCTTTCGAAGGACTGAAGCTGGCCGGGCGCAAGCCGTGGCGGATCAGCTCGATCGTCGCCACCGCCGACCACAACACGCCGACCGACCACTGGGAGCAGGGCATCCTCGACCCGGTGTCGCGCCAGCAGGTCGAGACCCTGGACGCCAACATCCGCGAAGTCGGCTCGCTGGCCTACTTCCCGTTCAAGGACGAACGCCAGGGCATCGTGCACGTCATCGGCCCCGAAAACGGCGCCACGCTGCCGGGCATGACCGTCGTCTGCGGCGACTCGCACACCTCGACGCACGGCGCTTTCGCCTGTCTGGCGCACGGCATCGGCACCTCCGAAGTCGAGCACGTGATGGCGACGCAGTGCCTGCTGCAGAAGAAGTCCAGGACCATGCTGATCAGGGTCGATGGGCAGCTCGGCCAGGGCGTCACCGCCAAGGACGTCGTGCTCGCGATCATCGGCAAGATCGGCACGGCCGGCGGTACCGGCTATGCGATGGAGTTCGGCGGCAGCGCGATCCGTTCGCTGTCGATGGAAGGCCGCATGACGATCTGCAACATGGCGATCGAAGCAGGCGCGCGAGCCGGCATGGTCGGCGTCGATGAAACCACCATCGAATACCTCGAGGGTCGCCCGTTCTCGCCCAAGGGCGAGGCCTGGGAGCAGGCGGTGGCCTACTGGCGCACGCTGAAGAGCGACGAAGGCGCGCAGTTCGACAAGGTCGTCGAACTGAAGGCCGAGGACATCCTGCCGCAGGTCACCTGGGGCACCTCGCCCGAAATGGTCACCACGGTCGATGGCCGCGTGCCCGATCCGGCCGCGGTGGCCGATCCGGTGCGCCGCGAGGGCATCGAGCGGGCGCTGAAATACATGGGGCTGGAGCCGAACACGCCGATCACCGAGATCGCCGTCGACCAGGTCTTCATCGGCTCATGCACCAACTCGCGCATCGAGGATCTGCGCGAAGCGGCTGCGGTGGCCAAGGGCCGGCGCAAGGCGGACAGCGTCAAGCGCGTGCTGGTGGTGCCGGGTTCCGGGTTGGTCAAGCGCCAGGCCGAAGATGAAGGGCTGCACGAGATCTTCGTCGCCGCCGGCTTCGAATGGCGCGAGCCGGGCTGTTCGATGTGCCTGGCGATGAACGCCGACCGGCTGGAGCCGGGCGAACGCTGCGCCTCGACTTCGAACCGCAACTTCGAAGGCAGGCAGGGCGCCGGCGGTCGCACGCATCTCGTCAGCCCGGCGATGGCCGCGGCCGCCGCGGTGACCGGCCACTTCACCGACGTGCGCCAGCTCGGCTGAGCCGCGCGTTCGCCAGGAGTGTCCCGATGAGGGGAGCAGCAATGGTCCTCGCCGCCGTGCTCGCCGGGCTGTCGCTCGGCGCCTGCAACACCGTGCATGGCATTGGCAAGGATATCGAAAAGGGTGGCGAAGCCATCCAGAGGGCAGTGAAATAATGAATCCGTTTACCAAGCTCGACGGCCTGGTCGCGCCGCTCGACCGCGCCAACGTCGACACCGACGCCATCATCCCGAAGCAGTTCCTGAAGTCGATCAAGCGCAGCGGCTTCGGCCCCAACGCCTTCGACGAATGGCGCTATCTCGACGTCGGCCAGCCGGGCCAGGACAACAGCAAGCGTCCGCTGAACCCGGATTTCGTGCTCAACCAGCCGCGCTACCAAGGCGCGCAGATCCTGCTGACGCGTGACAACTTCGGCTGCGGCAGCTCGCGCGAGCACGCGCCGTGGGCGCTGGAAGACTACGGCTTCCGCGTGCTGATCGGGCCGAGCTTCGCCGACATCTTCTTCAACAACAGCTTCAAGAACGGCCTGCTGCCGATCAAGCTGGATGCAGCCGAAGTCGACGAACTCTTCCGCCAGTGCGAAGCGAACGAAGGCTACCGCCTGGTCGTCGACCTGGCGGCGCAGACCATCACCCGTCCGGACGGCAGGACGATCGGCTTCGACATCGATCCCTTCCGCAAGGAATGCCTGCTCAACGGCTGGGACGACATCGGCCTGACCCTGCGCCATGCCGACAAGATCAAAGCCTACGAAGAGCGCCGGCGCGCCGAGCACCCCTATTACTTTGCCTGAGCCGCTGCGGCGCGGGCCAACAGGAGAAAAGACGGAATGAAGATTTGCGTGCTGCCGGGCGACGGCATCGGTCCGGAAATCATGGCGGAGGCCGTGCGCGTGCTGCAGGCGCTCGACCTCGGGCTGGAGATGGAAGAGGCATTGCTCGGCGGCTGCGCCGTGGATGCGACCGGCACGCCTTATCCCGAGGCGACGCAGAAGCTCGCACGCGAAGCCGATGCAGTGCTGCTCGGCGCCGTCGGCGGCCCGCAGTGGGACAACCTGCCGCGCGAGCAGCGCCCGGAACGCGGCCTGCTCGGCATCCGCAAGGATCTGAACCTGTTCGCCAACCTGCGCCCGGCGATCCTGTACCCCGAACTGGCCAACGCCTCCTCGCTGAAGCCCGAGGTCGTCGCCGGCCTCGACATCCTGATCGTGCGTGAGCTGACCGGCGACATCTACTTCGGCCAGCCGCGCGGCATCGAGACCCGCGAAGTGGACGGCACGCAGCAGCGCGTGGGCTGGAACACGATGATCTACGCCGAGTACGAGATCCGCCGCATCCTCAAGGTGGCCTTCGAGGCGGCGCAGAAGCGCGGCAAGAAGCTGTGCTCGGTCGACAAGATGAACGTGCTCGAATGCACCCAGCTGTGGCGCGACATCGCCGAGGAAGTGGCCAAGGACTATCCGGATGTCGAACTGAGCCACATGCTGGTCGATAACGCCGCGATGCAGCTGGTGCGTGCGCCCAAGCAGTTCGACGTCATGGTCACCGGCAACATGTTCGGCGACATCCTGTCGGACGAAGCCTCGATGCTGACCGGTTCCATCGGCATGCTGCCGTCGGCCTCGCTCGACGCCAACAACAAGGGCCTGTACGAGCCTTCGCACGGTTCGGCGCCGGACATCGCCGGCAAGGGCGTCGCCAACCCGCTTGCCACCATCCTGTCGGCGGCGATGATGCTGCGCTATACCTTCAATCAGGAAGAGGCCGCGCAGCGCATCGAGAACGCGGTCAAGACGGTGCTCGCGCAAGGTCTGCGCACCGGCGACATCTACGAGCCGGGTACGAAGAAGGTCGGTACCCGCGAGATGGGCGACGCGGTGCTCGCCGCCCTGTAAGCTGTCGGGTCCGAACGGATTCTTCGAAAAACGTTTTTGCTGAGAGTGATGAACATGAATCGAGTCGGTCTGGTTGGCTGGCGTGGCATGGTCGGTTCCGTGCTGATGCAGCGCATGGTCGAAGAAGGCGACTTCGCCTTCATCGAGCCGGTGTATTTCTCCACCTCGAACGCCGGCGGCAAGGCGCCGTCCTTCGGCGGCAAGGAAGCGGCTGCGCCCTTGCTGGACGCGACGGACATCGACGCGCTGAAGAGTTGCGACATCGTCGTGACCTGCCAGGGCGGCGACTACACCAAGGAAGTCTTCCCGAAGTTGCGTGCCACCGGCTGGAACGGCCACTGGATCGACGCCGCCTCGGCGCTGCGCATGAACGACGACGCCGTGATCATCCTCGACCCGGTCAACCGCGACGTCATCGACGCCGCGCTGGACAAGGGCGGGCGCAACTGGATCGGCGGCAACTGCACCGTGTCGCTGATGCTGATGGGCCTCGGCGGCTTGTTTCGGCACGGCCTCGTCGAGTGGATCTCGGCGATGACCTACCAGGCGGCCTCGGGCGCCGGCGCGCAGAACATGCGCGAGCTGATCAGCCAGATGGGCACGATCCACGACTCGGTCAAGGACTTGCTCGCCGATCCGGCCTCGGCCATCCTCGAGATCGACCGCAAGGTCGCCGAGACCATGCGCTCGGACGGCTTCCCGAAGAAGAACTTCCGCAACACGCCGCTGGCCGGAAGCCTGATCCCGTGGATCGACGTGCCGGTCGAGCACGGCCAGAGCAAGGAAGAGTGGAAGGGTGGTGCCGAATGCAACAAGATCCTCGGCAACCCGGCGTTCCGCACCCCGGGCTCGATCCCGATCGACGGCTTGTGCGTGCGCATCGGCGCGATGCGCTGCCATTCGCAGGCGCTGACCATCAAGCTGAAGAAGGACGTGCCGCTCGACGAGATCAGCGACATCATCGCCGGCGCCAACCAGTGGGTGAAGGTCGTGCCCAACGAGCGCGAACTCACCGAGCGCGAACTGACGCCGACCGCCGTCACCGGCACGCTGTCGGTGCCGGTCGGCCGCCTGCACAAGATGGCGATGGGGCCGGACTATCTCGGCGCCTTCACGGTCGGCGACCAGTTGCTGTGGGGGGCCGCCGAGCCGCTGCGCCGCATGCTGCGCATCCTGGTCGAGCGCTGATCGAGCGTCAAGAATCGGCATTCCGTGCCGTAATCAGAGGGGGCTGCGGCCCCCTTTGCTTTTCCGGGGGCTGCGATCGCGGTATTAATTCACGCCGTGCATCCGTGAATTGACGTGGATTGCTGCGGCTCACTGGGGAAGATGCTAGATTTCTAGCCCAAACCACGACGCTTTTCGACAGGAAAGCTCGGCTTTCGGGGGAAACGCAGTTTGAAGACCATGATGAAAACCTCGCTCAAGGCATCCCTGATTGCGCTGGCCATCGCTTCGATTCCGCTCGGCTCACAGGCCGCGGGCCTCGGGCAGATCAACGTCTTCAGCGGCCTGGGTCAGCCACTGCGCGCAGAAATCCAGATCAGTGCGACGGCGCAGGAACTGCAGTCGCTGACGGCGAAAATCGCGTCGCCCGAAGCTTTCCAGCGGGCAAGCATCGCGTATTCGGCTGCGGCCGCGGCGATTCGGGTCAGCGTCGATACGCGCGCATCCCGCCCCGTCGTCCGCCTGTCCAGCGACCGGCCGATCAACGATCCTTTCGTCGATCTGCTGGTCGAGCTCGATTGGGCCAACGGCCGCGTCGCCCGGGAATACACTTTCCTGCTCGATCCGGTCGATCTCACCGCGCCCCAGCCGCTGGCGGCGGCCGTCGATATGCCGGCCACGCCCGCCGCACGCAGCCAGGCGCCGACACGGTCGGCACCGCCGCCTGTCGCGCGAACGCCCGTCGACTCCTACACGGTCCGCCGCGGCGATACCCTGAACCGGATCGCGACTGCCAATGCACAGCCGGGCGTGACGCTCGACCAGATGCTGGTCGCCTTGTATCGCGCCAACCGCAATGCCTTCGATGGCGGCAACATCAACCGCCTGCGTGCCGGTGAAGTGCTCGCCATTCCCGATGCCGATGCAGCCCGCGGCATTGCGCCTGCCGAGGCTCGGCGCGAGATCCGGGTCCATTCCGCCGATTTCGATGCCTACCGCCGCGGCCTGGCTGCCGCCGCGGCCCGCCGCGCACCGGCACAGCAGGCCGAGGCCGGGCAGGAAAGCGCGGGCAGGATCGTGCCGCGCGTCGAGGAACCGCAGGCGCCCGCGGACAATGGCGACCAGTTGAGGGTTTCCCGCAGCCAGCCGGCGCAAGGCTCCGCCGATGCAGACAGCCGCCTGCAGGCGCTCGAGGAAGAACTGGCCGCACGCGAGCGGGCGCTGGAGGAGGCCAATGCCAGGCTGGCGCAGCTCGAAGCGAGCATCAACGACATGAAGAAGCTGCTCGAGCTGCGCAGCGCACCGCTCGCCCAGCTGCAGCAGGAAGCGGAAGGCATGCCGCCGGTAGCCGAACTGCCGTTGTCGCCCGTTGCCAGCGAATCTGCAGCCGAGCCGCTGCTGTCGGCGGCTGCGGTGGACACGCCCGCCGCGGCCGAGGAGCCGGCGGCTGCATCGGATGCCACCCAGCCGGCCGAGGCGGGCCAGGCCGAGCCTGCCCAGCGTGCAGAAGCTCCGGCCGCAACCGCCAGCGCGGAGGCTGCCGCGCCGGAAGCCGCCAAAGTGGCCGAGGCTGCGGCAAAGGAGGCGCCGCCGAAGCGCCCGGTGCGCAGGGCGCCGCCGCCACCGCCGCCACCCGAGCCGAGCTTCATGGAGTCGATGATGGAAGACCCTTCCGTCATCGCGGGAGGTGGCGGCATCCTGGCCTTGTTGCTCGGTTATGCCGGCCTCAAGCTGCGGAATCGGCGCAAGGCGGCTGCCGCTCCTGCGCCGGCAGCCTTGAGCGAGCTGGCCCCGGGTGGACAGAGCGTGTTCGACTCGACCGGCGGGCAGAGCGTCGATACCGGTGCCAGCAGCATCATGCAGACCGACTTCAGCCAGACCGGGCTGTCGGCGATCGATGCCGACGAAGGGGTCGATCCGGTTGCGGAAGCCGATGTCTACATGGCGTATGGCCGCGACGTGCAGGCGGAGGAGATTCTGCAGGACGCGCTGAAGGCCGATCCCGCGCGTACGGCGATCCACCTGAAGCTGCTGGAAATCTACGCCCAGCGCAAGGATCCGCGCCAGTTCGAGACCGTCGCCTCCGAACTGTTCGCACAGTCCGGCGGCCAGGGCAGCGACTGGGAGAAGGCCGCGGCGATGGGCCGCAAGCTGGATGCCGACAATCCCCTGTATGCCGAAAAGCCGAGCGAGAACGAAGTCCCGACCGAGATGCCGCTGGGCGTCGCGGCAGGTGCGGCGGCCGCGGTTGCGGGCGCAGTCGGATCGGCTGCAGCCGAGGCGCCGGCGGACAGTTTCAGCGTCGAAGCCGAGCCCGCAGCGCCGGCGCGGACTTCCATTCCGGTGTCCGAGCCGGCCTCGCTGGCCGATCTCGATTTCACCAGCTCCTTGCCCATGGGGCCGAGCCAGTCGCAGATGCGCGACACCTGGATGGTGCCGGGCGAACTGAGCCAGCTCGGTGGCGAGAAGGAAAGCGGCGAGGAAGGAGCCGATGCCTTGCCCGATTCCGTGCAGGCCCCGGCTGCAGTCGATGCCGCTGCGGAAGCAACTGCCCCGGAAGCCGAAGTCGCCGGAACGCTCGACGCCGGGGTGATCGACTTCGAACTCGACCTGGGGGGCGAAACGCCGGCAGCGCCGGTCGCAACGCAGGCGGCTGAGGATGCAGGCCTGACTTTCGATCTCGAGATCGACGAAGCGGGCAGCGCCGGCGGGGCGGCAGACGCCGCGACCGAGTCCGCAGCGCGTGCGGCCGAAGAGAGTTCGCAAGCGGCGGCGACTGCGGATGTGGGCCTGGCGTCCGCGCTCGATTTCGAGCTGCCCGATCTCGATCTGACGCCCGCCGGACCCCAACCCGGGGGCGGATCGGACGATGTGCCGATGCCGGTCGTTGACATCGAGCAGACCAGCTTCGACAGCAGCTTGCTGGATTTCGATTTCGACATCGATGCACCGGTGCCGCCTCCGGCGGCCGGTGCCGCGAGCCTCGACCTGACCTCGATCGATCTGGATCTGGACAACTTCGGTACCTCGCCGGCGGAGGATGGAACGACCGTTCCGATCTCGATCGAAGCGACCCAGCTCGGCCAGTCCCAGGTGGATTTCGCTGCGGCCGACACTCTCGATGCCGATTTGGCGGCGTCCGGTGACGAAGTGGAGACCAAGCTCGAGCTGGCGCGCGCCTACGACGACATGGGCGACAAGGAAGGCGCGCTCGAACTGCTGGATGAAGTGCTGCGCGAAGGCTCCGCAGCGCAGCAGGCAACCGCCCGCGAGATGATCGAGCGCCTGTCCTGAGTTCGAATCCGGATTTGCCCCCGCAGGGCCGTAGCTCTGCGGGGGCTGTCTTTTTTTGCCGCGGCAAGCGTCGGCAGGCAGAATGCGCCCCAGGCAAAATATTCCCTCTTCGCCCCCGCCGAGGGCTTCTTCATTACAGGCATGCATTCAGGACTTCTGCTGTCGTTGTGGTTCGCCGGCGTGGCGTCGGTACAATTCCTCGGCCCGGTGGCGCTGGCGTGGGTCGCCGCCGCCAGCCTGGCGCTCGCACTCGGTTTCGCCCGTGACAGGGCGTTGCGCCTGCTGCGCCGGGTACGGGTGCTGATGTTTGCCATCGTGCTGCTGTTCGGCTGGTTCACGCCGGGCGAAGCGGTGTTCCCGTCCTGGCCACAGCTTTCACCCAGCCGTGAGGGGGCGATGCTCGCCCTGGTCCATGGCGGGCGCCTGATCGCGGTGGTGTGTGCGGTGGCGCTGTTGCTCGAACGCCTGCCGGTCGAGCGTCTGGTTGGCGGGCTCTACAGCCTGAGCCGTCCTTTTTCCGTGATCGGCCTGCGTGCCGGTGACCTGGCCTTGCGTCTGATACTGGTGCTGCGCTTCGTCGAGGCTTCGCCGCGTGGCAGTGCGACGCACTGGAAGGACTGGCTGCGCGACACTGGTGACGATGGCGCCGGTGGCGAGCTGGAGCCGGTCAGGCTCGTCCGCGAGCGACTGGGGCCGCTGGATGTCGCCGTTGCCGCAGCATTGGGGCTGCTGGGCCTGGGGGTGTCGCTGTGGAGCCTGCCATGGGCCGCATAGCGCTCGGCATCGAATATGCCGGCGATGCCTTCTGCGGCTGGCAGAGCCAGGCGCATGGCCGCACGGTGCAGGACGTGCTCGAACGGGCGCTGACGGAGATCGCCGCCGCGCCGGTGCGCCTGCACTGCGCGGGGCGCACCGATGCCGGTGTCCACGCGAGCGCCCAAGTGGCGCATTTCGATACCGAGGCGTCACGGCCGATGACGGCCTGGGTGCGCGGCGTGAATGCCTTGCTGCCGGCGGCGGTGGTCGTGCGCTGGGCGGTGGCGGTGGATGAGGATTTCCACTCGCGCTTTCTCGCCTATGAGCGCCAGTATCGCTACATCCTGCACAACAGTCCGACGCGGCCGGCGATGCTGGCCGGGCGGGTCGGCTGGTTCCATGCGCCGCTGGACGAACTGCGGATGGCCGAGGCGGCCGAATGCCTGGTCGGCACGCATGATTTTTCGTCCTTCCGTGCCGCCGGCTGCCAGTCGAAGACACCGGTTCGCGTCATGCGCGAAGCGCGCGTCGCCCGCCAGGGCGAATACCTGCTGTTCGACTTCCGCGCCAATGGCTTTCTGCATCACATGGTCCGCAACCTGGTCGGGGCGCTGGTCTATGTCGGCAAGGGGCGTTACCCGGTGGAGTGGATGCAGGCGCAGCTCGCAGCGCAGGATCGCATCCATGCTGCGCCGACCTTTGCACCGGACGGCCTGTACCTGTGCGGTGTTGCCTATCCGCCGCGCTGGCCGCTGCCCGGCGATGGGCGTATCATCGCGCTGCCTCAGCTCCCCCTCACCTGAATGCCCCGTACCCGAATCAAGATCTGCGGCCTGACGCGCCCGCAGGACGTGCGTGCCGCCGTCGAACTCGGTGCCGATGCGATCGGTTTCGTCTTCTATCCGCCCAGCCCGCGTGCGCTCAGCATCGATCGGGCGGCCGAACTCGCGGCCTTGCTGCCGCCTTTCGTCACCGCCGTTGGCCTGTTCGTGAATCCCGTGCGGGAAGAGATCCAGGCCGTGCTCGAGCGTGTGCCGCTGCAACTGCTGCAGTTCCACGGCGACGAGAGCGAGGCCGATTGCGCCGGCCACGGCAGGCCATGGATCAAGGCCGCGAGGATGCGGCCGGGGGTCGATCTGGTAGAATTCTCGGCTTCGCATCCGCACGCCAGCGGGATCCTCGTCGACGCCTTCGTCGAGGGTTATGGCGGCGGAGGGAAAACTTTCGACTGGTCGCTGATTCCTGAGGGCTTCGGGCGGCCGCTCGTGCTTTCCGGCGGGCTCGACGCGGACAACGTCGCCGAGGCGGTGCGGCGCCTCCGGCCGTGGGCGGTCGACGTCTCGAGCGGAGTCGAAAGCGGCAAGGGAATCAAGGATGCGGCCCGGATCGCCGCGTTCATCGATGGAGTTCGACAAGCAGATGGCTGACATGCCTTACCAGTTTCCCGACGCAAGCGGGCATTTCGGCCCTCACGGCGGCGTTTTCGTCGCCGAGACCCTGATGCCGGCGCTGGCCGAGCTGCGCGAGGCCTATGCCGCGTGCCAGGCCGACCCCACCTTCATGGCCGAGTTCGAATACGAGCTCAAGCACTACGTCGGCCGTCCGAGCCCGATCTACCACGCCAAGCGCTGGTCGGAGACGCTCGGCGGCGCGCAGATCTACCTGAAGCGCGAAGACCTCAACCACACCGGCGCGCACAAGGTCAATAACTGCATCGGCCAGGCGCTGCTGGCCCGTCGCATGGGCAAGCAGCGGGTGATCGCCGAGACCGGCGCGGGGCAGCACGGTGTCGCCACCGCGACCATCGCCGCGCGCTACGGCATGGAATGCGTGGTCTACATGGGCTCGGAAGACGTCAAGCGCCAGGCCGCCAACGTCTATCGCATGAAGCTGCTCGGCGCCACCGTGGTGCCGGTCGAGTCCGGCTCGAAGACGCTGAAGGATGCGCTGAACGAAGCGATGCGCGACTGGGTCACCAATGTCGCCGACACTTTCTACATCATCGGCACCGTGGCCGGGCCCCATCCCTATCCGCTGCTGGTGCGCGACTTCCAGACCGTGATCGGCAAGGAATGCCTGGTGCAGATGCCGGAGATGGCCGGGCGCCAGCCGGACTACGTGATTGCCTGCGTCGGCGGCGGCTCCAACGCGATCGGCATCTTCCATCCCTACATCGGTGCCGAAGGCGTCCGCCTGGTCGGCGTCGAGGCGGCGGGCGACGGCCTCGAAACCGGCCGCCATGCGGCGCCGCTGACCACCGATGCGCCCGTCGGCGTGCTGCACGGCAACCGTACCTACCTGATGCAGGACGAGGACGGCCAGATCATCGAGACGCATTCGATTTCAGCCGGCCTGGACTATCCGGGCGTCGGCCCCGAGCATGCCTGGCTGAAGGATTCGAAGCGCGCCGAGTACGTCGCCGCGACCGATGCCGAAGCGCTGCAGGCTTTCCACGACCTGTGCCGCTACGAAGGCATCATCCCGGCGCTGGAGTCCTCGCACGCGCTGGCTTACGCAGCCAAGCTGGCGCCGACGCTGCCGCGCGACCAGATCCTGCTGGTGAATCTGTCGGGCCGCGGCGACAAGGACATGCACACCGTCGCCGAACGTTCCGGCATCCAGTTCTGAACCTCCCCGGGCCGCCTTGCGGCCCGCTGCGTGATCGAGACGTGACATGTCAAGAATCCAGACCGTTTTCCAGCGCTTGCAGGCCGATGGCCGCAAGGCGCTGATTCCCTTCGTCACCGCTGGTTTTCCCGAGCCCGCGCTGACCCTGCCGCTGATGCGCGCCCTGGTCGACGGCGGCGCCGACGTCATCGAGCTGGGCGTGCCCTTCTCCGACCCGATGGCCGACGGCCCCACCATCCAGCGCGCCTCCGAGCGTGCGCTGGAGCAGGGCATGAGCCTGCGCAAGGTGCTCGACACCGTCCGCGCCTTCCGCGCCGGGAACGCCGAGACGCCGGTGGTGCTGATGGGCTACGCTAACCCGATCGAAGCCATGGGCGTTGGAAACTTCGTCGCCGCCGCCAGCGAAGCGGGCGTGGATGGCGTGCTGGTGGTCGATTATCCGCCCGAGGAATGCACCGGCTTCACCCGCGCGGCCAAGGCCGCCGGCCTGGATCCGATCTTCCTGCTGGCGCCGACGTCGACCGAGCAGCGTTTCGCCGACGTCGCCGCGGCGGGCAGCGGCTACATCTACTACGTCTCGCTGAAAGGCGTGACCGGCAGCGGCAGGCTCGACATCGACGAGGTCGCGCGCCGCATTCCGCAGATCCGCGCCGCGGTCGGCCTGCCGGTCGGCGTCGGTTTCGGCATCCGCGATGCCGAGAGTGCCCGGCGCATCGGTGCCGTTGCCGACGCGGTCGTCATCGGCAGCCGGATCATCGAGGAAATCGAGCAGGCCCCGGCAGGCGAAGCCGTCGCACGCGTGCATGCCTTCATGCGCAGCATCCGCGCAGCGCTCGACGCCATCGAACCGGCAACAGGAGTGAAATCATGAGTTGGTTGCAGAAGCTGCTGCCGCCGAAGATCAAGCGCAGCGACAACGCAGGGCGCGGCAAGTCGACGATTCCGGAAGGGCTGTGGAGCAAGTGCAGCGCATGCGAAGCCGTGCTCTATCGCTCCGACCTCGACAGCAACCAGGGCGTGTGCCCGAAGTGCGGACACCATAACCGGCTGCGCGCGCGCCAGCGTCTCGACATGCTGTTCGACATCGGAGGGCGCGTCGAGATCGGCGCCGAAGTGAGGCCGATCGATGCGCTGAAGTTCAAGGACTCGCGCAAGTATCCCGAGCGCCTGTCGGCTGCGGGAGCCGAGACCGGCGAGGTCGACGCGATGGTCGTGATGCAGGGGCTGATCGGCGGCGTGCCGGTGGTGGTGGCCTGTTTCGAGTTCGAGTTCCTCGGCGGTTCGATGGGGTCGGTGGTCGGCGAGCGCTTCGTGCGCGGCGCCAAGGCCGCCTATGAGCAGCGCCTGCCCTTCATCTGCATCACCGCCTCGGGCGGCGCGCGCATGCAGGAAGGCCTGTTCTCGCTGATGCAGATGGCCAAGACCACGGCGGCGATCACGGGCCTGGCCGAGCGCCGGCTGCCTTTCGTCACCGTGCTGACCGACCCGACCATGGGCGGCGTGTCGGCGAGCTTCGCCTTCATGGGCGACGTCGTCATCGCCGAGCCGGGCGCGCTGATCGGCTTTGCCGGCCCGCGCGTGATCGAGCAGACGGTGCGCGAGAAGCTGCCGGAAGGCTTCCAGCGCGCTGAGTTCCTGCTGGAGAAGGGCGCCATCGACCTGATCGTCGATCGCCGCGAGATGCGGCAGGAGCTGGCCCGTCTGCTCTGCCTGCTGCTGCGCCAGCCCGCCGCCTCGGCTGCCTGATGGTTTCTTCGTCCACTGCCGTTTCGCCGCGCACGCTGGCCGGCTGGCTGCAACTGCTCGAACAGCGCCATGTGCAGACCATCCAGCTCGGCCTGGAGCGTGTCGCGCGGGTGCGGGCCGTGCTCGGAGCCGATCCCGATGCGCTGGTGATCACGGTGGGCGGCACCAACGGCAAGGGATCGTGCTGCGCGATGCTGGAGGCGATCCTGCTGGCCGAAGGCTATCGCGTCGGCTGCTATACCTCGCCGCATCTGCTGCGCTACAACGAACGTGTCCGCGTCGATGGCAAGGAAGTGGCCGACGAGGCGCTGGTCGCGGCTTTAGATGCGGTCGAAGCCGCCCGCGGCGACACGCTGCTGACGTATTTCGAGCATGGCACGCTGGCCGCCTGGGAAGTGTTCCGCAAGGAGGCGCCGGACGTCGTCATCCTCGAAGTCGGCCTGGGCGGCCGGCTGGACGCGGTGAACGTGTTCGACGCCGATTGCGCGCTGGTGACCAGTATCGCGCTCGACCACATGGATTATCTCGGCGACACCCGGGAAGCGATCGGCTTCGAGAAGGCCGGCATCTTCCGTTCCGGCCGGCCCGCCGTGTGCGGCGACCCGCAACCGCCGGCCAGCTTGCGCGACCATGCCGAGGCGATCGGCGCGCAGTTGTGGATCAGCGGCCGCGATTTCGGCTTCGGCGGCGACCGCCAGCAGTGGGGCTACTGGCGCTACCAGGCGCCGCCTGCGCAGGGTGCGCTGGTCAAGCGCGGCGGCCTGGCCTATCCGGCGCTGCGGGGGGCCAACCAGTTGCTCAACGCCGCTGCGGTGATGACGGTGCTCGACACCGTGCGTGACCGCATCCCGGTATCGATGCAGGCCATCCGCCAGGGCCTGATGCTGGTCGAGGTGCCGGGCCGCTTCCAGGTCCTGCCCGGCCGTCCGGCGGTGGTGCTGGACGTTGCCCACAACCCGCAGGCGGCCGGCGTGCTGGCCGAGAACCTGGGGAGCATGGGTTTCCATCCGGAAACCTGGGCGGTGCTCGGCATGCTCGGCGACAAGGATGTCGAAGGCGTCGTGTCGCTGCTGAAGGGCCGGATCGACCACTGGCTGCTTGCCGATCTGCCCGGCCCGCGCGGCCTCAAGGCGGAAGAGCTGGCGCTGCGCCTGCATATGGCGGGCATCGAAGCCGGCATCCGGTGTTTTCCCTCGCCGAAGGATGCTTATGCTGCGGCGCAGCAGGGTGCAGGGGAGGGTGATAGAATCGTGGTCTTCGGCTCCTTCCTGACCGTAGCCGAAGTGCTCGACGTGGTGAAAGCGGGCAGACACTGACGAGATCGTTTCGTGAGCGACGCAGAAAACCTCGACATCAAGAAACGCGCCCGGCGCCGGCTGGTGGGCGCGATCGCACTTGCGCTGCTGGCGGCGATCATCCTGCCGATGATGATGGAGCAGGAGCCGCATCCGGTCAGCGGCGACATCCAGATCACGATTCCGGACCGCGACGCACCTGCCGGCCAGGTCCGCCCGAATGCGGCTGCGGAAGATCCGGTGCCCGCAACCACGCCCTCGCCCGAGGAGCAGGCGCCGCCATCCCCGCCTCCCACCGTCGACGCGCCGCCGCCTGTGCCGGCGAAGCCCGAGGCGCCGGCCGCCGGAGCACCGACTCCTCCCGCGAAGCCCGCTGCGACGAAACCCGAAACGCCCAAGCCCGCACCCGCACGCTCCGCTGCCGATGAGGCGGCCGAAGCCGCGCGCGCGCGCGCCGCGATCGAAGGCCGCGAAGTGCCGAAGGCCCAGACGCCGAAGGGCGAAAGCTTCATCCTGCAGATCGGTGCCTTCGGCGACGCCGCCAGGGCCTCGCGCATTGCTGCCGATCTCAAGAAGCAGGGATTTGCCGCCTATACCGAGAAGGCTGGCAACGTCACGCGCGTGCGCGTCGGCCCCATCACCGGCAGGAGCGCCGCCGACAAGACGGCCGAGCAACTGCGGGCGCTGGGTTTCAGTACCGTGATCACGCCGCGCTGACGGTTTCCGCATGACGGTATTCGACTACGTGTTCCTCGGCATCCTGGCCTTGTCCGCGGCAGTGGGCATGTGGCGCGGCCTGGTCAGCGAGGTCATGGCCGTGATGGCCTGGGTGCTCGCGCTTTTTGCCGCCTGGCGCTATAACGAACAGGCGGCCCGGGTCTTTGCCGGGCTCATCGCCGAACCCTTGTGGCGGCAGGTGGCCGGCGGTGCGCTGGTCGTCCTCGGGGTGCTGATCCTGACTGCGCTCGTCCGCTACCTGCTGCGCCAGCTGCTGCATGCCGCGGGCCTGGGGGCGACCGACCGCTTCTTCGGCGCGCTGTTCGGCATCGCGCGTGGCCTGCTGGTGGCGCTGGTGGTCGTGCTGATCGGCGGCCTCGCCGGTCTGTCCCGTGAACCCTGGTGGACGCAGGCCTTGTTCTCGCCACCGTTGGAAACGGCGGTTCTTGCCGCCAAACCCTGGCTGCCCGAAGTGGTGGCCGACAAGATTCGATTCAGATAGGCGAAATCCTCATGTGCGGAATTCTCGGAGTCGTCGCGACCTCCCCAGTCAACCAGCTTCTGTACGACGGTCTTCAGGTGCTGCAGCACCGCGGGCAGGATGCGGCAGGCATCGCCACCGCCGAAGGCGGGCGATTCCACATGCACAAGGGCTCGGGCCTGGTGCGCGACGTGTTCCGCACGCGCAACATGCGCAACCTCGAAGGCAACTGGGGCATCGGCCACGTCCGCTATCCGACGGCCGGCTCAGCCTACAACGCCTCGGAAGCACAGCCCTTCTACGTCAATTCGCCCTTCGGCCTGCTGCTGGCGCACAACGGCAACCTGACGAATTCCGATGCGCTCAAGCGCGAGATCTTCCTGTCCGATCTCCGCCACATCAACACCAGCAGCGATTCCGAAGTGCTGCTGAACGTGCTGGCGCATGAGCTGCAGGCGGCCTGTAATGGGTTGAAGCTCGACGAGGAGGCTGTGTTCCGTGCCGTGGCCGGCGTCCATCGCCGCTGTCGCGGCGCCTATGGCGTGGTGGTGATGATCTCCGGCTACGGCCTGCTCGCCTTCCGCGACCCCTACGGCATCCGCCCGATGGTGATCGGCCGCAACGAGGCCGAGGCCGGCACCGAATGGCTGGTGGCGTCCGAGTCGGTGGCGCTCGACGTGCTCGGCTTCAAGCTGCTGCGCGACGTCGCGCCGGGCGAGGCGGTGCTGATCGACACCGAAGGCAACTTCCACAGTCGCCAGTGCGCCGAGCAGACCGTGCAGGCGCCGTGCATGTTCGAGTTCGTCTATCTGGCGCGGCCGGATTCGATCATCGACGGCGTGTCGGTGTACGAGTCGCGCATGAAGATGGGCGAGTACCTCGCCGACAAGATGAAGCGCACGATGCCGCACGTCGATATCGACGTCGTGATCCCGATTCCGGACTCCAGCCGGCCGTCGGCGATGCAGATGGCCGAGCGCCTGGGGCTGCCCTACCGCGAAGGCTTCGTCAAGAACCGCTACATCGGCCGGACCTTCATCATGCCGGGACAGGCGACGCGCAAGAAGTCGGTGCGCCAGAAGCTGAACACCATCCATCAGGAGTTCAGGGGCAAGAGCGTGCTGCTGGTCGACGACTCCATCGTGCGCGGCACGACCAGCAAGGAGATCGTCAACATGGCGCGGGAAGCCGGCGCGCGGAAGGTTTATCTCGCCTCGGCGGCGCCGCCGGTGCGCCATGCCAACGTCTATGGCATCGACATGCCGACGCGCGGCGAACTGATCGCATCGGATCGCACCGAGGAGGAAATCTGCCGCGAGATCGGCGCCGACGGCCTGATCTATCAGGATCTCGACGATCTGAAGGCTTCGGTGCGTGCGCTGAATCCCGCGCTCAGCTTCTTCGAGACGTCCTGCTTCGACGGCTGCTACGTGACCGGCGACATCACCGCCGAATACCTGAACGGCGTCGAGAACCAGCGCGGCGAGGACAAGCCCGCCAAGGTCGACCTCCACGACGACGAGGGCGGCCAGCTCGACCTCAACCTCGCTTCCGGCTCCGACAACTGAACCGATATCCTCTGCGAACTGCGATGACGCTCCCTGACGATCTTCCCCTTCATCCGGACACGCTGGCAATCCGCTCCGGTATCGAACGCAGCCAGTTCGGCGAACACGGCGAAGCGATGTACCTGACCTCGAGCTTCGTGTTCGAGAATGCGGCGCAGGCGGCGGCGCGTTTTTCCGGCGAGGAGGAGGGCAACGTCTATGCCCGTTTCTCGAACCCGACCGTGACCGCGATGCAGACGCGGCTCGCCGCGCTCGAAGGCGCCGAAGCCTGCGTGGCGACGGCGTCCGGCATGTCGGCGATCCTGTCGCTGGCGATGGCGACCTTGCAGGCCGGCGATCACATCGTTGCCTCCAACGGCCTGTTCGGCGCCACCCAGCAGTTGTTCGGCGGCATCCTGTCGAAGTTCGGCATCGAAACCAGCTTCGTGGCGGCGACCGATCTCGATGCCTACCGCAAGGCAGTGAGGCCGCGCACCCGCCTGTTCTTCATCGAGACGCCGTCCAATCCGCTGACCGAAGTGGTCGACATCGCTGCGGTGGCGGAGATCGCCCACCAGGCCGGCGCACTGCTGGCGGTGGACAACTGCTTCTGTACGCCGGCCTTGCAGCGTCCGCTGGAGCTCGGCGCGGACGTGGTCGTGCATTCGGCGACCAAGTACCTGGACGGCCAGGGCCGCGTGCTGGGCGGCGCAGTGGCGGGCCGGAAGGCGATCACCGAAGAAGTGTTCCGCTTCCTGCGCACGGCAGGGCCGACCCTGTCGCCCTTCAACGCCTGGGTGATCTTCAAGGGCCTGGAAACCCTGCGCATCCGCATGGAAGCGCAGTCGGCCGCGGCGCTGGAACTGGCCCGCTGGCTCGAGACCCAGCCCGGCGTGGCCCGCGTGTATTACCCCGGCCTGCCTTCGCATCCGCAGCACGAACTGGCGATGCGCCAGCAGAAGTCCGGCGGCGCCATCGTCAGCTTCGACGTCAAGGGCGGGCGCGAGGCGGCATGGAAAGTGGTCGATTCGACCCGGCTGATCTCGATCACCGCCAACCTCGGCGACACCAAGACGACGATCACTCACCCGGCGACGACCACGCACGGCCGCATCACGGCGGAAGCACGCGCCGCGGCCGGCATCGGCGACGGCCTGCTGCGCGTTGCGGTGGGACTGGAAGCCGTGGAGGATCTCAAGGCGGATCTGGCGCGGGGGCTGGGCGGCTGAACGCCAGCCTTCTGCACCAATGCCTGCCAACGGCTCCGTGTTGCGGAGCCGTTGGCTCGTTTACAGGCCGCCAGTCGCCGGCGCTCGAGCCGTGTGCGGCACTCGGGGGGCATGGCAAGTCCTGCATCCGCACCACACGGCGGCATCAAACGGCTGGCGTCCGGCTTCCATGCTCGTTCTTGCTACTTGCGCCTCGCCTAAGGATTCGCCGGAGCATTCTTTTCCAGCATTCCGGCCATTGCGCCATCCACCGCCACCGTGGCGACGAATCCACGTTCCAGATAGACCCAGAGCAGGAAGGGGATCAGCGTGGGGAAGAGCAGGAAGCCGAGCTGGTATGCCAGGCCGAACAGATTGGCGTGGAGCGGGGTGAAGCGGGTGACGGAGGAGGTCAGGTTCGCCATGTGCACGGCGACGTCGACGAGCCAGTCGAAGCTGATTCCCCAGGCCTGGAAGGGCAGCATGGCGAGCAGGCCGACGGGGAATTTCCACCAGATGCCTTTGGCGCGGGACGCCAGCAGCAGGGCCAGGAACAGGGGTGGGCCGTAGCAATAGGTCAGGGCGCGGACTTCCGGCGTCAGCGTGCCCATGCGGCCATCCTCGGCGAAGATCGTGATGCGGGTGAGCAGCACCACCATGTTGCCTTCCTGCTCGACGCCTGCCACCCAGGACGGAAAGAAGAACTCCATTGCATGGCCGGCCAGCCAGCTTGCGGGCAGGGCGAAAACCTCACGTTGCCAGTACCAGATGCTCAGCAGCACGCCGAGCCACAACAGGGCGCGGACGAAGAGCCCGCCGATGATGCTGAACGGACTAGGCAAGGGCAAGCTCCCGGGAGGCTTCGCTACGGGCGACCTGGCGTACCCAGATCAGCCAGACGATCAGCACGTCGAGCATGATGAGTGCCTGCCACAGATAGAGGTGGGCGAATTCGAAAGCTTCGTGGTTCCAGGCGGCGAGGTAGAACAGGGTGATGACCCGGAGGATGTTGACTGCCTGGATGGCGGCAAAGCCGGCGACGATGCCGATGAGCCGAATTCTCCAGCCGGCCGGGTAGGCGAGGATGGCAGCGCTCAGGATGATGCAGGCTTCGATGCCGTTGCAGCCCGCTTCGATCGACACGCCGATGCCGGAAGTGGCGTGCATCAGCACCTTGTCGTACGCGATCACGCCGGGATCGAAGAAGGACACCAGTGTGGCGCTGATTCTGGCGAGCAGGAAAGTCCAGGGCGTGACCAGAGCCTCCTGCACCGGCTTGGTCAGCTCCAGTGCAAACAGCCCGACGAGCAGCGCGACGAAGATGGCGATGAAACGGAACATGGGTGACGTTTCCTTCAACTCGGGTGGTATTCGCTGGTGCTGAGCTGCTGGCCGTCGAAGGCCAGATGAGGCGCCGAGCCGTGCCAGTCGGCGAGCACATGGCGCGAGCAGGCATGGCCGTCGATCTGGATGCGGTGGTGCGCTGGACGATGGGTGTGACCGTGGATCAAGGTCGGGTAGTGGTGCGCGCGCAGCAGCGCGGCGACTGCATCGGCATTGACGTCCATGATCTCCATCGACTTCCGGGCGTTTTCGGCGGTGCTGAGCCGGCGCAGGTTGTCGATCAGCGCCTTGCGCTCGCTCAGTGGCCGGGCGAGGAAGGCGGCCTGCCAAGCCGGATCGCGCACCTGGGCACGGTAGGCCTGATAGGCGGCATCGTCGGTGCAGAGGATGTCGCCGTGGCTGAGTAGCAGCCGGCTGTCGCCGGTCTGGAGCAGCCATGGGTCGGGCAGGATGTCCATGCCGGCGCGGGCGGCGTAGTCGGCGCCGAGCAGGAAGTCGCGGTTGCCTGGCATGAAATGGATCGCGGTGCCGGCGCGGGCAGTGGCGGCCAATGCGCTGGCGATGTCGCGGTTGAGCGGTGCGTCGCCGTCATCGTCGCCGGCCCAGTATTCGAACAGGTCGCCGAGAATGTAGAGTGCCCGGGCTTCGCGCGCCGGCCCGGCCAGAAACGCGAGAAAGGCTGCCACGGTTTCCGGATGATCTTCCGATAGATGAAGATCGGAGATGAAGAGTAGTCGCACGGGCCGGTCTCGTCCTGGCCGGACGTCCGGCCAGGGGTGTCAAACGACAGTAGGGATCGGACGCGGGTTTCAGACCACTTCGGCGCGTTCGATGATCACGTCTTCCTTCGGCACGTCCTGGTGGAAGCCGCTGGAGCCGGTCTTGACCTTGCGGATCGCGTCGACCACGTCCATGCCTTCGCTGACCTTGCCGAACACGCAGTAGCCCCAGCCTTGCGGGTCGGGCGAGCGGAAGTTCAGGAAGTCGTTGTCGGCGACGTTGATGAAGAACTGGGCGGTGGCCGAGTGCGGCGCCTGGGTGCGGGCCATGGCGATGGTGCCGCGCTCGTTCTTGAGGCCGTTGTCGGCTTCGTTCTTGATCTGCTCGCCGGTCGGCTTCTGGTCCATGCCCGGGGTGAAGCCGCCGCCCTGGATCATGAAGCCGTCGATGACGCGGTGGAAGATGGTGTTGTCGTAGTGGCCGGCCTCGACGTAGGCGATGAAGTTGGCCACCGTCTGCGGCGCCTTGTCGGCGTCGAGTTCGAGGGTGATGACGCCGTGGTTGGTATGCAGCTTGACTGCCATGTGCTGTTCTCCTGGGGAAAGCTGTTGGGGATGCAGGCGTGCTTACTTGCCCGCTTTCTTCGGCGCTGCGTTCTCGAGCACGCTCGCGCTCTCGATGACGACCGCCTCGACGGGCACGTTCTGGTGGAAGCCGCGGTTGGCGGTCTGCACCTTGGCGATCTTGTCGACCACGTCCATGCCCTTGACGACCTTGCCGAACACCGCGTAGCCCCAGCCGTCGCGCGAGGGATAGTCGAGGAAGGTGTTGGGCACCAGGTTGATGAAGAACTGTGCGCTGGCCGAATGCGGATCGGCGGTGCGGGCCATCGCCAGCGTGCCGCGCTCGTTCTTGAGGCCGTTCTTGGCTTCGTTCTCGATCGGCGCGCGGGTGCTCTTCTGTTTCAGGTCGGCATCGAAGCCGCCGCCCTGGACCATGAAGCCGTCGATGACGCGGTGGAACACGGTGCCGTCGTAGAAGCCGTCCTTGACGTACTGGACGAAGTTCTCGGCGGACTTGGGTGCCTTGTCGGCGAAGACTTCGACGACGATCTCGCCCTGGTTGGTCTTGAGCTCGACCATGGGGTTGGCGGCAAGGGCGCCGAGGCTGGTCAGGGCGGTCGATGCCAGCGCGGCAAAGGCGATCAGGTGCTTTTTCATGGAATCTCCGGTGCGCGGCCGTGGTGGCCGGATGGGCGGCGGACGTCGTGGCGGCCGGGAAAATGGCAGGCATTGCGGCCGTGGTATATTTGCGGCCTTCGACTGCCGGCCCGGCGCCTGGGTGACGCGGGATTCTAGCAACAAGCACCCCCCCCTCACAATTGCGCCGCCGACGAACCGGTTTTCAACCGATCTTCCCCACCGTTTTTCCATTCGCCGATGCTTTCCATCTACAACACCCTGACGCGCAGCAAGGAAGTCTTCACCCCGATCGAGCCCGGCAAGGTCCGCATGTACGTGTGCGGCATGACGGTGTATGACTTCTGTCACCTCGGCCATGCGCGCGTGATGGTGGTGTTCGACATGGTGGCGCGCTGGCTGCGGGCCAGCGGGCTGGATGTGAACTACGTGCGCAACATCACCGACATCGACGACAAGATCATCCGCCGGGCGCAGGAGAACGGCGAGTCGATCCGCCAGTTGACCGACCGCTTCATCGCCGCGATGCACGAGGACGCCGACGCCCTCGGCGTGCTGCGCCCGGACCACGAGCCGCGCGCCACCGACTACGTCGTCCAGATGCAGAGCCTGATCTCGCGCCTCGAGCAGAAAGGCCTGGCCTACGTCGCCGCCAACCGCGACGTCTGCTACGCGGTGCGCAAGTTCGACGGCTACGGCAAGCTGTCGGGCAAGTCGCTCGACGAGCTGCGTGCCGGCGAGCGGGTGGATGTCGCCCAGGACAAGAACGATCCGCTCGATTTCGTGCTGTGGAAGCATGCCAAGGCCGAGGAGCCGGGCGAGGTGAAGTGGGATTCGCCCTGGGGTGCCGGCCGTCCGGGCTGGCACATCGAATGCTCGGCGATGAGTTCAGAACTGCTCGGCGACCATTTCGACATCCACGGCGGCGGCATGGACCTGCAGTTCCCGCACCACGAGAACGAGATCGCCCAGTCCGAAGGCGCGCACGGCCACGCCTTCGTCAATTACTGGATGCACAACGGCTTCGTGCGTGTCGACGACGAGAAGATGTCGAAGTCGCTCGGCAATTTCTTCACCATCCGCGAAGTGCTGCAGCAGTACGACGCCGAAGTGGTGCGCTTCTTCATCCTGCGCGCCCACTATCGCAGCGCGCTGAACTACTCGGATGCGCACCTCGAGGATGCGCGCAGCGCGCTGACGCGGCTCTACACCGCATTGAAGAACGTGCCGGCCGAAGGCGAGGGCGAAGTCGATTGGAACGAAGCTCATGCGAGGCGCTTCCGCGCGGCGATGGACGACGACTTCAACACGGCCGAAGCGATGGCGGTGCTGTTCGAACTGGCCAACGAGGTCAATCGCAGCGCGTCGCCGGGGCTGGCGCGGCAACTGAAGGCGCTGGGCGCCGTGCTCGGCCTGCTGCAGCGCGATCCGGTGGCTTTCCTGCAGGCGGGTACGCCGGATGCCGGCGGGCTCGACGCTGCGGCGATCGAAGCACGGATTGCTGCGCGTGCCGCGGCGAAGAAGAACAGGGACTACGCCGAAGCCGACCGCATCCGTGCCGAACTGGCCGAAGCCGGCGTCGTGCTGGAGGACGGCGCGGGCGGCACGACCTGGCGCCGCGCCTGAGCGGTGCCTCGTCGGGGCGGAAGGGCCCCGATGATGAAAAAAATGGCCCGCCATCGGAGTGATGGCGGGTCATTTTCATGCCTGGACAGGCGGCGCTGCGCGCCGCCAGGGTTCAAGTACCAAAGAAGTCCTTCACCTTGTCCATCCAGGACTTGGCCTTCGGGTTGTGGCGGTCGGCGTTGCCGCTGGAAATCTCCTCGAATTCGCGCAGCAGTTCCTTCTGGCGTTCGGTGAGCCTGACCGGCGTCTCGACCACGACGTGGCAGAGCAGGTCGCCATGCACGTGGCTGCGCACGTTCTTGATGCCCTTGCCGCGCAGGCGGAAGACCTTGCCGCTCTGCGTCTCGGCCGGGATCTTCAGGCGGGCCATGCCTTCCAGCGTCGGGATCTCGATTTCGCCGCCCAGCGCCGCGGTGGTGAAGCTCAGCGGCATCTCGCAGTGCAGGTCGTCGTGGTCGCGCTCGAACACCGCGTGCTTGCGGATGTGGATCTCGACGTAGAGATCGCCCGGCGGGCCGCCATTGACGCCCGGTTCGCCGTGGCCGCCGTGGCGCAGGCGCATGCCTTCGTCGATGCCGGCGGGAATCTTCACTTCCAGTGTCTTGTGCTTCTTGACCCGGCCGGCGCCGCCGCAGTCGCGGCAGGGGTCGGGGATGATCTTGCCGCTGCCGTGGCACTTCGGGCAGGTCTGCTGGATCGAGAAGAAGCCCTGCTGCACCCGTACCTGGCCGTGGCCGTTGCAGGTGGGACAGGTCTTGGGCTGGGTGCCGGGCTTGGCGCCGCTGCCGTGGCAGGTGCCGCATTCCTCGACGGTGGGGATGCGGATCGTCTTCTCGGCACCGCGCGCGGCTTCCTCGAGCGTGATCTCGAGGTTGTAGCGCAGATCGGCGCCGCGATAGACGTTCGAGCGCCCGCCGCGGCCGCCGCCGAACAGGTCGCCGAAGATGTCGCCGAAGGCATCGGCGAAGCCGCCTTCGAAGCCCTGGCCGCCTCCCATCGATTGGTCGACGCCGGCATGGCCGTAGCGGTCGTAGGCGGCCTTCTTCTGCGGGTCGGAGAGCATCTCGTAGGCCTCCTTGGCCTCCTTGAACTTCTCCTCGGCTTCCTTGTTGTCCGGATTGCGGTCCGGATGGTACTTCATGGCCAGCTTGCGGTAGGCCTTCTTGATCTCGTCGTCGCCGGCATCGCGATTGACGCCGAGAACGTCGTAGTAATCCCTTTTGGACATGTTGCTTCGCTCAGTCTGGTATCACGCAAAGGCCGAGCCGGCGCCGGAGCAGGGCTCCGGCGGGGCTCGGCCGAGAAGGATTCGCCAGAGTGACGATTACTTCTTGTCCTTCACTTCGGTGAATTCGGCATCCACCACGTCGGCGTCGTCGGCCTTGCTGCCGGACGACTGGGTGCCGGCGCCAGCCTGATCACCGCCCTCGGCCTGGGCCTGGGCATACATCTGCTCGCCCAGCTTCTGTGCGGCCATCGCCAGGGCCTGGCTCTTGGCTTCGATGCTGTCCTTGTCGGAGCCCTTGATCGCCTCTTCGGCATCCTTGATCGCGGCTTCGATCCTGGCCTTCTCGTCGTCGGGCAGCTTGTCGCCGTACTCGCCCAGGGCCTTGCGCGTCGAATGCACCAGCGCGTCGCACTGATTGCGGGCATCGACCAGTTCGTGCGCCTTCTTGTCTTCCTCGGCATGGGCCTCGGCGTCGCGCACCATGCGTTCGACTTCCTCGTCCGACAGGCCGGAGTTGGCCTGGATCTTGATCTTGTTCTCCTTGCCGGTGGCCTTGTCCTTGGCCGACACGTGCAGGATACCGTTGGCGTCGATGTCGAAGGTGACCTCGATCTGCGGCATGCCGCGCGGCGCCGGCGGGATGTCGGACAGGTTGAACTGGCCCAGGCTCTTGTTGCCGGAAGCCATCTCGCGCTCACCCTGCAGCACGTGGATGGTCACCGCGCTCTGGTTGTCGTCGGCGGTGGAGAACACCTGCGAGGCCTTGGTCGGGATCGTGGTGTTCTTCTGGATCAGCTTGGTCATCACGCCGCCCAGGGTTTCGATGCCGAGCGACAGCGGGGTGACGTCGAGCAGCAGCACGTCCTTGACCTCGCCCTGCAGCACGCCGCCCTGGATGGAGGCGCCCACGGCCACGGCTTCGTCCGGGTTCACGTCCTTGCGCGGCTCCTTGCCGAAAAACGCCTTGACCTTCTCCTGCACCATCGGCATGCGGGTCTGGCCGCCGACCAGGATCACGTCGTCGATGTCGGAGACCTTCAGGCCGGCATCCTTCAGCGCCACGCGGCAGGGCTCGATCGAGCGCTCGACCAAGTCTTCGACCAGTGCCTCGAACTTGGCGCGGGTGATCTTGACCGCCAGGTGCTTCGGCCCGGAGGCGTCGGCAGTGATGTAGGGCAGGTTGACTTCGGTCTGCTGGCCGGAGGACAGCTCGATCTTGGCCTTCTCGGCCGCTTCCTTCAGGCGCTGCAGCGCGAGCACGTCGTTCTTGAGGTCGACGCCCTGATCCTTCTTGAACTCGGTGACGATGTAGTCGATCAGGCGCTGGTCGAAGTCCTCGCCGCCGAGGAAGGTGTCGCCGTTGGTCGCCAGCACTTCGAACTGGTGCTCGCCGTCGAGGTCGGCGATCTCGATGATCGAGATGTCGAAGGTGCCGCCGCCGAGGTCATACACCGCGATCTTGGAGTCGCCCGGCTTCTTGTCCATGCCGAAGGCGAGCGCGGCCGCGGTCGGCTCGTTGATGATGCGCTTGACTTCCAGGCCGGCGATGCGGCCGGCGTCCTTGGTGGCCTGGCGCTGGCTGTCGTTGAAGTAGGCCGGCACGGTGATGACGGCTTCGGTCACTTCCTCGCCGAGATAGTCCTCGGCGGTCTTCTTCATCTTGCGCAGCACTTCGGCCGACACCTGCGGCGGCGCGATCTTCTTGCCGCGCACCTCGACCCAGGCGTCGCCGTTGTCGGCCTTGGTGATGGTGAAGGGCATCAGGTCGATGTCCTTCTGCACTTCCTTCTCTTCGAAGCGGCGGCCGATCAGGCGCTTGATCGCGAACAGGGTGTTCTTGGCGTTGGTGACGGCCTGGCGCTTGGCCGGCGCACCACACAGGATTTCGCCGTCTTCGGCGTAGGCGACCACCGACGGGGTGGTGCGCGCGCCTTCGGAGTTCTCGATGACCTTCGGCTTGCCGCCTTCCATCACGGAAACGCAGCTGTTGGTGGTGCCGAGGTCGATGCCGATGATCTTGCCCATGAAAGTTCCTTTGTCTTCTGACTTTGTTTTCTGAATGTGCTGGCGGAGCGGCGCCGCCGTCCGGTCTGGTTCGAATATGGGGTGGTGCGGCAGCGTTTCAAGCCGCCGCGTGCAGATTGCTCGCTGGTTCGGCCGCCCTTACTGTTCCTTCGCCTTGGCGACCATCACCAGCGCCGGGCGGATGACGCGTTCGTTGAGCAGGTAGCCCTTCTGCAGCACGGTGACGACGGTGTTGGGTTCGGCATCCGCCTCGACGGTGCTGATCGCCTGGTGCTTGTTCGGGTCGAACTTCTGGCCGAGCGGATTCTCTTCCGCCAGGTTGGCGCCTTCGAAGGCGGCGACGAGTTGCTTCAGCGTCAGTTCGACGCCTTCGCGCAGATTCTCGAGGGTCTGGTTTTCCACCGCGAGTGCGGCTTCGAGGCTGTCCTTGACCGGCAGCATCGCGCTGGCGAACTTCTCGGCGGCGAACTTGCCGGCCTTGACGATGTCCTCCTGCGCGCGGCGGCGGACGTTCTCGGTCTCGGCCTTGGCGCGCAGCCAGGCGTCATGATGCTCGGCGGCCTTCAGTTCGGCCTGGCGCAGGCTCTCTTCCAGGCTGGGCAGGGTGTCCGGCTTGTTCTCTTCGGTGTCCTGCGCGGCCGCTGCGGGAGCGGCCTGCTGTCCGGTTTCCGGAATGGCGTTTGGATTCTGGCTCAGGTCCTGCATGGGTTCTTGCTCCCTGTTGATGGCTGTTCCTGGCCGGCATGTTGGGGCGGGCGATTCGATTTCAAGAGGAAACCTTTGGTGAAGAAGCAGCCATTGCGGCAGGCTGCGCGCTGGCGCACAATAGCCTGTCCGGAACTGGTTCGCGTTCCGAGTTGGAGATGGCCGGTTCAACGGGTCTTCACCATTCCGGAATTCCACGTGATGCCCGGCGTTTGCCTGTGTCATCGTTGCAGTTGAGTTTTTTCCTGCTCGTCAGGAAACCATGGGAGATATCGATGAAACTGAAGAAAGTTGCCGCCTGCGTTCTGCTGTCCGCTGCCGTCGCGCCGGCCTGGGCTGCCTGCGAGGCCACCATCGAAGGCAACGACATGATGCAGTTCAATATCAAGGAGATCGTGGTCGACAAGAGCTGCAAGGAGTTCACCCTCACGCTGAAGCACACCGGCAAGCTGGCCAAGGCTGCCATGGGCCACAACTGGGTGCTGGCGAAGGATGCCGACGTCAAGGACCTGGCTGCCGACAGCGCCAAGGCCGGCCCGGCCAAGGACTACCTCGTCGATGGCGATGCCCGCATCATCGCCCACACCAAGCTGATCGGTGGCGGCGAAACCGACTCGGTCACCTTCGACGTATCCAAGCTCGCGGCCGGTGAGAAGTACACCTATTTCTGCTCCTTCCCGGGCCACTGGGCAGTGATGAAGGGTGAGCTGAAGCTCAACTGAAGCTCTGATCGCCCATCGGCCACTGGAGCCTGACCGGGTTCCGGTGGCATCGCAGCATGGGGAAGAGTGCGTGGCCCTCCTCTCGCTGCTGATGAAATGCATGTGGCAGGCATCGTCCTGTCATGACCCGGCTGCGCGGACGATCTCTGCTGCGTGCCCTTCAGGCGCGCCTTCTTCGCGCCTTTGCTCGTTGTCTCCCTGACGGAAGCGTGCTTCCTTTGGAGTCGTCTGCGGCTGTAGGGCAGGGCTCTCGTGGTAGCATTGACCGTTTTGATTCACGCGGCTTTCGCCGCCTTCGAGCATGACCCAGTTCGCCAAGGAAACCCTGCCGATCAGCCTCGAAGAGGAGATGCGGCACTCCTACCTCGACTACGCGATGAGCGTGATCGTGGGCCGCGCACTCCCCGATGCGCGTGACGGCCTCAAGCCTGTGCATCGCCGTGTGCTGTTCGCGATGCACGAACTGTCCAACGACTGGAACCGTGCCTACAAGAAGTCCGCGCGCATCGTCGGTGACGTCATCGGTAAATACCATCCGCACGGCGACACCGCGGTGTACGACACCATCGTGCGCATGGCGCAGGATTTCTCGCTGCGCTACATGCTGGTCGACGGCCAGGGCAACTTCGGTTCGGTCGACGGCGACAACGCCGCGGCGATGCGTTACACCGAAATCCGCATGGCGCGCATCGGCCACGAACTGCTGGCCGACATCGACAAGGAAACGGTCGACTTCGGCCCCAACTACGACGGCTCGGAGAAGGAGCCGCTGGTCATGCCGGCGCGCATCCCCAACCTGCTGATCAACGGTTCGAGCGGCATCGCGGTCGGCATGGCGACCAACATCCCGCCGCACAATCTGGGCGAGATCGTCGATGCCTGCCTGAAGCTGCTGGAAGAGCCGGACACCGACATCGAGGCGCTGATCGACATCGTCAAGGCGCCCGACTTCCCGACTGCCGGCCTGATCTACGGCCTGCACGGCGTGCATGAGGGCTACCGCACCGGCCGCGGCCGCGTGATCATGCGCGCGCGCACCCACTTCGAACCGATCGGCAAGACCGACCGCCAGGCCATCGTCGTCGACGAGCTGCCCTACCAGGTCAACAAGCGCACGCTGCAGGAGCGCATGGCCGAACTGGTCAACGAAAAGAAGATCGAGGGCATCAGCGAGATCCGCGACGAGTCCGACAAGTCCGGCATGCGCCTGGTGGTCGAGCTCAAGCGCGGCGAGATGCCCGAGGTGGTGCTGAACAAGCTGTTCAAGCACACCCAGCTGCAGGACAGCTTCGGCATGAACATGGTGGCGCTGGTCGACGGCAAGCCGCGCCTGCTGAACCTGAAGCAGATGCTGGTGTGCTTCCTCGAGCACCGCCGCGAGGTCGTCACCCGCCGCACCATCTTCGAACTGCGCAAGGCGCGCGACCGCGGCCACATCCTCGAAGGCCTGGCGGTGGCGCTGTCCAACGTCGACGAGATCATCGCCCTGATCAAGGCCGCGCCGACGCCGGCCGATGCCAAGCGCGGCCTGATGGAACGCACCTGGCGCTCGCCGCTGGTCGAGGAGATGCTGTCGCGGGCGATGGCCGACAGCTACCGGCCGGAAGGGCTGGACCCGCAGTTCGGCCTGTCGGCACAGGGCTACCGGCTGTCCGAAGCCCAGGCCCAGGCCATCCTGGAGCTGCGCCTGCAACGCCTGACCGGGCTGGAGCAGGACAAGATCGTCGGCGAGTACCGCGAAGTGATGGACATCATCACCGACCTGCTCGACATCCTCGCCCGTCCCGAGCGCATCACCGCGATCATCGTCGAGGAGCTGAGCGCGATCCGCAACCAGTTCGGCGATCCGCGCCGCTCGGAACTGGTGATGAACACCGCCGAGATCAACATCGAGGACCTGATCACGCCGGAAGACATGGTCGTCACCCTGTCGCACACCGGCTACTTCAAGCGCCAGCCGCTGGCCGACTACCGCGCCCAGCGCCGCGGCGGCCGCGGCAAGCAGGCGACCTCGATGAAGGACGAGGACTTCATCGACCATCTCTTCGTCGCCAACACCCACGACACCGTGCTGTGCTTCTCCAGCCGCGGCCGCTGCTACTGGCTGAAGGTGTACGAAGTGCCCGAAGGCACGCGCAACTCGCGCGGCAAGCCGATCGTCAATCTGTTCCCGCTGGTCGAAGGCGAGAAGATCACCGCCGTGCTGCCGATCAAGGAGTTCGACGAGGAGCACTTCGTGTTCATGGCGACTTCCGAGGGCACGGTCAAGAAGACCGCGCTGACCGCCTTCTCCAACCCGCGCAAGGCCGGCATCATCGCGGTGAATCTGGATGACGGCGACCACCTGATCGGCGTTGCCATCACCGACGGTGAATGCGACGTGATGCTGTTCTCCGATGCCGGCAAGGCGGTGCGTTTCGCCGAGACCGACGTGCGGCCGATGGGCCGCGAGGCCCGCGGCGTGCGCGGCATGATGCTGGAGGACGGCCAGGCGGTGATCGCGATGCTGGTGGCCAAGGACGAGTCGCAGTCGGTGCTGACCGCGACCGAGAACGGCTACGGCAAGCGCACGCCGGTGGCCGAATACACCCGCCACGGCCGCGGCACCAAGGGCATGATCGCGATCCAGACCTCCGACCGCAACGGCAAGCTGGTCGGCGCGGTGCTGGTCGAGCCGGGCGACGAGGTGATGCTGATCTCGACCGGCGGCGTGCTGATCCGCACCGGCGTCGAGAGCATCCGCGAGATGGGCCGTTCCACCCAGGGCGTGACCCTGATCAACCTCGACGACGGCACTTTCCTCGCCAGCATCGAGAAAGTGGCGGAGTCCGAGTCCGACGAAAGCATGCGCGCGGAAGACGAAGGCGGGGCTGCCGCAGCCGGGGAGCCTGCCGACGACACTGCGCAGGACGGCAACGACGGCCAGGGCGAAGCGCCCGCGGCCGACCAACAGGGAGATGCCTGATGAGCCGGGTGTGGAACTTCAGCGCCGGCCCGGCCGCGCTGCCCGAGGAAGTGCTGCGCCAGGCCGCCGACGAGATGCTCGACTGGCAGGGTTCGGGCATGGGCGTGATGGAGATGAGCCATCGCGGCAAGGAGTTCACCTCGATCGCCGTGCAGGCCGAGGCCGATCTGCGCGAACTGCTGGCGGTGCCGGCCGATTACCGCATCCTGTTCATGCAGGGCGGGGCGATCGCGGCGAATGCGATCATCCCGATGAACCTGATCGGCGGCAAGCGCGTCGCCGACTACGTCGTCACCGGCGCCTGGTCGCAGAAGTCGCAGAAGGAGGCGCGCAAGTACGCCGAGGTGAATATCGCCGCCACTTCCGAGGCGAGCGACTTCACCACCGTGCCGCCGATGGCGGACTGGAAGCTGTCGGCCGATCCGGCCTACCTCTTCACCTGCACCAACGAGACCATCGGCGGCGTCGAATATCCCTTCGAGCCGGATCTGGCCCGGATCGGCCGCGGCGAAGTGCCGGTCGTCGCCGACATGTCTTCGCACATCCTGTCGCGCGTCATCGACGTGTCGAAATACGGCCTGATCTTCGGTGGTGCGCAGAAGAACATCGGCCCGGCCGGCCTGACCATCGTCATCGTGCGCGAGGACCTGCTCGGCCGCGCGATGCCGCATTGCCCGGCCGCGTTCGACTTCAGGATCGTGGCCGAGAACGCGTCGATGTACAACACGCCGCCGACCTACGGCATCTACATCGCCGGCCTGGTGTTCCAGTGGATCAAGCGCCTTGGCGGCGTGGCCGCGCTGGAGGCGCGCAACGTCGCCAAGGCGAAGCTGCTGTACGGCTTCCTCGACGGCAGCGGTTTCTATGAGAATCGCGTCGATCCGGCCTGCCGTTCGCGCATGAACGTGCCTTTCTTCCTGAAGGACGAATCGCTCAACGACGCTTTCCTAGCCGAATCGAAGGCTGCGGGCCTGACGCAGTTGAAGGGCCACAAGTCGGTCGGCGGCATGCGCGCGTCGATCTACAACGCGATGCCGCTGGCGGGCGTGCAGGCGCTGGTGGACTTCATGCGCGACTTTGCCGCGCGCAAGGCTTGAACCGAAGGACCGAGCATGAGCGACGAACTGCTGAAGCTGCGCAACGAAATCGACCGCCTCGACGAGGAAATCCTCGCCCGCCTGTCCGAGCGTGCGCGCTGCGCGCAACGCGTGGGTGAAGTGAAGCAGGGCAAGCCCCCTTTCTACCGGCCCGAGCGCGAAGCCCAGGTGCTGCGCCGCCTGGCGGAGCTGAATCCGGGGCCGCTGCCGGCGGATGCGGTGAAGACCGTGTTCCGCGAGATCATGTCGGCCTGCCTGGGGCTGGAGCATCCGCAGCGCGTCGCCTACCTCGGCCCAGCCGGCACTTTTTCCGAAAGCGCCAGCCGCAAGCAGTTCGGTTCCGCGCCCGGTTTCATGCCGATGGCGACGATCGAGGACGTGTTCCGCGCGGTCGAGGCCGGCAACGTCGATTACGGCGTCGTGCCGGTCGAGAATTCGACCGAGGGTGCGGTCAATATCACGCTCGACCTGCTGCTGGCGAGCCCGGTCAAGGTCTGCGGCGAAGTCAGGCTGCGCATCCATCAGCAACTGATGTCGCGTGCCGACGGCATCGGCGCCGCCAAGCGCCTGTATTCGCATGCGCAGTCGCTGGCGCAGTGCCACGAATGGCTCAACCGCAACCTGCCTCACCTGCCGCGCATCCCGGTGGCGAGCAACGCCGAGGCGGCGCGGCTGGCGGCGGAGGATGCCGAGTCCTGCGCGATCGCGGGCGAGGCGGCGGCCAAGCTGTACGGCCTGAACATCCTCGCGCCCAACATCGAAGACGATCCCAACAACACCACGCGCTTCCTCGTCATCGCCAGCCACGACGCCGGGCCGTCGGGCAGCGACCGCACCTCGCTGGTGTTCTCGGCGCCGAACCGTCCGGGGGCGATCCATGCCTTGCTGGAACCGCTCGCGCGCCACGGTGTGGACATGACCAAGCTGCAGTCGCGCCCGGCGCAGTCAGGCCTGTGGGAATACGTCTTCTACGCCGACATTAACGGCCACCGCGAAGATGCCGAGGTCGCCGCCGCGCTCGCCGAACTGGCCGATCGCGCTGCATTCCTGAAGGTGCTCGGCTCCTATCCGATCGCCGCCATCTGACACTCTGAATCCGCCCGAGCATTCGACGAACGAGGCCACGTGCCATCAAGGAGACAGCCATGAGTGTAGCAAGCCGTGCCCCGGACCACATCCGTGCCATCATGCCCTACCAGCCGGGCAAGCCGATCTCCGAACTGGCGCGGGAGATGGGGCTTGCCGAATCGAGCATCGTCAAGCTCGCATCGAACGAGAATCCGCTGGGGATGAGCACGCGCGCCCGCGATGCCGCACGCATGGCGCTGGCCGATCTGGCGCGCTACCCGGACGGCGGCGCCTTCGCATTGAAGGCGGCGCTGTGCCGCAAGCTCGGCGTGAAGCCCGAGCAACTGGTGATCGGCAACGGTTCCAACGACGTCCTCGAGATCGCTACCCAGGCTTTCCTCCGCCCCGGCTGTTCGGCGGTGTATGCCCAGCATGCCTTTGCCGTCTATCCGCTGGCGACGCAGGCGCGCGGCGCGCGCGGCGTCGAAGTGCCGGCGAGGAACTTCGGCCATGACCTGGATGCGATGGCGGCGGCGATCTCGCCCGATACCCGCATCGCCTTCATCGCGAATCCGAACAATCCGACCGGCACTTTCCTGCCGGGTGGGGACATCGAGGCGTTCCTGCACCAAGTGCCGCAGGACGTGCTGGTGGTGCTCGACGAGGCCTATACCGAATACCTGGCGCCGGCGCAGCGCTATGACGCCATCGCCTGGATCGAGCGCTTTCCCAACCTGCTGGTGTCGCGCACCTTCTCCAAGGCCTACGGCCTCGCCGGCCTGCGGGTGGGCTATGGCGTCGCGCATGCCGAAGTGGCGGACCTGATGAACCGGGTGCGCCAGCCCTTCAACGTCTCCAGCGTCGCACTGGCGGCAGCCGGGGCGGCGCTGGACGACGAGGAGTTCATCGAGCAGTCGGCCGAACTGAACCGGCGCGGCATGCAGCAACTCACCGACGCCTTCGTCGCGCTGGGGCTGGAGTGGATTCCGTCGGCCGGCAACTTCGTCACCTTCAAGGTCGGCGACGCCGCCGGAGTCGATCGTGCGCTGCTGCGGCAGGGCGTGATCGTGCGCCCGATCGCCGGCTACGGCATGCCGCACTGGCTGCGGGTGTCGATCGGCCTGCCGGAAGAGAACGCCCGCTTCATCGCCGCGCTGAAGCAGGCGCTGGCCTGATGGAAGGCCGCGAGACCTCGCCGCTGATCGGCAAGCTCGTCATCTGCGGCGTCGGCCTGATCGGCGGTTCGTTCGCGCTCGGCCTGCGGCGCGCGGGGGTGGTCGGCCGCATCGTCGGCATCGGCCGGCGGCGCGAACCACTGGAGCGTGCGCTGGAACTGGGCGTCATCGACGAGATTGCCGGTGACTGGGCCACGGCGCTGGCCGGTGCCGATCTGGTGCTGCTTGCCGCGCCGGTGGGGCAGATGGATGCGATCATGGCGGCGATGGCGCCGCACCTGGGCGCCGGGACGGTGGTCACCGACGCCGGCAGCACCAAGCGCGACGTGATCGAAGCCATCCATCGCCACCTCGGCGCGCAGCTGCCGCAGATCGTGCCGGCACACCCGATCGCAGGCGCGGAGAAGAGCGGCGTCGATGCCGCCTTCGCCGATCTCTACGTCAAGCGCAAGGTCGTGCTGACGCCGCTTCCCGACAGCCGGGCCGATGCGGTCGAACTGGTGCGGGCGGCCTGGCAGGCCTGCGGCGCCAGCGTGGTCGACATGACGCCGCGGGACCACGACAGCGTGTTCGCCGCCGTCAGCCATCTGCCGCATCTGCTCGCCTTCGGCCTGGTGGACGACCTGGCGCGGCGCGACAACGCGGAACTGCTGTTTTCGCATGCGGCCAGCGGTTTCCGCGACTTCACCCGCATCGCCGGCAGCCATCCGGAAATGTGGCGCGACATCTGCGTCGCCAACCGGGTGGCGCTGCTCGCCGAACTGGATGCCTATCTCGGCGAACTGGCCAGCCTGCGGCAGATGCTCGCGGCGGGCGACGGCGATGCGCTAGAAACCGTCTTTAATCGTGCCCGGCGCGCCCGCAACGCCTGGGCCGAAGGCCTGCCGGTGCAGACGGCGGAATGATCGGGCGGCTGTGTCCCCACTCCTGGCCTGGATGGGTAGAGCGCAGCGAAACCCATCAATGGCCAGAACGGAGCCGTCATCGAGGCGATGGGTTTCGCCGACGGCTCTACCCATCCTGCCCGGCTTTTCGAAAGCAGCCTGTTCAAGGGCTGCGTCAATAAGAGACGAAACATGGAATTCCTCGACCTGTCCCCGATGCTGGGCGCGAGCGGCAGCGTGCGCCTGCCCGGCTCCAAGAGCATCTCCAACCGCGTGCTGCTGCTCGCCGCGCTGGCCGAAGGCCGCACCGAGATCCGCGACCTGCTGTCGTCCGACGACGTCGAACGCATGCTGGAGGCGCTGCAGGCGCTCGGCGTGCGCTGGCAGCGCAAGGGCGATACGCTCGATTACGTCGTCGATGGCGTTGGCGGACCGTTTCCGGTCAAGGCGGCAGAACTTTTCCTCGGCAACGCGGGTACCGCCTTCCGGCCGCTGACCGCGGCGCTGGCCCTGTCCGGTGGCGAATACCGCTTGTCGGGCGTGCCACGGATGCACGAGCGCCCGATCGGCGACCTGGTCGAGGCGCTGCGCCAGCTCGGTGCCGACATCAGCTGCACGGCGAATGAAGGCTATCCGCCGCTGCACATCAAGCCGGCGACGATCAGTCCGGGCGGCGTGGTCAGGGTGCGGGGCGACGTCTCGAGCCAGTTCCTGACCGCGCTGCTGATGGCCTTGCCGCTGACCGGCGTGCAGACCACGGTCGAGGTCGTCGGCGAACTGATCTCCAAGCCCTACATCGCGATCACGCTGGAGCTGATGGCGCGCTTCGGTGTCGAGGTCGAGCAGCAGGGCTGGGAGCGCTTCGTCGTGCCGGACGGCGCGCGCTATCGCAGCCCGGGTACGCTGTTCGTCGAAGGCGATGCCTCGTCGGCTTCGTATTTCCTCGCTGCCGGTGCGATCGGCGGCGGGCCGGTACGGGTCGAAGGCGTCGGCCGCAGCAGCATCCAGGGCGACGTCCGCTTCGCCGAGGCACTGGCGCAGCTCGGCGCGCGGATCACGATGGGCGACAACTGGATCGAGGCTTCGGCGCCCGAATCCGGCGTGCTGAAGGCTTTCGATCTCGATCTGAACCACATCCCGGATGCGGCGATGACGCTGGCGGTCGCCGCGCTGTTCGCCGACGGCCCGTGCCGGCTGCGCAACATCGCCAGCTGGCGGGTCAAGGAAACCGACCGCATCGCGGCGATGGCGATCGAACTGCGCAAGGTCGGTGCCGAGATCGAGGAGGGCGCGGACTACCTGTGCGTGACGCCGCCCGCGCGCCTGCTGCCGGCGGCGATCGACACCTACGACGACCATCGCATGGCGATGTGCTTCTCGCTCGTCAGCCTGGGCGGCTGCCGCGTGCGGATCAACGATCCGAAGTGCGTCAACAAGACTTTCCCCGGCTATTTCGACGCTTTCGCCAGCGTGACGCGGCCGGTGCCGGTGATCGCGATCGACGGTCCGTCGGCATCGGGCAAGGGCACGGTGGCCGAGCGCGTCGCCGCCGCGCTCGGCTGGAAGGTGCTCGACAGCGGTTCGCTGTACCGCATCGTCGCGCTGGCGGCGACGCGCGCCGGCGTCGCGCTCGACGACGAAGCGGGCGTCGCCGCGATCGCCGCCAGCCTGCCGGCGCGCTTCGAGGACGGCAAGGTGCTGCTCGGCGGCGACGACATCAGCACCGACATCCGCAGCGAAGCCTGCTCGGTGGGCGCATCGAAGGTCGCGGTGCTGCCGGCGGTGCGCGAAGCCTTGCTCGGCCGCCAGCGCGACTATCGCGTGGCGCCCGGGCTGGTCGGCGACGGCCGCGACATGGGCTCGGTGATATTCCCGGATGCACAGATCAAGATCTTCCTGACCGCGACGGCCGAGGCGCGTGCCGGGCGCCGTTATAAGCAGTTGATGGAAAAGGGTTTGCCTGCTAACATGCAAAGTCTTCTGGACGACCTTCGGGAACGTGACGCGCGCGATGCGGCACGGCCCGTCGCGCCGCTCGTGAAGTTGCCGGATGCGGTGCTGCTCGATACGACCGAACTGGACGTCGAGGGCGCCGTGGCTTTCGTGCTCGATCTCGTGCGGGATCGGGGACTCGCCGCCGGTTGAAGTGCCGCGCGCAGGGGCGGGAGCCCAGGCGCGTTTTTTCTCAATCTCACTTTTTTGCCGTCGCACGGCGGTCCCGGATTTATCCCTCATGTCCAACGCCACCCCCGCCTTCGAAGAAAGTTTTGCCGCCCTCTTCGAGGAAAGCCTTGCCCTGCAGGAAATGCGCACTGGTGAAGTCATCACCGCCGAAGTCGTGCGCATCGATCAGAACTTCGTCGTCGTCAACGCCGGCCTGAAGTCCGAAAGCTACGTCCCCGTCGACGAGTTCCGCAACGACCGCGGCGAACTCGAAGTCAACGTCGGCGACTTCGTCCACGTCGCCATCGACGCGCTCGAAGACGGCTTCGGCGAGACCCGCCTGTCGCGCGAGAAGGCCAAGCGCATCGCCGCCTGGAACGACCTCGAGAAGGCCCTCAACGAAGGCTCGCTGGTCAAGGGCGTCATCACCGGCCGCGTCAAGGGTGGCCTGACCGTCATGACCAACAGCATCCGCGCCTTCCTGCCGGGTTCGCTGGTCGACATGCGTCCGGTCAAGGACACCACGCCGTACGAAGGCAAGGAATACGAATTCAAGGTCATCAAGCTCGACCGCAAGCGCAACAACGTCGTCGTCTCGCGCCGTGCCGTGCTGGAAGAGTCGATGGGCGAAGAGCGCGAGAAGCTGCTCGCCAACCTCAAGGAAGGCACCGTCATCAAGGGTATCGTCAAGAACATCACCGACTACGGTGCGTTCGTCGACCTGGGCGGCATCGATGGCCTGCTGCACATCACCGACCTGGCCTGGCGCCGCGTCCGCCACCCGAGCGAAGTGCTCAACGTCGGTGACGAGATCGAAGCCAAGGTGCTCAAGTTCGACCAGGAAAAGAACCGCGTCTCGCTGGGCCTGAAGCAGCTCGGCGAAGATCCGTGGGTCGGCATCTCGCGCCGCTACCCGCAGGGCACCCGCCTGTTCGGCAAGGTCACCAACATCACCGACTACGGCGCCTTCGTCGAAGTCGAGCAGGGCATCGAGGGTCTGGTGCACGTGTCCGAAATGGACTGGACCAACAAGAACATCCACCCGACCAAGGTCGTCCAGCTGGGCGACGAAGTCGAAGTGATGATCCTCGAGATCGACGAAGACCGCCGCCGCATCTCGCTGGGCATGAAGCAGTGCATGTCCAACCCGTGGGACGATTTCGCCATCAACCACAAGAAGGGCGACAAGGTCCGCGGCCAGATCAAGTCGATCACCGACTTCGGCGTCTTCATCGGTCTGGAAGGCGGCATCGACGGCCTGGTGCACCTGTCCGACCTGTCGTGGAGCGAGCAGGGCGACGAAGCCGTGCGCCGCTTCAAGAAGGGCGACGAGGTCGAAGCCGTGGTGCTGGCGATCGACGTCGAGCGCGAGCGCATCTCGCTGGGCATCAAGCAGCTCGAAGGCGATCCCTACACCAACTTCATCGCCACCCACGAGAAGAACACCCTCGTGCGCGGCACCGTGAAGTCGGTCGATGCGCGTGGCGCCGTGATCTCGCTGGGTGACGACGTCGAAGCCTACCTGCGTGCTTCCGAAGCCGCTGCCCACCGCGTCGACGACCTGACGACGATGCTGAAGGAAGGCGACGAGGTCGAGGCGATGGTGATCAACGTCGATCGCAAGACCCGTTCGATCAACCTGTCGATCCGCGCCAAGGATCAGGCCGAGCAGAACGAAGCCATGAACAAGCTGGCTTCCGACAGCTCCGCCGCGTCCGGCACGACCAACCTGGGTGCGCTGCTGAAGGCCAAGCTGAACGAGCAGAAGCAGTAAGCAAGCCGACATGACCAAATCGGAGCTGATCGCCCAGCTTGCGGAGCGTTTCCCGCAACTGGTCGCAAAGGATGCCGATTACGCGGTCAAGATGATCCTCGATGCGATGACCGATGCGCTTGCGCGCGGCGATCGCATCGAGATCCGCGGGTTTGGCAGTTTCGCGCTGAACTATCGTCCGCCGCGCGTCGGACGCAATCCCAAGTCGGGCGAGAAGGTGCACGTGCCGGAAAAGTACGTGCCGCACTTCAAGGCCGGCAAGGAGTTGCGCGAACGCGTGGATCTCGCTGGCTGAGCAGCCGGACCGGGTTCGGCTGGCGAGTTCGGCCACCGATGGACGATCGACCGCGCGGCGATCGGATGCAAGCCAGGCTTGCGAGTGGCAACAGATGCAGTACCGGAAGGCGGCCCGATGGCCGCCTTTCTTCTTTTTTGCGGCGTGCTCGGTGATAATGGCGCCATGCGCGCAATCATGTGGTTCATCCGTCTCCTGCTGTTCATCCTGCTGTTCGGGTTCGCGATCAAGAACGATCATCTGGCGACCCTGAACTTCTTCTTTGGCGGGCAATGGCAGCTTCCGCTGGTGTTCGTCATCCTCGTCAGCTTCGCCGCCGGTGCCTTGCTCGGGGTCACGGCGACCTTCGCTTCGCTGCTGCGCCAGCGCCGCGAAATCTCTCAATTGCGCCGCCAGCTGGAGCGGGAGCGTGCCGAGCGTGAACGGACGGCCAACGCCACCGAGCCGGCGGCCGAGATCCAGATGCCCAGCCTTTCCTGAGCGTTTCGCCGTCCCATGGAAATCGAACTCTGGTGGCTGCTGGCCCTTCCGCTGTTCTTCGCGCTGGGCTGGCTCGCTGCCCGCATCGACATTCGCCAGGTGGTGCAGGAGTCGCGGGCATTGCCGCGCTCCTATCTGTCCGGCCTGAATTTCCTGCTCAACGAGCAGCCCGACAAGGCGATCGACTCCTTCGTCGAAGCCGTGCGCATCGACCCGCAGACGATCGAACTGCATTTCGCCCTCGGCAGCCTGTTCCGGCGCCGCGGCGAGACCGACCGGGCGATCCGCATCCATCAACTGCTGGTCGATCGCGAGGACATCACCGAAGAGCAGCGCCTGCAGGCGCTCGGCGAACTCGGCCAGGACTTCCTCAAGGCAGGCCTGCTCGATCGTGCCGAAGAGGTGTTCGTCCGCCTGCGCGGCACACGCGCCGACGCGCTGGCGCTGCGCTACCTGCTGGAGATCTATCAGCAGGAGAAGGACTGGGCGAAGGCGATCGAAGTGGCCGATGCGCTGCCGGGCCACGAAAGTCTGATGTGGCGGACCGAGGTGGCGAATTTCCACTGCGAGCTGGCGTCGGCTGCGTTGGCCAACTCGAAGCCGGACGAGGCCGAACGCCACGTCGAGGCGGCGCTGTCGGTCAATCCCCGCTGCGTGCGCGCGAGCCTGATCCGCGGCGACATCTGTGCCGCACAAGGCAGAGACGAGGACGCGCTCGCCGCGTGGAAACGGATCGAGAACCAGGATCCGGTCTATCTCGCCCTGGCCGCCGAGCGCATCATGGACGCCTATGGCCGCCTCGGGCGGCTGGAAGAGGGCCATCAGTTGTTGCGTGCCTGGCTCGACAGCCATGCCTCGCTCGATCTGCTCGACGAGCTTTTCCATTGGGAAATGGACAAACAGGGCCCGCAGGCGGCCTACGACCTGGTGCGCGAGGAACTGCGGCGCAACCCCACGCTGCTGGGCCTGGACAAGCTGCTCGAAGCCGCGTTGCTGACGGTGCCGAGCGAGCAGCGCGGCGACGTCGAGCTGATCAAGCAACTGATCCACGGCCACACGCGCAAGGTCGCCCGCTATCGCTGCGACGCCTGTGGCTTCAAGGCCCGCCAGTTCCATTGGCGTTGTCCGGCCTGCGGCGGCTGGGAGACTTACCCGCCGCGGCGAACCGAAGAATTCGACTTGACACCCTGAACAGCTCGATGGCCTGAGCGCCCTGACGCCTCTTGAGCGGCCGCCCCCCCATTCAGAGAACCCGATCCATGGAATTCAAGACGCTGGAAGATTATGTCGGCCACACCCCGCTGGTGAGGCTGAAACGCATCAATGCCGGCCGCAACAACGTCATCCTGGCCAAGCTCGAAGGCAACAACCCGGCCGGCTCGGTCAAGGACCGGCCGGCATTGTCGATGGTGATGCATGCCGAGGCGCGCGGCGAGATCAAGCCCGGCGACACCCTGATCGAAGCGACCAGCGGCAACACCGGCATCGCGCTGGCGATGGCAGCGGCGATGCGCGGCTACCGCATGATCCTGGTGATGCCGGAGAACCAGAGCGTGGAGCGGCGCCAGACGATGCGCGCCTTCGGTGCCGAACTGGTGCTGACGCCGACTTCCGGCGGCATGGAGATGGCGCGCGACATCGCCGACAAGATGCGCGACGAAGGCAAGGGCATCATCCTCGACCAGTTCGCCAATCCGGACAATCCGCTCGCTCACTACGAAGGTACCGGCCCCGAGATCTGGGAGCAGACGGGCGGCCGCGTGACCCATTTCGTCAGCTCGATGGGCACCACCGGCACCATCATGGGGACTTCGCGCTTCCTCAAGGAAAAGAACCCCGAGGTTCAGATCGTCGGCTGCGAACCGGAAGAGGGGTCGCAGATTCCGGGCATCCGCAAGTGGCCGGAAGCCTATCTGCCGAAGATCTTCGAGCGCCCGCGGGTCGATCGCGTCGAACGCGTCAGCCAGGCCGAGGCGGAGGAAATGACCCGCCGGCTGGCGCGCGAGGAAGGCATCTTCGCCGGCATCTCTTCCGGTGGTTCGATGCACGTCGCGCTGCGGCTGGCCGCCGAACTCGAGAATGCGGTGATCGTGTCCATCGTCTGCGACCGCGGTGACCGCTATCTGTCGACGGGTGTGTTCCCGGCCTGAGGGAAGCTTGCGGGCCATGGCGGCCAGGGCCGCCGCCCGTTGCTGCTGCCTGGCCCTGCTGGCGCTGGCGGCGATACTGCCGGTACAGGGCATCGAACGCATCCAGCTGTCGATCGGCGACATTCGCGCCCCCGGCCTGTCCGTGCAGGGGGTGGAACTGCAGTTCGCTGCCGGCAGCAAGGGGCCCGAGCTGCGTATCGCCCATCTGGCGCTGGGCGAGCGGGCGTGGCGTGGACTGCATCTCTCCTGTCCCGAAGCCGATGCCGCATTTCCGGAGATTCGCTGCAGGGGAGGCGAGATCCGCGTCGGTGCCAAACGCCTGCCGCTGAACATCGATTTCCGCTTCGATCCGCTGACATCCGCTTTCGACGCCGTGCTGCGGCTGTCGTCGGGTTCGACCGTGGATATCCACCATGATGGCGGCAACCTCGTCGAGGCGGCGCTGACGCGCTTCGAGATAGGAGAACTGAGTGGAGACCTGGCCGGCTTCGCTGCGCAGGTTTCGCCGGCACTTGCAGCGGAGTTGGCGCAGCACGCAGCCAAAGGGACGGTCGATGCCAGACTGGCGTGGCAGCAGGCCGGCGATGCCGATCCGCATGAAAAGCTGCAACTTCAGGCGCGACTGAGCGGCGGCAGCTTCTCCAGCCCGGATGGCCTGCAGGCGGCCGAAGGCCTGGCGCTGTCGCTCGATCTCACGGCCCGGGCGCTGGCTGCAGGCTGGGACTGGCAGGGCCGGCTGGCATGGGAGGGCGGCGAAGCCTACCTGCATCCGCTCTACCTGCAGTCGGGGCCAGTGCTGCAGGCCGAAGGCCGGCTGAACGACGACGAGCTCGTGCTGCGCATGGCGACACTGGAACTCGAAGGCGTCGATCAGTTCGCCCTGACCGCCCGCATCGCGCGCGAACCGCCGAGCCTGCAGGATCTCACGCTGTCGCTGGCCGGCGGCGATCTGGCGATTCTCGGTCCGCACTGGATCACGCCGGCGCTGGCGCCCGCGCTGGCGGACCGCCTGCGTTTTGCCGGCCATGCCGGCGCTGGCGCCGAGATCAGGAACGGGCAACTCTTCTCCCTGGACCTGGTCTTCGACGGCGCCGGCCTCAGTCTCGCCGGCGTGGATGAAGGCGGCGAGGTGCGCGGACGCGGGCTGGCCTTCGGGCCGCTGTCCGGCCATCTGCCCTGGTCGGCGACTGCGCCGACACGCGCCAGCCTGCAGCTTGAGGGCGGGCATTGGGAAGCCCTGTCGCTCGGCGCCTTCGACGTCGATGCACTGCTCGACGGCGGGCAGGTCGCTTTCGGGCAGATCCGCATTCCCTTGCTGGATGGTGCCCTGGTGCTGGACGGCCTTGCGCTCGAACACGGCGCGGAGGGCTGGCGCGGGCAGGGCGGCGTGGTCGTCGAGCCGCTGTCGATGGCCTTGCTGACCCAGGCGCTCGGCTGGCCGTCGATGTCCGGCATCCTGTCGGCGTCCATGCCGGGCATGCGCGTCAGCACCGGCGAGATCTCGCTGGATGGCGCGCTGGTGGTTTCGGTGTTCGACGGCTATCTGCAGGCGACCGGCCTGCGCGTCAGCGAGCCGTTCGGCGTCGCCTCCAACCTGCGCGCCGACATCGAGGCGCGCCATCTGGATCTGGCCCAGCTCACCGACACCTTCAGCTTCGGCAGCATCAGCGGCTATGTGGATGCCGACGTGAAAGGGCTGGAGCTGGCCGGCTGGCGGCCGGTCGCGTTCGATCTGCGGCTCGCCAGCAGCCCGGGCAGCTATCGCCGTCGCATCAGCCAGCGGGCGGTGCAGAACATCGGCGCGCTGGGCGGGGGCGGTGCGATCGCGGCGCTGCAGCGTGGCGTGCTGAGCGTGTTCGACACTTTCGGCTATCGCGAGCTCGGTTTCCATTGCGTACTGGCGAACGGCATCTGCGAAATGAGCGGCATCGCCGGCCGCGAGAGGCCGGACGGCGGCTTTCCCATCGTGCGTGGCGGCGGCATCCCGGCGCTGGATGTCATCGGCTACAATCGGCGCGTCGATTGGCAGGAGCTGGTCGACCGGATCCAGCGCGTGATCGAGAACAACGTCGCGCCCGAGTTGCACTGATTCAGGCCGGCAGGCGCCGGGTCCTGCAGGAGAACCGAATGCCATTCTTTCGAATCCGATCCTTGCTGCTTGCGGGCAGCCTGGCGCTTGCCGCCTCGGCCTGCGTGACGATCAACATCTATTTCCCGGCTGCGGCCGCGGAAAAAGCCGCCGACCGCATCATCGACGAGGTCTGGCAGGCACGTGAAAACCAGTCGCCGCAGGCGGCGCCGGCAGAGCAGGGGGCAGAGCAATGAGTGCACGTCATGGAGTCCCCGGGTGGATGCGCTGGCTGACGGCGGGTCTGCTGAGCTGGATGATGGCCTTCGCCGTGCAGGCCCAGGGCAATCTCGAGATCGACACGCCGGCGATTTCCGCCTTGAAGGCGTCGATGAAGCAGCGCCATGCCCAGCTCCGGCCCTTGTATGTCTCGGGTGCGATCGGCCTTGCCGCCGATGGCAGCGTCGCCCTGAGGGATGCGTCGGCGGTGCCGCTGGCGCAGCGCGGCAGCGTCAACGCCCTGGTCGCGGCGGAGAATGCCGATCGCAGTGCGCTGTACCGCGAAGTCGCGCGCGCCAACCAGCATCCGGAATGGGAGGCGGACGTGCGCAGCACCTTCGCCCAGCGCTGGATCGACCGTGCGCCGGCAGGCTGGTGGGTGCAGCGAGGCGGGACCTGGGTGAAGAAGTAATGCCCGTTCTCGTCTTCGACATCGAAACCATTCCGGACGTCGCCGGCATCCGGAACCTGTACGAACTGCCGCCCGAACTGTCCGACACCGAAGCGGCGGAATGGGCTTTCCAGCAGCGGCGCGCCAGTCATGGCAACGATTTCCTGCCGCACCACCTGCAGCGGGTGGTGACGATCTCGTGCGTGCTGCGCGATGCCCAGCATTTCCGCGTGTTTTCGCTGTCCGAACCGGATTCGGGCGAAGGCGAGATCATCCAGCGCTTCTTCGACGGCATCGAGCGCTACACGCCGCAGATCATTTCGTGGAACGGCGGCGGCTTCGACCTGCCGGTGCTGCATTACCGCGGCATGCTGCACGGCGTCACGGCGCCGCGCTACTGGGACCAGGGCGAGGGCGACTACCACGACTCGCGCGACTTCAAGTGGAACAACTACATCAGCCGCTACCACAACCGCCATCTCGACCTGATGGACCTGCTGGCGCTGTACCAGCCGCGCGCCAACGCGCCACTGGACGACCTGGCCAAGCTGATGGGCTACCCGGGCAAGCTCGGCATGGATGGCTCGGCGGTGTGGCAGGCCTGGCAGGAAGGGCGCGCCGCCGAGATCCGCGACTATTGCGAGACCGACGTGGTCAACACCTACCTCGTCTATCTGCGCTTCGAGCGCATGCGCGGGCATCTCGATGCCAAGGCCTGGGCGGACGAAGTCGAAGTCGTGCGAGAATCGCTCGGCCGGCTCGAGGCGCCGCACTGGAAGCAATTTCTCGAAGCCTGGCCGCAGGCCTGAGCGCACTACGGCCCCCGGTCGCGGCTTGGCCTGACGCGGCCCGACACATTTACCCCACAGCAGGAGAGTCACATGGGCATCATCGCTACCATCTTCATCGGCCTGATCGTCGGCCTCGTCGCTCGCCTGCTGCATCCAGGCAAGGACGGCCTCGGCCTGATCATGACCGCCTTGCTCGGCATCGCGGGTTCGCTGGTGGCGACCTATGGCGGCCAGGCGCTCGGCATCTACCAGGCCGGCCAGGGTGCAGGCTTCATCGGCGCGGTGGTCGGCGCGATCCTGATCCTGTTCGTGGTCAGCCGGCTCAAGAAATAGGTTCTTCGTGTGCGCTGCAAAAAAACTTTGACAAGTTTTTTTGAGTGCCTATAATGCGGGTCTTCAGCAGGCGCGTAGCTCAGTTGGTTAGAGCACCACCTTGACATGGTGGGGGTCGTTGGTTCGAATCCAATCGCGCCTACCAAGATTCTGGAGTCGATGCCATGTTCCGAACTACCACTCAGGCCGGAAACTGAACAGGTCGGCTCCGCTTGTTAGTCTGCTAGAGAAAAAAGCGCGCCTAGACCGCGCTTTTTTTTCGTCCACAATTCTCGTTCCGTTGCTATCCCGCCCCGCGATTTCGCCGGGCAGACACTGCCAGAGACTACTGCCATGCCCAACATCACGCTTCCCGATGGTTCCGTCCGCAGCTTCGACCATCCGGTGACCGTTGCCGAGGTCGCGGCGTCCATCGGTGCCGGGCTCGCCAAGGCCGCGCTGGCCGGGCGCGTCGGCGGGCGGCTGGTGGATCTGTCGCACCGCCTCGACACCGACGCCGAACTGGCGATCATCACCGACAAGAACGAGGACGGCCTGGACATCATCCGCCACTCCTCCGCCCACCTGCTGGCGCACGCGGTGAAGGAGCTGTTCCCCGATGCCCAGGTGACGATCGGGCCGGTGATCGACAACGGCTTCTACTACGACTTCTCGTACAAGCGCCCCTTCACGCCGGAAGACCTCGCCGCGATCGAAGTCCGCATGGCCGAGATCGCCAAACGCAGCATCCCGGTCGAGCGCGAAGTGTGGCCGCGCGACAAGGCGGTGGAGTTCTTCAAGAGCATCGGCGAGCACTACAAGGCCGAGATCATCGCCTCGATTCCGCAAGGCGAGGACGTCTCGCTGTACCGCCAGGGCGACTTCATCGACCTCTGCCGCGGCCCGCACGTGCCCTCGACCGGCAAGCTCAAGGTCTTCAAGCTGATGAAGCTGGCCGGCGCCTACTGGCGCGGCGATTCGAAGAACGAGATGCTGCAGCGCATCTACGGCACGGCATGGACGAAGAAGGACGAGCTCGACGCCTACCTGCACATGATCGAGGAGGCCGAAAAGCGCGACCACCGCAAGCTCGGCCGCCAGCTCGATCTCTTCCACCTGCAGGACGAGGCGCCGGGCATGGTGTTCTGGCACGCCAAGGGCTGGACGCTGTGGCAGCAGATCGAGCAGTACATGCGCCGCACGCTCGGCGAGCACGGCTACCAGGAAGTGAAGACGCCGCAGATCGTCGATCGCTCGCTGTGGGAGAAGTCCGGCCACTGGGGCATGTACGCCGACCTGATGTTCACCACGCAGTCCGAGAAGCACGACTACGCGGTCAAGCCGATGAACTGTCCGTGCCACATCCAGATATTCAACCAGGGCCTCAAGAGCTACCGCGACCTGCCGCTGCGCATGGCCGAGTTCGGTTCCTGCCACCGCAACGAGCCGTCCGGTTCGCTGCACGGCATCATGCGCGTGCGCAACTTCGTGCAGGACGATGCGCACATCTTCTGCGCCGAGAGCCAGGTCCAGGCCGAGTCGGCCGAGTTCATCCGGCTGCTGCAGAAGGTCTATGCCGATTTCGGTTTCAACGACGTGCTGGTCAAGCTGTCGACGCGGCCGGACAAGCGCGTCGGCACCGACGAGCAGTGGGATGCCGCCGAAGCCGCGCTGGCGGCGGCGCTCGATGCGCAGGGCCTGGCCTACGAGCTGCAGCCCGGCGAAGGCGCCTTCTACGGGCCGAAGATCGAGTTCTCGCTGAAGGACAGCCTGGGTCGGGTATGGCAGTGCGGCACGCTGCAGCTCGACTTCAACCTGCCGGTGCGCCTCGGCGCGGAATACGTCGACGAGGACAACACCAAGAAGGTGCCGGTGATGCTGCATCGCGCGGTGCTCGGCTCGCTGGAGCGCTTCATCGGCATCCTGATCGAGAACCACGCCGGCGCGATGCCCTTGTGGCTGGCGCCGGTGCAGGCGGTGGTGATGAATATCTCGGAAGGGCAGGCGGACTATGCCGCCGAAGCGGCGGCCAAGCTCAGGAAAGCGGGTTTCCGCGTCGAAGCCGATTTGCGCAACGAGAAGATTAACTATAAAATCCGCGAACATAGCGTGCAGAAGCTGCCCTATCAGATCGTCATCGGCGACAAGGAAAAGGCGGCTGGCTTGGTAGCCGTGCGTGCCCGGGGTGGCCAGGATCTTGGCCAAATGTCCCTCGATTCGCTGATCGAACGCTGGCTTCGCGAAGTTGAAGCGAAGGCCGGCACGGTCTGATTTTTGGTTTTCGTGGAGAGTTGAACCATCGCTCAAGAGAAGAAGCAGCGCGTCAATAGGGAGATCAACGCGCCCGAAGTCCGGCTGGTCGGTGAAGAAGGTGAACAGCTTGGAATCGTGTCCCTGAACGCAGCCCTGAACATGGCCGAAGAGGCCGGGCTGGATCTGGTCGAAATCGCGCCGATGGCCGCACCGCCGGTCTGCAAGCTGATGGATTTCGGCAAGTTCAAGTATCAGGAACAGAAGAAGGCCCACGAAGCCCGACTCAAGCAGAAGCAGGTGCAGGTCAAGGAAGTCAAGCTCCGCCCCGGCACCGACGAGAACGACTACCAGATCAAGCTTCGCAACCTGAAGCGCTTCCTGGAAGAAGGCGACAAGTGCAAGGTGACCTTGCGCTTCCGCGGCCGTGAGATGGCTCACCAGGAGTTCGGTCTGCGTCAGCTCGAACGCGTCAAGGCCGACCTGGAAGACCTGGGCCAGGTCGAGCAGATGCCGAAGATGGAAGGGCGCCAGATGATCATGGTCATCGCGCCGAAGAAGAAACACTAAGCAGCACGGAATTTGCCCCGCAAGGGCAAGACCGGCGGGCAGCGAAGGCCGCCCGCCGGAAAACAAGTGGTGCCGGGTATGGAAATGCGTCGGGGCTCATCGGCGCTACCTGGTGTCATCCAAAAACATGGAGTCTCAGCAATGCCCAAGATGAAGACGAAGAGCGGCGCCAAGAAGCGCTTCAAGGTCCGCTCGAGTGGCGGGATCAAGCGGTCCCAGGCGTTCAAGCGCCACATCCTGACCAAGAAAACGACCAAGGCGAAGCGTCAGCTGCGCGGCATGACCGAAGTTCATGCGGCCGATGAAAAGCTGATCCGCGCCATGCTTCCGTACGCTTGATAGGAGACCGCAATGCCTCGCGTTAAACGTGGTGTAACCGCCCGCGCTCGTCACAAGAAAGTCCTTTCCCAGGCCAAGGGTTATCGCGGCCGTCGCAAGAACGTCTATCGCATCGCCAAGCAGGCAGTGATGAAGGCCGGCCAGTACGCCTACCGCGACCGTCGTCAGCGCAAGCGCCAGTTCCGTACCCTGTGGATCGCCCGTATCAACGCCGCCGCGCGTGAGCTGGGCCTGACCTACAGCACCTTCATGAACGGCCTGAAGAAGGCTGCGATCGAAGTGGACCGCAAGGTGCTGGCCGACCTGGCCGTGTTCGACAAGCCCGCTTTTGCGGCGATCGCCGAACAGGCCCGGGCCAAACTCGCTGCGTGATTCGACGCAGCCCGAAAAAAGGAGGCCTGGCCTCCTTTTTTTTCTTCTGAATCTCGCTTGCACGGCCATCCACAGCACTTGCAGCACATCGCAACCCGGCAGGGCACGGATATGGAACACCTGGATCAACTGGTTCAACAGGCAGCCGCCGATTTCGCCGCGGCGGCCGACAGCGCCCAACTCGAACAGGCCAAGGCACGCTATCTCGGCAAGAGCGGTTCGCTGACCGAGCGGCTGAAGTCGCTCGGCAAGCTGGACCCCGATGCGCGGCGTGAAGCCGGCGCAGCCATCAATGCCGCCAAGACCGCGATCGAGGCCGCACTCGAAGCGCGCCGCAACGCGCTGCGCGAAGCCGCGCTGCTGGCCCAACTGGCCGCCGAGGCGCTGGACGTGACGCTGCCCGGACGTGGCGCGGTGTTGGGCGGTCTGCACCCGGTGAGCCGCACGCTCGAACGCATCGAGCAGCTGTTCGGCTCGATCGGCTTCATCGTCGCCGACGGCCCGGAAATCGAGACCGACTGGCACAACTTCACCGCGCTGAACACGCCGGAAAAGCACCCCGCGCGTTCGATGCACGACACCTTCTACCTGGAAGGCCAGGACGAGGTGCTGCTGCGCACCCACACGAGTCCGGTGCAGATCCGCGCCATGCAGGCGCACGTCGAGCGCTACAAGGATTGCGGCACCCTGCCCGAGCTGCGCGTGATCGCGCCGGGCCGGGTGTTCCGCGTCGACTCCGATGCGACCCACTCGCCGATGTTCCACCAGGCCGAAGGCCTGTGGGTGGGCGAGAACGTCAGCTTCGCCGACCTGAAGGGCGTGATCGCCGACTTCCTGCGCAAGCTCTTCGAGACCGACGACCTGCAGGTCCGCTTCCGGCCGTCCTTCTTCCCCTTCACCGAACCCAGCGCCGAGATCGACGTCGCCTTCATGAGCGGCGCGCTGGAGGGGCGCTGGCTCGAGATCGCCGGCTGCGGCATGGTCCACCCGAACGTGCTGCGCTTCGGCGGCATCGACCCCGAGCGCTACACCGGCTTCGCCTTCGGCATGGGGCCGGATCGCCTGACGATGCTGCGCTACGGCGTCAACGACCTGCGCCTGTTCTTCGAAGGCGATCTGCGCTTCCTGAGCCAGTTCCGCTGACCAGTGCCGGCAGCGCGTCCATCGGCGGCGCCTGCCTCATCGAATTCTTCCGGGTAATCGAATCATGCAATTCTCCGAACAGTGGCTGCGGACCTTCGTCGATCCGCAACTCGACAGTGACGCGCTCGGCCACCTGCTGACGATGGCCGGCCTCGAAGTGGAAGAGGCCGAGCCGGCTGCGCCCGCCTTCTCGGGCGTGGTCGTGGCCAGCATCGTCGAGGCGGAAAAGCATCCGAACGCCGACAAGCTCAAGCTGTGCAAGGTCGACGCGGGCGGTGGCGAGCTGCTGCAGATCGTCTGCGGTGCGCCGAACGCCGCCGCCGGCATGAAAGTGCCGTGCGCCAGGGTCGGCGCCGTGTTGCCGGGCGGCTTCGCCATCAAGGCGGCCAAGCTGCGCGGCGTCGAGTCCTTCGGCATGCTGTGCTCGGCGCGCGAGCTGGGCCTGTCGGAAGACCACGGTGGCCTGTATGCGCTGCCCGAGGATGCGCCGGTCGGCTGCGACATCCGCGACTACCTCGGCCTCGACGACACCTTGTTCACGATCAAGCTGACGCCGAACCGTGCCGACTGCCTCAGCCTCGAAGGCGTGGCGCGCGAAGTCGCGGCGATCACCGGTAGCGCGCTGCGCAAGACCGAAGTCGCGCCGGTCGCCCCCAGCCACGATGGCCGTCGTGCGATCGTGCTCGACGCCCCCGAAGCCTGCCCGCGCTACTGCGGCCGCATCCTGCGCGGCGTCGATGCCAAGGCGCCGACGCCGGACTGGATGGTCACGCGCCTGGCGCGCAGCGGCATCCGTGCGATCAGCGCGCTGGTGGACGTCACCAACTACGTCATGCTCGAACTCGGCCAGCCGCTGCACGCCTTCGACAATACCAAACTGCAGGGCGCGATCCACGTGCGTTACCCGCGTGAAGGCGAACAGGTGCTGCTGCTCAACGAACAGACGGTGATGCCGGCCGCCGACACGCTGCTGATCGCCGACGAGGCCCGCGCGCTGGCGCTGGCCGGCATCATGGGCGGCGAAGACAGCGGCATCACGCTCGACACCAGCGAAGTCTTCCTCGAAAGCGCCTTCTTCGCGCCGGATGCGATCGCCGGCCGCGCACGTGCCTACGGTTTCGGTTCGGACGCTTCGCACCGCTTCGAGCGCGGCGTCGATTTCGAACTCCCGCGCCGCGCGCTGGAGCGTGCCACGCAGCTCATCATCGACATCTGCGGCGGCGAGGCCGGCCCGGTCGAGGAAGCGCTCGCCGCCGACAAGCTGCCGGCACGCCAGCCGGTACGCCTGCGCACTGCGCGCGCGCGCCGCGTGCTCGGCATCGACCTCGACGATGCCGCGATCCAGTCGTTGCTCGAACGCGTGCATCTGGACGTCCGGCGCGACGGCGAGGACTTCGTCGTCACGCCGCCGTCGTGGCGCTTCGACATCGAGATCGAAGTCGATCTGGTCGAGGAACTCGCCCGCCTGCACGGCTACGACAACATTCCCGCAGTGGCGCCGCAAGGCGGCCTGATGATGCTGCCGAGCACCGAGCATGCCCGCCCGGTGTGGGCAGCGCGCCACCTGCTGGCCGCGCGCGGCTATCAGGAAGTGGTCAACTTCGCTTTCGTCGAGGAAGCCTGGGAGCGCGATTTCTGCGCCAACGAAGACCCGATCCGCCTCGCCAACCCGATCGCCAGCCAGCTCAGCGTGATGCGCTCCAGCCTGATCGCCGGCCTGGTCGATACCATGGCCACCAACCGCAAGCGCCAGACCGAGCGCGTGCGCGTGTTCGAAGTCGCCCGCGTGTTCGAGCGCAAGGCCGACGGCGAGCCGGTGGCCGGCTTCCACCAGCCGATGCGCATCGCCGGCCTCGCCGCGGGCTCGGTGCTGCCCGAGCAGTGGGGCGAGCGCAGCCGGACGGTCGATTTCTACGACGTCAAGGCCGACGTCGAAGCCCTGATCGCACCGCGCAGCCTGAACTTCGTGCGCCTGTCCCATCCGGCCCTGCACCCCGGCCGCGCCGCCAGCGTATCGCTGGATGGCCGCGTGATCGGCATCATCGGCGAACTGCATCCGGTGTGGGTGCAGCGCTACGATCTCGGCACCGCGCCGGTAGTGTTCGAACTCGAGCTCGACGCCGTGCTGGGCGCGCGCATGCCGGCCTACAGCGAGATCTCGCGCATGCCGGCGGTGGTGCGCGACCTGGCGCTGGTGCTGGGCACCGACGTCACTGCCGAACGCGTCATCGACGCGCTGCGCCAGGCCGCGCCGGCGGTGGTGCGGGAAATCACCCTGTTCGACGTCTATCAGGGCAAGGGCATCGAGCCCGACCGGAAGAGCCTTGCCTTCAGGGTGTCGATGCAAGATACTCAGCGCACGCTCGAAGACGCTGAAGTGGATGCCGTCATGGCAGGTTTGGTGAAGCAGGCCGAAACCGTGCTCGGTGCCCGCCTGCGTGGTGCAGGAGGCTGACATGACAACGCTGACCAAGGCGGAACTGGCCGAGCTGCTGTTCGAGCAGGTCGGTCTCAACAAGCGCGAAGCCAAGGACATGGTGGAGGGCTTCTTCGAGGAGATCCGGATGGCGCTGGAGCGTGGCGACAGCGTCAAGCTGTCGGGCTTCGGCAACTTCCAGTTGCGCGACAAGCCCCAGCGCCCCGGACGCAATCCCAAGACTGGCGAAGAAATCCCGATCACCGCGCGGCGGGTGGTCACTTTCCATGCCAGCCAGAAACTGAAGGCAGCCGTGGAGCAACTCAGCGATGCAAGCAAGCAACCCTGAAATCGGCGCGGAACCGCTGCCGCCGATTCCGGCCAAGCGTTACTTCACCATCGGTGAAGTGAGCGAACTGTGTGGCGTCAAGCCGCACGTGCTGCGCTACTGGGAGCAGGAGTTCACCCAGCTCAAGCCGGTCAAGCGCCGCGGCAACCGGCGCTACTACCAGCACCACGAAGTGCTGCTGGTCCGGCGTATCCGCGAGCTGCTGTACCAGGAAGGCTTCACCATTTCCGGCGCGCGCAACCGCCTGGGCGAAAGCGCGATCCAGGAGCAGGAAAGCAGGATCGAGGCGGACCAGTATCGCGCGCTGGTGGCCGAGATCCGTGCCGATGTCCAGGCCTTGCTCGCAGACCTGCGCGCCTGAGCGTCGGCAAGGCTGCCATATCGCCAGTATCAAAAAACTGGCAAATTCTGAAGCCGCTGCTATAATGGCGGCTTGTGTCGGGGCGTAGCGCAGCCTGGTAGCGCACTTGCATGGGGTGCAAGGGGTCGCGAGTTCGAATCCCGCCGCCCCGACCAAAAGAATCAAGCACTTGGGCCAATCTTCGGATTGGCCCAAGTGCTTTTTGCGCGCTTTCCCAAAATTCCCCCACATTTCCCACCGCTTATGCCCCCGGCGGGCCGCATGCTCAAGCCAATATGTCGCCCCAGTTTCACTGATCATGGGCCGGAAACGAAAATCGTGTTGGTAGAATGTAGATGTTTTTGGGGGGATAAAAAAATAAATAGATGATTTTGTAAAGAAGTAGACGATGCGCTGCAACTTCTGGTCTTCTGTATATGACTCATCTCCATCTTGGTTACGAAGCACTCATTCGCAAGTATCAATTGCGGGTGCCTCCATTGCGCTGCGTCTATGCGGCCACGGAGCGGGCCATCGGCTCCCGGACCGTCAGTGCGGATGGAGAGGAGCGTATCGAGCTACCCCTTCAGCGTATCAGCGACACTGAAACACTGGCAGGACAGCTCACTTTTGCGTTCAAGCGGGAGCACCTCGATCTGACTGTGCTTGGGGCGCTCTTCGAGGTGCCCGAGGTACGCGAAGCCATCCAGGCTTGGCTGCGCGACAAGCCCAGTTCCAAGTACTCACGGATGGCCGGTCACCTGGCGGCATGGCTTACGGGCCATGAGTTCGAGTACAGCTTGCCGGCGGGCAGCCCGCGAGTACCCCTGCTGGATCCGGCCGCTTACGTCGTCGGGCCGGCTGTTCCCGATCCCAAGTTCGGCATCGTGAGCAATCTCTTGGGTGACAAATGGTTCAGCCCGCTCATTCGGCGTACCGAAAAATTGGAGAAGTGGCTTGCCGCAGGACTTGCGAGCAAGGTGGGAGAAACCTTCCGGGCCATCGAGCCGGAGATGCTCGCGCGGGCCGTGGATTACCTCTATCTCTCCGAGACGCGCTCGACCTACGGCATCGAGGACGAGATTCCGGACAACAATCGGGCGGCCAGATTCAGGCACTTGCTTGAACAGGCTGGCGAACCCGGGCCGCTTACCGAGGACCAACTCGGCGAGTGGCAATCCCGGATCGTGAATGCCCGGACGGCAGAATACCGATACCGCGACGGCCAGAACTGGCTTTCGCGGGCCGGGCGGCTCAGGAACATCGCCGATTTCATTCCGGCGCCGCCGGAGCTGGTGAGGTCGATGATGGAGGCCGTGGCCCGGCTGGCGCAGATCGCCGCGGCGGGCAAACTGGACCCGGTATTGGCCGCAGCGTGTGCAGCATTCGGCTTTGTGTTCGTACACCCCTTCTGGGATGGCAACGGCAGGCTTCATCGATTCTTGCTGCATCACATACTGCGCCAGACAGGCTTCACCCCGGCCGGCGTGGTGCTGCCCTTGTCGGCCCGGATGCTGAAGCAACTGGACCGCTACTCGGCGCTTCTCAAACGCTACTCACGCCCCCGCACCGAGTTGCTCGACTATGCCCTCGACGGGGACAGCGCCACGATCCACGTGCGCTCGCCGCAGCCCTTGTGGCTTTATGCCTACCACGATTTCACGGAGATCTGCGAATTCATCTACGAGTGCTGCCAGGCATGCGTGGAAGAGGATTTGCAGGCCGAAATCGTTTACCTGCGCGCGCACGACGCGACGGTACGTGATCTGGAATCCTGGCTCGACCTGCGCCAGGCGGCGCTCCACACCCTCATCGACGTCATCGTGCAAGGCAAGGGGGTGCTCTCCAAGCGCAAGCACAAACTGGTAGAGGGGCTGCCGGATGAGGATGTGGCCCGCATCGAGGCGACCGTGGCCAAGCACTTTTCCGCGTACATCGACCACCAGACGCCATCGAGCTAGGTGTTCTCCAGCATTGGCCGCCAAGGAAGCTGAAACCGAGCCACGCCTGCTGTGACGGGCTTCGACAGGTGGGCGATGTTCCTGGCTCGGACCCGGCTGGTGGGACTGTATGAAGGAGCTTCGCTCAAAATGGGCAGGGCTTGTCGAAGGCCCCGACGATGCGCTGCCGGCTTCTCACGAGATGGCTGGGTTCGATCTGGCCAGTGATCGTCACTTCGACGGAAAATCCGTCTGCACCGCCGGGGGCGCTCTCGGAAAACACGTTCACCCTGAACGTGGAGCCGAGCACGCCATGGGCGGAGTCCTCGCTCATGACGGATCGTGCGCCGGACGACGTGCCGGACCTTGATCCGGCAAGTTCGGCAAGACGCTTCGACGCATGCCGCAGGTCGGGCTCCGTCCGTCCGGAGTGGAGCGTGACGTAGGGGTACAGGCAGGCGAATGAGCTGTCGTCGAGGCCGAGCATGGCCTGCAGGTCCGCATAGGTCGCGGGACGAAGGACGTCTGCGGATTGGGTCGCCATGCCGCCCGGCTTCTGTCGTCCCTGCGGTATGGCGAGCCCCGCCAGCAGCCGGCCGAATATCGCTGGGTCGGACGTCACGGGGTCGACGAGCCCAGCCACCTGCTGAACCGACACGCTGACGAACTGCTGATCGATCTGCACGCGTCGGGTGACGATGCCGTCGCCTATCCAGGCGCTTCTGTCTCCGTTGACCAGGAGGTCATGGATGGCAAGCTCGACTGCCGACTCATGCACCAGACGGGTCCGGAGCCGCTGTTCCGAGATGGACAACTCCTCCGATGAGTAGAAAACGGCGGTCATCGAGCCAGCGGCGAGGGTGGCGGCGACAAGCAGCAGCCACAATGCATGCAGCAGGACGAAGCCCTCACTGCGGGCGCGACGGGGCAAGGGGGAGGGCATGCTCGGCCAGCCTGGAAGCGGTTTCGAGGCCATCGACCAGCGCATCGACGACCGATTGTGTCTCCATCTGGTTGCGCATCACATGCGGCACCAGAAGCACCACCAGTTCGGTGCGGCGGGTGTCGGACGTGTTGTTCCGGAAGAAGTTGCCGACGACCGGGATGTCCTTCAGCAGCGGCACGCCGCTGTTGCCCATCCCGCCGCTTTCGCGGATCAGGCCGCCCAGCGCCACGGTGAAGCCGTCGCGGGTGGCGATGACGCTGTGGATTCTCCGCCGCTGGATGGTGGGCGAGTCGATGCCGGACGATGTCGTCTGCGCCACTTCGCTCACCTCCTGCATGACATCCAGGATCACGTTTCCATTGTCATTGACGCGTGGCGTCACTTCCAGGATGACGCCCGTATCGCGCATCTGGATCGTGCTGATGACCGGTGCGCCCGAAACATCCGTGCCCTGCGAGGTCTGGGTGACGATCGGCACCTGGTCGCCGACCTGCAGGCTCGCCTTCTGGTTGTTCAGGACGGAAATCTTCGGCGCGGAGAGAATCTTGACCTCGGTCTTGGACTGCAGCGCGTTCAGCACGATGCGGGCGTTCGCCTTGCCGGTATAGACGTAGGAAAACCCCGGAAATTGTGAGGCCACGGCGCCGGATTCGGCGGCGCTCAAGGTCACCGTGTTCTCGCTCGAGTCGAAGAACCACTGCACGCCGTAGCGCAGGTTGTTGTTCAGCGTGACTTCCGCCAGAAAGGCCTCGATCATCACCTGCCTGGGCAGTACGTCGATCTGGGCCAGCGCTTCCTGGATGACGCGGTATTCATCTTCGGTACCGTAGAACATCAGCGAATTGTTTTCTTCGAGCGCAACGAGCCGGCCGATGTTCGACTGAGCACTGGCCGTTCCGCTCGCCTGCAGGTCGGCAGGCACGGTCGAAGGCGGGAAACGTTCCGTTTCCGTGCCGGCGATGGTCACGGCGGCGGTTGCCGCCATCTCGCCGGTCAGTACCTGGCGCAGGGATGCGACCAGGTCCTTCGCACTGCCGTTCTGCACGTTGTAGACGAAGATCCGCTGGCTGCCCGTCTTCGAGATGTCGAGCCGCCCGATCCATTCACCCAGCAGATCGAGGTCGGACCTGTTCCGTGCCACGCCAAGAACGGCCTGCATGCGTTCGAGCGGCACGAGCCGCACCCGCGTCGTGAACAGGTCCAGCTTGCCTTGGAAGATCTGCTGGAGTTCGTTGACGATCGTTTCGGGCCGGCTCTGTGCAAGCCTGTACATGGCGAAGGTCATGCCCTTGAGCCAATCGACGTCGAAGTTCTCGATGGTACGCAGCACGGCGCCACGATCCTGGCTGCTGCCGGCGATCACGAGATGGCCGTGCTGGGTATCGGCCTGCAGTACCGTGCCTTTCGGTACGAAGGTGTCCAGGACGGCCTGCATGTCCTTCGCATTGACGTAGCGCAGCGGAATGATCTCCACCGCGTAGCCCGGAACGGGCGGCATGGACGCCGCCAGGCGCTGGGCCGGGCGCACGCGCTGCGGCGCCTCGCTCCACGGCACCACGCTGACGCTGTTGCCATCCTTCAGCAGCACGGCCGAGACTGTCCCCAGCGCGGCCTCCAGCGCCGACAGCAGCGATGCCTGCGAAGCCGGGCGGCTGGTCCGCAGCGTGATGCGGCCCTGTACTTCGGGCGAGACGACGTAGTCGAGTCTGAGCATGTCACCGAGCACCGCATCGATCACGCCGCGAATGTCGGCCTCGTTGAAATTGAGCTCGAAGCGCTCGCCGCCACCGCCGGGGCGTGCGGTGCTGCCTGCCCGGGCGGGAGCCGGTTCTTCACGGCCGGATTCGAAATATTCCGTGACGAGCCCCCGGGGTGGTTCTGGATCGGTTACGGCGGACTGAACCGCGTTGCCGTTCGTCTCCATGGCAGCAGCCGGAATCCGCTTCCATGGTGAAATGCGGGCAGGTTCGGGTGCGGCTGTGGTCGAGCAGGCGCTGAGTCCTGCCAGAAGCGCAATGCCGATGATGAACGGGGTGAGCTTATTCATTGGGTGGAAGCCCTGAATGGGTGATGGGCGGCCGGAGCTGGATGGTGATGTCTGCGGGAGGCGGGGACTCGGCGCTGGAGTTCGTTTGCTGGCGGAGCCGCACGGCATTCGGCGCGATCGAGATGACACGCCACTCACCGAACACCTCGCCGCGTGGCACCAGCCTGCGCTCGGCCGTGTCGTTTTCCAGCAGCACCAGGCGAGCCCGGCCGCCTGCACCGACGATGCCGACGAGGCGCGGCGGCTGCGGCGGAGAGCTGGCTGCGGTATCAGCGGAGAGCGAAATTTCGGGACGGCTACGGGAAGGTGAAAACAGCGGTGCCCGCACCAGCATGTCCGGTAGCACCTCAGGCCAGTGGCTGCCGCCTTCGACGGCATCCGCCATGTCATGCTGCGTGGTCGAGGCTGGCAGATCGGGGGTGCCGAGCGCGACCCAATGCAGCAGGACGAAGGCGGCGAGTGCGCAGATGTTGCAGGCGATGAGCGCCACGGTCTGCTTACTCGGCATCGACTTCTTCCGTGGATGAAGGCGTCGGCACTTCCGCGCCGAAGCCCGAAACACGCAACTCGATGGAGAGCGGCAGCAGTGCCGAATCCGGCCCTGAAGCAGAAGACAGGATCACTGCGCGGTCGACCGTCAGCAGCGGCCGGTGATGGGCGAAGGCCGCCAGCAGCTGAACCAGCTCGGTTTCCGGTGCAGTCACTTTCAAGTCCACCGAGAATCGGGTCAGAGGCCCTTGTGCTTGAGGCTCGGCAGCCCGTAGTTCATTCAGCTCGACGCCGGCGCCACGGACCAGCTCATCCACGGCACTGAGGACTGCTGCGCCGTCCGTGCGCGACCGAAAAACCCACGCAGCAACCTCGTGCGACTGGCGTGCCAGTTCATCGGGTGCCAGTACATCGTTTGTGGCTACCAGCAGCCGCAGGCGCTGCAGTTCGAAACGGGAGTCGTCCAGGCGCTCGATGGCAGCGGTGGTGAGCGTGTGCAGGGGACGGATCACAAGCGACCACGCCATGATCAGCGGGACGCAGCCCAACACG
>NZ_BCUG01000030.1 GCF_001591165.1 Thauera butanivorans NBRC 103042
AAAGGCACGCCAACTGGCATCGGCCTGAACGCCGCCCGAGACGCCATCACGGCATACCGCCAGCCCACGGTTGGCGGCATGCCGCGTCCGCTCATTCCGCCGCGCCGTCGGCCGCCGGCCGCATCGGCGCATCGGCCCCCTGCCCGGCCTGCTGCCGGCGCGAGAAGCGCGACAGCACCCAGACGAAGAAGATCGGCACCAGGATGACGCCGAGCGAGGTCGCGGTCAGCATGCCGCCGATCACGCCGATGCCGATCGCGCGCTGGCTGGCGGCGCCGGCGCCGGTGGCGATGGCCAGCGGCACCACGCCGAGGATGAAGGCCAGCGAGGTCATCACGATCGGGCGGAAGCGCAGCCGCGCCGCCTCGATCGCGGCCTCGACCAGCGAACGCCCCTGCTGGTGCAGGCTTCTGGCGAACTCGACGATCAGGATCGCGTTCTTCGCCGACAGGCCGATGATGGTGATCAGGCCGACCTTGAAATAGACGTCGTTGGGCATGCCCAGCAGGGTCACGGCCAGCACCGCGCCGAGCGCGCCGACCGGCACGATCAGCATCACCGAAGCCGGGATCGACCAGCTTTCGTACAGCGCCACCAGCAGCAGGAACACCACCAGGAAGGACAGCGCGAACAGCATCGGTGCCTGCGCGCCGGCGAACTTCTCCTGGTAGGACAGCCCGGTCCATTCGTAGCCGATGCCCTCGGGCAGTTCACCGATGATGCGCTCGATCTCGGCCATCGCCTCGCCGGTACTGTGGCCGGGCGCGGCATTGCCGCCGATCTTGAACGCCGGATAGCCATTGTAGCGCGAAATCTGCACCGCGCCGCTTTCCCAGGCCATGGTGGTGAAGGCCGACAGCGGCACCTGCCCGCCGCGCGCATTGGGCACGTGCAGCGCCAGGATCTGCTCCGGCGTCATGCGCTCGTCGACGTCGGCCTGCACCACCACCCGCTGCTGCCGGCCGGCGTTGGCGAAGTCGCTGACCAGGGCCGAACCGTAGGCGCTGGCGATGACGGTGTTGATGTCGGCGAAGCTGACGCCCAGCGCCTCGGCCTTGGCACGGTCGATGTCCAGGCGAAGCTGGGGTGCATCCTCCAGGCCTTCCATCATCGCGTAGGCGAAGAGCGGCGAAGTGTTGGCCCTGTACAGCAGCTCGTTGCGCGCCGCGATCAGCGCCTCGCGGCCGAGGCCGCCGCGGTCCTGCAGGCGCAGGGCGAAGCCGCCGGCATTGCCCAGGCCTTCGATCGGCGGCGGATCGACCGCCATCACCGCGGCATCGCCGAGGCCGGCGAAACGGGCGTTGAACGCCGCGACTTCGTCCGAAGCCGACTGTCCGCGGCCGCGCTCGGACCAGTCGGTCAGCGTCGGGAAGCCGAGGGCGGCGTTCTGGCCGGTGCCGGAGAAGCTGAAACCGAGCAGCATCGTGGTCGAATCCATGCTGTTCCGGGAATGCAGATACTCTTCCAGCTCCTTGACCACCGCTTCGGCGCGCGGATAGGTGGCGCCCGGCGGCAGTTGCACGTCGACGATGAAATAGCCCTGGTCCTCGACCGGCACGAAGGATTCGGGCAGGCGCAGGTAGAAGAAGCCCAGCACCGCGACGATGGCCGCATAGACCAGCATGTAGCGCCCGCTGCGCCGCAGCAGGCGCGCGTTGAGCCATCCGTAGCGCTCGGTCAGCCCGGCGAAACGGCGATTGAACCAGCCGAAGAAGCCGGTCTTCTCGTCGTGATGGCCTTGCGGAATCGGCTTCAGCAGCGTCGCGCACAGCGCCGGCGTCAGGCTCAGCGCGAGGAAGCCGGAGAACAGGATGGACACTGCCAGCGACAGCGAGAACTGCTGGTAGATCACGCCGACCGAGCCACTCATGAAGGCCAGCGGCATGAACACCGCCGCCAGCACCAGGGTGATGCCGACGATGGCGCCGGCGACCTGCTGCATCGCCTTGACCGTCGCCTCGCGCGGTGCCAGCCCTTCCTCGGCCATGATGCGCTCGACGTTCTCGACCACGACGATGGCATCGTCCACCAGGATGCCGATGGCCAGCACCATGCCGAACATCGTCATCATGTTGACCGAGAAGCCCAGCGCATACATCACCGCCAGCGTGCCCAACAGGCACACCGGCACCACGATGGTCGGGATCAGCGTGTAGCGGAAGTTCTGCAGGAACAGGAACATCACCAGGAAGACCAGCACCATGGCTTCGACCAGGGTCTGGATCACCTTGTCGATGGCGACGTCCACGAAGCGCGAGGTGTCGTAGGGCACGGCGTATTCGATGTCGTCCGGGAAGGACACCGACAGTTCCGCCAGCCGCGCCTTGACCGCCGCCGCCGTCTGCACCGCGTTGGCGCCCGGCGACAACTGCACCGCGCCGGCCACCGACAGCTTGCCGTTCATGCGCGAGTCGAAGTTGTAGTCCTGGCGGCCCAGTTCCAGCCGGGCGACGTCGGCGAGCGTCACCTTCGAACCGTCCGGATTGGCGCGCAGCACGATGCGGCCGAACTCCTCCGGCGTCGCGAGCATGCCCTTGACCACGATCGTGGCGCTCAGCTCCTGCTCGGCGCTGCCGGGGCGGCTGCCGAAGCTGCCGGCCGGCACCTGCGCGTTCTGCGCCGCGATCGCGGCATTGACGTCGGCCACCGACAGCCCGTAGCCGACCAGCTTCTGCGGATCGACCCACACCCGCATCGCCGCCTCGGCACCGAAGTACTGCACCTTGCCGACGCCGGGCACGCGGCGGATCTCGTTGTTGATGTTGCGCACGGCGAATTCGGACAGCCCGACGACGTCCTTGCCTGCATCGTCGCCCTTGTAGGTGAGCGCATAGATCAGCAGGAAACCGGCGCTGGCCTGATCCACCTGCAGGCCGAGCTGGGTGACGGCGCCGGGCAGGCGTGCCTCGGCCTTCTTCAGGCGGTTCTGCACGTCCACCTGCGCCAGGTCCGGGTCGGTGCCCGGCGCGAAGGTGACGATGATCTCGGCGGTGCCGGCGGAACTGCTGGACGACTCGTAGTACAGCAGTCCCTTGGCGCCGTTGAGCTCTTCCTCGATGACGCTGGTCACCGAATCGACCACGGTGTCGGCCGAGGCGCCGGGATAGGTCGCCCAGATCGAGATCTGCGGCGGCGCCACCACCGGGTACTGGGCGACCGGCAGCGAGGGAATCGCCAGCAGGCCGGCGAGCGAGATGAAGATCGCGACTACCCAGGCGAAGTTGGGGCGGTCGATGAAAAACTTCGGCATGTTCCTGTTCCTGGCGTCTGGTCTCAACCGCCCGCGGCGGCGGGGGCAGCCGCGGCGGGCGACGCCGCTGGCGCGACGGCGACCTTGTCGCCCGCCTTGGCGCGGCCGCCGACGACGACCCGGTCGCCGGCCTGCAGGCCGTCGGTGATGTGCCAGGCAGCGCCGTGCATCGCACCGGTGCGCACCTGCCGTGCCTGCACGGTATCTTGGCCATCGACCACCAGCACCTGCGGGCTGCCGTCGGTGCCGCGCACCACCGCGCGCTGCGGCACCAGCACCGCCTGCGGGTCGACGCCCTGCGGCGCATGCACGCGCACGTACATGCCGGGCAGCAGCAGCCCGTCGGCATTGTCGAAGCGGCCGCGCAGCGATATCTGCCCGGTACCGCGGTCCACGGTGATGTCGGAGAACAGCAGGTGCCCGTCGCGCTGCTCGCCCGTGCCTTCGACGCTGACCGAAATCCGCGCACCCCTGCCTTCGTCCTGCGCCAGCCGCCCTGCGGCCAGTTCGGCGCGCAGGGCCTGCACTTCGGCCACCGGCTGCTTGAAATCGACATAGACCGGATCGATCTGCTGGATCATCGCCAGCGGCGTGGCTTCGCCCTGGCCGACGAGGGCGCCTTCGGTCACCAGCGCGCGGCCGATGCGGCCCGAGATCGGCGCCTTCACCGTCGCATGGCCGAGATCGAGCTTCGCCGTCTCGACCTCGGCCAGCGCCGCCTGGCGCTCGGCCTGCGCGCTCTTGAGCCGCGCCTGGGCCGCATCGTAGTCCTGGCGGCTGACCGCTTCGATCCTGACCAGTTCTTCATGGCGCTTCAGCACGGCCCGGGCATCGAACAGGTTCGCTTCGGCCTTGGCCAGCGCGCCCTGCGCGCGCGACAGCGCCGCCTTGAACGGCGCCGGATCGATCTGGAACAGCACCTGGCCGGCCTCGACGTCGGCGCCTTCGGTGAACTTGCGGCTGAGCACGATGCCGGCGACCCGCGCCCGCACTTCGGCGACGCGGACCGGCTCGACACGCCCCGGCAGTTCGCTCGACAAGGCCAGCGGTCCGCGCTCGACCGTGATCGTCTCGACCGTGGGCAAGGTTTCGGCTTGCGGTCCGGGCGCCCCCCGGCTGCCGTCGCAGCCGGCGATCAGCGCCGCCGCGGCAAGCATGAACAGGGATGGCGGCCGCATTTTCGGGCTCTTCATCATCGGTCTCTCTGCAGGATCGGAATGCACAAGCGCTGCATGATTCCACAAAAAATCCTATGAATCAATTTTGATTCAAAAGATATTTTTATGATCAATTTTACGTTTGAATCCAGCTCATGCGACAATGGGGCCGATGATTGGCGAAGGTGAGTCAGGTGTGATTCACGTTCGCATCCGAACCCCTGACATGGAAGCGTGTGAGCCTGGCATGACAACTCCTGCCGCCGATGCCGAAGACCGGAAACTGCTGGCCGCGCTGGCCCTCGCCCTCGTCGACCAGCCCAGGGCCTCGCTGCAGGAACTCGCCCGCGCCATCGGCATCAGCAAGGCCACGCTGTACCGCTTCTGCCGCACCCGCGAGCAGCTCATCGAGCGCCTGATGCAGCACTGCACCCAGGTCTTCAGCGACGCCATCAGAGACGCCAGCCTGGACACGGCGGCGGTGCCGGACGCCCTCAGGCAACTGACCGCCAGCCACCTGGAGCACCGGGAACTGACCGCCTTCCTGATGTATTACTGGAAGGATGCGCTGAGAGACCCCTGCGTCGAAGAAGGCTGGGATGCCGCGCTGGACGCCTTCTTCCTGCGCGGCCAGCAGGAAGGCGTGTTCCGCATCGACATCCCCGCACCCGCGCTGGCCGAGATCTGGGTGTCGATGGTGATCGGCCTGGTGGACGCGGAGCGCCGCGGCCGCGTCGCCCGCGCGGGCCTGCCCGGCCTGCTCGAACGCGCGTTCCTGCAGGGTACGGCAAGGCAGTGACAAGCTGCCGGGACGGGCGTCGCCATGGGCCTGAAGCCGGCCTTCCCGGCCCCGCCATCGGGAGCTGAACATCCTGGCGGGTGCGATGACCGGACGCTGCCCGGGCCATGCGCTGCCGGATCGGAGACATCTTGTCGATCGTGGGTGGCAATGATGCGGCCGATGCATCTCGCCACGCAGACCGAACGGGGACAGGGCCGCTTTGCCGATCGGGGAGGCCGCTCGCCTGCCACCGGCCGGCAAGGGAACAGCAATACGATCAGCCCTGCACGGCCCTGACGACGTCGATCACGGTGCCGTCCCGATACTCCACGAAGGCGACGACACGCCCACAGGATGGAATTCCGGCCGGCGGCTTCGTCGCCTGCCCGGCGGCGATGTCGCGCAGCGCCTCGACCGGCACCACCGGCAGGCCGGCGGCCTGCAGCCGCTGCGCGAGCTCGGTGCGCCGCGGATTCACCGCGACCCCTGCCTCGGTGACCAGCACGTCGATCGTCTCGCCGGGCGTGGTGACCACGCCGACGCGATCCACCACCTTGGCGAAGCCGCCGGCATTGAGCTTGGTGGTGACGATCGCCAGCTTCGCCCCCGCTGCGGTATCGGCATGGCCGCCCGAGCCGCCGAGGATCACGCCGTTGGTGCCGGTGGTGACATTCACGTTGAAATCCGTGTCGATCTCGGCCGCGCCCAGGATCACCACGTCGAGCTGGTCGACGACCGGGCCGCGGGTCGCCGGATTGGCATACAGCGAGGCCGACATCTCCATGTGGGCGGCGTTGCGGCGGAAGGAATCGACCGCGGCGAGATCGAAGCACTGCACGTCCAGCAGGGTCCGGAACAGGCCTTGTTCGAGCATCTCGACGAGGTAGGAAGTGATGCCGCCGGAGGCGAAGCTGCCGGTGATCCCGCGCGCGACCATCAATTCCCGCAGCGCCGCGGCGACGGCCAGCGAGATGCCGCCGGCGCCGGTCTGGAACGACAGCCCGTCCTTCAGCAGCCCGGAGGCCTCGATCACCTGCGCAGCGGTACGCGCGATCTCCAGCCCGACCGGGTCCGAGGTCGCCCGCGTGGTCCCGGAGACGATGCCGGCGGCGTCGCCGATGGAGTCGACCTCGACCACGTGGTCGACGAAGTCCTGGGTGATCTGGGCCGGGCTGGCGGGGTGGGGCACGAGGTGGTCGGTGACGGCCACCACATGCCGCGCATGCCTGACGTCGACCAGCGCATAACCCAGCGTGCCGCAGGCCGAGCGCCCATCGATGCCGTTGATGTTGCCGCAGCAGTCGGCCGTGGGCGCGGCGACGAAGGCGACGTCGATCGGCAGCTCACCCGCCATGATCGCCCGCGCCCGCCCGCCGTGGGTCAGCATGCGCACCGGCTCGCTCAGTTCGCCGCGCGCGATGGCCTCGCCGACCGCGCCGGAAATGTAGGTCGCGCTGATCCGGCCGACGACGCCGGAACGGATGTGCTCGACCAGCGGCGCATGCACCGGAAACAGGGAACTGGCCGCCACATGGATGCCGCGCAGCCCGCGCCGTGCGATCTCGGCAAGCACGAGGTTCAACAGGTGGTCGCCATTGCGCAGATGGTGGTGGAACGACACCGTGCCACCATCGGCCAGCCCGCAGGCATCCAGCGCGTCGCCGATCGACGCCAGCAGCTTCTGCTGCCCGGACGCGCGGCCAGCCTTCCCGCCCGCGCCGGCGAAGGGCGCGCGGCCGGGCAGTTGCGCGGGAATGTCCCGTCCGACGGCGTTGATCATGTTCGTCTCCTCGTTCATTCGATCGGCCGGCGCATCGAGACGCCGCAAGGGCGCATCGTATCGAAGGCGCCCGGAGAGGAGGTATCGTTGATTCATTAACCCGGTCTTCACGAAATCCGAAGACCGGCCAGGGCCCCTCCCAGCCACAATGGAAAAAGCCTTGGCATGGAAGAAGCCCCGGCAGCGGCGGCGAGGCTCACGCTGCCGCCTTGCGGCGACGGCGTGGGTCCGGCGCTCATTCCGCGAGCTTGCGCATCTCGCAGATCAGGTCCGACTTGCCTTCGAAGCCGATTCCCGGCAACTCCGGCAACGTGACGTAGCCGTTCTCCACTTTTACGCCATCCGGGAATCCGCCGTAGGGCTGGAACAGATCCGGGTAGGACTCGTTGCCGCCCAGGCCGAGGCCAGCCGCGATATTCAGGGACATCTGATGGCCGCCGTGCGGAATGCAGCGGCTGGCAGACCAGCCATGCTGCTTCAGCATGTCCAGTGTGCGCAGATACTCGACCAGCCCGTAGCTCAAGGCGCAGTCGAACTGCAGCCAGTCGCGGTCGGGACGCATGCCGCCATAGCGGATGAGGTTGCGCGCATCCTGCATCGAGAACAGGTCTTCGCCGGTTGCCATCGGCTTGTCGTAGTAGTTCCTCAGCGCTGCCTGCAACTCGAAGTCCAGCGGGTCGCCCGGCTCCTCGTACCAGAACAGGTCATACTGGGACAGCGCCTTGGCGTACTGGATGGCGGTATCCAGATCGAAGCGGCCATTGGCATCGACCGCGAGTTTCTGGCCATCCTGCAGCACGCTCAGAATCGAGTCGATCCGGCGGAGATCCTCATCCAGCGATGCACCGCCGATCTTCTTCTTGACCACGGTGTAGCCACGATCGATGTAGCTGCGCATCTCGTCCTTCAGCTTTCCGTGATCCTGGCCGGGGTAGTAATAGCCGCCGGCCGCATACACGAAAATCTCGCGGTTCACCGTGCCGTCGCCATGGCGGTCGGCCAGCAACTGGAACAGCGGTTTGCCTTCGATCTTGGCCACCGCGTCCCAGACCGCCATGTCGATCGTGCCGATCGCAACCGAGCGCTCGCCGTGGCCGCCCGGCTTTTCGTTGGTGAACATGCAGTTCCAGATCTTGTGCGGGTCCAGGTTGCCGCCGCTGACATCGACCAGGCTTGCCGGATCGGCCTCCAGGATGCGGGGAATGAAGCGCTCGCGCATCAATGTGCCCTGGCCGTAGCGGCCGTTGGAGTTGAAGCCATAACCGATGACCGGCTTGCCATCGCGGATGACGTCGGTGACGACGGCCACGAGGCTGAGCGTCATCTTGCTGAAATCGATATAGGCGTTGCGGATCGGGGAACTGATCGGTACGGTCTTCTCGCGAATTTCCACTATTCTCATGTGCGTCTCCTTGAAGTCCGGAGGCTGGCGGGTCAGCTTCCGTGGCACTAGAATAGTTTTAAGCTCCTTGATGCTGTTTCAGCCTGATCTGAGATCATTATTAAGTTTTGATTAAAACTGCAAGCTTCTCCGAACTCGAATTCTTCGTGCTCCTGAACAGGCTGGGCAGCCTGTCGGCCGCAGCACGGGCACTCGACATCACACCGCCGGCGGCGACGATGCGCCTGGCAGCGATGGAGAAGCGCATCGGCGCCCGATTGCTGAATCGCAGCACGCGCAGGATCAGCCTGACGCCCGAGGGGGAGGTCTATCTCCAGCATGCGGTCCGCCTGATCGACGAACTGCGGGAACTGGACGAGATCGTCTCCGGAAACGGTGCCGCGCCGCGCGGGCTCCTGCGCGTCAACGCACCGCTGGGCTTCGGCCGCAGCGTCATCGCGCCGCTCGTCTCGACCTTCACGGCCCGCCATCCCGATGTCCAGGTGCAGCTGGAAGTCACCGACCGCCCCGTCGATCTGATCGACAAAGGTTTCGATCTGGCAGTCCGCTTTGGCGAACTGCCGGACAACAGGATCAACGCCCGCCGGATCATGTCGAACCGGCGCTTCGTCTGTGCCTCGCCCGCTTACCTGGAAAAGCATGGCACACCGAAGAAGCTGGAAGACCTGACCAGGCACCGCTGCATCATCCATCGGCAGAACAACGATGCATACGGCGTCTGGCGCTTCCTGGTCGATGGCCGCACGGAAGCCGTCAAGGTCCAGGGAGTCCTGTCCAGCAACGACGGGGACATCGTCCAGGGCTGGGCGCTGGATGGCCGGGGCATCGTCATCCGCTCGGAATGGGACGTGACCAAGTACCTGGAAAGCGGCCGGCTGCGGCGCATTCTCCCCGAGTTCGCGCTGCCGAGTGCGGACCTGTACGCCTATTACCCGAGCAAGAAGAACCTGCCTGCCCGGGTCAGGACGTTCATCAACTTCCTGGTCGAGCAGCTTGCGGGCGAACAGGCCTAGCCGGTTCGGGCCGGCGGCGCCCCGGAATGGAGCGCCGAGCTGCGAAAGCAATGTGATGAGCCGAATCGTTTACTAAGATGCAGGTGAGGCTCCCCGAGACCTCGTCAAGGAGAACGACATGAAAGCCTCCAGAACATCCGCCCGCCTGATTCTTGCCGCCACCTTGCTGGCGGCCGGCCACACCGTCCAGGCCACGGAACCGGCGCAGGTCAGCGACGGCATGCTCACCGGCAGCAACGGCATGACGCTCTACACCTTCGACAGGGACGCCGAAGGCAGCGGCACGAGCGCATGCAATGGCCCCTGCGCCACCAACTGGCCGCCGCTGCTGGTGATGGAGGGCGAAACGGCCGGGGCCGACTACAGCGTCGTGACGCGCGACGACGGCAGGAAGCAATGGGCCTACAAGGGCAAGCCGCTGTATTTCTGGGCCAAGGACCAGAAGCCGGGGGACAGGACGGGAGACGGCTTCAACAACGTCTGGCGCGTCGCGAAACCCTGAAGCCGATGGCGACCCTGGATTGCCGCGGCGTCATAGCCTTCCGATGCGCATGTTGATCGGCCAGACGATGGCGCGGCGGGTGTCGCCGTCGCCCCATGCCGCGGAAATTTCGTCGGCGAAGCCGAGCAGCACGTCTTCGCGCCCCGCTTCCCTGGCATTGCGGACGGCCGACCAGGTCGACAGATAGCCCAGGAACTCGGGCAGGCGCCAGTCGAGCCGGATCTGCAGGGCTGGGGCGCTCAGTTCCTGGAAGGGGAAATCGAGGGTCGCGTAGCCGCTGTCCACCAGCTTGCGCTCGGGCGGCCAGCAGGGGCCGATGCCGTCCCGGTAGAAGGCCTGGAATCGCTCGTCGAGCGCGGGTTCGAGCCTGAGGACGCCATAGCTGACCAGGGCCAGGACGGCTCCCGGCGCGCCGACCCGGCGAACCTCCCGGTAGAAGGCGGGCAGGTCGAACCAGTGCGCGGCCTGGGCCGCGGTGATCAGGCTCGCGCTGCCATCGGCCAGCGGAAGCCGTTCGGCCGGCGCGCACCGATAAGTGATGCGCGCGTTCGGCGCGGCGTGCGCGATCTGGTCGGCGCTGGGGTCCAGGCCGACGACCGTGTCGAAATGCGGCGCAAGCAGTTGGGTCAGTTGCCCGTTGCCGCAGCCGACATCGACCGCAAGCCCGGTGTCCGGCGCCGCCGAGGCGAGGAAGGCGGCAAGCTCGGGCGGGTATTCGGGGCGAAAGCGCGCATAGGCGCTGCCGCCCTGGTCGAACCAGTTGCGTGCCGGGGTGGAATCACTCGACATCGGTGTCGCCTCCTGTGGAAAGTCCTGCCTTGGCGGCCGCGATGCGGGCCGGGAATTCTTCGCGTGCCAGGGCCTGGGCCGCATCCTCCAGCACCTGCTCCAGCCGGTACACACCTGGCGAAGCTGCTTCTGCCGGCACCCTCACGCCCGGGTGAACGCCGCCAGGCATTTCTGCAACTGCGCCTTGGGCACGCGCTGAATCCGCCGCAGCAGTTCGACCGACACCTGCGGCACCCGATGGCGCTGGCGCAGTTCCTCTTCGAGACGCAGCAGCAGGCTTGCCGCCATCTCGGCATCGGCCAGCGCGCGGTGATAGCGGCCGGCGACCGGCAGTTGCGCGTACTCGACCAGCGCACCGAGCTTGTGGCTGGGTGCCAGCGGGAACAGGCGGCGGGACAGCAGCAGCGAACAGACGAACTCCTGCCTGCGCGAGCGCTGGACGCGGGCGAGTTCGGCATCCCAGAACTTGGCGTCGAAGGAAGCGTTGTGGGCGACGATGGGGATGTCGCCGACGAAGTCGGACACTTCCCGCATGACCTCTCCGGCGGGCGGCGCGCTGCGGACCATGGCATTGGAAATCCCGGTCAGCGCTTCGATGAAGGCCGGGATGCGCACACCGGCGTTCATCAGGCTCTGGTATCGATCCACCACCCGGCCGTCTTCCACGATCACCGCCGCGACCTCGGTCGCCCGGTCGCCCTGCGCGGGCGACAGCCCCGTGGTCTCGAAGTCGATCACCGCCACCACTTCCATGCTCGGTACACCTGCTGATTCGTCAGAGTCGGAACTGTAGCCGACATCCGGCGGATTCGGCCATGCCACATGGGGCGTGCCGAAGCGGGCACGAGCCCCGTTTGAAGGGCACTGACACCTGCCTGCCATCCCAGCAGCGGGGCTGTCATTTTCGGCAGCCGAGACAGCGCCACATTCGCCGGACGGTCGCCGAAAAGCCAGGCGCGGCGCCTTTTCCGGCATTGGCACGAACCATGCTCACTCCAGCCCATTCATCAATCCAAAAAATCGGCGGATCCGACTCCATGAATCAATCTCTTCGATTCACCCGTTTCCACGATCCGACGCCCATGGGCCGTGGTTCGACAAATATCGTTTTCCCGATGTCTGGAATGCAGTAACTCATTAGGAGATATCCAAAATGAAAACACTGGCAGTAAAGACCATGGCCCTGCTCATTGCGTCCGGCCTCGGCCTGGGCGCAGGCATGTCCTCCGCGGCCGAATCGCTGCAGGACGTGATGAAGCGCCGCAACCTGACCCAGCAGGATCTGCTCGCGGCGGCCAAGACCTACACGCCGAGCGGCGGCCGCGACGAATTCCTTGCCTTCAGTTCGGGCGGACAATCCGGCCAGGTTCTCGTCTACGGCGTGCCTTCGATGCGCATCCTGAAATACATAGGCGTATTCACGCCTGAGCCCTGGCAAGGCTATGGCTACGACGAGGAATCCAAGGCAGTGCTCGCCCAGGGGCGCATCGACGGCAAGGACATCACCTGGGGCGATACCCATCACCCCGCGATTTCCGAAACCAATGGCGAATACGACGGCCAGTTCCTTTTCATCAACGACAAATCGAACCCGCGTATTGCCGTTCTCGATCTGCGCGACTTCGAAACCAAGCAGATCGTCGTCAATCCGATCATGAAATCGGAGCATGGCGGCGCCTTCGTCACCCCGAATACCGAGTACATCATCGAGGCCTCGCAATACGCCGCGCCGCTCGAGAACCAGAAGTTCTACCCGCTCGAGCAATTCAACGAGAAATACCGCGGCGCCATCACCTATTGGAAGTTCGATCGCGAGCACGGCAAGATCAAGCCCGAAGAATCCTTCTCGCTCGAACTCCCGCCCTATTCTCAAGACCTTTCGGATGCGGGCAAGCTGGTGTCCGACGGCTGGTCCTTCACCAACAGCTTCTGCACGGAACGCTACGTCGGCGGCATCGAGAAGGGCCGCCCGCCGTACGAGGCCGGCTGTTCGGCGAAGGACACCGACTACATGCACGTGATCAACTGGAAGCGTGCGGCCGAGATCGCCAGGGACGACAGCAAGATCCAGGTCATCAACGGCCATCGCGTGATCATGATGGAAACGGCGATCAAGGAAGGCATCCTGTTCCTGATTCCCGAGCCGAAGAGCCCGCACGGCGTCGATGTGACGCCGAACGGCAAGTTCATCGTCGTCTCCGGCAAGCTCGACACCCACGTATCCGTCTATTCCTTCGAGAAGATCATGGATGCGATCAAGAGCGGGCGCTTCGAATCCAAGGATCCGTATGGCATCCCGGTGATCGGCATGAAGGATGCGCTGCACACCCAGGTCCAGCTCGGCCTCGGCCCGCTGCACACCCAGTTCGATGCCAAGGAGTGCGTCGCCTACACCTCGCTGTATGTGGACTCGATGGTGGCGAAGTGGAACTTCTGCGAAGGCAAGCTGCTGGACAAGCTGGCCATCCACTACAACATCGGCCACCTGATGACGATGGAAGGCGACACCACCAAGCCGAAGGGCAAGTACCTGGTGGCGCTCAACAAGCTGTCGATCGACCGTTTCAACCCCGTGGGCCCGCTGCATCCGCAGAACCACCAGCTGATCGACATCAGCAACGACAAGATGCAGCTGCTGTACGACATGCCGCTGCCGCTCGGCGAGCCGCACTACGTCGTCGGCATCGACGCCAAGAAGCTCAAGCCCGCGATCCGCTACAAGGTCGGCACCAATACGCGTACCGACTCCGAGCATGTGGGCAAGGTGCGCGCGGGCGAGGAGAAGATCGTCCGCGAGGGCAACAAGGTCACGGTGTATGGCACGCTGATCCGCTCGCACATCACTCCCGAGACCATCGAGGTCGAAAAGGGTGACGAGGTCACGATCTACCTGACCAACCTCGAGCGCGCCCAGGACGAGACCCACGGCTTCACCGTCTCGACCTACAACGTGCATGCCTCGGTCGAGCCGGGCAAGACCGCCTCGGTCAAGTTCACCGCGGACAAGGAAGGCGTGTATCCGTACTACTGCACCGAGTTCTGCTCGGCGCTGCACCTCGAGATGCAGGGCTACCTGCTGGTCAGCCCGAAGGGCTGGAAGCCCGAGGAAGGCGCCCAGCTCGCCGCCGCCAACTACACCGAAACCGACTACAAGAACACCTTGAAGAAGGTTGTGGACACCCAGGCGGTCATCGACCAGGTCGTCGGCTACATCACCTCGGTGAACTACAAGGCCTATCCGGAAGTCGTCGCGCTGATGGAAGACGCCACCGACCAGCTCGGCAAGACCCAGGAAGCCAAGGCCAAGCACGAGGCCGCCGCCGCCCAGCAGGACTGGGAGCAGGCGAACCTGTGGGCCGAGCAGGTGTGGCAGTACCAGGTCAAGGCTGCCGACATCGGTCTGCGCGCGAAGACCTTCCTCGAGCAGAAGGGCGCCAAGTAGCACACGAATCGGGGAGCGGAGCCAGTGGCCGCCGTTCCCCGACCTTTCTTCTCTCCCAAGGATGACGGATCCATGAAGCTGATCGTTTCCCTGCTGCTGGCGGCCACCGTGTCCGCCCCCGCTTTCGCCGCGCTCGACGGCGCCAGGCTCTACGCCGAAAAGACCTGCAACGCCTGTCACGGCGCAGACGCCAGGAAGCCGCTGCTGCCCACGTACCCCATGCTCGCCGGCCAGAACGCGGCCTATGCCGAGCAGCAGATGAAGGACATCAAGAGCGGCACGCGTGCCAATGGCCAGTCCGCCGCGATGAAGGGCGTGATGCACCTCGTCAATGACGAAGAGATCAAGGCGATCGCCGCCTGGCTCGAAAGCCTGAAATGAGGCAGCCCTTCACCGCCCCCCGTGACCACGCATGCGGAAGCCATGTTCTCTCCAAGCCCTCCGCGCTGCACCGATTGAGGACCCGAATCATGAAGATCACCGTTCTGCTCACCGCCCTGCTCTCCGCCAGCCTCGCGTTCGCCGGCCCCCCTGCACCGAAGGCAACCGGCATCGAGGGCGAAGGTTATGTCTGGAACGCCCAGGAAGGCGAAAAGATCGAGGCGCTCCAGCTCGAGGGAGACGTCACCCGCGGCGAGGAAGCCTATGAAATCTGCGGCGCCTGTCATCTGCCGTCCGGCGCAGGGCGTCCCGACGGCACCTTCCCGCAGCTCGCGGGCCAGCACACCACCGTGTTGATCAAGCAGATGGCCGACATCCGCGCCGGCCTGCGCGACAACCCGACCATGTATCCGTTCGCGGTGACCCTGGTCGACCCGCAGGAACTCGCCGACGTCTCCGCCTATATCGAAAGCCTGTGCATCCCGACCGACCACGGCAAGTACGAGGGCGCCGACGTCTCGATCCAGATCGCCAAGGGCAGGGAGATGTACGAGAAGGACTGCATGGAGTGCCACGGCAAGAACGGGGAGGGCGACAAGGAGAAGTTCTACCCCGTCATCGCCGGCCAGCACTACAAGTACCTGCTGCGCCAGATGACCGAGATCCGTGACGGCCACCGCCGCAACGCCAACCCCGACATGGTCAAGGTCATCAAGCCATACAACGACGACCAGTTGGTGGCGATCTCCGCCTACCAGGCCAGCCTGAAGATGCCCGGCTCGATGTGCAGCGCCAAGAAGTGACCCGCTGACCTGCCCGTCTCGCACCGGGGGGTACGTGCCACGCGCACGCCCCCCGGGACCGCCAACCCATCCTCTCGCGACCGGAGCTCCACATGCCTGCAACCCAAAACAAGAACGGCCTGATCGCCGGCCTCACGCTGGTGGCGCTGGTGGCGATGGTCGCCGCCTACTTCGCCCCCATCTGGTGGGTGTCGCTGACTGCCCCGAACTACCCTGAAGACGCCTTCCCGGACGGCATCCGCATCCACTTCCACTTCGATGGCGTCAAGAACGGCTGCTCCACCCCGCCGAAGACCTCGCGTCTTGCCGAAGAAACGATGGCCGAGGACATGGGCGAGGGCACCGGCCGCTACAACCCGATTCTCGCCGAGCAGACCACGCTGACCGGCAAGGCGACCGCGCTCGACTGCGTTCACGAGATGAACACGATCAACCACTACGTCGGCATGTATCCGATCGCCACCGGCGGCCCGGTCGAAACCAAGCTCTCCAAATTCTTCATCACCTTCTTCGCCGTGATGCTGCTCACCTTCGCCGTGCGCGACCGCAGGCTGCGCCTGGGCATCATGGGGGCCGGTTTCGGCGCACTGGCCGCATGGATGGTCGCCGACCAGTTCGTGATGGGCAGGCTCGCCATCCACGTGCAGCACTACATGGACGAGTCCGCGACCTTCTTCAACGACCCCGAACGCATCGCCGCCTGGGGCAGGAACGTCGAGCTGGTCTCGAAGATCGCGATCTTCGGCCTGATCGCCGCCATGCTCGTGGTGCTCGCCGGCGTGCTCAAGTTCCGCTCCTTCGAACTGCTGCTCGCGCTGATTCCCGGCCTGCTGCCGCTGTTCTACCTGGTCGAGTATTCCGGCTGGCTGTGGTTCTTCGGCCACAACCTGCACCCGTGGGGCGCTTTCACGGTGAAGCCCTTCATGCCCACCGTGTTCGGCGAAGGCAAGGTGGCGCAGTTTTCCACCTTTTCGTACCCGCACTGGGGTTACGGCCTGCTGATGGTGGTGTTCGTCTGCCTGATGCTCGCCCTGCTGCTGCGCCGCAAGCAATTGCGCGAAGAGCAAGCCCTGGCCGGCACCCGGCAAGGATGAACGCCCGTGAGCATTCTTCAGCGGCTGACATTGCTGGCCGCGGCAGCGGCCCTGGCCCTGCCCACGGCCCAGGCGCGGGAGTCCGACGGCGAGGACCGGGTCCGCGGACCCGGCGCCACCGCCGACTTTTCCACCGCGCCGCGGGTCGACGTCCATAAACCGGTCGAACTGATCCCGCTCTACCTGCGCCACAAGCGCATCCACGGGCTGCAGCCCTTCCAGGAACTGGTCGACAAGGCGCCCGAAGGCAGCGTGCTCAAGGTTCCGGCAGGCCATTACTCAGGGCCGGTGCACGTCAGGAAGCGCCTGACGATCGAGGGCGAAGGCGAGGTCGTCATCGACGGCGGCGACAAGGGTACCGTGTTCGTGCTCGAAACCAACGAAGCCACGCTGCGCAATCTCACCATCACCGGCTCGGGCGACTCGCACGACGCCGACGACACCTGCCTGAACATCCGCGGCCACGGCAACCTGGTCGAGAAACTGAACATCGCCGACTGCCTGTTCGGCATCGACCTCAAGCAGGCCGACCACAACATCGTGCGCAACAACAAGGTGCGCTCGAAGGACGCCGAACTCGGCGTGCGCGGCGACGGCATCCGCCTGTGGTACAGCAACGACAACCTGATCGAGAACAACCTCGTCACCGACACGCGCGACATGGTGGCCTGGTACTCGCACCGCAACATCTACCGCGGCAACGAAGGGCGGCGCAGCCGCTACTCGATCCACTTCATGTTCGCCAACCACAACATCGTCGAGAACAACCGCTTCCACGACAATGCCGTGGGCATCTACTTCATGTACATGGAGGGCGGCGTGGCGCGCAACAACGTCATCTCGCACGCCACCGGCGCCACCGGCATGGGGCTGGGCTTCAAGGAGTCCTCGGACATCCTGCTCGAGAACAACGAGATCATCTACTGCGCCGTGGGCGTGGGCTCCGACCTCTCGCCCTTCCAGCCCGACACCGCGATCCGCTTCGTCAATAACCGCTTCGCCTTCAACGGCGTCGCCATCCAGCTCACCAGCGAACTCGGCGGCAACGAGATGCTCGGCAACATCTTCGAGGGCAACCTCACCGACATGTATCAGGCTGGCCGCGGCGAAGGCGTCAAGAACAAATGGAACGGGAACTACTTCGACACCTACCAGGGCTTCGACCGTGACGGGGACGGCCACGGCGACACCCCGCACGAGGAATATGCCTACGCCGACCGGATCTGGATGGAGATCCCCAGCGCGCGCTTCTTCAAGACCTCGCCCGTCCTCGAACTGCTCGACTTCCTCGAGCGCCTCGCGCCGTTCTCGAATCCGGACCTCCAGGCCCGCGACGAAAACCCTCTCTACATCAAGCCCGAACGGCGCACCGAAGGGAATGCATCATGAGCGACAAGGAAAACGCCCCCGCGCCCGCCGCCCCGGCCAAGGGCAAGGCGCCCGTTTCGCGCGAACGCGCGCGCCAGGGCCGGCGCAAGGCCTTGCGCACGATCCTGCTCACCGGCGGCGTGCTCGGCGCCGGCCTGTCCGGCTACCTGCCGCTGGTCTATGCGCGCACCAGCCGCCTGCGGCCGCCCGGCGCACTCGACGAGAAGGAGTTCCTGCAGTCCTGCATCAAGTGCGGGCAATGCGTGCAGGTATGCCCGGTCAATGCGATCAGGCTCGCCGATCTGACCGACGGTTTCGGCGTCGGCACCCCGTACATCGACGCCCGCGAGCAGGCCTGCGATTTCTCCTGTGACGCGGTGCAGTGCATCCTCGCCTGTCCGACCGGTTCGCTGACCTACGACAAGCCCGATTTCCTGCCGGTGCGCGCGGGCGCTGCGCTGCCGCAGAAGCCGACCCTGATCGCCAAGATGAACGACCCCGAGCCCACGCTCAACATGACCGAGCGCATGGGCGTGGCGCGCCTGACCCGCCCGGAATCCTGCCTGGCGATGAAGGGCGAGGGCTTCAAGGGCCAGGCCCGCGGCCCCGGATTCAAGGGCAGGATGCGATACGTCAAGGTCGACCGCTGGAAGCCCATCCAGGTCGCCGACCATCCCTACGACGTCCCGCTGTGCGACCTGTGCATGCGCGAATGCCCGATCGCCGGCGCGATCTCGCTGGAGAAGTTCACCGGCCCCGACGGCAGCACACGCGCGCGCCCGATCGTGCACGAGAACTGCGTCGGCTGCGGCGTGTGCGAGATGATCTGCCCGACCGAACCCGCCTCGATCGCCATCGTCCCCCGTGAGGTGTGGAAATCATGAGCAAGCTGCTGACCCGCCGCTACTTCGACCAGATCAAGGCGATGTTGGGCAAGGAACCCGAGAAGCCCAGGGAAATCTCGCCCGCGGCGCAGAAGATCCACTTCTACAAGAAGAACAACCGCGACGAGATCGCCGAGCTCAAGCACCGGCGCGCGCACGAAAAACCCAGCCACACGTGGCGCAACCGGCGCTGGGCGACGCTGATCTTCGCCAACCTGCTGTTCGTGTTCTCGTACTGGCTCGACATCCAGGTGCTGGAGGGCGCGCTGACCGCGTCCCGCTTCGTCGGCTTCCACATGGCCGACCTCAATTCGGCGCTGCAGGTGATGCTCGCGCACAAGCACATCATCACCAACCTGCTGATCGGCACCGCCACGGTGCTGCTGCTCTGGGCCCTGCTCGGCGGCCGGACCTTCTGCTCCTGGGTCTGTCCCTATCACCTCGTGGCCGAGTGGGCGGAAAAGATCCACCTGTATCTGGCGAAGAAGAAGCTCGTGAGCGACCAGCCGATCGACCGCCGCCTGCGCACGGTGTTCTGGATCGTGTTCGCGGCGCTCGCCGTCGTCACCGGCTACACCGTGTTCGAGGCGATCTCGCCCACCGGCATCCTGTCGCGCGCGCTGATCTACGGCGCCGGGCTGTCGCTGCTGTGGGTGCTGGCCCTGCTCGTGTTCGAGGTCTTCTTCTCGCGCCGCGCCTGGTGCCGCTACGCCTGCCCGATCGGACTCACCTACGGCGTCGTCGGCATCATTTCGCCGGTCCGCATCAAGTACAGGCTCGAGGGCTGCTTCCACGAGGGCGACTGCCGCAAGGTCTGCCTGGTGCCGCACGTGCTCGACACCGTCATCAAGGGCCGCGCGGTCGAGCCGGAAGTGCCACTCGGCCCCGACTGCACCCGCTGCGGCCTGTGCGTGGATGCGTGTCCGACCGGTTCGCTGAGCTTCGACATCAAGGGGCTGTCCAGACTGCTCTGAGACATTCCGGACCGCCACCCCCGGACAATCCGCAACACATGACGAGAGTCGACACATGATCCGACTACAGAACGTCCGCAAGACCTTCCGCAGCGCGCGGGTGCTCGACGGCATTTCGCTCGAGGTCGCCCCCGGCGAGCGCATCGCGCTGATCGGCTCGAACGGCGCCGGCAAGACGACGCTGATCCGCTGCCTGCTGGGCGAGTACGTGCATGACGGCGAAGTCCGCATCGACGGCGTCGACCCGCGCCGCGAACGCGCCACCGTGCTCGCCAACGTCGGCTTCGTGCCGCAGCTGCCGCCGCCGCTGAAGATGCCGGCGGGGCAGCTGATCGACTTCGCCGCCGGGCTGTGCGGCACCGCGCCGGCACGCATCGACGACATCGCGCGCCGGCTCGGGCTCGACATCGATTCGATCCGCGCGCGCCAGTTCGTCCGCCTGTCGGGCGGCATGAAGCAGAAGCTGCTGATCGCGATCGCGCTCGGCCGCGACGCGAAGCTGCTGATCATGGACGAGCCGGCCGCCAACCTCGACCCGGAGGCGCGCAGGATCTTCTTTGACCTGCTTGCCGAGCGGATGCAGGAAGCGACGATGATCATCTCCAGCCACCGCCTCGACGAGGTCTCCGCGCTGGTGAACAGGGTGATCGAGATGGACACCGGACGCATCGTGCTCGACGACAAGGTCGCCGACCCCGGCGCGCTGACCACCCGGCTCGACTGCCGCATCGTGCTCAAGACTCCCGATCCCGCGATCGCCAAGGCCCTGGCGGGCTGGAAGTTCGCCTTCGACGCCGAAGAAACCGCGTGGAGCGGCGAGATCGCCGGCGCCGACCGCCTGCGCTTCCTCGGCGTCGTCTCGCGCTACACCGGGCTGGTCAGCAGCCTGGACATGACCGAAAGGCCCCACTGACCATGTGCAACCAGCATCGACGCCGATTCATCAGCCGTCTCGCCACCGGCGGGCTCCTGCTCTCCCCGCTCGCCGCCGCGCTGTCGGGCTGCACCGACGACAGGTGGCCCGAGGGCATGAAACCCATCATCTGGGACCGCGACACCTGCGTGCGCTGCAACATGGCGATCTCCGACCGCCGCTTCGCCGCGCAGATGCGCGGCGGCCCCAAGGACACCGTGTTCAAGTTCGACGACGTCGGCTGCCTGGTGTTCTGGCTGGAGGAGCAGCGCGACCGCTTCCCGTGGATGACGGACGCATCGTCCCGGATGTGGGTGGCCGACTTCGACAGCAAGAGCCGCGACGAGATGGTCTGGCACGACCCGCGCAAGGTGCGCTACATCACGCGTACCTCGCCGATGGGCTACAACCACGCTGCCGCCGGCGCGGCCGCCGAGGCGGAGAGCGCGAGCTACGAGGACATGCGGCAGCAAACGCTGGCGAGGGGGAAATGAGGCACATGAAACAGTTCTGGCTCACCGCAGGTCTGGACATCGTCGAGTCGCTCCGCGCCCGCTGGTTCCACGTCTACACCCTGGTCTTCGGCGGCATCGTCGCCCTGCTCTTCCTGTTCGGCCTCACCGAGTCGCGCGTGCTCGGCTTCATCGGCCTGTCGCGCCTGCTCGTCACCTACATCCAGCTGACGATGGCGATCCTGCCGATCTTCGTGCTGATCACCACCGTGCGCTCGGTCGCCGGCGACCGCGAGGCGGGCGTGTTCGAGTACCTGCTGTCGCTGCCGGTGTCGCTGTGGGCCTGGTTCTGGGGCAAGTTCGCCGGCCGCTACATCGTGATCTTCATGCCGGTGTTCGCCGCGATGCTGCTCGCGGTGGCCTGGGCGACGGTGCAGGGCATCGAAGTGCCCTGGGGCATGTTCGCCTACTACACCGCGCTGATCGCGGCGATGGCGATGTGCTTCCTCGGCTTCGGCATGCTGATCTCGTCGATCGCGCGCAGCACCGACGTCGCCCAGGGCGCCGCCTTCCTGGCATGGCTGGGCTTCCTGCTCTTCCTCGACCTGATCCTGCTCGGCGTGATGATCCAGGAACGCATCTCGCCCGAACTCGCGGTCACGATCGCGCTCGCCAATCCGCTGCAGGTCTTCCGCACCGCCGCGCTGTCGATGTTCGATCCGCAACTGATCGTGCTCGGCCCCTCGGCCTACGTGATCCTCGACCTGTTCGGCGTGCTCGGCTACAAGGTTTTCGCCGTCGCCTACCCGGCCGCACTCGGCATGGCGAGCGCGGCACTGGGCTTCCTGATCTTCCGTCGCGGCGACCTGCCCTGAGCGAGCGCCCCCCATGAACATCGACAAATCCCTCCGCGAGCCCGTCCGCGATCCATTCCGGAACGCGTTCACGCGCTATTTCGCGGCGACGCGGCCCGCCTTCCTGACGGTGACCTTCGCCGGCTCGCTGATCGGGCTGGGCACGGCGGCGGCCGACGGGCTCGACATCGACCCCGTCAAGGCGCTGGTCACGATCCTGTTCGCCCTTGTCGCCCACGCGGGCGCGAACGTGATCAACGATTACTTCGACGCCCTCAACGGAACCGATACCCTCAACACCGAGCTGCTGCACCCCTACACCGGCGGCAGCCGCTTCATCCAGAACGGCTACCTGAGCCTGGCCGAGATGCGCCGCTTCGGCTACCTGCTGCTGGCGGCGGTGATTCCCGGCGGGCTGTGGCTCACGATCGAATCCGGCCCCGGCCTGCTCACGATCGGCCTGGCCGGGCTGCTCGTGGCCTGGGCCTACTCGGCACCGCCGTTCAAGCTGATGTCGCGCGGCATGGGCGAGTCCGCCATCACCGCGGGCTGGCTGCTGGTGGTGTTCGGCACCGATTACGTGCAGCGCGGCGAGGCGGCGGCGCTGCCGCTGGTGGCCGGCCTGCCCTTCGCCCTGCTGGTGGCGGCGATCCTCTACATCAACCAGTTTCCCGACCGCCGCGCGGACGCGGCGGCCGGCAAGCGCACCGTGGTCGTGCGCCTCGGCCCGCAGGCCGCGAGCCGGGGTTATGCGGCACTGGCCGCCTTCGCCTACCTGTGGCTGGCCGGCGCCCTCGCCGCCGGGCAGATGCCGGCCAGCGCCGCGATCGCGCTGCTGCCGGCGGCGTTCTCGATCCGCGCCGCGCGCAGCCTGATCGCCGACGCCGGACACCCATCCCGTCTGGTGCCGCCGATCCGCGACACGATCGCGGCCGCGAACCTGAGCGGCGTGATGCTGGCCGTCGGCCTGGGCGTGGCAAGGCTGTTCGCATGAGCGCTCCCGCACGGCCGCCCGCAGGCAAGCGCCCGCCTCCCACGGGGAGGATGCCGCGCGGCGGCGGGAGGGCCGCGCCGTGAGCCGGCCGTCCGACCGCGTGCTCGGCTTCACGCTGCTCGCCGCCGCGCTTTTCGCCGCCACCTTCGTGGACGCGGCGCTCCGGCGCGGCACGCACGAAGCGGCGCTGCAGCGCACCGCGCGCCTGGCCGAAGATCTGCGCCTGTCGGACCCCGTGCTGTTCACCGAGGCCCGCTACACCCGCCACCCGACCCAGGCCGACCTGCATTCCGCCTTCCAGGACCACCCGGTGGCGTTCGAGCACTTTCCCTCCGGATCGCTGCTGCCGCCCCCCGCCCTCCTGCTGGACCGCCATGAACCGCTGGATCGAGAAGCAGCGCCATCTGATTGACTTCACCGCCAGCTCGCTGGCGCGGCGCAAGGGCAAGAGCCTCGGCCTGCTCGTCGTCTATACGCTGCTGGTGTTCGTGCTCGCCTCGGTGTCGCTGTACACCCACGCGCTGCGCAACGAGGCCACCCGGGTGCTCGCCGGCACTCCCGAGATCGTGCTGCAGCGCCTGATCGCCGGCCGCCACGACCTCGTCCCGCCCGGCTACGTCGAGAAGATCGGCCGCATGCGCGGCGTGCAGAAGATCGAGGGGCGGCTGTGGGGCTATTACTACGACAGCGTGCTCAAGGCCAACTACACCTTCATGGTGCCCGCCGACCGCAACATCGCCGAGGGCGAGATCACCGTCGGCCCCGCGCTCGAGCGCTCGCGCGGGCTGGCGGCGGGCAACGGCATCTCCTTCCGCGCCTACTCGGGCGAACTCCACACCTTCATCGTCACCGGGGTGCTGGCCCACGAATCGGAACTGGTGAGCGCCGACCTGGTGCTGATGAGCGAGGCCGATTTCCGCCGCTTCTTCGCCTACCCCGAGGGCCACTACACCGACATCGCGCTATGGGTGGCCAACCCGCAGGAAGTGCGCAACGTCGGCCGCAAGCTGATCGACGCCCTGCCCGACTCGCGCCCGATCCTGCGCGAGGAGGTGCTGCGCACCTACGCCTCGGTCTTCGACTGGCGCGAAGGCATGATGCTGGCCTTGCTGTCGGCCGCCATCCTCGCCTTCGGCATCTTCGCCTGGGAGAAAGCCGCCGGCCTGTCGGCCGAGGAAAAGCGCGAGATCGGCATCCTCAAGGCGATCGGCTGGGAGACCGGCGACGTGATCGCGATGAAGTTCTGGGAAGGCTTCCTGGTCTCGCTGCTCGCCTTCCTGCTCGGCTACGTCGCCGCCTACGTGCACGTCTTCCACTTCGAGTTCGCCCTCTTCGCCCCGGTGCTGCAGGGCTGGGCGGTGCTCTACCCGAGCTTCGCGCTCACGCCGCGGATCGACGGCGTGCAGGTGGCGACGCTGTTCGTGTTCACCGTGCTGCCCTATACCGCCGCCACCCTGGTGCCGATCTGGCGCGCCGCCACCACCGACCCCGACACCGTGATGCGGAGCTGACGCGATGCTCGAACTCGCCAACATCCGCAAGGCCTTCAACCAGGGCCGGCACAACGAATACTGGGCGCTCAAGGGCATCGACCTGGCGATCCCGCCGGCACGGGTGAGCGTGCTCAAGGGCCCCTCGGGCTCGGGCAAGACCACCCTGCTCACCATCCTCGGCTGCCTCGCCCGCCCCACCGAAGGCCGCGTGCGCCTGAAGGGCGAGGACATTTCCGGCCTGCCCGAGCGCTTCCTGACCGAGATCCGGCGCCGCAGCTTCGGCTTCATCTTCCAGCAGTTCAACCTGGTGCGCGGCCTGTCGGCGATCGACAACATCATCCTGCCCGGCTACCCCACGGGCACGCCGCGCGCGCAGCTCCTGCAGCGTGCCGAGGCCCTGCTCGCCGACATGCAGCTTGCCCACCGCCGCGACGCGAAGGTGGAATGGCTCTCCGGCGGCGAGCAGCAGCGGGTGGCGATCTGCCGCGCGCTGATCAACGACCCCGAGATCCTCGTCGCCGACGAGCCCACCGCCAACCTCGACAGCAGGCTGTCGGCCGAATTCCTCGCCATCCTGCGCCGCCTGGCCGAGGCCGGGCGCACGGTGATCCTCACCAGCCACGACCCCCTGGTGGTCGAATCGGCGGTGGTCGACCGGGTGTATTCGCTGCGCGACGGCCAGCTCATCGACGTCCGCGACGTGCGCAGGGCGGCGCCATGATCTTCCAGCCCGCCATCATCGCCCTGCTGCTGGCCGCCGGCCTGAGCCTGGCCATGCTGGCGGCGGCCTCGCCGTTCGCGGTGCAACTGATCCGCCACTGGGACATCGGCAGCGGCAGCGAGCGCCAGTTGCGGCTCGAACGCCTGACCTACCTGTTCTCGATGATGATGGCGCTGGTGTGCGGGCTGCAGATCCTGTCCACGCTGCTGTTCGTGTTCAACGCCGACAGGATGGCGGTGATGTTCGTCGGCGCGATGTGCGCGGTGGGCACGCTCAACGCCAACGCATACGGCTTTCCGGCCCTGTACGCGCAGCTCGCGCTGTTCTTCCTCGCCGCCGTCTGGCTGGCGATCAACCGCCTCGACAACCAGGCGCGCGACTACCCGCTGACCCGGCTCAAGTACGCGCTGCTGCTGGTCTACGCGCCGCTCGCCGCGCTGGTGCTGTACCTGCAGTTCAAGCACTTCATCCACCTGGAAGCCGACGTGATCACCTCGTGCTGCGGCAGCATGTTCTCCGAGGCGGCCGACACGGTGGCGAGCGAACTCGGCACGATGGCGCCGCGCCGGGCAATCGCGCTGTTCTACACCGCCCTCGGCGCGGCGGTGCTGCTCGCGCTGTGGCACTGGCGCGGCGCCGGCCGGCGGGCATGGGGCGGGCTGGCGGTCGGTGCCTCATCCGTGGCCGCCTTCTTCGCCGCGCTGATCGGCATCGTCGCCTTCGTGTCGCTCTACATCTACGAGCATCCCAACCACCACTGCCCGTTCTGCATCCTGAAGCCGGAATACGGCTACCAGGGCTATCTGCTCTACGTCCCGCTGTTTACCGCCGCCGCCGCCGGGCTGGCCGCGGGTGTGCTGACGCCGTTCGCGCGCCGCCCCAGCCTCGCCACCCTCGCGCCGCGGGCGAGCGCGCGCCTGGCCGGCATCGCCGCGGCGGGTTTCGCGCTGTTCGCCGCGATCGCCAGCGTCATGGTGCTGCGCTCGAACCTGATCCTGATCGCATGAGGCCGCCACCGATGAGAGCCTTCCCGATCGCCCTCGCCTGCGCCCTGCTCGCCGCCTGCGGCAGCCCGGACACCGGCCCGAGCACCGGCACGCCCGCCCCGCGCTTCGAGGCGGTCGGCATCGACGGCAGCGTGCGCCGCTTCCCGGAGGACTTCGCCGGCACCCCGGTGATCCTCGACTTCTGGGCCGACTGGTGCCGCTACTGTGCCGGCGGCATGGCCCGGATCGACGCGGTGCACCGCGAACACGCGGCGCGCGGCCTGGCCGTGGTCGCGGTCAATGTCGGCCAGGACCGCGACACCGCCGCGGCCTTCATCGACAGGCTCGGCGTCGGCTATTCGGCGGTGCTCGACCCGGATTCGAAGATCGCCCGGCGGTACGGCGTGAACGGCCTGCCGATCACCTATTTCATCGACCGTGACGGCATCGTCGGCGGCAAGATCATCGGCGAGGCGGACCGGAAATCGCTGATGTTCCAGTTGAACCGCATCCTGCCGCCCGCGCCCTAGAGACCTTCATCGAACCCCCGACGCGGACCGGCAGGGTCGACGGCAGGCCCGCGTCATCCACCCACCCCATTCACACCAGGAGAAACCATGGATCGCAGGGAAGCCCTCAGGATGTCCGTCCTCGCCAGCATCGGACTGGCGGCCGCCGGCAAGGCCGGTGCCCAGTCGGGCTGCGCCGGCGACGGCACGCCGGCGCAGTTCGTTCCCAAGACCGCGCCCGACCCCCAGCCCCAGATCGATGACATCGCCAAGTACCCCAGATGCCCGTACTGCGGCATGGACCGCAGGCAGTTCCACCATTCGCGCATGGTCGTGCATTACGCGGACGACCTCGCCGACGGCACCTGCTCGCTGCACTGCGCGGCGATCAGCCTGTCGCTGAACATCGATCGCGACCCCAAGGCGATCTGGGTCGGCGACAATGCCGCCGAGGGCGAGCCCAGGCCGCTGGCCGCGGCCGACAAGGCGAGCTTCCTGGTCGGCAGCAAGCTGCCCGGCGTGATGACGGCGCGCAGCAAGATCGCCTACGGCAACGCCGAGGCCGCCAGGGCCGCGCAGGCCGCCAACGGCGGCGAGATCGCCGATTTCGACCAGGCGCTGCTCGCCGCCTACACCGACATGTCGGCCGACGTCGCGCGCATCCGCAAGAACCGCGCCGAACGGCAACGCAGGATGATGGAGCGGCAGGGCCAGTCATGAAGACCCTGCTCGCCCTCGTCTTCGCGGCCTGGACGGGCTTCGCGCTTGCCCAGGCCCCCGCCGCCGGCCTGCCGAAACCGGGGCCGAGGGATCTCTGCCCGGTGTGCGGCATGCTGGTGTCCAGGTATCCGAACTGGGTGGCGACCATCGTCTACGAGGACGGCCACGCCCACTTCTTCGACGGCGCCAAGGACATGTTCAAGTTCTGGCACGATCCGGGCAAGTACGCCGCCGGCCACGACCGCGACCAGATCGCGCACATCCGGGTGACCGAGTACTACGGCCTGCAGGCGATCGATGCGAAAAGTGCGTACTACGTCATCGGCTCGGACGTGCTCGGCCCGATGGGGCACGAATTCGTACCGCTCGCCAGCGCCGAGGACGCGGCCGATTTCCTCAGGGAGCACAAGGGCGTGCGGATCGTGCGCTTCGACGAGGTGCCAGCCGGGTTGCCAGCCATGCTGGACCAAGGGCGCTTCGAGTAGATCGTCCGCCCGAGCGGGGCGCCGGACCGGGGCCGCCCCCACCAGCCCCCTACTTCAGCAGCGCCTGCGCCGACGCCTCCAGGTCGGCGCGCCGCACGACGCCCATCTTGCTGCCGAGCGGCTCGCCGTCACGGCCGATGTAGACCGTGAATGGCAACCCTGCCTGCGGATTTCCGAGCGCCTTCATCAACGGAATGCCGTCATTGGCGGCGAGGACGACCGGATAGCCCATGTCGTAGGCGCGGGCGAAATCGCGCACGGCCTCGAGCTTGTCGCTTTCCTCGATCGCCACGCCGATGACCTCGATGCCGTCCACGGCCTGTTCCGCGCTCAACTTGACGAGTTCGGGAATCTCCTCGCGGCACGGCCCGCACCAGCGCGCCCAGAAATTGACTACCAGCGGCCGTCCGCGGAACTGCTGCATCGCGATCTTCCGCCCGTCGAGTCCGGTCAGCGTGGAAGAAAAGAAAGCCGCGGTATCGATGCCTTCGCCGGCGCGGGCAGTGCTGGCAGCGACGAAGCCGAGACAGAGGATCAAGGCAAATCTGCGGATCATGAGGCAACCTTTTCTTGGCAAACAGGGACCGGGCGGTTCGGGCGCGGCATGGATTTCGCATATCGGCGAACGGGCGCCCGGGAATGCCGCGGGCTCAGCGCTCCCAGGCACAGCCCTGCAGCGCCTCGCCGTTGGCGAGCAGCAGGGAAGCCTTCCACCCCGCCATCATGCTGCCATCGGCAAGGCGGCATATGCCCGGCGCTACCGTCAGCGTCGTTCCTGCCCCGGCAATCCGGACCGTCTCGCCGTCGCGCTCGATTTCGCCGTCGATCGCATATGCTTCGGCCTCACCGATACGATCGATGCGCAGGGTGCCGCCGCCGGCCATGGCCTCCCAATCGGCCTGCAGACCGACCGCTCGCCACTCCCCGGTATCTTTCGACTCGCGCATGCAGCGCGCAGTGATGTGGACGAAGTTGATGCCCGACACTTCCAGTGAGCCGCCACGCTGCACCGCAAGCAGCTCGGCGTAGAGGTTACGGCCCGGCGCGAGCCCGAAATCCTTCAGCGCACCGAGCACCGCCCGGCCTACCGAGGCATCGTCCACGTTCAAGTAGCTGCGATCCCGGCAGGGCGCCATGAAAACGCGCCCTTCATGGACAAGAAGCAGCCCTTTGGCGATTCCCGGCCCGCCCGGCGTCTGCTGCTCCCCTGGGATGGACACCGGCGCCGTCGCGGCTTGCTGGGCAAGGACGGGCAAGGTAGCGGCCAGAGCGCCCAATCCGAGCACGAGGCCGAGGAACCTTTCTGCAATCATCGACGCAAGTCCTCCACGGAACGGACGCTGGAGGCTGCGACCGGCCGAGAAACGGATACGGCCGCCGCCTGGCTTTCGAGCACCAGGCGAAATCCGACGAAATCGAAACGCGCCGTGGGCCTGCAATGCATGTGGCGCTTGCTGCAGCGGGCAAAGGCACCCGGGTGGGACCAGCCGCCGCCGCGCAACAGGCGGGCAGGTCCGGCCGCCCGATAGTGCGGGTTCTCCACGGCATGATGCGCGTAGGCATCGGATGCATAGACATCCGACACCCATTCCCACAGATTCCCGCTCATGTCGTACAGACCGAGCGCATTCGGCGCGAAGGAGCCTACCGCGACGCTGCCCTCACCATGCGCCTCCGCATACTCGGCCGTGTTCGCGCCCGCGGGTGGCGGCTCTCCGCCATGCTTTTCGGCCCTGCCCCCGGCACGGCACGCATATTCCCATTCGGCCTCGGTCGGCAGCCGGAAGATCTTGTCCGGATGGTGCTCGGAGAGCTTGCGCACGAAGGTTTCGATGTCGGCCTGGTTCACGCTGTCGACCGGGTGCCGGGGCGAGGCCGCAAAGACGGACAGGTTGTAATCCATGAGCCGCCCCCACTGCGCCTGGGTGACCTCGTGACGCCCGACCCAGAACGGGCTCATGCACACCTTGTGCACCGGAAGTTCGTTCGTTTCCCCATCGCCGAAGGTGTCGCCCATGTCGAAACACCCCCCAGGCACACGCACGAACTCCATACCGGTGACAGGTTCCCGCCATACGTCCTGCGCCATCGCGGACGCGCTCGCCACGACGGCAAGCAGCGCCGCACCGGCCAGGCAGCGGAGCGGGAACGAATCCGTTTTCATTGCGGGCTTCCTCCTGCTGTGCCCCTCCCGGTGCGGCCTGCCGATACGGGCGGCTTGCATGCCTGGTGGACACAGGCGATCCCGAGGCTCAAGTTGCGCCAGTTCACCTCGCTCAGGCCGCCCGCCTCCAGCATCCCGGCGAAACGCCGCTGATCGGGGAAGTTGCGGATCGACTCGACCAAGTATTCGTAAGCCGCGGGATTCTTCGCCACCCAGGAGCCCAGGCGCGGGATGACATGGAAGGAATAGGGGTCGTACAACAACTGGAACCACTTCTGCGGGCGGGAAAACTCGAGGCAGGCGAAGGTGCCACCGGGCCTGAGCACCCTGGCCACCTCGGCGATCGCAGCATCCAGCCGGGTGGTGTTGCGCAAGCCGAACGACACCGTGAGGACATCCACCGAAGCGTCTGCGAAGGGAAGGCGTTCGGCCTCTCCCGCAATCCACTCCACCCCGGCCGCATCGTCCCTGTTCCGCCCCGTACGCATCATCGGGAGGGAGGGGTCGAGCACGACGACGCGCCGGCCGCCCCGCCGTGCGAGGAGCGCAGCCACATCGCCCGTCCCCCCTGCCAGATCGACGAACAATCCGCGCTCGGGCAGGTGCGCGACGAAACTGCGCTTCCACAGCCTGTGGATGCCGAAACTCATCAGGTCGTTCATCAGGTCGTAACGCATCGCGACGTCGTCGAACATCCGGCGAATCCTTCTCCTGCGCTCGTGCGCCGTCACCGGCTGCCGACCGAAAGTCGAATCCAGTTCCTTGTCGCTGTCGTCGTGGCCGCTCATGAACACATTCGCATCCTCGGTGGTTCCGGCATTTCCGGCTTCCGCGACGACGAGACATCACGGGGCAGCCCACCGGCCAATCAGCAAATGTCGTGCCATTTTCATTCGAATGCCAGGAGGCGGATCTCTTTCAAGCCGTGCAAGCCTTTCAGCCTGTATCGGACGCCCCCGCCACCTTCCGGATTGCTGCCACCGACCGCCATGAATGGCAGTCCATGCGCGAAGGCAGGCCACTGCCCGAATGGAAAAGCGATGGAGCGGCGTCCCGACAACGGCGGCAGGAAACGCCGGATTGCTTTTGTCCCCTATTCACGTGCTGAAAATGCCGAGCACCGGCTCCATGCCGCCGCGGGACCGAAAAGCCTGCAATACGGCGTGAAGCCCGTTCGATGAAACAGGCGGACCCTCTGTCCTTATGGCAGAATCGAACTCTCATTTCCGTCCTGGCGGCATCCCAATGAGCCCCGCGTCACGCCCTCTGCCCGAATTGATTTCGTTCATGGAGACATTGCCGGAGCCGCATATCCTGTGCGGCCGGGATTACCGGATCATCGCCGCAAACGCGGCATACCGCCGCTCGTATCCTGACAGGCAGAGCGTGGTCGGACGAACCTGCTACGACGTGTCCCACCATTACAGCGTTCCATGCGACCGCGCGGGAGAGTCCTGCCCGCTGGCAAAGAGCTTGCAGTCGGGGCAGCGCGAAAAGATGCTCCACCTGCACCACACGCCGCGCGGGGAAGAATACGTCACCATCGAACTTTCCCCGATCCGGGATGCGGAGGGCGAGATTGTCTGGTTCATCGAGAGGATGGAGCCGATGCAGGTCGCGCGGGGAGCAGCGGGCCATCAGGCGCTGATCGGACGTGCACCGGCATTCCAGCGCATGCTCGAAATGGTGATGAGAGTGGCTCCCTCGGAGGCCAGCGTGCTGCTGCAGGGCGAATCCGGCACCGGCAAGGAGCTCGTCGCCAGCGCCGTGCATGCGGCCAGCAGCCGGGCAGACGCGCCTTTCGTCGTGGTGGATTGTTCCGGGTTGCCGGAAACCCTGTTCGAGAGCGAAGTCTTCGGTCACGAGCGCGGCGCCTTCACCGGCGCGGTCGCGCGCAAGCAGGGGCTGGTGGAAGCCGCCAGCGGCGGCACGCTGTTCCTCGATGAAATCGGCGACATCCCGCTGAGCATGCAGGTCAAGCTCTTGCGCCTGCTCGAGACCGGCACCTACCGCAGGGTCGGCTCGACGGAACTGCGCCATGCGGACGTGCGGCTCGTATCGGCCACGCACCGTCCGCTGCGGCAGATGATCCGCGACGGCGGCTTCCGCCAGGATCTGTACTTTCGCATCAATGCCTTTCCGATCGTCGTGCCGCCGCTGCGCGAGCGGCGCGAGGATCTGCCGCTGCTGGTGGCCTCGCTGCTCGAGCGGGTGGCGCCGCGCCGCCGGCTGAGCCTGTCGCCGGCAGCCTTGCGGGCCTTGTCCGCCTACTCCTTTCCCGGCAACGTGCGCGAACTGCGCAACGTACTGGAACGTGCCAGCCTGATGTGCGACGGCGAAGTGATCGACCTCGAACATCTGGCGAACGAGATCCGTAACCCGGATGAGCCGGTCCCTGACGCCACGCATGCCCGCAAGGAAAGCACCGCGGAGATGGCGCCAGGATCCGATCTCGGTGAAATCCAGCGCCAGGCGCTGATCCAGGCGGTACGCAACCATCGCGGCAGCCGTCAGGAACTGGCGCAGAAGCTGGGCTTGAGCGAGCGCACGCTTTATCGCCGGCTGAAAGCACTCGGCCTCGGACAGCGGACAAGCTGAGGCCGGCCCCCTCCTCCGTCTGCGTCGGAAATACCGATGCAGACGGCAGAGCCGGCAGCTTACGGCACGGACTCGCCGCTTGCGGAGTCCATCGTTCTCCGCGATTCCATGTCGGTGATGAAGGCGTCCCTGCCGTGCCGCATCACAGGCGCCAGATGCGCCTTCAGCTCTTCCAGCGTTGCCACGCGGCGTACATCGATCGGATGAGCAGGAAACACCAGGGTCTCTTCCGGCAGCACGAAAACACGCCGGACCAGAGTGTCGAAAAGCCTCCCCGGCTCCGTCTCGCTGCCACTGGGCACGCAGCCATCCAGATCGAACACATCGCCGCAGAAGAGGCGATCCTGCCAGAGGAAGCTCACGCTGCCCGGCGTGTGGCCGGGAGTGCCGATCACGTCGATCGTTTCTGCGCCGAACGACAGCGCCGCACCGTGCCCGACACGGCACATCCGCGCTGCCGGCATACCTGCGATCTCGAACTCATCGCCCGCCAGCAGGCATGCGCAGGTGCGGCTGCACAACTCATCGCAGGCATCGCCATCGGCTGCATGGACGTGGGTGCGAAGGACATACTTCAACTCGACACCGCGCTCTTCCGACAGGGCGAGGATCAATTCGGTCTGTCCGCGTGGCGGGTCGATGACCACCGCGGCCTTTGCGGCCAGGTCGGCCAACAGATAGCCGATCAGCCCGGTTTGCACCCCCTCGATCGGCCTGAACTGCAGCGGCATCACTCTGCCAAGCATGGAAGCCGCCTCTCTTTCTATTCGTTCCTGGCCAGCATTTCGTGCAGCGTCGCCACATGCTCCGCTTCCTCGGCAGCGAATTCGGCGGCCATGGCCTTCACCAGCGGGTCGGCCGAAGCGGCCGCGACCGATCGGTAGAAATCCAGGCCACCCTGCTCGCTCTCCAGCGCCAGCTTCAACGCCCCTTCGACGTCCATCAGGCCGTCGACGCCCCACCACGGCGCGGCCTCGGGCGGCTCGCCATGCGGCCATTCATAGCCGTCCCGCGGCAGATCCCGGATATGTCTGAAGCCGGCCCGGGCCATCGCGTCCTCGAGGTGCAGCCTGGAAAAGTCCGCGAACTGCCGGAACACCGCCTCCACTTCCACGTTGCCGTGAGTGGCCATGTGCTCGGCCAGTTCGTCGAAACGCCTGGCCGACTCGGCCTCCAGGCGCACGGCATGGGCCAGGAACTTGCGGATACCGTTCATCGCTTCGATCAACCGAACTTGAAGAGGATGCCGAAACCACCGCGCGGATAGTTCCAATCGACGTTGCCTTCGCCGCACACCAGCCTGCAGGTGCCGCATTCGAGGCAGCCGTCGACGACGAGTTCGATTCCGCCGCCCTCGGCGACGCGCCAGCAGCCCGCGGGACAGCACACGGTACAGGGCTTCGCCTTACACGCCGTGCACACCGCGGCGTCACGGAGCTTGATGTGCGGCCTGCCCACATCGACGCGATAGCGATCCTGGAAGAGCTTTTCTTCCACGTTGACGCTGGGCAGCAGCGCTTCGGCAAGCATGTTCATCGAAAGGCTCTCCAGAACTTGTAGGCATCGCCCAGCAGGCCGAGCAGGGAGCGTCTGCGCGCCAGTTCGCCGAGAATCTTCTTCTGCTTGTCGCGCTTGGGCACGCCATCGACGGTGAGGATTTCCCGCGCGGCATCGCCGACGAAACGCGGATACAGGTCGAGGATGTGCGGGTTCTGGTTGAGCAGTTCGGGCACGCCCTGGTATTTTTTCAGGTCGGCCATCACGAAGCTGTCGTCCAGGCCTTGCTTGTATCCCGCCAGATTGGCGGCAGTGAACGGCTTGCCGGCCTGGCGCAGCGCGATCAGCGTCTCCGCGGCGATGCGCCCCGAGGTCATCGCCAGGTTCGAGCCTTCGCGGTGCACCGCATTGACGAAGCCGGCCGAGTCGCCGACCACCAGCCAGCCTTCGCCATACAGCTGCGGCAATGCGCGGTAGCCGCCTTCGGGAATCAGGTGGGCGGAGTACTCCTTCATCTCGGCGCCATCGATCAGGGGCTGTACGGCGGAATGGCGCTTCAAGCCCTCCAGCAACTGGCAGGGCGTGAGCTGCTGCCGTTTCATGTCGCCCAGCATGCAGCCGATGCCGATCGCGATCGAGTCCTTGTTGGTGTAGAGGAAGCCGGTGCCGACCATGCCATGGGTGACGTTGCCGGCGATCTCGATGACCACGCCCTGGGTGCCGCTGATGTTGAAGCGCGCTTCCAGGGTTTCCTTGGGCAGGAACAGCACCTCCTTCACCACCAGCGCCATGTCCTCGGCCTTGATCGCGGGGCGCAGGCCGGCACGCTCGCCGAGCAGCGCGTTGGCGCCATCGGCCAGGATCACGCAGTCGGCCAGGATGTCGCCCTGGGCGCGCTCGGTGCGCACGCCGATGACCTTGCCGGCGTCGTCCTTCAGCAGGCCGGTCACCGTGGTCTCGCAGATCACCAGCGCACCGGCACTCTTGACCTGCTCGGAGAACCAGCGGTCGAAGCGCGCGCGGATGATGGTGTAGCGGTTGTACGGCTGCTGCGAGAAGCGCGCGTCGCGGTGGCTGACGCCGGTACAGGTCTGGTTCTCGTCGAGCAGCCACATCCGCTGCTCGGCGACGTGCCGTTCCAGCGGCGCCGAGTCGCGAAAGTCGGGGATGATCTTCTCCAGCGCATCGGCGTAGAGAATCGCGCCCTGGACGTTCTTGGTTCCCGGCGACTCGCCGCGTTCGAGCTGGAGCACGGACAGTCCGGCGCGAGCAAGAGTGTAGGCCGCAGCATTGCCGGCCGGGCCGGCGCCGACGACGACGACGTCGAATTTCTCCATCACACCGTCTCCTCCGCCGCCTGCGCCCGCCGTGCCCGCGCCTCGGCCAGACGCCGGGCGAAGGCGCGTTCGAGCGCAGGCAGCAATTCGGCGGCGCTGCCGATCAGGGCGTAGTTGGCGAAATCGAAGATCGGCGCCCGCGGATCGGGATTGATCCCGGCGATGACGTCCGCGCCCTCCATGCCGACCCGGTGCTGCACCGCGCCGGAGATGCCGGCGGCGATGTAGAGCTTGGGCCGTACGGTCTTGCCCGACTGGCCCACCTGGCGTTCGACGTCGGCCCAGCCGGCATGAACCGCCGGGCGGGAAGCGCCCACCTCGGCGCCGATGGTGCTCGCCAGGCGGGTGACGAGGGTGAAGTTTTCCGGCTTGGCCAAACCCCGGCCGCCGGCGACGATGAAATCGGCGAACGGCAGCTGCGGTTTGTCGGCGCGGACATCCGGGACGAAATCGAGCACCTTGGTGACGACCGCGGACTCGTCCAGCTGCAGGCCATGCTCGACGACGCGCAGCGGGCGGTCCGGCCGGCGGGCGGGCATGGTCATGACGCGCGGCCTGACCGTGGCCATCTGCGGCCGCGTCGCCAGATTGACGATGGTGCACATCAGGCTGCCGCCGAAGGTCGGGCGGCTCGACAGCAGCGAACGGTCGCTGGGATCGATGTCCAGCCCGGTGCAGTCCGCGGTCAGCCCGGTCAGCAGCGTGGTCGCGACCGATCCGGCCAGATCGCGCCCCTGCGTGGTGGCGCCGAGCAGCAGGATTTCCGGCTGGTAAGTGTCGACCAGTTCGGTCAGCCCGGTGGTGTAAGGCTGGTTGCGGTAATCCTCGAGCACCGGATGCCGGGCCAGATAGCACAGATCGGCACCGTAGGCACCGACCTCCGCGGCCAGTTCCCTCACCGCTTCGCCCATGCCACCCAGCAATACGCCGGCCAGCTCCACACCCAGCTTGTCGGCGAGTTCCCGCCCCTTGCCGAGCAGTTCCCAGGACACCGGATGCACATGCCCATGCTCGTGCTCGATGAAGACCCACACGCCCTTGTAGGACTTGAAGCGTTCCGGCAGGACTCGCTTGGGCTTCTTGATCGGCTTGGCGGCAGTGTCGAGTGAGTCGCTCATGGTTTCACTCCCTGCTGGCCGAGCAGTTCCAGATGTTCGAGCATGGCGTCCTCGAGATGCGGGTGATCGGCGAACAGCTTGTCGACAAAGGCTTCGGCGATCGCATCCGGGGTTTCCCCGTCGATGCGCAGCGCCTTGACCGCCTTGGGCCTGGGACCGAAAACCTGGGCGACCACCGTGGGCGAACCCTTCAGTCCGACCTGGGCAAGCTCCACGCCGATGCTGTCGCGGTTCCAGCGTTGCACTTCCTGGCGCGCAGCCCTGAACATGCCGGGCATGTCGGCGAAGCGGAGTTCGTTGCTGCCCTCCAGCATGGTCACCACGGCGGGCAGCGCCGATTTCAACACCTGCACGCCGCCTTCGGCCCTGCGTTCGACGACGATGTGCCGTGCCGTCGGCTCCAACTCGCAGATCTTCGACACGTAGGTCAGCAATTGGCAGCCGAGCCGGATCGCAATGCCGGGACCGACCTGGGCGGTGTCGCCGTCGATGGTCTGCTTGCCGGTGAAAATCAGATCGATCGGCGTCCGCGCATCCAGCGTCTTCAATGCGGCCGCCAGTACATAGGAGGTGGCGAGGGTGTCGGCACCGGAGAACACCTTGTCGGTGATCAGGATGGCCTCATCCGCACCGAGGGAAAGGCATTTCCGCAGCGCCTCCTCGGCCTGGGCCGGCCCCATCGTCAGCACGGTGATCCGGGCACCGGTACGATCCTTGATCCGCAACGCTTCTTCGAGCGCGAACAGGTCGTAGGGATTGACGATGGTCGGCACACCTTGCCGCATGATCGTGTTCGTGACCGGATGCACGCGAATCTGCGCGCTGTCGGGAACCTGTTTTATACAGACGGCGATGTGCATGGCATTCGGTCACGTTTGCAAGGAATCGACGGCAAGCTCATCGGCCCGGTCCTCATCACGCAGAATCACCGCTGCCGTCGTCACCGATCCGGACCACGGCCTCCGACAGCCACTGGTAAGGCGGCACTTCGAGATTGGTCGGCGCCGGTTGGCTGAGGTAGACACGCCCGGCCAGATCGAATATCGAGCCGTGGCAAGGGCACAGAAACCCCCCCGGCCAGTCCTCCCGCATCCCTTGCGCCGCACCCGGTGCGAACTTCTCCGATGGCGAGCAGCCGAGATGCGTGCAGATGCCGATCACGACGAGAAATTCGGGATTGATCGAACGATGACGATTGGCGGCGTACCCGGGCTGCTGTTTTTCCGCCGAGGCCGGGTCGGCGAGGCGCTGTTCATGGCCTTCCAGCGCGGCCAGCATTTCCGGCGTGCGGCGCAAAATCCACACCGGCTTGCCCCGCCACTCCACGGTCATCATTTCACCGGCCGCCAGCTTGCTGACGTCGGCCTCGACCGGCGCACCGGCCGCCTGGGCACGGCTCGACGGCGTCAGGCTGGCAACGAAAGGAACCGCCGTCGCAGCCGCCGCAACAGCCCCTGCACCTGCAGTGGCAGCCAGCAGCTTGCGGCGGTCTTCGAGATATTCGGACATCGACTGCTCTCCCGGCAATGGCACGAAAAAGAAACAAGGCCGGGGAACACTCCAATCCGGAAAACTCTACCGGGGGGTTGGGCCGAAGAGGGGACAGCCCAGGCAGGGATTTGGCCGGCGGCCTTGCTTCGATGGCTCTATTGCAATCCGCGTGCCACGAACGGGATGGCGCGGAATGGGCGGAAAACAGGGGATATTGCCGACATGGCTGCATCCGGCGACTGCCATTCACCGCCAATACTGCCACCCGGACGGCAGCGACTGCCATGGACGAACCGGCACAGCAGACGCAGGGCCTGCTTTGATTCGACGTGCATGGAGGCCGCAAAAAAAAACGCCCAAGTGATCGATTCACTTGGGCGTTTCCCGGGAATTTCTGGTCGGGGAAAGAGGATTCGAACCTCCGGCCCCTGCGTCCCGAACGCAGTGCTCTACCAGGCTGAGCTATTCCCCGACACTTGTTTGCTGCCTTGCGAAGCCCACCAATATATCAGTGATTTCGCTCAACTGCAAAGTGGGATAATTGTAGCAGTGCATCCTTGAAAATGGAAGGGGGCAGCACCGAAATCGCGTCGATCGCCAGTCGGGCTTCGGCTTCGGCATGGCGGCGGGTTTCTTCCAGCGCACCGGTGGCCTTGATCGCTGCCAGCACGACGGCGAAATCGTCACGGCCGCCGTTCTCGATGGCGCCGCGCACCAGCGCGGCCTGCTCGGGCGTGCCGTGGCTCATGACATGGATCAGCGGCAGCGTGGGCTTGCCTTCGGCCAGGTCGTCGCCGAGGTGCTTGCCGGTGTCGGCTTCCTCCGCGGAATAGTCGAGCACGTCGTCGATGAGCTGGAAGGCCGTGCCGAGGTGCATGCCGAATGCGGCGAGGCGCTGCTCGGTATCCGCGTCCGCACCGCCGATGATGCCGCCCAGGCGGGAGGCGGCTTCGAACAGCTTGGCCGTCTTGTAGCGAATCACGCGCAGATAATCCTCGATGAGGACATCTGCGTTGTGACAGTTGAGCAACTGGAGGACTTCGCCTTCGGCGATGATGTTGGTGGCGTCGGCCAGCACGCGCATCACGTGCATGTTGTCCACCCCGACCATCATCTGGAAGGCGCGGGTATAGAGGAAATCGCCCACCAGCACCGAAGCCGCGTTGCCGAACATGGCGTTGGCGGTCTTGTTGCCGCGGCGCAGGTCGGATTCGTCGACGACGTCGTCGTGCAGCAGCGTCGCGGTATGGATGAACTCCACGACCGCAGCCAGCTCGTGGTGATGCGTCCCCTTGTAGCCCATCGCCCCGGCGGTGAACAGCACCAGAGCCGGACGCAAGCGCTTGCCACCGCTATGGATGATGTATTCCGCGACCTGGCGGATCAGGACCACGTCTGAATGGAGACGGCTGCGGATGGCCGCATCCACCGCCTGCATGTCGGCGGCGATCGGCGCAAAAAGCTGCTTGACGGACAAGGCGGACACGCTGGCGGAAAAAGTCTGGATGGTAGGCGCCCGCGTCGACTCGCGTCAAGCCGCGCGGGCGACCTGTTCCCGGCACCTTGCTAGTGGCTGGCCAGGGCGCGCGCCACGGCGTTGTCCAGCGCCTCCTTGGCGGCCTTGCTGTCGGCCCACACGCCGGCCAGCTCCTCGTCGAGGATGCGGCGCACGCGCCCGCGCTCGACCACCGGCTGGGCACCGGATTCGGCCGTGGCCGGCTTGTTCGTGAGCTGCCCGACGGCCACGCGCACGTTGTCGAGGTCGTCGCCCAGCAGTTCGCTGGTCGATGCCAGCAGGCCCGCGCGGTTCAGCGGCAGATAGCCGGTCTCGCGCTGCCAGGCGACCTGGTTCTGCGGCTGCAGCCAGAACGCGATGAAACGCGCGACCGCCTTGTATTCGGCCGGCTTCTTGCCCGCAGAGGCCCATAGCGCCGGACCGTCGGCAATGGTGTTCTGGGGTGCGCCGGGGAAATCGTCGTAATACGGCAGGCGCGACACCGCGACATCGACCTTGCCCTGGCGGCGGAAATCGGCCCAGCTCGACGACGGCGCCGCGATCACCGCGCAATCGCCGCTCGCGAAACGCTGCTCGGCTTCGCTGTTCTGCTCGAAGACATGCAGATAGCGCGCCCGCGACCAGCTCGCCATCATCGCCACGTGCTTGACCTGGAACATGCCGTTGAAGGATGGCGCCATCGTCTGCGCCTTGCCCTTGCCCTGGGCCTTGGTGACGGGCTGGTTGTGCCAGGCGCTCAGGTTCTCGACCATCACGCGGCCCGGCTCGGCCACGGTGTAGGGGCAGGCATGGCCGGTATCGGCCAGGCGGCCGAGCGTTTCCTGCAGTTCGAACCAGGTCGCCACCGAAGGCGCGTCCGCGTTCACCCCCGCCTTGCGCAAGGCCTCGCGGTTGAGGAACAGCACCGGGGTCGACAAGCCGACCGGCAGCGCCAGCAACTGGCCCTTGGCGTTGACCGGCGTGCGCGTCATCATCGCGGGCGGGCGCAGCGTCTGCAAGGGCACGCCGGCATCCTTCATCAGCGCGTGCAGCGCCTTGTAGCGAGGCTTGCCGGCAACGAATGCCTCTTCGTCCTCGCCTTCGAGGATCAGCATGTGCGGCGAAGCGCTGCGCCAGTCCTCATCGGACAGCACCACCCTGGCGCTTTTTTCCTGCGCGTTGAAGCGCTCGACCAGTTCCTGCAGCGCCGCCGCCTTGCTTTCGGGCAGCCGGTGGAAGAGCTGGATCTGCAAGCCGGCATCCGCTTGCGCCGCAGGCATGGCAGCACCGGACAGAAGGGCGGCAAAGGCAATGACTGTCGTCTTGAAACGTTTGGTATCCATGGACCTGGGGCAAAAGGAAAACGGCGGGAAAGAGGAAGGGCGGCAGAAATCAGTTAACTGAAAGATTATAGAGTGCTCCTGATGTTGCTGACGCAACATCGCACGCCTTCGCGCCAGACCTTCAAGATATGGCGGGCAATGCCGTTAAGCCCTGCCATAGCCCGTGCACATTCCGACCAGCCATGCACAAACACGCCCTGCCCTCCGCACTTGCGAAACGCTCGCTCGCAAGACTCCTGCTCGCCGCCTCGCTGACGATGACCGCCGGCTGCGACGTACTGGGCGAGTTGCTGGAAATTCCCAATCCTGCACGCGAACAGGCGGCGAAGGAAGCCGAGGGGCGTGCGGTCGGCGGCGCCTGCCGCCACGCCGGGCGCTCGCTCGAAGACTGCTACGCACTCAACCCCTCATCCGAGAAGGCAGCGGTGTTCGCCGGCTGGCGGGACATGAACGATTACATGATGGAGCACAAGCTTGACACCGTTCCATCGGTGCTGGTGCCGGAAGCCCGGCAGGCCGAGCCCGGCACGGCCGCCTCTCCGGGCGGCGCCACGGCGCCCGCACAGTAGCGGCGCCACTGCCCCTGGCGGGCCGCAGGGCTTATCATCCGCACTTTCCCCGCATTTGCTCCCATTTCGCGATGGGTGCGCGCCCTTCATCTCCCCTGCCTGCCGATGACCCAACACACACCTGCCGCCGGCCTGCCCTGTTCCGGCCTGATCGGCTATTGCCGCGCCGGTTTCGAGAAGGAACTGGCCGGCGAGCTCGACGATCTGGCCGCCGAGGCCGGCCTGATCGGCTTCGTCCGTGCCCAGCCCGACACCGGCTACGTCGTCTTCGAGACCTTCGAGCCCGTTCCGCTCGGCAGCTTCGGCGCCGCCACCGACTGGCGGCGGCCCTGCTTCGCACGCCAGTTGCTGCCGTATTTCGCCCGCGTCGAGGGTCTGCCCGAGCGCGACCGCGCCACGCCGATCGTCGACGCGGTCAAGGCCTCCGGCCAGCGCTTCTGCGGCGTGGTGCTGGAAACACCGGACACCGACGAGGCCAAGCAGCGTTCAGGTTTCTGCAAGCGCTTCACCGAGCCCTTGACCAAAGCGCTGGAGAAGGCCGGCTGCCTGCGCAGCAGCCGCACCGGCCTGCCGGTGCTGCACGTGCTGTTCACCGACGCCACCACCGCCTGGCTGGCGGCCGGCCTGGACGGCCAGTGCGCGCCCTGGACCATGGGCATTCCGCGGCTGCGGATGCCCTCCAACGCCCCCAGCCGCTCGACCATGAAACTGGCCGAAGCCTTCATGACGCTGCTGGAAGAAGGCGAGCGCGACAACATCCTGCGCGCCGGGCAGCGCGCGGTCGATCTCGGCGCCGCGCCGGGCGGCTGGACCTGGCAACTCGTCCATCGCGGCCTGCGGGTGACCGCGATCGACAACGGCCCGCTGCGCGACAGCGTGATGGCGACCGAGATGGTCGAGCACCTGAAGGCCGACGGCTTTACCTGGCGGCCGCAGCGGCCGGTCGACTGGATGGTGTGCGACATGGTCGAGCAGCCTTCGCGCATCGCCTCGCTGATGGCCGAATGGATCGCCACCGGCAAGTGCCGCCATACGATCTTCAACCTCAAGCTGCCGATGAAGCGCCGGCTCGAAGCCGTCGAGCAATGCCGCGAGCTGATCCGCAAGCGGCTCAACAGCGTCGGCCCCTTCGACCTGCGCATCAAGCATCTGTACCACGACCGCGAGGAAGTCACCGCCTTCCTCACGCTGAAGCGCTGAAAAGCCGGCCCCGACCAGGCAAGGTCCGGCCGGGGACGGCCCGGCCCTGCCGCAGGCGAAGCCCCTGTCCCGTAACGATTTTCCGTGCGGTGTATAATCCGGGGTTTCGCAATCAGGCGGTCGGCTGCCGGCCGCATTCAACGCAAAGGCGCCCATGAGTTTCGCCGATCTCGGCCTCATTCCCGAACTGCTCAAAGCCGTCACCGACGCCGGCTATTCCGAACCCACGCCGATCCAGCGCCAGGCCATCCCGACCGTCATCGCCGGCCACGACGTGATGGGCGGCGCCCAGACCGGCACCGGCAAGACGGCCGGCTTCACGCTGCCGCTGCTGCAGCGCATCGCCCGCCACGCCAACACCAGCACCTCGCCCGCCCGTCACCAGACGCGCGCGCTGATCCTGGCGCCGACGCGCGAACTGGCGATGCAGGTGTACGAATCGGTCAAGACCTACAGCAAGCATCTGCCGCTGCGCTCGGTGTGCGTGTACGGCGGCGTGGACATCAAGCCGCAGCAGATGGAACTGCGCCGCGGCATCGAAGTGGTCATCGCCACGCCGGGCCGCCTGCTCGACCACGTCGAGCAGAAATCGATCAACCTGTCCCAGGTCGAAGTGCTGGTGCTGGACGAAGCCGACCGCATGCTGGACATGGGCTTCATCCCCGACATCAAGCGCATCCTCGCGCTGCTGCCGGCCAACCGCCAGAGCCTGCTGTTCTCCGCCACCTTCTCGGACGAGATCAAGAAGCTGGCGGACCAGATGCTGAAGAATCCGCAGCTGATCGAAGTCGCGCGCCGCAACATGGTGTCGGAAACGATCACGCACGTCGTACACCCCGTCTCGTCGGGCATGAAGCGCAATCTGCTCGCCCACCTGCTGCGCCACCAGCCGGACACCCAGGCGCTGGTGTTCGTCGACACCAAGATCGTCTGCGGCAGGCTGGCCCATTTCCTGGAGCGCAGCGGCATCTCGGCCGACGCCATCCACGGCGACAAGAGCCAGCAGCAGCGCACCGAGACGCTGGAAGCGTTCAAGAGCGGCAAGCTGCGCGTGCTCGTCGCCACCGACGTCGCCGCGCGCGGCATCGACATCGACGAACTGCCCTACGTCATCAACTTCGAACTGCCGCACACCGCCGAAGACTACGTGCACCGCATCGGCCGCACCGGCCGTGCCGGCCACAAGGGCAATGCGGTGTCGCTGGTCAGCACCGAAGAGAAGCACTGGCTGGCCGAGATCCAGAAACTGATCAAGCTCGAGATTCCGCAGGAGATCGTGCCCGGCTTCGACCCCGAGCCCGAGTTCTTCGAAGCCGGCAGCCGGTCGCGCGGCCGCCGTGCCGCAGCCGCCGCCGATGGCCAGCGGCCGCCGCGCCAGGGCGGGACGCGCCAGCCCGCCGTGCCGGCGGCACGGACCGGCCCCCGCTCGCGTTCGACGGTCGCCGCGGACGGCTTCGATTTCAGCAAGCCTTACCAGCCCGCAGCGTCGTCGTCCGCCTCCGAGCACCCGGCTGCCGATGCCCGCCCCGACCCCCTGCGCCGGCCCCAGCGGCCGATCGCGGTTCTGCTGGGCGGCCTGGGGCGAAAATAGCCGCGACTCCGGTGTCTATTTCCAGATCGGCGATGACGGGGGTTCAAGTATTCTGATGGCGATGCCGTAGATCACTACACCACCACCTCAGACCTTGTTCCCCGTGAATCTTCCCGGACGCCCGTCTTCTTCGCCGCAGCACGAACCTTTCGTTGCCGACCTCTCGGAAGGCGCCGAAACGGGCGTCTACCTGGCCCTGCTCGAGCTGATCGACGAAGGGCTGCTGATCATCGGCGACGAGTTGATCCTCGACGCCAACACGGCGGCCTGCAAGCTGCTGGAGCGTGACTACCGGGAAATCGCCGGCCAGCCGCTTGCCAGCCTGTTCCCCAACGAGGAAGGTTTTCTCGAAGCGCGCGGCCGGCTCCTGATCCAAGGCGAACGGCGCAGCCAGGTCGGCTTCGCCCTGCCGGACGGGCGCACGCGCGAACTCAAGGTGCTCTGCGCACCCCGGCTGCGCCCCGGCGTCCATGCACTGGTGCTCAGCCCCACCGGCTCGCGCGCGCGCGCATCATCCCGCCCGGCGTCGCGCACCACTGCGCCCCCGACCGTGCATTTCGCCGCCCATCTCGATCCGGAACACCGGCTTCTGAGCCGCCCGGGCAGCCTGTTCGACGCCACCATATGGCCTGACGCCAGTGCCGGCAGCTTCGAACCCAGACTGTGGCAAGCGCTCGACCAGGACGAGTTCACGCTGAATTTCCAGCCGCTGATCGACACCCGAAGCAAACGCCTGTGCGCCGGCGAAGCGCTGCTGCGCTGGCAGCATCCAACCCTCGGCCAGCTGCCGTTCGGACGTTTCAGGAATGCGATCCACGATCCGCAGCTCATCGCCCGACTCGGCGACTGGGCGCTCAATGCGGCCTGCCGCAGCGCCCGGACCTGGCAGAACGGCAAGGGCCGCAAGGCGCGGCTGACCGTCAACGTCGCCACCGAACAATTGCTGCATGGCGACTTCGCTGAATGCGTACGGCTGGTGCTGGAGGACAACGACCTGCCGCCGGAGCGCCTGGAGCTCGATCTCGACGAGAAAGTGCTCGAAAGCGAGAGCCCGGGCCTGCTGAGCGCCTTGAAGGCGCTGTCGGCAATGGGCGTCCGCCTTGCCATCGACGACTTCGGCCGCGGCCTGTCATCGATCCCGCGGCTGCGCCGCTATCCGCTGAACGCCGTCAAGCTGACGCCCGGGCTCGTCCAGGGCGTGGGCCACAGCGAAGACAGCGAGGCCGTCGTCGAGGCGATCGTGAGCCTTGCAGGCACGCTGGGACTCGAAGTATTTGCCCGCGGCGTGGAAACGCCCGCCCAGCGCGATTTTCTGAGCGCCCTCGCCTGCCATCTGCAACAAGGCCCCTTGTTCGGCCAGCCGATGACGGCCCACGAGTTCTCGCGCTTTTCCGCCTGATACCGACCTGCGTTCGAAGCGGGATTCAGTAGTCGAGCAGCGTCCGGCAGTCTTCCTCGCGCCCGGTCATGGCACTGAAGCGGTTCAGCCGTTCGCGCACGAAATCGTCCGGGATGCGCACATTGGCGCAGAATTCCCGCAACTGCATCGCATAAGCGAGGTTCTGCATGTCCTCGACCGTCTTTGCCACGGCGGGAAAGCGGTAGCCGTCGGTCTTGCGCCATTCGGGCACTTCCGGCTTCGCCGCGGCGGACGCCGGCGCGCCTTCGCTCGCCACGGCCGCCGGCTGCTGCGCGGCGGCCGGCAGCAGGACGGAAAACAGGCTCAGGAAAAGCAATGCACGCATGAAGGACATCGGGCCGTAAGCAGGGGAACATTCTCCTGCTTACGGCCCGATGAAGCCAGGCTTTAGCCGGCCGGTGAATGCCGGCCGGAAACTGCCCGGATCAGGACTCCAGCGCCTTGACGTGTGTGATGACCTGGGCGATCGCTTCCTGCGCGCTGCCGTAGAGCATGCGGCAGTTGTCCTTGTAGAACAGCGCGTTCTCGATGCCCGAGTAGCCCGCGCCCTTGCCGCGCTTGACGACGATGACGTTCTGCGCCATGTCGACGTTCAGGATCGGCATGCCGTAGATCGGGCTGGTCTTGTCGGTGCGGGCGACCGGATTGACCACGTCGTTGGCACCGATCACCAGCGCCACGTCGATCTGCGGGAAGTCGGCGTTGATCTCCTCGAGGTCGAAGATCTTGTCGTAGGGCACACCGGCTTCGGCCAGCAGCACGTTCATGTGGCCAGGCATGCGGCCCGCCACCGGATGGATCGCGAACACCACCTCGACGCCGCCCTCTTCGAGCAACTGCGCCATTTCCCACACCTTGTGCTGCGCGCCGGCCACCGCCATGCCGTAGCCCGGCACGATGGCGACCTTGCTGGCGTAACGCATCACCGAAGCGGCATCGAGTGCGGAGAACTCCTTCATCGTGCCTTCGATCGCCTCGCCTTCGCCACCGGCCGCGCCGCCGCTGAGCGGGGTGAAGATGACGTTGGTGATCGGACGGTTCATCGCCTTCGCCATCAGCTGCGTCAGCAGCGTGCCCGAGGCACCGACGACGATACCGGCGACGATCAGCGCCGGATTGCCCAGCACGTAGCCCTCGAAGCCCACCGCCAGGCCGGTGAAGGCGTTCAGCAGCGAGATCACCACCGGCATGTCGGCACCGCCGATCGGGCTGGTCAGGATCGCGCCCAGCGCCAGCGCCAGCACGAAGAACAGCACGATCAGGGTCGAGGACGGCGCATCGGCGACGATGATCGCCAGCCCCAGCACCGCGGTCAGCACGGCCAGGCCGATGTTGACCAGGTTCTGGTTGGGCAGCCGGAAGGCGTTCTTCATGATGCCCTGCAGCTTGGCGTAGGCGATGCACGAACCGGAGAAGGCCACCGAGCCGATCAGCGCACCGAGTACCGCCAGCGTCGCCACCACCGGATCGTTGATTTCGCCGCGGGCGAACTCCAGCGCGGCGATCGCCGCCGCCGCGCCGCCGCCCATGCCGTTGTAGATGGCGACCATCTGCGGCATGTCGGTCATCTTGACCGTCTTGCCGCTCCACCATGCCACTGCGCCGCCGGACACGATGGCCAGCACCATCAGGCCGACGTTGTGCAGATCGGGCATGAAGAAGGTGACGACGGTGGCCGCGACCATCGCGTAGCCCGCCCACACGATGCCCTTGCGCGCCGTCACCGGCGAGCTCATCGCCTTCAGGCCGAGGATGAACACCACGGCAACGATGAAATAGGACGCCTGAATGAACCAGTTCGCCATTTATGCGCCTCCTTCCTTCTTGTTGCCACCCTTGAACATCGCCAGCATGCGCTCGGTGACGACGTAGCCGCCGGCCGCGTTGGCGGCGCCGAGGAACACGGCAACGAAGCCGATCACCAGTTGCACCGGTTCTTCCGGGTCGGCGTGGCCGAGCACGACCATCGCACCGACCAGCACGACGCCGTGCACGAAGTTGGAGCCCGACATCAGCGGTGTATGCAGGATCACCGGCACGCGCGAGATCACCTCGTAACCGGTGAATGCGGCCAGCATGAAAATGTACAGTGCTGCGTATCCTTCCATCGTGGTCTCCTTACAGCCCCAGGATCTGCTTCACCCCGGCGTGGCGCACTTCGCCCGCATGGGTCAGGCAGGTGCCGGCCACCACCTCGTCTTCCCAGTCCAGCGTCAGCGCGCCGTCCTCGATGAAGGGCGAAATGAAGTTGAACAGGTTCTTGGCGTACATCTCCGACGCATGCACCGGCATGCGGCTGGGGATGTTGACCGGGCCGATGACGAGCACGTCGCCGACCCAGGTCTTCTCGCCCGCCACCGTGCCTTCGACGTTGCCGCCGGTCTCGGCCGCCATGTCCACGACCACCGCGCCCGGCTTCATCCTCGCGACCATGTCGGCGGTGATGATGCGCGGCGCGCGCTTGCCGGGGATGGCCGCAGTGGTGATCAGCGCGTCGCACTGCGCCACCGCCTTGGCCAGGCGCTCGGCCTGCCGGGCCTTTTCCTCGTCGGTCAGTTCGCGCGCATAGCCGCCCGTGCCCGCCGCCGACACGCCGGTGTCGACGAATTTGGCGCCGAGCGATTCGATCTGCTCGCGCGTTTCGGGACGCACGTCGTAGGCCTCGACCATGGCGCCGATGCGGCGCGCGGTGGCGATGGCCTGCAGGCCGGCAACGCCCGCGCCGATCACCAGCACCTTGGCCGGACGGATCGTGCCCGCGGCATAGGTCATCATCGGGAAGAACTTCGGACTGTGGTCGGCCGCGATCAGCGCACATTCGTAGCCCGCCACCGCGCCCTGCGAGGACAGCACGTCCATGCTCTGCGCACGCGAGATGCGCGGCAGCAGTTCGAGCGCGAACGCGGTGATCTGCTTCTCCTGGAGCTGGCGCACGCGCTCGGCGCTGGACCACGGCTGCAGCAGGCCCAGCAGCACGCTGCCCGGCTTGATCGCCGCGATCGTCTCTTCGCTCGGCGGCTGAACGCAGAACACCACGTCGGCCTGCCCGCAGACTTCGGCCGCAGTGTCGGCGAAGCTCACGTCGGAGAAGACTTCATCGGGGAAATGCGCAGGCACCCCCGCCCCTTTCTGCAACACTACCTGGGCGCCCTGGCTCAGGTATCTCTTGACCACGTCCGGCACGACAGACAAGCGTCGTTCGCCCGCAGCGGTCTCCGCTAGCACTCCGATCGTCAGAGGCATAGGCCGATCCTCCCTGTTGTTTGACCACATTGCACATTCCGCCGGGCTCACCCGTCGTTATCCTTGTCCTGCAACCTTTCGTTGCAACACCGGCGAACCCCGGACATTAGACGGATTTGCTGCACCACAGCAACAAGGGTGAACCCGAAGTCGGCGGGAAATGCAGCGCGGAATTCATCCGCATGCTTTCACCGCGAAGCGTCTGCGGCAGGCGGAACGAGTTTGACGATGGCCAGGGAGATGTTGTCGCCCGCGCCGCCGGCACGCTCCCGCGCCAGCTGGATCAGGCGTTCGGCAGCGTGCCGGGGCGGATGCGCCTGGATGGTCGAAGCCATTTCGAAATCGGTGAAGTAGGACCACAGCCCATCCGAGCACAGCAGGAAGCTGTCTCCGGCATCGGGCGATTCCGCCACGCCATATTCGATATGCGGCTCGCGTTCGCTGCCCAGGCAGGACAGCAGCACGTTGCGTTGCGGATGCCTGAGCGCGCCCGCCTCGTCGAGCCGCCCCTTGCGCATCAGCTCGGCAACCAGCGAATGGTCGCGGCTGCGCGCCGCCGTGTCGGTACCGCGGAACCAGTAAAGCCTCGAATCGCCACAATGCGCCCAGTAGGCCTTGCCCTGCTGCAGCAGGAATGCGACGGCGGTGCTGTGCGGGTCCTTTTCGCTGGTGAAGCGGGTGAGCTTGATGACGGTATGCGCTTCGTCGATCACGCTCGCCAGCAGGTCCCGCGGCGTCTCGTGCAGCGGCGCGTAGGTTTCGAGGTTCTGCCGGGCGCGCATGATCACCTGTTCGGCGGCCACCGCGCCTCCGCTGTGCCCGCCCATGCCGTCGGCCAGCACCGCCAACATGATGCCCGGCCGCTTCGGATGCGCGAAAAGGCCGACGCGATCCTGCTGTTCCAGGCGGTCGCCGATATGCATGGCGACACAGGTTTCGGCGGAGAAGGGCATTGCGGGCATGCTTGCTGAAGAGACGCTGATCATAGCAACCGCTTTATCACCGCCGCGCGGCACTTCTGCCGGAAACGGCCATTGCCGGCGCATGCTGCGTGACAAAGATCACGCTGGCACGTACGGCGCTGATTGGCATTGACTTTTCCCGCCCGAAAAGCCAGAATGCGCGATTCTTTGCAAACCCATCAACTGGAGCAGCACCATGTACGCGGTGATAAAAACCGGTGGCAAGCAGTATCGCGTTGCCGCTGGCGAAAAGATCAAGGTAGAACAGATACCGGCCGACGTGGGTTCCGAAATCACCCTCGACCAGGTTTTCATGGTCGGCGAAGGCGAGTCCGTGAAGATCGGCACGCCGGTGGTGGCCGGGGCTTCCGTCAAGGCGACCGTGGTTTCGCACGGCCGTCACGACAAGATCAAGATTTTCAAGATGCGCCGTCGCAAGCACTACCAGAAGCATCAGGGGCATCGTCAGAACTACACCGAGCTTCGCATCGAAGCGATCTCGGCCTAAGGCGCAGGAGGTAATCCGACATGGCACACAAAAAAGCTGGCGGCAGTTCGCGTAACGGTCGCGACTCGGAATCGAAACGCCTCGGCGTGAAGCGCTACGGTGGCCAGTTCGTGCTCGCCGGCAACATCATCGTTCGCCAGCGCGGCACCGAATACCACCCGGGCGACAACGTCGGCATCGGCAAGGACCACACCCTGTTCGCGCTGAAGAACGGCACCGTCCAGTTCGCGGTCAAGGGTCCGTCCAAGCGCCGCACCGTGATCATCGTGCCCGAAGCGGCCTGATCGACGGCAGCACGCGCCTTGCAGCATCGAAGCCCTATCCTTGCGGTAGGGCTTTTTCATTTTTGGATCAAGGTTGATCAGGCATGAAGTTTTTTGACGAAGCCCGCATCGAAGTCTTCGCCGGCGACGGCGGCAACGGTGCCGCCACCTTCCGCCGCGAGAAGTTCATTCCCAAGGGCGGCCCCAGCGGCGGCGACGGCGGACGCGGCGGCAGCGTCTATGCGGTGGCCGACCGCAACCTCAACACCCTGATCGACTACCGCTACACCCGCAGCTTCCGCGCCCAGCGCGGCGAGAACGGCGGCAGCCGAGACTGCTACGGCAAGGGCGGCGAGGACATCACGCTGCGCTTTCCGGTCGGCACGGTGATCCGCAACCTCGAGACCGAGGAACTGATCGCCGACCTCGACGAAGACGGCAAGAAAGTGCTGATCGCCCGCGGCGGCCGCGGCGGCCTGGGCAACATCCACTTCAAGTCCAGCGTCAACCGCGCGCCGCGCAAGAAGACCATGGGCCAGGAAGGCGAACGCTTCAGCCTGCATCTCGAGCTCAAGGTGCTGGCCGACGTCGGCCTGCTCGGCATGCCCAATGCCGGCAAATCCACCTTCATCCGCAGCGTGTCGGCGGCCAAGCCCAAGGTGGCCGACTACCCCTTCACGACGCTGGCGCCCAACCTGGGCGTGGTGCGCACCGCCGAGAACCGCAGCTTCGTCATCGCCGACATTCCCGGCCTGATCGAAGGCGCGGCCGAAGGTGCCGGCCTGGGCCACCAGTTCCTGCGCCACCTGCAGCGCACCCATGTGCTGCTGCACCTGGTCGACCTCGCGCCTTTCGATCCCGAAGCCGATCCTGTCGCCGACGCCAAGGCCATCGTCGAAGAGCTGCGCAAGTACGACGACGCGCTGCATGCCAAGCCGCGCTGGCTGGTGCTGAACAAGCTCGACCTGGTTCCGGAAGAAGAACGCGCCGAATGCATCGCTGCCTTCCTCGAGGCCTACGGTCCGGTCGAACGCCATTTCGAGATATCGGCGCTCAAGAGCGAAGGCACGCAGGCGCTGATCTTTGCGCTGCAGGATTTCCTCGACGCCGAACGTGCCCGCATCGAGGCCGAACGCGCCGAACGCCAGGCGGCCGAAGCCGAACGCCTGGCCGCGCTCGATGCCCAGCGCGCCGCTGCCGATGCAGCCTATGCCGCCGAGAGTCTGGATGATGAAGATGAGGGTGACGAGGGCGGCCCCATCGACGGCGCTGCGCGCTGACCGCATTCCACCCATCCCATCATTCTGCCGATCTTTCCCGCCGACCTTTTTCCTTCCGCCGCGACACCATGAGAACCAAGATCCGCAACGCCCGCCGCCTGGTGGTGAAGGTCGGCAGCGCCCTCGTCACCAACAATGGCGCCGGTCTCGACAAGACCGCACTCGACGACTGGGCGCGGCAGATCGCCGCGTTGCGTGCCCAGGGGCGCGAAATCCTGCTCGTCTCCTCCGGCTCCATCGCCGCCGGCATCCAGCGGCTGGGCTGGAACAAGCGGCCGCACGAAATCAGCAAGCTCCAGGCCGCCGCAGCCGTCGGCCAGATGGGGCTGGTCGAAGCCTACGAAGAAGCCTTCTCGCGCCACGGCCTGCAGACGGCGCAGATCCTGCTGACGCACGAAGACCTCACCGACCGCACCCGCTATCTCAACGCCCGCAGCACGCTGACCACGCTGCTCGAGCTCGGCGTCGTGCCGATCATCAACGAGAACGACACCGTCGTCACCGACGAGATCAAGTTCGGCGACAACGACACCCTCGGAGCCCTGGTCGCCAACCTGATCGAAGCCGACGCGCTGATCATCCTGACCGACCAGCAAGGCCTGTACACTGCCGACCCGCGCCGCGACCCCGACGCCACGCTGATCTCGGAAGGGCGCGCCGAAGACCGCCAGTACGAAGCCATGGCCGGCGGCGCCGGCAGCGGCATCAGCAAGGGCGGCATGATCACCAAGATCCGTGCCGCCCAGCGCGCCGCCCGCAGCGGCGCCCACACCTGCATCGCCAGCGGACGCGAGCACGACCCGCTGCTGCGCCTGGGCGCGGGCGAAGCCGTCGGCACCCTGCTCTACGCCAGCAGCACCCCGCTGCAGGCCCGCAAGCAATGGCTGGCCGACCATCTGCAGCTGGCCGGCGACCTGATCATCGACGACGGTGCCATCGCCGCGCTCCGGAGTGGCCGCAGCCTGCTTCCGGTAGGCGTCATCGCGGTACGCGGCGATTTCGTCCGCGGCGCCGCCGTGGCCTGCCGCAGCGCTGCCGGCGAGGAGATCGCGCGCGGCCTGGTGAACTACAGCGCCGCCGAATGCCGCAGGATCGCCCGCAAGCCGAGCGCCGAAATCGAAACGCTGCTGGGCTACGTCGACGAACCCGAGCTGATCCACCGGGATAACATGGTCGGCCGCTGAAAGCGCCGCGCACGGCTCATCGGGCCCGGCGAACCCGCCGGGCTCACTTTCGTACGGGATATACCCCCTGAATAGCGCATCGTCGGCTAATATTCCCTTTGGCTCGGGAAGCGCATCGGCATGCCCTGGCCGGATATCGCGCAAACGCTCCGGCGTGCGCGTGGACAAGCGCCAGCGAGAGGGCAATGCAGAGGACGTCGACCAACTTCGAAGCCCAGGTTTCGAACCCTGGAACCACGCAACACCATCGCCAGCCGGACGGAGCGATCAGTGCCCCCGATGGTGCCCGCACCCAGCTTCGGCAAGTCCAGACACTGCCGGCCCTGCTCGACGCACGGGCAGGATCGAACCCGTCCGCCATCGGCTACGTCCATCGCACCGGCAGCGCATCCACGACATTCACCTGGGCAGACATCCAGGCAAGAGTGCACGCCCTGCAGGGCGGCTTTCTGCATCTGGGCATCGGGCGAGGCGACCGCGTCGCCGTCATGCTGCCGACCACCCCGGAATGGGAGCTCGTCCATCTGGCAATACTGGGACTCGGTGCGGCCATCATCGGGCTCGACGCTCACGACACTTCACGCAACCTCGAACACATCCTGGCGATCGCCCGGCCCCGCATCGTCATCGCCGCCGATGCGGCCCAGCTCGACAGGCTCGACGCACTCTACCCGGGCTTCTCCATACGGGTCATCGCAGCACCGGATGCCCCTCCGGGCACGCATGCGCTCGGTCCGCTCCATGCATCGCTCCCCGCACCGGCACCCGCCCCCCCGCTGCCGACGGATATCGCAACCGTCATCTTCACCTCGGGCAGCACCGGCGAACCCAAGGGCATCGCCTATACCCATGCCCAGATCCTGCTGGCCTGCCGCGTCACCTGCGACGGTTTCCCGTCGATAGGCGTCGGCGATCGCATGGTCTGCTGGCTCCCGCCGTCGAGCATGTTCCAGCGCGTTCTCAACCTGTGCGCCATCCTTTTCGGCGCCGAGACGCATTTCGTCGAGCGGCCCGAACAGATCGTGCAACGGCTGCCGGAAATACAGCCCAGCCTCTTCGTAGCGGTGCCGAGGTTCTTCGAGAAACTCCATGCCGGCATGCTCGACCGCATCGACGCACAGCCCGCTCCCATCCGGGTAGGGCTGCGCGCCGCCTGGTCCATCGAAGAACGGATCGCCAAGGCCCATAGCCTCGGTACCGAAACGCCGCTGCACCTCCGCCTGCTCCATCCGTTCACCAAGCGAGCCCTGACCCCCTTGAGACGCGTGATGGGCAGCAAACTGCGCTTCCTGGTCAGCGGCTCGGCGCCCCTCCCCATCTGGCTGATCGAACGCTTCGGCGCACTCGGCTGGCCGATTCTCGAAGCCTACGGCGTCAGCGAGAACATCGTTCCCATTGCCTTCAACACGCTCGAAGCCTCGCGGCCAGGCAGCGTCGGCCGCCCCCACCCCTCGAACGAGGTGCGCATCGCCGAAGACGGCGAACTGCTCGTGCGCGGCCCCGGCGTCTGCAGCCGATACGAACCCTGCACGCAGGCAGTGTCGCTCAAGATGAGCAAGGATGGCTTCCTCCATACCGGAGACTATGCCCGCCTGGACGAAGACGGCTACCTCTGGCTGCTCGGCCGCAAGAGCGAAATCTTCAAGACATCGACCGGACGCCGCGTCACACCTCATCCGGTCGAGGCGGAGATCAAGCGCCTGGAGTACGTCGAGCATGCCATCGTCACCGGCGAGGGCCACCCCTTTCCGGTCGTCATCGTCACCCTCGCACAGGGGAAGCCAAACGGCGACGGGGCACCGTCTGCCCCACCCCCGGAGCAGATCGCCGGCAACATCCAGACCGCCTGTGCGCCGCTTCCCAGCCACCAGCGTCCGGCCGCCGTCATCGTCACATCGACACCGCTGAGCATCGAGAACGGCGAGCTCACGGCAAATCTCAAGCTGCGCCGAAAAGTCGTGGAATTGCGCTTCGCCGACAGCATCGAAGAAGCCTACCGCCGCATCGAAGCCACGCCGGACCACGGCCCCGGTTCCGCCCCCATCGTCGTCATCGCGCCATGAACACTTATTTCATCACCGGCGCATCCGGCGCCGTCGGCAGCACCATCGTGCCCATGCTGCTGCAGAACCGGGACACCCGCATCCGCATCCTGCTGCGCGCCGAATCGGACGAACATCTCGCCCAGCGGCTCGAGGCGCTCCACGACTTCTGGCAACTCCCGCCCGGCGACGAAACCCACCAGCGCGTGGAGGCACTGCGCGGCGACGCCACACTACCGAAGCTCGGTCTGGACGAAACCACCTATGCCCGCCTGTGCGACGACACCACCCACCTCGTCCATTCGGCCGCCAGCGTCAGGATGAACGACCCGCTGGACCACGCCCGACACTCGGCAGTCGGCTCCGCCCAAGCCATGCTCGAACTCGCACGCACCCTGGCCAGACGGAATACCCTGCAGAAGATGGAGTTCGTCAGCACGGTCGGCATCGCCGGCAAACGGCCGGGCATCCTGCCCGAAACCTGGATCGACGAAGCCCGAGCCTTCCACAACACCTACGAACGATCCAAGGCCGAAGCCGAAACCCTGGTCCGCGCGGCCATCGAGAAAGAAGGATTGCCGATCACGGTCCATCGGCCCAGCATGGTGATCGGCGACTCACGCGACGGCCGCATCATCCACTTCCAGATCTTCTACTACATCTGCGAAATCCTGTCGGGACGCAAGACATCCGGCCTGCTGCCGGATTTCGGCGACGCAAGGCTCGACATCATTCCGGTCGATCATGTCGCGGCGGCCATCGTGGCATCGAGCCGGGGGCAGTCGCCCCGGGGACACATCCTGAACCTGTGCTCAGGCCCCGAACGCTCCCCGCGCATTGCAGCGCTGGTCATGCTCGTGCGCCAGATCCTGCAGGAGCGCGGCCAGGAACTCCCACGCGGCAGGAGCATTCCGCGTGCATGGTTTGCCGCCCTGCCCCGCCTGCTGCGCCCGTTTCTCCCCGCACCGCAAAAACGCCTGCTGGCGACCTTTCCGATGTACATGGACTACCTCTCGGACCATCAGGCATTCGGCAACGACGTCTATATGAGCTGGCTCAAGGCACGCAACGCACCTCTGCCCGAAAGAGCGGATGAGTACGCCCGGCGTGCACTCGACTACTATCTGGGCAGGATTGCAGCATCCAGCAGTCGCAAGCCGTAGGGTCGTTACGGTCCTCCGTCCGGCACGCTGGATGGACATCGATGATGACCGCGGCGAGCAGCCGGCGGCAGCGAAACCCATGTGCCGGATCCCGGAAGCGCTGGCGCCGATGGTCGAGCCACGGCTTCGCGCATGATCCGGGCCAGATGATCCAGATTGAGATGGCGCGACCGGCAACTGGCCTCCCAGGGGAAAACTGCTATTCTTACGAAACCCTGATCGATTTATTGAAGGTACGACCATGACTGCCGTCGCTACCGCCCCCCTGTCCAGCAAGTTCCAGATTTCCATCCCCAAGGCCGTGCGCGAAGAACAGCACTGGCAAGCCGGGCAGGAATTCGTCTTCATCCCCAAGGGCAAGGGAGTGCTGGTCATACCCGTGCCTGAACTGGACCAGTTGGCCGGCATTGCCAAGGGTGCGCGAACTCGGCGAGGAACAGGCCGATCAGGTGGTCGCCTACGCACAAAAATGCGTCGTCGTGCAGATGGACACCACGATCGCGCTGCTTGCAGCAGACCTGCACCGCGAGCACAAGCTGGCTACCGCCGACGCCATCGTTTATGCGACGGCGCGGCACCAAGGAGGCGAGCTACTCACCTGCGATGCACACTTCCAAGGGCTGCCGGACGTGGCGCTGTTTGCCAAGAGCGCCTGATCGACATGCATGATCCGCACGATTCACCAGGCGGTTCGGCAGGCCGATGAAACGCGGTACAAGCGTCGTTACAGCGCGGCTACGAACTCCACAAGCACAACCTGCTCGTGGCAGCGAATGTGCTGAATCGCCGCTTTGCGCCCGACGCTCCCGGCCGCGAGTGGGCAGGCGACATCACCTGCACCGCCACCGCCGAGGACTGGCCCGTATCTGACAGTCGCGATCGATCTGTTCAACCGGGAGGTGATCGGCTGGCCGATCAAGCCGCGGATGACAGCCGACTTGGTATTCGAGCAGATATTGCACATGAGTTATGGGCGAGTCAGGCGTAAGGCTCCATTCCATTGATCCAGGTCGTCTCGATCATCGAGTACTACCAGCACGCCGCTCTGCGTGACGCTGAGCGGTCATGCCCAGCGACCGATGACGAACGCTTTACCGGGCTTTGGTCCCGGGTGCGCTTATGTTTAACCAGGTTACGCTTACTGATCGGGCGCTTGCGGCCGACGGAAGCGACAGGCTCCCAGCATGGTCGTCACTGTCGGTTTTCTTTACACCTTACCTCCAGAACGCTTGCCCGCCCTGCAAAAAACGTAAAAAAACAGTTAATTATCATTATGTTAAAAAACAAACCCGGATCTGGCACTCTTCATGCTTGTGCCAAGCAAGGCAACTTTTCCGGCCTTCTTCTCAAAGGAGTAGAAAATGCACGCGATGCTCAAAAAACTGGCCCTGACAACGGCGCTGACGCTCACCGTAGCAGCTCCGGCTTTTGCTGCGCCAACGAATATCGGTGGTGTTCTGATTGATCCGGACTACGTCGACGCAGGCGAAAACGATTTCATCTCGCAGTTCAACTTTACCCAGTGGTATACCTCGGGGGACCAAAGCGGAACGGCGGATTTGGGCTACGGTAGCGCCTCCACGATCGGTAGCGTACTGGCATCCCTTGACGGAAGCACGAACCCCACTCCTTATTATCTGCAAGGCGTAGGAGAGTTTTATCGCGTCAATGCGCTCAGCTATGCCAATGGCGACTCATTCGTCATCGGCGGCGGAGAGCTGACCTTCGCGTTTGGCGGAATTGGCCTCAATGCCGACCAGAGCTTCGATATCAGCAACGCATGGGCATACGTCTACGTTGATCAGGGACCGAGCACCGACTACACCCACCCGACCAGCAATAGTGGTGAAGTTGCATTCGCAATGGACGGCAATGTCTGGCTTGAACTGGAGTTTGTAAGCCTTTCGTTCCTGAGCGGTGATGTTGGTGACGGCAACGTCAGCGCCAGCTTCAATATCACCGGCGGGCTGGCTGCAGATTACTTCGACCCGAAGTCGTTGACCTATAATGCCAGTGCCTTCTTCGCTGCCAGCTCTGGTCTGCCTGTAGATCTCAACCGCCAGTACTCTAACGGTGGCAATGGCTCTGCAATCGGCAACACTCAAGCCGTGCCCGAGCCGGCCACCCTTGCACTTCTCGGCGCAGGCCTGCTTGGAGTGGTAGGCTTTTCGCGCAGGAAGATTTAAGCAATTAAATCCTCGCAAGAACCCCGTTCTGGAGCAGAACGGGGTTTTTTATTGCCGGCAAGATTTCCATCAATGAGCCAAATTCCATACGCCCCCTCAAGATTGAATTTCCTGATTTATCGGCTCGTACCGGCCCGGTGACATGATCCCCGAAGGATCCAAGGTTTTCTTGAGAGTCGAGACGATCTGCCAGTACGGCGCATCCGAACGGATGAACGACTCTATTTCGTCTACCGGCACCCGATACGGTACACAGCCTCCGATCTTTCTTCCCTCATCGAGCAGCTCCCGGTAGCACCTCCTTGCACGCTCGACATCCTGTCCGTTTGCACGATCGAACAGCAAAGGGACAGTGCTGTCGAAGCAACGGTCGGACACGCTGGTCAATGTTATCAGTGGCTCCAATCCATGTTTTATGCACACTCGCCGCACCATTCGAGCATACTCTTCCACGGTTCTCGCCCGCATGGGCACCAGCGGTGAATACCATACCAAGCCGCAACCATCACAGGCCGGGTTCATTGGGGCATCGCCCTCGGGTTTCCTCCCCGAAATCCAATAAGCCAATGGCAGCGCTATCTCGCTGGGTGCCCCTGCCAACAGTTTCAGTGTTTTGTTCAGGGTTCCGAAGATGTTCTGCACCATACGCCCCGGCGCCCCCGGAACATAGGCACTTGCCCGATCAAGGAACGCAACTTGGCCAGGTGTGAAGAACATCAGCCTTTTCGCCGTTCCCCGCAACCTCCTTCGTATCAAGGAGCGTGCAGCCGCAAGCACCTTGGCGTTGCCGTACATTGCCCCAGCCCCCATCCACGACATCACGTTATTACGCCTGGCCATTTCAGCGACGTAGTCCGGCCTGATCAAGCCGTTATCATCAAGCTGATCTCTCGGATAGGGCTCCATCATCGACAGCACCCGATGTGTATTCATCAAATTGATGGACCCGAGCACCCCGCCCACTTCACGCAGTATCGAACGAATCGCCTCCACGGCGTCGCCCAGGTTTTCGTCGTGCGGCACTCCGAAGAAAAAGGCTTCGACACGTTCGGGGATCGGAGCCAGTGCAATGCTCATGCGCGTGACGATGCCAAAGCCACTCTGGGTAAACATGCCATCCAGGAACGCCCCGAACCCCCATTTGAAGACCCTGTCGACATCCGGGCACCCCAGTTCTGCCAGGGGCGGCCGATAAACCCGACCATCAGGCAGCACCACTTCCAGCGACATCATCGACAAGAAATGATCGGCATGTGGAGTGATGCCATACCCCCGTTCCAGCGCATTACCCACCAGGCTGCAGTTCGGGCCGGCCCCCGTCGCGGGGCAGAGAAAGCGCAAATTCTCCTTATCGAGGTAATCCCTCAGCATTTGCTGCGTAACCCCTGGCTCGAGGTCTGCCACGCCCGTTTCGGGATCAACCTCCCAGATTCTGGTCATGCGCGAAAGATCGACCACCACGCAGTCATCGACTGCAGGATTGGCACTGCCATACCCCCAGTTGTTGCCGGTACTGACCGGATAAAGGGCTACCTTGTACCGGCAGGCGGCATTGACTATCGCAATGATATCGTCGCGAAAGGCGCTACCATCCTGATCGCCATCACGGGGAAATGGTACAAGCGCGCCCGCAATCCTGCGCCTCAGGCCGGTTGTACAAGCGCCATATCGGCTCGTTGCTTCATCGGCACCCAATACAGCGCTTCCTTCTGCATCACCCTCAAACCTGACCAGGATTTCAGCAAGAAAACCGGCAACCCTTTCAGCGCAGCCCATTCACACCCCCTGACATTCCATACATAAAGTTCTTACTGCCTCGACAATTCCATGCATGCCTTCGAAACAGGGCGCTTCAAGCCCATGCCGACAGCTTCGACAAACCGATATGCCGTTTCCCGGCCGTGACGGGCGGCGCGACGAGGGGCACGTCCCCCGCCAAAGATGAACGATATGGCTTCCCTCCCCCGGGAAACGCCCCGCATCACTTGCAACTTGCAGGTCATGGGCTGCACGGCTGCTTGCCACCCGCAGCTACCCCGGGCGGCGCCATGCGCACCTGCTTTTTCCTCCAACTTCCATTCGCTCCAACGCTATCATAGAAAGAATGACCAGACACGCTAAGTCCATGATGCATGCCATCTTCTACGGCAGGGGCCATTCCATCACGCTTGCCGTGCGCAATCTGTACAGGCAACGCCGCCGTGCCCTTCTGGCATTGACGATTCTCTGTGGCGGGGTGGTGGCCTTCCTGCTCGCAGGCGGCTTCATCCACTGGATTTTCCAGGATATGCGGGAATCGACCATCCATTCCCAGCTCGGACACATTCAGGTGACACGACCCGGGTACTTCCGTGAAGGGCTGGGCGACCCGTACAACTACCTCCTGCCATCCGACATGTCAGTTGTCGAGAACGCTATCGGGCCAGGAGCCCGCACGGTCGCGCCGCGGCTGGCATTCAGCGGCCTGCTGAGCAAGGACGAAGCGACCGTTTCCTTTGTCGGCGAAGGCATCGACCCTGCGAAAGAGGCTCCGATCACCCGTGCGATCACGATCGTCGACGGACAGGATCTCACGGCCAGTCCGCCGGATTCGGTCCTGCTGGGCGAAGGGTTAGCGGCCAATCTGGACGCGGCGCCGGGCGATCGTGTCGTGCTGCTGGCGACCACGGCAAGCGGCGGCGTCAATGCGGTCGAGCTGACCGTCGCCGGGCTGTTCGCCACGATCACCAAAGAGTACGACGACACCGTGCTGCGGGCCCCCATCGAGGTCGCGCGCAAGTTGATGCGTGTCGAAGGGGCAACGAGCTGGGTCGTGCTGCTGAACGAAACCGACCAGACCGAACGCGTCACACAGGCCCTGCGCGCGCAGCTGCCTGCGAGCGAGTTCGAGATCATTCCCTGGAGCGAACTGGCCGATTTCTACAACAAGACCGTCGAGCTATTCTCCCGTCAAGTCGGGGTGGTCCGGCTGCTGATCGCGCTGATCGTGGTCCTCAGTATCTCGAACACGCTGTCCATGGCCGTCATCGAACGCACCGGCGAAATCGGCACCTCGATGGCGCTGGGCGTGCGCCGGCGCGGCATACTCGAACTGTTCGTGCTGGAAGGCGTCCTGCTCGGGCTGGCGGGAGGCGCGATCGGCGTTGCACTTGGCTACGTGCTGGGCCAGATCATATCGGCGATCGGTATTCCCATGCCGCCGCCGCCGGGTATGGCGCGGGGCTACATCGGTGAGATATCGATTTCGCCCGCCCTTGCGCTGGACGCTTTTCTGCTCGCCTTCGTGACCACCTTGGTTGCCAGCCTGTTTCCGGCATGGAAAGCTTCACGCATGAACATCGTCGACGCACTGCGTCACCAGCGCTGACCGCCATGCTCTTCAAACTCGCCCTGCGCAACGTTTTCCGCCAGAAGATCCGCACGGCGATGACCCTGGCGGCAATCATTTTCGGTGTTTCCAGCCTGATCCTGTCGGGCGGCTTCGTGCAGGACATCTTCGTTCAGCTCGGCGAAGCAATCATCCATTCCCAGACCGGGCATGTGCAGGTGTTTCGCAAGGATTTCCTGGAAAAGGGAACCCGACAGCCGGATCGCTTCCTGATCGACGAGCCGGATGCTCTGGTACGACAGATCGCGCAGCGCCCCGACGTGAGCGAGGTGAGCGCACGCCTGAGTTTTTCCGGGCTGCTGAACAACGGCAGGCGCGACTTGGCGATCATTGGCGAAGGCGTCGAGCCCGACAAGGAAGCAAAACTAGGCACCTACCTGAACATCACGGCAGGGCGGCAGCTGGCAGATGCGGACCGCTTCGGCATGGCCGTGGGCCAGGGGGTTGCCCACTCGTTGGGTTTGAAGCCGGGTGATGCCGCCACCCTGGTGATGAACACGGCTGATGGCGCCCTCAATACGCTCGACTTCGAGGTGGTGGGCGTATTCCAGAGCTTCTCGAAGGACTTCGACGCACGCGCGGTACGCATTCCGCTCGATGCCGCCCGCGAGCTGATGAATACCTCGGGAGCAAACCTGCTGGTGGCCACCCTTGTGCGCACGGGGGACACCGATGTTGCACAGGCTGGCATCGATCAAACTCTCCCGCCCGGCCTGGATTCGCGCAACTGGCGCCAGCTCTCCGATTTCTATGACAAAACCTTGCAGCTCTATGACCGCCAGTTCGGCGTGCTCAAGCTGATCATTCTGATCATGGTCCTGCTGTCCGTCGCCAACACCGTGAACATGAGCGCCTTCGAGCGTCTGGGCGAGTTCGGCACCCTGCAGGCTCTGGGCAATACCCGGCGCCAGGTCTTCCGCCTGATTCTGGTGGAAAACCTCGTGCTGGGTCTGATCGGCGCGCTACTCGGCGCGGTCATCGGTATTGCGCTTGCCCTGCTGATCTCGGCGATCGGCATTCCGATGCCGCCACCACCGAACGCCAATCTGGGTTACACCGCGTTCATCCGGATCGACGCGGCCACCGTCGCCGTGTCCTGCCTGATCGGCCTGGGTGCGACCGTGCTTGCATCGGTGTTCCCGGCAACCCGCATATCCGCCACTCCCGTCGTGGATGCGCTGCGACAAGGCAACTGACTACCTGGGAGCCACACCATATGTCACTCCTCGACCGCATCAATCTCGGCTACGGCTTCCGGAAATACTTCCGCATCGATGCTGCACACGATGAAGCGCTCCGCGACCAGGTTTACCGCGTCCGCCACGAAGTCTATTGCGAAGAGCTCAAGTTCGAGCCGGAACGTCCCGACCGGCGGGAGGTCGATGCTTACGATGCCCAGAGCCTCCATTGCCTGCTGCGCGGTGTAGACGAGCCACACACCCTGGTCGGCTGCACACGCCTCGTGCTGGCCAATCCGGACGATCCCGATGCGCCGCTGCCCTTCGAACGTACCTGTGCCGCAACGCTCGACCGCAGCATCATCGACCCGGCCAAAATGCCGAGGGGCCGCATCGCGGAAGTCTCCCGGCTCGCCGTATGCGCACGGTACCGCCGCCGGAAAGGCGAAACCAGGAAGCCCGCCGACATCCAGGACGAGGATTTCGGCAGCAAGGGCCAGCCTCGTTTCCCCTATATCCCGGTGGGTTTGTACATGGGCGCCATCTCGCTGGCCATGCGCCACGACATCGATACCCTGTTCGTACTGACCGAGCCTCGCCTGGCCAGCCACTTTGCCCGTCTCGGCGTCGATATCAGGCAGATCGGCGGCCCCATCGAACATCGCGGCACGCGCGTCCCCTCTGCCATGGACGTGCAGAGCATTGTCCGCAACATGCGCATGATCATGCGCCCGCTATGGCGCACGATCGACGGGGAAATCGCCCGCAGCCTCGAACAAGGTTGAAAGCAGACGGCCCCACCTGGGTGGGGCCGTCCAGACTGCCGACAGGACCAGGTTATCCTGGTCTTGTCAGTTTTTCAGCAAACGCGCAGCAGCATCAGCTCTTCAAGGCTTCCTTGATCTGATCCAGCGTGCTCGGATCGTCGATCGTCGTCAGGTCGCCTGCATCGCGGCCTTCGGCCAGGGCCTGGATCGAGCGGCGCAGCATCTTGCCCGAGCGCGTCTTGGGCAGTCCGCCGATGAAGTGGACACGGGCCGGACGCGCGATGGCGCCCAGGCTTTCGTCGACCTTCTTCATTACTTCCTTCTCCAGCGCAGCGCGCTTTTCGGGCGTATCGACGTCGGCGGCATTCTTCACCACCGCGAAGGCCATCGGCATCTGGCCCTTGACCTCGTCCGCCACGCCGACCACGGCGACCTCGGCGATCGCCGGGTGCGACTGCACGGCTTCCTCGATCTCGCGCGTGCCGAGGCGGTGGCCGGCGACGTTGATGACGTCGTCCATGCGGCCGAGGATGGTGTGATAGCCGTTCTCGTCCCTGATGCCCCAGTCGGACGAGGAATACACCACCGGGTCGGTGAAAGTGCTGAAGTAGGTCGACACGAAGCGGTCGTCCTGGCCCCACACGGTGGACAGGCAGCCCGGCGGCAGCGGCGGCACGATGCCGACGATGCCTTTCTCGTTGGCGCCGCATTCGCTGCCATCCTCGCGGAAGATGCGCAGGTCGTAGCCATACACCGGGAAGGCGGGCGAGCCGAGCTTGATCGGGCTCTGCTCGACGCCGCGGCAGATCGCCAGCATCGGCCAGCCGGTTTCGGTCTGCCAGTAGTTGTCGATGACCGGGATGCCCAGTTCTTCCATGATCCACCGGTGCGAGGTTTCGTCCAGCGGCTCACCGGCCAGGAACAGGTGCTTGAGCGAGGACAGGTCGTACTTCTTGAGGAAGGCCGGGTCCTGCTTCTTCAGCACGCGCACGGCGGTGGGCGCGGAGAACATCACGCTGACCTTGTACTTCTCGACGATCTGCCACCAGATGCCGGCATCCGGGCGCAGCGGCGTGCCTTCGTACATGATCGTGGCCACGCCGGCGATCAGCGGGCCGTAGACGATGTAGCTGTGGCCGACCACCCAGCCGATGTCGGAGGTCGAGAACATGGTCTCGCCGGCCTCGCCGGTGAAGATGTGCTTCATCGACGCCGCCAGCGCCACCGTGTAGCCGCCGGTGTCGCGCTGCACGCCCTTCGGCTTGCCGGTGGTGCCGGAGGTGTAGAGGATGTAGCTCGGCTCGGACGATTCGAGCCATTCGACCGGCACCCGGTCGTCCATGTGCCTGGCGCGCAATTCGGCGTAATCGACGTCGCGGCCTTCGACACGCGGGAAGTCCTTGTCCAGGCCGCGGTCGACGATCAGCACCTTGGCCGGCGGGAACTCGGCCAGTTTGCAGGCCTCGTCGACGAGGTGCTTGTAGGGCACCGGCCTGCCATTGCGCATGCCGGCATCCGAGCTGACCATCAGCACCGGCTTGGCGTCGTCGATGCGGGTGGCGAGCGAGCCGGCGGCGAAACCGCCGAACACCACCGAATGGATGGCGCCGATTCGCGCGCACGCCAGCATGGCGAACGCGGCCTCGGCGATCATCGGCATGTAGATCAGCACACGGTCGCCGCGCTTGACGCCGAGTTCCTTGTAGATGGCCGCCATGCGCTCGACTTCGCGCTGCAGCTCGGCAAAGGTGTAGACCTTTTCCTCGTTGGTCTCGGTCGAGATATAGACCAGTGCGCGGTCGTTCGGCCGCGCGGCGGCATGGCGATCCACCGCGTTGTAGCAAAGGTTGGTTTCCCCCCCCTTGAACCACTTGACGAACGGTGGCCTCGAAAAGTCGCAGATCTGTTCGGCCGGCTTGTTCCAGTGGATGAGCTGGGCCTGTTCGGCCCAGAACCCGTCACGATCCTCGATCGAGCGGCGGTGAAATTGCTGGTAATCCGTCATTGCTTCCTCTCCCTCTCATTCCCTCATTGGCGGATGACAAGCCGCCCATGCCGACGCGCCGGGAAAGCGCCTTCGCCACGAGCGGCAATTTACGACTCAGATGGTGGTTTGGATGCCATCCATCCCGCCACTGCCGGCGTCCGATCCATGTTGGTATCGTTCGAGCTGCTCGATCGGCAACCCGCAGTGGAGTCGAGATTCTATCAATTCGAATAGCGGCATAAGCGCGCCGATGATGTCGGGCAGGCGCGCCTCGACTTCCCCGATCGCGCCGGCACGCAGTTGACGCAGCGCTGCATCGACACTGCACATCCGCTTGGCATGGCGCTCCACCCATCCGGGCTCGACCTTGCCGTGGTCCGCGAAGACGCAGTTGCCGCCCGCTTCATGTCCCTGTCGCACGCGCTCCTGGGCAATGTCCAGCAGCTCGCTGACCTTGCCATGGCCATCGACCGCGGAGTTGGCCACGCCGATCGTCACGGTCACGCGGATGTGCTCTTCACGATAGGCGAGCACCAGCTTTTCGAAACTGCTCCGCAGACGGAGCGCGAAAGCGCAGCTCGACACCACGTCGATGCCGGGCGACAACAGCGCGAACTGCGTGGCCGAATGTTGCGACACGCTGTCTTCGGTGCGAATTCGCGCCGTGACCATCTTGGTCAACCTGCGCACGATCAGTTGAACGACATGCAGACCATGGCGCCCGAGCAAGGTTTCGTAGTCGTCGAGTTCGATCAGCATCACCGCGATGCCGGTCTGTCGCCGCTGGGCTTCGGCCAATGCCTGCTCGCCATGGTGCTCGAGATAGGCCCGGCTGACCAGGCCGCTTTCCGGATCCTTCGGGCTGTTGCTCGCGAGCGCTTCCCGGCTGCGCTCGAGTTCGGTCTGCGTCCGCGACAGACGTACCAGTGAATCGAGCGTCGCCAGCAGTTCCACGCTGCCCATGCCCTTGGCGATGAAACCATTCGCGCCGAGCGCGAGGGCACGTTCGCGCGCATGCTCGTCCTCATCGCCCGAAATGATCACGACCGGCAGGCCGCGCACCCGTGCCACTCTGGACGAGCGGATCCGCTCGAGCAGGCCGAAGCCGTCGAGGCGCGGCATGCCGATGTCGGTCAGGACCAGATCGATCGCGGGGTCGACCAGCAAGGCCTCCCAGCCCGCTTCGCCATCGACCTCTTCGCGCGCCTCGAAGCGGCCCCGGACACTCTTCAGGATGGACGCCCGCACCATGCGCGAATCGTCCACCACGAGAATCCGGGGGAGTTTGCCGTCCACGGTCATCCCCGGAACGCCATCGTCCCGCAAGCGGGCCTGACGCCCGCCTGTCGGTCGATCACAAAAGCGTTGAAAAGCTTCACTCGGGCTTCTCCTGCCGGTGGAATGTCACAGACCGTCTCAGTGTGATTCGCCATAATTATAGCGCCATAGAAAGAAAGGCCGCCCCGGCAGGTGGCTTCAGTTTGAACGACGCCGGCCGATAGCCATTCCGAACCCCGGATTTCCAAGCATGCCCATGAGCACCCTGCATTCCCCTCTGCCCTCGGTGGACGCCTACGTGGCGTACTTCACACAACGGCCGCTGCCGGTGCTGCGCCAGACGGCACGCGAGCTGGAGGCGCTGCAGCGTGACCCGGAGCATGCCGGGAGCCGCCGGCTTGCCGCTACCGTGCTGGCCGATCCGCTGATGACGATGCGCCTGCTCACGCACCTGGAAACGCATCGCCGACAGTCCCAGAACCACGATGTCACCACGATCGAACACGCGCTGATGATGATCGGTATCGAGCCATTCTTCCGCCTGTTCGGCGCGCTGCCGACCGTGGAGGACACGCTCGGGCAGAATCCGCGTGCGCTGGTCGGCGTGCTGCGGGTCATCGTCCGCGCCCGCCGCATCGCCGGGCTGGCGCGGGAGTTCGCGATCGTGCGGCACGACCTCGACGTGCAGGAAATCACCGTCGCCGCGTCGCTGCACGAAGCGGCCGAAATCGTCTGCTGGATCCATGCGCCGGCGCTGACCGAACAGGTCTATGCGCTGCAGACCGCCGATCGCCGCATGCGCTCGGCGGATGCCCAGCGGCAGGTATTCGGCATCACGGCCAATGAACTCCAGCTCGGTCTGATCCGCGCATGGCGCCTGCCGGCGCTGCTGACGCAATTGCTCGACGACAGCCAGCAAAGCGACCCGCGGGTCAGGACAGTGAGTCTGGCGGCGCGCCTGGCCAGGCATCTCGCCCGCGGCTGGGATGACCCCGGCCTGCCGGACGATCTCGCCGAACTCGACACCTTGCTGCGGATTCCGCGCGAAACCCTGCTCAGGCGCCTCGGCGCCCCCGAGGAAGCCTTGAATCGCCTGACCACACATTGACCGGACAAACTTTCTGGAGTCGAACACATGAACACCTTCAGCGCACTGGTAATGGGCGTACTCGTCCTCGGGCTGGTCTATGGCGTGCTCGTCTATAACGGGCTGGTCAATCTCAAGCACAACATCGCCAAGGCCTGGGCCAACATCGACGTGCTGCTCAAGCAGCGCCACGACGAGCTGCCCAAACTGGTCGAGGTATGCCGCCAGTACAAGCAGTTCGAGCAGGCCACGCTGGCGCGCGTCACCGAAGCCCGCGCACGCGTGGCCGCGGCACGCGAAACGCACGATGTCGGTGCCCTGGGCGCGGCGGAGAGCGTGCTGCGCGCCGGCCTGGGCCAGATCTTCGCCGTTGCCGAAGCCTATCCGGAACTGAAGGCGAACGAACACTTCGCGCAGTTGCAGAGCCGCATCAGCACGCTCGAGAACAGCATTGCCGACCGGCGCGAGTGGTACAACGAGGCGGTCAACCGGCATAACGTGCGCATCGAGCAGTTCCCGGATCTCATCGTCGCCCGCCTGTTCGCCTTCAGCGCCCAAGCCCTGCTGCAGTTCTCCAGTGCCGAAAAAGCCGATGTCGATCTGAAGGCACTGTTCAAAGGCTGAACCGGCCATACGCAGCCGATCCTCGCATGCTTGTCCGCCTCATCCACAGCCGGCTGGACGCAGCGCTGCCGCTGCTTCAGCTGGGCGTCGCCACCGGTCTGTTCCGGACCGGGACGGGATGGCACGCCGCCGCCGCGCTGGCCTTTCTGGCCGCGACCGGCCTGTATGGCTGGGTGCGCGCGCTACGGCATTCGCGGCTGATCGCCGACACGCCGACATCGCGGATCGCCTCGGCGGCGCAAGGCTATGTCGAACTGCGCGGCAGGGCCCGGCCGCTCGACGGCAGCCCACTCCATTCGCCGATGAACGGCCTGCCGGTGCTGTGGTACCGCGTGCAGACCGAACGCCGCCAGACCAAGGGCACATGGCAGATCGTCAGCACGGTCGAAAGCGACACTTCGTTCTTGCTCGACGACGGCAGCGGCACATGCGCGATCGACCCCGAAGGCGCCGACATGCTGGTGCGGCGCCGGGATGTCAGCACGGTCGGCGACATGCGCTACACGCAATGGTCGCTGATCCGCCACGACACGGTGTATGCGCTGGGCGACTTCGCCACCCTCGGCGGAGCCTGCCCGAACTTCGACAGCCGCACACAGACCCGCGAGTTGCTGGCCAGTTGGAAGCGGGATCGAAAGACGCTGCTGCAACGCTTCGACCTCGACGGCAGCGGCGAACTCGACCTGCGCGAATGGGAGCTGGCACGGCAGGCGGCCAAGCGCGAAGTCCAGCGCCAACGGCAGGAACTGATGGCGGCGCCCGAAGCGCATGTGATGCGCAAACCGGCGGACGGCCGGCTCTACCTGATTTCGGATCTCGACCCGGACCGGATCGCACGGCGCTACCGCTGGCTGGCGGCATTCCACGCCGCCGTGTTTCTCGGCGCCGTGGGAGTCTCGGCCTGGTTCCGGCAGGCCGGCGCCTTCTGACAGCGCTCGCGGCCCACCGCGTAGCGCCCCCGAGCGTCAGGATGCGGCACGCGACTCCAGCTCTTCCCAGCGCAGCATGGCGGCCTCGATCTCGGCTTCGAGGGTTTCGAGGCGGGCCTTGATCTGCGCCACGTCCTGCGGCGCTTGCTGGTACAGCGCGGGATCGGCCATGCGCGCATGCAGGGCCGTCTGCTCGTCCTCCAGCGCTGCGATCCGGTCCGGCAGCGCCTCCAGTTCGCGCTTGTCGTTGAAGGACATCTTCGCCGGACGCTTGGCCGTCCCGCTCTCCGGCCTGGCTTCGGCTGCCCGCTGCTTGTCGGCAGGGGCAGCCGAAGTCCGTTTCGCACTATCGCGCCTGGCCTGCTCCTCCTCCCGCGCCAGTTGCACTCGCTGCCAGTCGGCATAGCCGCCGGCATATTCGCCCCAGCGGCCGCCGCCTTCCGCAGCGATCACCTGGGTGACGACATTGTCGAGGAAAGCGCGGTCGTGGCTGACGAGAAAGAGCGTGCCGTCATAGCCGGCCAGCAGTTCTTCCAGCAGGTCCAGCGTTTCGATGTCGAGATCGTTGGTCGGCTCATCCAGCACCATGACGTTGGCCGGGCGGGCGAACAGGCGGGCCAGCAGCAGGCGGTTGCGCTCGCCACCGGACAGCGACTTGACCGGGGAACGCGCACGCTGGGGCGCGAACAGGAAGTCGCCGAGGTAGCCGATGACGTGCTTCTTCTCGCCGCCGATCTCGACGTAATCCGAGCCCGGGCTGATGACTTCGGTCAGCGGCAGTTCGGGATCGAGCTGGGCACGCAACTGGTCGAAGTAGGCCACGGTCTGGCGGGTTCCGCGCCGCACCATGCCTTCGTCGGCCTCGATCTCGCCGAGGATGAGCTTGAGCAGCGTGGTCTTGCCTGCGCCGTTGGGGCCAATGAAGCCGATCCGGTCGCCGCGCATGATGCGGGTGGAAAAATCGCGCACCACCACACGATCGCCATAGCGCTTCGAGACGTGTTCCAGCTCGGCCACCATCTGGCCGCTCTTTTCGCCGCGGTCGACAGCCAGGCTGACGTCGCCGAGGCGGTCGCGGCGCGCGGCGCGCTCGCGGCGCAAGGCTTCGAGACGGCGCACTCTGCCCTCGTTGCGCGTGCGCCTCGCCTCCACGCCCTTGCGGATCCAGACCTCTTCCTGCGCCAGGAACTTGTCGAAGCGCGCCGCGGCCTTTTCCTCGGCTTCCAGTTCCTCGGCCTTGCGCCGCTGGTAGTCGGCAAAGCGCCCCGGATAGCTCGCCAGCCGGCCGCGATCGAGCTCGATGATGCGGGTCGCGATGTTGTCGAGGAACACGCGGTCGTGGGTGATGACGATGACCGCGCCACGAAACTCGCGGATCAGGCCCTCTAGCCAGAGGATGCCGTCGAGGTCGAGATGGTTGGTCGGCTCGTCGAGCAGCAGCAGATCCGGCTCGGCCACCAGCGCGCGCGCCAGCGACACGCGTTTGACCCCGCCGCCCGACAGGCTGGAAACCTTGGCGCCCGCATCCAGTCCGAGCTTGGCGAGCATGTGCTCGACACGCTGGTTGAGGCGCCAGCCGCCGGCCGCCTCGACCTCGTGCTGGAGCGTATCGAGCCGCGCCAGCGCCTCGGGCGTCGCCTGCTCGGCCACCGCCATCATCGCGGCATGGTAGTCGACCAGCAGGCGGGCGGCATTGCCCAGGCCATCGGCCACGGTCGCAAACACGTCGCGCTCGAGATCGAAGTCGGCCTCCTGCGGCACATAGGCCGTCACCAGCCCGGTTTCGCGCCACACGATGCCGTCGTCCAGCGCGGCCTGGCCGGCCACTGCCCTCAGCAGGCTGGACTTGCCCGAGCCGTTGCGCCCGATCAGCGCCACACGTTCACCAGCGTCGAGCTGGAAGCAAACCTTGTCGAGCAGGTCGACATGGCCGAAGGCAAGACAGGCGTTTTCTACGGACAACAGGGGCATGGCGTGAGATCGGCCGGGTCTCGGCCAGCAGCAGACAATCCTGAATTCTAGCCGCCCGCTCGCAGTTCGGACACTTTGCCCGATAATGCAGCGCCGTCCGGCCATGCTGGACGATGCGCGACCGCCACGCAGGGAACACTTGATGGAAGATATTCTTCAACGCTTTGCCAACACCGATGAAGATCCGGTTGCCCCGTGGGTAGCACTGGTCGACCGTCTGCGCCCCCGGCGCTCAACCCAGATCGACAAGGCCACCGAAAACCTCCGCACCCTGACGCACTGCCTTGCACGCCGGCCGGAACTGCTTGCCCAGGTACGAGCGGCGCTCATGCAGCTGTTTGCCGAGCGCAAACAGGTGTCACTCTACGTTTCCTCCGGCCTGCTTCCCTCCACCGGCTTCTTCACCGAGACGGCGAACCGCATCTCGCACCGCCTGCTGCCCGAAGTACGCGACACGAGCTACCTCAAGGATCTGCTGTCGATCGTGTTCCACCGCAGCGACGACGAAATCTGGGTCAACGGCGTCAGCGACGAAGTCTGGCTGGATCTGATCGCAGTACTGGTCGGCGATGAGCAGCCGATGGCCGAAGAGGATGCGGGCCCGTTGCCGCCGGCAGTGGGGGAGATTCTCGAATCGCTCCGGGTGCTGTCCTATCACGTCTCGGCCATTGGCCTGGACCCGGAGCTGGTTCGCATCGATCCGAACCTGGAGGAGTACGAATCGCCCTTCCTGGCGCAGAACGCCGAACTGCTGGTCTATATCGACCACTACAGCGACTGGTGGGCCACCCCCGGAGCACTCGTCACCGACGATCTCCACCTGACCGTGATGCTGGGCCAGTGCGACGAAGTGCTGCAACGGGTGCGCAAGCGCGCGACCAAGCTCGGCACCAGCCTGACACTGACCTTCAAGCTCGAACGCTTGCGCCAACACCTCGACCGCATCGACGAGTTGGTGTCGATGCTGAACGAACTGCGCAAGCGCCGCATGCTGGCCGACGTCGCACCGCGTGCGGTACGCCTGTTCAAGACCCTGGTGTGGGCAGAATGCCGCAAGAACAATCTGACCGACTACTGGAGCCAGAACGTCGAGATCCTGTCGCTGCGCATGACCGAAAGCGCCAGCAAGACCGGCGAGAAATACATCACCAGCACACGCAGCGAATATTTCGGCATTCTTCGTTCGGCCATGCTCGGGGGCGTCATCATCGCGTTGATGTCGGGGATGAAGCTCGTGCTGGGCGCGCAAGGCATGGCGCCGCTGAACGCCGCCCTGGCCTTCTGCCTGAACTACGGGCTCGGCTTTACCCTGATCCACATCCTTGGCGGCACCGTGGCCACCAAGCAGCCGGCGATGACCGCCAACGCCATCGCCGCCTCGATCGGCGAAGCGCGCGGCAGCACACGCGACCTCGAAGCCCTGGCAGACCTGATCGCACGCACGGTTCGCAGCCAGCTTGCCGCGATCCTCGGCAACCTCGGCACTGCCATTCCGATGGCGATCCTGGTCGGCACGGCCATCCATCATGCGACGGGTGCGCATTTCGTCGATCCGGACAAGGCACATCATCTGCTTGCGGAAATCGACCCGCGCAGCGGTGCGCTGTTCTTTGCCGCCGTCGCAGGCGTGTGCCTGTTCCTGTCGGGCCTGATCGCGGGCTACTACGACAATCTCTGCGCCTACTACCGCATACCGGAGCGCCTGCTGCAGTTGCGGTGGCCGCGGCACTTGTTCGGCGAGGCCCGGATGCAGCGGATCGCCGGCTACGTCGAGAACAATCTGGGCGCGCTGGCCGGCAACTTCTTCTTCGGCTTCCTGCTGGGCGGTACGACAGCGCTGGGGATGCTGTTCGGGCTGCCGCTCGACATCCGCCACATTGCCTTTTCCTCAGCCTATCTGGGTTACGCCTCGGCAGCGCTCGACTTCGCGCTGTCCTGGCAAGCGGCGATGCTGGGACTGTCCGGCGTGCTGCTGATCGGCCTGGTCAACCTGGTCG
>NZ_BCUG01000031.1 GCF_001591165.1 Thauera butanivorans NBRC 103042
GGCGGTACGACAGCGCTGGGGATGCTGTTCGGGCTGCCGCTCGACATCCGCCACATTGCCTTTTCCTCAGCCTATCTGGGTTACGCCTCGGCAGCGCTCGACTTCGCGCTGTCCTGGCAAGCGGCGATGCTGGGACTGTCCGGCGTGCTGCTGATCGGCCTGGTCAACCTGGTCGTCAGTTTCACGCTGACCCTGACCGTCGCCATGCGGGCACGCCGCATCAGCTTCGCCCAGGGCCGCAGCCTGGGCCGCATGCTGTTGCAGCGCCTCGCCCGCCGCCCGCAGGACTTCCTGCTGCCGCCGCTTCGCAATACGGCCGCCCCTCTTGGTGAGCCGCCGCCGAACGGCTAGAATGTGCGGTTCGTCGGCTCGTCATAGTTCAATGGATAGAACGGGCGCCTCCTAAGCGCCAGATCCAGGTTCGATTCCTGGTGACGGGACCACTTCAAAGCACCGAGCAGCACCCGGAAGCAGCACAAACCCGCGCAGCCACTGGCCCCGCGGGTTTTTGTTACGCCTGCCGCCACAGATGCAGCCCGGCATCGTTCAGGGGGCGTTCCCCAGCAGCCTGTGCAGATACTCCACGGGAATCGCATAACTGATCCCCGAGGGATCGGACAGCACGCTTTCCTTCGTCGATTTGACGAACACCATGTTGATGACGCCGATGACCTCCCCTGTCTTCGGGTCGAACACAGGGCTACCGCTATTGCCGGGATAAGCCGTGGCATCGAGTTGATAGACGCGGAACACGTCGTTGGCGAGCCGCCGGATGAGGGCGGGATTGAGATCGCGTGAATTGCCCTGGGGAATGCCGATCGGCGTGATCGCGGAGACGATGCCGCGATGCGTGACCGGCGTCATGCCCAGCACGGCACCGATGGGGAAGCCGGTAAATGCGATCTCCTGCCCTTCCTGCACCCGCTCCCGCGCAGCCAGCTTCAGGGCAGGCAGGGCCTCACCGCCTTCGAGCCGGAGCACGGCAAGGTCGCGGCTGCGTTCGCTGGCAACGCGGCTGACCTGCCGAACCGTCCCCTGCTGGTCCTTGCCGGGGACGACGATTACCAGCATTTCCATGTTCTCGCTTGCGATCGCTTCCGGAAGCACATGGGCATTGGTTGCAATCATGCGCCCATCGCCGACGACGAAGCCCGTGCCGCGAAACTGGAAGGCGGGGCTGCGGGTACGCTGATAGGTGCCGACCGCAACGACGGAAGGCTTGATGCCGGGCAGGATATCGACCAGATTAGCCCGCGCAAGCGCAGGAAATGCCGTCAGCGCAGCGAACGTACAAACCGATTGCAGCACCCGCCGGCGAATCCCGGCGTGCGCTGCGCGCTGCTGCTCAGCACTCATGTGCCGCTCCCTTTCTGTGCGGCCAGGCGCAGGTTGCGCAGCATCCGGCTGGGTGAGACGACGCTGCGGTCGTAGGGGTGATGTGCCTGCCCGACGTGGCGAAGGATACGTTCGACATATGCCTGCGTCTCACGATAAGGCGGCACGCCGCGATGGCGGTCGACCGCCCCTTCCCCCGCGTTGTAGGCAGCCGCGGCAAGGGCGACATCGCCTTCGAAATAGGCCAGCAACCAGCGCAGATAGGCCAGACCGCCACGAATGTTCTGCTCGGGATCGTAGGGCTTGCTGACGTTGAATCGCTCGGCGGTCTCCGGAATCAGTTGCATGACGCCCATCGCGTTCTTGGGCGACAGGGCCTGCGGATTCAGTGCCGACTCGGTCAGGCCGATGGCCAGCGCCAGTGCGGGCTGGATGCCGTACTTCGGCGAGAGCTCCGACAGCAGGCGGGCGATTTCGCGTCGCTCCGGCGACAGGCGTGCGATGAGGCCATCGATCGGCCAGCGCTCCCGCACCACGTCTGCCGGCCTGCGCAGGCATTCGGGCTTCGCGCGCGTGTCATCTCCCGTGTAGCGCAGCATCTTCCTGGCATGCTCGTGGCCCTTGCGGGCTGCCTGGGCAAACAAGGCACCAGCATAGGCGTCGTTGCGCTCGACGCCACGGCCATTGGCATACATCCAGCCCAGGGAGTACATCGCTTCGACGTCGCCCAGGCGAGCTGCTTCGCAATAGAGTCCGGCTGCGTAGGGCTGGTCACGCGGAACCCCTTCGCCATGCTCATAGCTCAGGGCTTCTCGCGCCAGATAGCGGGCCTGCTCGGCAAGGCGCTTGTCGATGGCAAACGCAGTTGGCACAGGCAGCGCGATCAAGAGTCCGAGCACCCATTTCATGCCATTCCAGAAAAATCCGGGATGGCCAAAACTGGAGCGGATCACTACGGACTGCTTCGTCATCGCTGCCTCCCCGATACGATGGCCCTTACAGGCGCCAGACAACTGCCCCTGCGGCCTCGAGCACCGCCGGATCGTAAGCCGATTTTACGTCGCTGAACACGCCACCGGGCGAGAGTTTTTGCAACAACTCGGCAACGGGCATGTCCAGGTACTGCTGGTGCGCCACCGCTGCCACGATGGCTTGCGCCTGCGGCAGCGTATCCCACGTGCAGAGGCTTACGCCGTATTCATGCTCGGCTTCGGCAGATTCGGCCACCGGGTCATGGACGTGGACCTTGCAGCCGTAGCTCTGTAGCTCGCGGATGACGTCGATGACCTTGCTGTTGCGCAGATCGGGGCAGTTTTCCTTGAAGGTCAGGCCGAGCACGACGACATCGGCGCCCTTGATGCTGGAGCCCGCGGCAATCATCTTCTTGACCGTCTGCTCGGCGACGTACTTGCCCATGCCATCGTTGATCCGGCGGCCGGCAAGGATGACCTGCGGGTGGTAGCCGAGCATTTCGGCCTTGTGCGTCAGATAGTAGGGATCGACGCCGATGCAATGGCCGCCGACGAGGCCGGGCCGGAACGGCAGGAAGTTCCATTTGGTACCGGCCGCCTTGAGCACTTCCAGCGTATCGATGCCGATCTTGTGGAAGATGACGGCCAATTCGTTCATCAGCGCGATGTTGAGATCGCGCTGGGTGTTTTCGATGACCTTCGCCGCTTCGGCAACCTTGATCGAGCTGGCCGGGCAGACGCCGGCGGTGATCACCGAACCGTATACCTGCGCCACCGTCTCCAGCGTCCGGGGCGTGTCGCCGGACACGACCTTGACGATCCTGGTCACCGTGCGTTCCTTGTCGCCCGGATTGATGCGCTCGGGCGAGTAGCCGACGAAGAAATCCTTCTTCCATTCCAGGCCGGATTCACGTTCGAGGATGGGAATGCAGACCTCTTCGGTGGCGCCGGGATAGACCGTGGACTCATAGACCACGATCGCCCCGCGCTTCATGTTGCGGCCGACGGTTTCGGACGACTTCACCAGCGGCGTCAGATCCGGCTGGTGCGCATCGTCGACCGGCGTGGGCACGGCGACGATGATGAAATCCGCTTCCTTCAGCACCGCAGGATCGGTATGGCAGCTCAGTCGAGTCGCCGCACGCAGATCTTCGGTGGCGACTTCGCCGGTCGGATCGATGAAATCGCGGTAGGCCGCAACCTTGTCGGCGGATAGATCGAAGCCGAGGGTTCTGTGCTTCTTGCCGAATTCGACGGCGAGCGGCAGTCCGACATAGCCGAGCCCGACGACAGCAATGGTGGTCATGGACAGATTCCTTGTTGCAAGGTATTCAAATCAAACGAAAAGGATCGTCAAAGCGAGTTCAACAGTTCGATCGCTTCCTTGTGCAGGGCGGTATTTTCCTGCAATTTGGGCATCAGCATGTCGAGCTCCTTGCGGGCGTCGTCCTTGCGGCCCAGCTTCGCATACGAGCGCGCCAGGCTCAGCCGCAACTGAGCGAGATCCGGAGCCAGCGACACCGCGCGCTGCAGGTTGGCCAAACCCTTGTCGGCCTGGCCATGATCGATCTGGATCACGCCCAGGGTATCGAGGATGGCGGCGTTGTCCGGTGCGAGGCTTAGTGCCCGCTCCGCATATTCGAGCGCCTTCGGATCCTTGACCTGGTTGGCGGCCCAGGCCAGGTTGTTGAGCACCATCGGGTTGTCGGGCGATATCTTCCTCATCACCTCGAAGCCATCGACTGCATCCGCATAACGGGTTTCACTCAGTGCACGCTCGGCCAGATAGCCTCTCATCACCAGGTCCTCCGGCTGTCGCTGCAGCCAGTCGGCGGCGAACTTGTCGGCCTCGCCTTTGCGCTCTGCGCGCATCAGCGCGGAATGCAGGCGAGCCGCGACATCGCCACCGCTTCTGCGCTCGAGGGCCTGGCGATATGCCGACGCAGCCTCGGCCCAGCGATTGCCGGCCGATTCGATCTCCGCCTCCAGCACGTAGCCGGCCGGGTTTTCGGCATGTTGCTTCTGCACCGCCTTGGCGACTTTCAGCGCGTCCTCACGCGCGCCGCGTTCGAGCATCAAACCTGCGAGCCGCTGCTGAGCATCGATCGAATCCGGCTGCACCGCCAGCGCCCTGCGCAACGCCTGTTCGGCTGCAGCATTGTCCTTCGCGCCCCGGTGCACGTCGGCCACCATGATCAAGGGTACTGCGGATTGCGGACGCAGCGTGGCCAGCCGGTTCAAGGAGGCTATGCCTTGCTGGGTTTCATTGGCCGCCAGTTGAGCACGGGCGAGCGCTTCGACCGCACGAACGTCGTTCGGGTTTGCTGCACTGAGTTTTTGTGCAGCAGCGAGCGCTTTCGGGAACTCCCGGTTGCGCAAGTGATGCTGGATGATCGCCAGGGCGGGCGCCATGGTTCCCGGCGCAGCCGCTTCTGCGCGTTCGAGCGTGGCAAGCACGTCGGCGGGTGCGGCACCGGTTGCGACCTGCAGGTCCGCCAGCGCGAGACGGGCCTCGGCGTTCTTTTCATTGCGATCGGCAATCGCGCGAATCCGTGCCAGCGCTTCCTCCGTCTTGCGCTCGCCGAGATCCAGGCGCGCAAGATTCACTGCAGCAGCGAGGAAATCGGCATTGAGCGACAAGGCTTTCTCGAACGCAGCCCGCGCGGCAGGAATGTCCTGCCTGGCCTGCATCACCCCGCCACGCAGGTTATACACGAGCGGATTCTGCGGCTGCTTGCGCTCCAACTCGGCCTGGGCCTCGAGCGCCTTCTCGGTGTCACCGCGCCGCAGGTAGGCTGCGACCAGGGCCAGGTCCGCCTGGATGGCAGAATCGTCCATCGTCGATGCGCTTTCGAAATCAGCCAGCGCGCCCTCTGCATCGCCACTGGCCAGACGGGCCGCGCCGAGACGCAAGCGGGCCCGAGGATCCTCTGGCGCAGCCTTGGCTGCACGCTCCAGGTAATCCTCAGCCTTGGCCAGATCGCCATTGGCGAGAAATACCTGTCCGGCCAATCCCAGCGTGCGTGCGTCGGCTGGCTGCGTCTCGAGCAGCGGCTGCAGCAGTTCGAGTGCGCGCGATGCTTCTCCCGAGGACAGATGGGACGTGATCAACAAAGTACGTGCCAATTGCTGGCCAGGGGCACGGCTGAGTACGGTGTTCAGGTGATTGCGGGCCTGCGCCTGGTCGTTGAGTTGCAGCAGCACCGAGCCGGCGAGCAGTTGCGCGGGCAGGAAGTTGGGCGCCTGTCTCAGCACCTGCGTCAGCAAATCGCGCGCTTCGGCCAGGCGGCCCTCGCGCGCATCCATGAAGGCCTGGAGATAGCGGGTCGACGGGTGGCTGGGTGCCGCCTTCTTCATCGCCTCGAAGTGCTTCACCCCTTCTTCGTATCGGCCGCTGCGAAACAGCAGCGAAACCAGCGCATAGTGATAGCCGACCTGGTTGGGGCTCAGGCGCACGGCCTCTTCCAGGGCTTTGAGCGCCTCTTCCTGCTTGCCTTGTGCCAGCAGGATGTCGGACAAGGCGGCCAACACATCGCCATTGTCGGGGCTGTGCGCGACGACGGCCTTGATGGCCTCCTCTGCTCCAGTCGGGTCGTTGCTGAAAAGACGGGCGCGCGCCAGGCCGATGCCGGCCTCGACATCGGCCGCGCGCAGCGTGAGCGCCTGTTGATAGGATCGAATGGCTTCCTGAACATTCGCCTTGCCGAAATGGGCATCGCCCACGGCCCCCAGCAGGCGCCCCTGCGCGGCATCCTCATCCAGTTTCACGTCGGCAAAATCGGCCAGTACGCGATCGAACTCGCCGGCACGGACTCTGGCCCTCGCCAGCAGAGGGACGACTTCGGTTCTGGCGTAGCCGAGATCGAAGGCATGCTGCAGCTCCTTGATCGCTCCCGCCGTATCGCCTTGCTGCAGATTGATGCGTCCCAGGAGAAAGCGAGCCTCGGCAAGGCCTCCATCCTCCTGCAGGGCATTCTTCAATTGAATGACTGCTGCATTGGTATCGTTGTTGGACAGATAGCCTTTCGCCGAAGCAAGCATCTGCTCCGGGCTGTCGCTGCAGGCACTCAACAAGGCGGCGGAAACCAGCGCCAGCGCCAGGCCCCGGGAACGCCCTCCCCAGGCCGAAATCCGCCCGCCCTCTGCAGTGTTGTTCACGATCCGTTCTCCTTCTTCAAACCGAAGCGATTCATCAAGTCGTAGAGTGAAGGACGGCTGATTCCAAGGACTTCAGCCGCCCGGGCAATGTTGTTGTTGGTTCGCGCGAGGACCCGCAGCACCGCCCGGCGCTCGGCCTCATCGCGGACCTGTCGCAGGTTGAGATGCCCGAGATCCTCCTCGACCGTCTCGAAGCCGAGATCGTCCGCGGTGATGCGGTTGCCATCGGCCATGATGACCGCGCGCTTGAGGCAGTTTTCCAGCTCCCGCACATTGCCGGGCCATGGATGAGCCTCGATTGCGTTGATCGCATCGTCGGTCAATGTCATCGAACCGCGCCCGTTCTCGCGCGCATAACGCTGCACGAAGGCATGGGAAAGTAGTACGGCATCGCCTTCCCGTTCACGCAACGGGGGAATGTCGATGATGATCTCAGCAAGGCGGTAATAGAGATCCTCACGGAACGCACCCGCCTTGATCTGCTCCTTCAGATCCCGGTGCGTGGCACACACGATCCGGACATCGACCGGAATTTCGTCGCGCCCTCCCACCCGCTCGATGACCCGTTCCTGCAGGAAGCGCAGCAGCTTGGCCTGCAAGGGCATCGGCAAATCACCGATTTCATCGAGGAACAGAGTGCCCTTGTTGGCAGTCTCGATCTTGCCGAGCGTCTGCTTCACCGCTCCGGTGAATGCGCCCTTCTCGTAGCCGAACAGCTCGCTTTCCAGCAAGGTTTCCGGAATGGCTGCGCAGTTGATTGCCACGAAACGCTCGGCAGAACGCGACGACAGCGCGTGCAGAGCACGCGCAAGCACTTCCTTGCCGGTTCCACTTTCGCCCAACAGGGCGACGGTGACCGATGCCGAAGCAAGCTTCTCGATCGTGCGGCAGATCTTGAGCATCCCGGGATCGCGCGTCAGCAGGCCGGACAGGGGGCTGGTCCCCATTGCCGACAGGCGTGCATTCTCGAGTTGCAGGTCGTGCATCCGGAATGCCCGCTCGATGGTGAGCGACAGCAGTTCGGGTTCGAAGGGCTTGGCGAAGAAGTCGTATGCCCCCAGCCCGATCGCCTTGACCGCATTCTCACGATCATGCTGGCCGGTCAGCACGATCACCTTGGTGTCCGGCGCCAGCACGAGGATTTCGCGCAACAGCCGAAACCCTTCGGTGACATCGTCAGGCGCTGGCGGCAGCCCCAAATCCATGGTCACCACTGCGGGTTCATGGCGACGCACCTGCGCAATCGCGCTTTCCCTGTCGTCTGCAACGACGGTTTCACAGGCATCGAAGGCCCAACGCATCTGCTTCTGCAGCGCAGGATCGTCCTCGACGATCAATAGCGTCCGCTGCTTTTCAGGCATGAATTTCACTGGCTCCGTCTTGTAGATCCTGCCGCCCATCCGACAAGCATGGTAACAGGATGGTTGCTCGCGTCCCCCGTCCGACTTCGCTTTCGAACTGGAGGTCGCCACCGATCTCGTTCAGATACTGGCGGGTCTCGAACACGCCTATGCCCATGCCGCTGGCTTTGGTCGTCTGGAACGGACGGGACAGGCGGTCGCGAAGGAAATCGGCTGACATGCCGCACCCCGTATCTGCAATCACCAGACTCGCCCTGCCGTCACCGGCAAGACTGAGCTGAGCGGTCACCTTACCATCCTCATTTGTGGCATCCAGTGCATTTTGCACGACATGGCCGATGATTCTCTCCAGACGCTCGCGATGAGCCAGCACCATCGCCTGGCGGGGAAGCGGGTCGAGCAACTGGACCACGGGCGACTGGCAGCGCTTCGATTCGCAGACGCTGCGCAGAATCTGCACGATGTCGACACCACGGGGCGAATCGATCGGGCGCTTCTCCTGCAACTGCGTCATCAGCCCCCTCATCCGCGACTCCACATGCGAAACAGTCTCGAGCATGTCCTGCTGGAATTCGGGCTTGTGTCCGTGGCGCTCCGCGTTCTTGAGCATCAGCGACAGTTGCGCGACGAGATTCTTCAGATCGTGCACGATGAAGGCCGACATTCGATTGAAGGAGTCGAACTTGCGGGCTTCGAGCAGGGCCTCCGCAGCAAGCATCCGCTCGAGATAGCCTGCGGCCTGCCGCTGGGCCGTCTTCAGCAGGTCGAGCACCTCCCAATCCACATCGAATGGCGCACGAGGCGTTGCCAACACGACGAAACCAAGCAGCGAATCCGTGCTCCTGAGGGGGATGACGAGCCACGCATCCGGCAAGCTGGAGAGCCAGTCCGGCAACACCAGGCCGTCGTAGTGCCGGGGACGACTCCGGTACTCCTCGAGATCGATGATCCATTCGCGTTCATCGAGAAAGCGGCACAGTTCAGAATCCATCGACTCGATGACATCGGCCGCCGGACGGTTCAGGCGAGCATAAGGCGCGAATTTGCCGTAGCTGTCGCGCAGCCACAATGCTCCACCGGGGCTCTCGACCAGATCCGACAGTGCCTTGACGACCGACTGCCCGAGGTCGAGCCCCTTGTCCGCCGAAGCCAGAGCCTGGGTGAAACGCAGCCATTCGGTACGATAGTCGTAGCGATACGGGAAAAGGTGCTTGCTGAGCAGAACTTTCAGGCGCGCCCGCTGTGATCCGGAAAAAAGCAGCGCCCCGAGCAGCACGAGGCCGCCGAAAAGCAGGGCCATCTGCAACGCCCGCCCCCAGCTCTCTCCAAAATAACGTACGTAATAGGCCACCCCGGCGATCACCAGCAGATAGATCCCGGCAGCGGCGAGAGCTGCAGAATGGAACACGACTTCCCGCGACACTGCCATGCGCAGCGTCCAGGTCGGACTGCGCGTTCCCGAAAGCGCGATCAATGGTATCAGCAGAGCATGCGCCACACCCCGAACCGCAATGACATCAACATCGATCCGATTGAACAAGGCCGCATCGGCAAACAGGTACAGCTCGAAGATGTATCCGGCTCCAAGTCCGATGCACAGGGGCTTGATACCCCATCGGGATGCATCGGGAAGCGCCCGATAGAGGTGCTCGATGAACATCAGCCCCACTACCGCATGCGCAAGCCAGGCAACCAGGATCGGCCGAATCGGCAGCACGATACCCGGCATGAACACTTCGAAAGCCAGTGAAGCCAGTTGGCTTCCAACAACCCCTGCGGCGAGATACGCAGGCCATCTCACGCGTGTGCCCCACAAGGGGCGCATCAGGACGATGAGAAAGACGAACCATGCAGCACCGCGAAGGCAGTCGAGCAGAACACCCAGCACCGGCCATGGGGCATCCGTAAAATAGACGGAGCTCGCTTCGGTCGCCGCCCACAGGCAGGACAGCACGACCGCAACCAGGAGAACGCCTCCCGGAAGCCCTCCTCGCCATGCGAAGAAGACATAAAGCCCGAAGAAAAAGAAGGCCAGCGCCGCAGTGCCGTACCCCCAAAAGGCAAGCTGCAGCACTTCAGATCTCTCGTTTCAGATCGGCGACAGCCAATACGCCTTCGCCTTCAACCGGAGTTCGCCCGGTGCATCTCAATGGGCCCCCTCGCCCGTCAGAACGACGCGAACCGTTTCGAAAAGCACGAGGATGTCGAGAACGAGCGTATGGTTCTTGACGTAGTAAAGATCGTACTGAAGCTTCTCCATCGCATCATCGACAGAGGCACCATACTGGTAACGAACCTGGGCCCAACCCGTCACACCAGGCTTGACGCAATGCCGGACGTTGTAGAAAGGGATTTCCCGTGCCAACTGGTCGACGAAGAAGGGGCGCTCGGGCCTCGGCCCGACCATGCTCATGTCGCCGACAAGCACATTGAACAGTTGAGGAAGTTCATCGATCCGCAGCTTGCGGATCACACGCCCGACCTTGGTCACACGGTCATCATTGGACGTTGCCCAACGCGGCTTGCCGTCCTTTTCCGCATCACGACGCATGCTGCGAAACTTGGTTACGCGCACAATCCGGCCACCCAGTCCGACCCTCTCCTGACGATAGAACACCGGAGCGCCATCCTCGATGAGGATGAGCAGCATCGTCACGAGCATGATCGGCATGGCCAGGATCAGCAACAGCAAGGCTGCACAGATGTCGAACACACGCTTCACGAAGGTGCGGATCAAACCCTGCCGGAAACCGTCACCATAGATCAGCCAACTCGCCCTGAGCGAATCGAGCTTCACCTGCCCCTGGACCCTTTCGAAAAAGGATGACAGATCGGCAATGCGGACGCCTTCGAGCTTGCAGTCCAGCAGTTCACGAAGAGGCAGCACACCGCCGCGCCGCTCGCGCACGGCAACGATGATCTCATTGACCTTCAAGGTCCTGACGACATCGAGCAAGCCCTGCACCGGCAGGACCTGCCTCGCATCGACTTCGAGCTTTTCGTCCCCGCCGCTGCGCAGAAAGCCGACGACTTCGACGCTACGCTGCAACGGGCGAGTCAGGTCGCGATAGACTTGGGCAGCATCAGCCCCGGTACCGATGATCAGCACACGCGGAGAAAACAGGCCGGAAGCCTGCCTCTGGTTGATCAAGCCCCGCATCAGCAGCAAGGAGGACAGCAGCAGCACGACTGTCCATTGCAGGGAATGCGGCGCCATCTCGGCCCAGGGCAGCAGCCCGAAAACGCCATAGGCCACAGGGATGCTGACCAGCAGCGACAGGGCAACACGGGCAAACGCCTGCCGCTTGCAGCGCTGCAGTACAGGACGATAAAGCCCCATTGCGGTATTCAGCCCGACCATCAGCAACGCAAAGATCAAGGCGGATGGAGCAAAGACAGCCCAATCGGGAACCCCGGGCGGCGCAAGCAAGATGACCGTGCCCAACACGACGAGAAACAGCAGCAGGGCATCGAACAACACCTGTTGTAGCGTGTGAGACGGAAGATAGTGACTGAAGATCTTCAGCATCGTTTACCCCAGACTGAACCCATTCACTTTGGAGCTCCCTCGCACCCGACATGAGCGCAAGCAGCTTCTTGACAGACTATCCGACTGACACCCTACAAGCACGTTAAACCCATCACATCTACGGCATCACAGGCCATGCCAAGAGCCATGAATGCAAAGCAACTTTGTATGTTATCACGACATTTCAACGCCCCTCAGTCAGCGGGTCTCCAGTCGCTGTTTCCGGTCATAGGCTGGCCAGCCAGTTGACTGGGCAGGTTTTCCAGCCATGTGGCGCACGCAAGTGCCTCGAAGTGTAGGGCCGTAGACGCACG
>NZ_BCUG01000032.1 GCF_001591165.1 Thauera butanivorans NBRC 103042
CTGAAGCTTCATAAAGTCGTATGCGAACTCTCCCAAGCCAACTCGTCCTCGCTTTGCCCACTCCCAAGCATCACGATTGGCTAATGCTTCTTCCACCTGATAAATACGATGGTGGCGAAAAGCGCGTTTCAGTGGGTTGTATAGCGCACGTCCAATCTTGGCTTCGACTGAAAGTGCGTAGAGATCGAATTTGAAGTGAAAGCGTTCATGCTCTCGAAGGAATTCGTATGCTAACCGTAGTGACGACCCATACCCCGGATAAACAGTTTCAATTAATTCCTTTACCCGGTTTACACCATGCTCAAGATAGAAAATTCCCCATTTTCCGGGATAGGGGCGAGCGGCAATGTATCGACGTGATTTGTAAAAGGCGTAGACGTCGAGACCGGCTTCCCTAATTCCACCGTCGAGTAGATCACGCTCATCACCGCCAATAGGCGGTGTCTCTCTGTCGGCAAGACGTCTGGTGAGAACCTCAACCATCCATCTGTCTTCGACGGAAATTAGATAATCGTCGTCACTGGCAATCTTAGCCGGGTCGAAACCATCGTGCTCAGGATACTCTGGCCGCGGGAGATCTTGATCTGAGAGATCAGGTTGCGTTGGAATTCGGCTTGATGCTTCTTCAAAATAGCGATCAAGGATATTTGACATCTGCAACCCCTGTTGATTGGTGTTCTAGAGCCTGAGTTAAGCCGTATCGCAAAGCGGCGTCGGCTTGAATGAATTTACTCGACAAGCTTGCGTGCCAGTGCTTGAAGATGTCTTAGGGATGGAAAACGCGAATAACCAGTAAGAGCATCCTCTGGCTCGAAATACTCAAACTGTTTCCCGTCGTAAATCTCACTTGCCTTCTTCAGCAATTTCCACTCATCTTCGGAAAGAATTCTATATTCATTTGGAAGTTCTTCATATGCCTTGAAAATGTCATGCCCATACCTATATTTAACTTCTGGCTGACCCATTTTATTGAGATGAATAGACTTGATGGCTAGCTCAATAGCACGACAGAGCAAGAAATAACGAGCAGGCGAAAAACCATTGCCGGAATAATCCGCTTCGCACTGAAGGTAATGAGCAGCCCATTTCTCAAATGCATCAGGGGCTAGATCAGCGTTAACTCCTTGCCGTCTCAATTTTGCCGACTGCAGATTGCTCACAATGCTTCCCAACGTTTGTAGCACGAGTAGGATGGGTAGAGCGTAGCGAAACCCATCACCCCTGCTCCCCGCAAACGATGGGTTTCGCCTGCGGCTCTACCCATCCTACCCCGGCCGTGCGCGTCGTTCTCGAAGCACCGGTGCTTGATAGGCCATCTCGTCATACACAACTCCGCACCACCATACAGGCGCTACGCGATGAGGCTGTGTGAGTCGTGTATGACGAGATGTCTCAAACCACTTCGGCACGGCCGTTCGTTTCCAGCATAAGTATCGGGCCATGCCTATCGAATCAGATGTGAAGAAATTGGCAGTGCGGCGGATGGGCGCCACATCATGGCCCTGCATCCGAGTGCGGTGGCCCTGCCCCTGAAGCCCGACGATTGCAGCACACCAGCCTGGATGGACTTCAGGGTATGGAGAGCTACTATCACGAGGTATTACTGTGTGATGAGGAGCCGCCATGGCAACGTCTCTCAAGATCGACAACGCGCTGAAAGCTCGCGTCCAGCAACTCGCCAACCAGCGCCGCCGCTCGGCGCACTGGATCATGCTCGAAGCCATCCAGCAGTATGTCGAGCGCGAAGAATCCCGCGAGAGCTTCAAGCAGGAAGCCTTGGCCTCCTGGACTGCATACAAGGAAACTGGCCGTCACCTGACCGGGCAGGAAGTGCGCGACTGGTTGAACACCTGGGGCACCGATGATGAAAAGGCAGTGCCTGAATGCCACAGGTAATCGTTACTGAAGCCGCAGCCGAAGGTTTGGAGCGATGCCGGCGGTTTCTAAACATTTCTTTCAAGGCTGTGATCCTGCCGGGACCGGCTCGGCGGAATTCGGCGCCGCCTCCGCCGTCGGCACGGCGTTGCCGAAACCCAGGCGGCCGATCAGCGGCAGGCGCAGCGCGGGGCGGTTCAGGTCGATGCCGAAGCTGAGCCCGAGCAGGTTGAACTCCAGGCCTTCCTCGATGCCGACCGTGACCCCGAGCAGGCCGTACAGCGAGGCCTGCCAGCCGGTGCCGGAAACCGCGCGCCCGACCGGATGATCCAGCGGCCGCCAGTCCTTGCCGATCGCATTGGCCGGCATGTCGAGCTGCAGCGCCGGCACCTCGCGGCCGATGTGGGCGATGAAGGTATTGCTGTTGGGCCCGGGATAACTGCGGTAGGTGTCGGCATAGGGATAGGAGGCAACCGCGTCCTCGATGCGGTCGATCATCTCATCCACGCCCGCCCCGCGATGCTCGGCGAGCACCGTGGGCACGGCGCCGAACCACAGACCGTCGGCTACCGCATTGTTGCGCCTGACGACCGGGCCGCGGCTGCGGCCCCAGCCGGTCACTTCGTAGCGGGTGTAGGCGGTCTCGCCGCTGCGCTTGAAGATGATCCACGGATGGACGGCGAAATAGCCGCGCCAACCGTAGGTTGCGGCCGCATACACCTGCACGATGGCGGTGTCGGCGAAGGCCGCCGGATCGGGCGCCAGGCCGGCGGAATGGCGCGGCAGCGCGCGCCAGCCGCGCCCGTCCATGCCTTCGGCGCGGGGCGGGTTCGCCAGGCTGATGCCCAGCGGCAGGACCAGGATGAGAGACAGGGCGAGGGCGATACGCTTGAACGGAGGCACGGCGGGGCTCGATGGAAACGGGGCGCACGGGTCGACAGACCGGCGCGCCGGCGGCGAGTTCGCCACCGCCGGACGCGGTGCGGCTTCACGCCGGCCGGCCTAATGAAAATCATGAGGCCGCGCTCACGTTTTCCACGGCGACAGGAGCAGGCACAGGTTCTAGACTGCGGCCATCGCTGCCGCAAGAGCCGCCCGAGGAGACTTCGATCATGGCCCCCCCCTTTTCACTCAGCCTGCCACGGCCCAAGCACCTGCACTGTGCCTTGCTGTGCACACTGGCGGCAACGTCCGCCGCCGCGGCCGACGCCGAACAGACGCTCGGCACGGTGGTCATCACCGGCAGCCGCGTCGAGGCTTCGTCCTTCGACATGCCGTATTCGATCGACGCCGTGCAACTCGGCGGCGCCGCAGAAGGCCTGCGGGTGAACGTCTCCGAAGTGCTCGGCAGCGTACCCGGCGTGGTGGTGCAGAACCGCCAGAACTACGCCCAGGACCTGCAGATCTCGGTGCGCGGCTTCGGCGCCCGCGCGGCCTTCGGCGTGCGCGGGGTGAAGCTGATCGCCGACGGCATTCCCGCCAGCAATCCGGATGGCCAGGGCCAGGCCGCCACCTTCAACCTCGACACCGCCGAGCGCATCGAAGTGCTGCGCGGCCCCTTCGCCACGGTGTATGGCAACCATGCCGGCGGCGTCATCCAGTTGTTCTCGCGCGACGGCAAGGGCGCGCCGCGCATCCGCGGCAGCGTGTACGCCGGCGAGCACGGCACCTACAAGATCGGCATCGGCGCGGAAGGCGAAAAGAACGGTGTCGGTTTCGTGCTCGACGCCTCGCGCTTCGAGACCGACGGCGAACGCCGCTACAGCGCCGCGCGCCGCGACCAGAGCTTCGCCAAGATCACGCTGGCGCCGGATGAGGACAGCAAGCTGACGCTACTGTTCAGCAGCCTGCACCAGCCCGACACCGAGGACCCGCTCGGCGTCACCTGGAACACCTACAAGCGCGACGCGCGGGGCGTCGAGCCGATCGCGCTGCAGTACAAGACCCGCAAGTCGATCGACCACCTGCAGGGCGGCGCGGTGTACGAACGCCGCTTCGGCGAGGACCGGCTGCAGGTCCAGGCTTACGCGGGACAACGCAGCGTCACCCAGTACCAGTCGATTCCCGTCGCCGCGCAGGCCAATCCCCGCCACGCCGGCGGCGTGGTCGATTTCGACCGCGAGTTCCACGGCATCGGCGCGCGCTGGATCATGCAGCGCGGGATCGGCGCCGGCAAACTGACCCTGACCACCGGCGTGGACTACGATCGCGCCGAGGACGACCGCCAGGGCTACGAGAACTTCGTCGGCAGCACTTTCGGCGTCAAGGGCCGGCTGCGGCGCGACGAGACCAACACCGTCACCAGTACCGACCCCTACGTGCAAGCCACCTGGCAGCAGGGCGGCTGGGACTGGTCGCTCGGCGTGCGCCACAGCAACGTGCGCTTCGAGGTGGACGACGATTACATCGTAGGCCCGAACGGCGACGACAGCGGCTCGGTGCGCTACCGCAAGACCACGCCGGCCGTCGGTGTGCTGTGGCGCGCCACCCCACTGCTGAATTTCTATGCCAGTTTCGGCACCGGCTTCGAAACGCCGACGCTGGGCGAGATCGCCTACTCGAACTCCGGCGGCTTCAACCTCGGCCTGAAACCCTCGACCAGCCGCCAGTTCGAACTCGGCCTGAAGGCCTATGTCGGCGAGCGCACACGGCTCAATCTCGCCGCCTTCCAGATCAAGACCAGGGACGAAATCGTCAGCGCGGGCGCCATCGGCGGCCGCACCTCGTACAGGAACGCCAGCAAGACCCTGCGCGAGGGCCTGGAACTCGCGGTCGAGACCGAATTCACCGACAGGCTCAGCGCCCGCGGCGCACTGACGGTGATGCGCGCGATCTACGACGAATCCTTCAACACCGTCGACAGCGGCAACCGGATTCCGGGCGTACCCAGGGTTTCGGCCTGGGGCGAGCTGGCGTGGAAGCCGATGGCCGGACTCAGCACCGCGCTGGAAGCGGTGCATCGCAGCGCGGTCGAGGTCAACGACAGCAACACCGGCAAGGCTGCGCCGTCCTACACGCTGCTCAACCTGCGCCTGGTCGCGGAACAGCAATCCGGCCCCTGGACCTTCAGCCAGCTGCTGAGGCTGGACAACGTCTTCGACCGCAAGCACATCGCCTCGGTCATCGTCGGCGATGGCAACGGCCGCTTCTACGAACCCGGCCCGGGCAGAAATGTGTATGGTGGCGTACAGGCCAGCTACCGCTTCTGAACCCGAGTGAACACGACACGATTACTGCACCCCCGGTACCGGGATCTGCTCCGCCGCGGTACCGGGTTCTTTTTCGCCCTTTTCCTTGCCCTGCAGGCCGGCACGGCCGCGGCAGAGGCTGGTATCGTCACGCGGGAAATCGCCGGTGCCGAATTCGAGGACGTCGCCTTCGCACTCGTCGATGCGATCGCCGCCGAAGGCATCACGCCGCCGACGGTCAGCCAATTCGGCGACATGCTGCAGCGCACCGCGCCGGATCTCGGCCATTCGCCCGCGCTCTTCGACCAGGCCCGCATCTACACTTTCTGCAGCGCCAGCGCCGCCGCGCGCCTGAGCGCCGAATCGCCCCACCACATCGCCCTGTGCCCGCTGTCGATCGCGGTCTATCGGATCGCGGCCGACTCGCCGGAGGTCCATCTCGGCTACCGCCGCAGCGCGTCGACGGCGGGTGGTGTGGCGGTCGATGCCCTGCTCGAGCGCATCGTGGATCGCACCGCCGAGTCGCTGCGCTGACGCCACGCAGCGTCGATGGGTTTCGCCTGCGGCGCGACCTGCGCGGCCCGGCCCATCCGGCATTTGACGCGCAAGACGTCTCCACGCCCGACGCGAAAACCTCAACATTGCGGCGGTTAGAATGGAAGCCGCCCTGTGACCCGCCGGAGCCCACCGATGCCGAACGCCGCCCGCCGCAATCCTCTTCACTGGCTGTCCTGCCTGCTGCTGTGCGTACTGACGCTGGCCGGTTGCGCCAGCCTGGCCCACCGCGAGCCGGTGCGCATCAACGTCGTCGGCCTCGAGCCGCTGGCGGGGCAGGGCATGGAGATGCGTTTCACGCTGAAGCTGCGGGTGCAGAACCCGAACGACGCCGCGATCGACTTCGACGGTCTGGCGCTGGAGCTCGATCTCGACGGCAAGGCCTTCGCCACCGGCGTCAGCGACCAGCGCGGCACCGTGCCGCGCTTCGGCGAAACGGTGGTCAGCGTGCCGGTGAGCGTGTCGACTTCCGCGGTGCTGCGCCAGGCCCTCGGCATGATCGAGGGCCGCTCGATGACCGATGGCGTGCCCTACACCCTGCGCGGCCGGCTGGCCGGCGGCGTGCTGGGCAGCGTGCGCTTCTCGGACGAAGGCCGGCTGAACCTGCCCGACAGACTCAGGGCGCCGCGCTGAACGCCACGCGCCGCCCCCTGTCCATCCGCCTGCACTGCTTCCGGCCCTCCGAGCATGAATACCGCACCCTTCTTCGCCCCCGCCCTGTTCGACGATGCCGCCGCCGCCCTCGACCGCGTGCGCGAGATCCACGCTGCCAGCAGCCGCCACCTGCGCGATGCGCTGCAGCGCTATGTCGCCGGCGAGGACATCGGCCAGCATGTGCGCGCCTGCTATCCGCTGGTACGGATCCGCAGCAACACCGTGGCGCGGGCGGATTCGCGCCTGTCCTACGGCTTCGTCGCCGGCCCCGGCGTGTATGAAACGACGCTGACGCGGCCCGACCTGTTCGCCGACTATTACTTCGAGCAGTTCAGCCTGCTGCTGCGCAACCACCAGATGCCGCTGGAAGTCGGCACCAGCACGCAGCCGATCCCGGTGCATTTCGCCCTCGCCGAAGATGACCATCTCGAAGGCCAGCTCGGCCCCGACCGCCGCCTGCTGCTGCGCGACCGTTTCGACCTGCCGGACCTGGGCGCGATGGACGACGGCATCGCCAACGGCACGTTCGAGCCCGGCCCCGGCGAACCGCATCCGCTGGCGCTGTTCACCGCAGCGCGGGTGGATTACTCGCTGCACCGCCTGCGCCACTACACCGGCACGCGGCCCGAGCACTTCCAGAACTTCATCCTGTTCACCAACTACCAGTTCTACATCGACGAATTCATCGAGCTCGGCCGCGAGCTGATGGCCGATGCCGCCTCCGGCCACAGCTACGAAGCCTTCGTCGAGCCAGGCGAGGTGGTCACCCGCCGCCGCGGCCTGCCGCCCGGCGAGCGCGACGCGCTCGGTGCCGCGCCGCCGCGCCTGCCGCAGATGCCGGCCTACCATCTGGTGCGCGGCGACCGCAGCGGCATCACGATGGTGAACATCGGCGTCGGCCCGGCCAACGCCAAGACCATCACCGACCACATCGCCGTGCTGCGGCCCCACGCCTGGCTGATGCTCGGCCACTGCGCCGGCCTGCGCAACAGCCAGCAACTCGGCGACTACGTGCTGGCCCACGGCTACATGCGCGAAGACCACGTACTCGACGAGGAGCTGCCGCTGTGGGTGCCGATCCCGGCGCTGGCCGAAGTGCAGCTCGCGCTGGAAGCGGCGGTGGAGGAAATCACCCGCTTGTCCGGCTACGAACTGAAGCACGTGCTGCGCACCGGCACCGTCGCCAGCACCGACAACCGCAACTGGGAGCTGCTGCCCTCGCGCGGCATGGACAGCAGCCCGGAACGGCGCTTCAGCCAGAGCCGCGCGGTGGCGCTGGACATGGAGTCCGCCACCATCGCCGCCAACGGCTTCCGCTTCCGCGTACCCTACGGCACCCTGCTGTGCATCAGCGACAAACCGCTGCACGGCGAGATCAAGCTGCCGGGCATGGCCAACCAGTTCTACCGCGAACGCGTCGACCAGCACCTGCGCATCGGCATCCGCGCGCTGGAACGCCTGCGCGAGCAGGGCATCGACCGCCTGCACAGCCGCAAGCTGCGCAGCTTCGCCGAAGTGGCCTTCCAGTGACGTTTTCCGGCGGGCACCTCCCGGCAAGGCCCGCAAGCCGCCCATCACGAAAGGTGACAATTCCCGGCACTTGCGGCATGATTATTTTTCTTCAAACAAATCAAGGGCCAGGCGGGGCCGATAAAAACGGCTCCGCGCTATGAGTCAGCACTCCCTGTCGAACTCCGTTCCGCCCCCTTCCGAGCCGCCTCGCGCCGAGGATGAATCCTCGGCCGACGGCGACTCGACCGGGCGATCTTGCCCCGATCCAGCATCGCCAGCCACGGCCACCCACCGGTCGCCGTTGCGCGTCCCGCCGTATCCGGCCCGTCGGACGCACGCCCTCTCCCTGATGCAGGCCCCGCTCGCATGTCCTGCGCTGCGTGCCGCGCCGCGTGCCGAATTCCGCGCTGATTCCGGCGCCGGAATCGCTCCCCCAATGCCGTCGCTCACTGCATCCGCCCCGGCGCGGATGCACCCGCACGCCTGAACGCCGTACCGAACACTTCAATGGAAATATTCGTCCTCATCGCCCTCATCCTGCTCAACGGCATCTTCGCCATGTCGGAGATCGCGCTCGTCACCGCTCGCCGCGCGCGGCTGGCCAAGCTCGCCGAAGAGGGTGACAACGCCGCCGCCGTCGCCGTCAAGCTCGGCGAGGAGCCGACCCGCTTCCTGTCGACGATCCAGATCGGCATCACCTCGATCGGCATCCTCAACGGCATCGTCGGCGAAGCCGCGCTGGCCGGCCCGCTGGCCAGTTGGCTGCAGACGCTCGGCGTGGAACAGCGCACCAGCGAGATCGGCTCGACGGTGCTGGTGGTGGTGGTCATCACCTACGTGTCGATCGTGATCGGCGAACTGGTGCCCAAGCGCATCGGCCAGATCAACCCGGAAGGCATCGCCCGCCTGGTCGCGCGGCCGATGAACATGCTGGCGATCATCTCGCGCCCCTTCGTGCATCTGCTGTCGAACTCGACCGCGCTGCTGCTGCGCCTGATGGGCCAGCGCGAGATCAACGGCCCGAGCGTGACCGAGGAGGAAATCCGCGCGATGCTCGACGAAGGCTCGGAAGCCGGCATCATCGAGAAGAGCGAGCACGAGATGGTGCGCAACGTGTTCCGCCTCGACGAGCGCCAGCTCGGCTCGCTGATGGTGCCACGCTCGGACATCGTGTGGCTGGACGTCAACCGCCCGCTCGACGACAACCTGACGCTGATGGCCGAATCGACCCATTCGCGCTTCCCGGTGTGCCGCGGCGGCCTCGACGAAATCCTCGGCATCATCAGCGCCAAGCAGCTCTTCAACCAGACCCTGCGCGGCGCCGAAGTCGACCTGACCGAAGCGCTGCAGGCGCCGATCTACGTGCCCGAATCGCTGACCGGCATGGAACTGCTCGACCAGTTCCGCGCCTCCAGCACCCACATGGTGTTCGTCATCGACGAATACGGCGAGGTGCTGGGCATGGTCACGCTGCACGACCTGCTCGAATCCGTCACCGGCGAATTCCAGACCGACAACGCCGAGGAAGCCTGGGCCGTGCAGCGCGAGGACGGCTCATGGCTGCTCGACGGCCTGATCCCGATCCTCGAATTGAAGGACCGCCTGGCGATGAAGAACGTGCCGGAAGAAGACAAGGGCCGCTACCACACCCTGTCCGGCATGATGATGTGGCTGCTCGGCCGCCTGCCCGGCACCGGCGACATCGCCGTATGGGAAGGCTGGCGCTTCGAGGTCGTCGACATCGACGGCAAGCGCATCGACAAGGTCCTGGCCACGCCGGTGCCGGAAGAGATCGAAACGCCGCCCGGCGAAAACGCCGACGGCGAATGAGGAGGCACCAGGGAACCGCAGAAAAAGTCCGTCATGCCCGCGAAAGTGAGCATCCAGTGAATCCCGAGACCTTGAAATCAAAGTCCTTGGACTCCCGCCTTCGCGGAAGTGACGAAAAACACCGAATTGTTCAGGCTCCCTAGATGGCGCCGCCACGCCGCCGGCAGCGCCGCTCCACGTCCCGCAGCGACACCCAGGCGAACAGCAGGCCGACCGCCGCGCCGGCGGCGACGTCCAGCGCCACGTGCTGCCGCGTCGCCATCGTCGACCAGACGATGAGCAGGCAGGCCACCCAGTTCAGCCAATGAAGTGCGACCGGCACCTTCATGCCGCGCAGCATGTGCCGGGACCAGCAAGCGACGAAGACCGCCGAGGCCACATGCAGGGAAGGGCAGGCGTTGCCGCCGGCATCGATACCCTTGACCAGCGCCATGCTCGGGTACAGCGTCCAATCGATGTCCGCCGCCGGCACCTCGGTGGGGAGCAGCCAGAAGACGCCGAGGCAGAACAAGCACAGTGCGGCAACCCAGCAGCCGAAGCACACCAATGAGCGAAAACTGCCCAACAAGGCCGGCATCAAGGACACGTACAGCCACAGCGAGACATAGACCGGCAGCGCCAACTCGGTGAAGGGCACCCAGCGGTCCGGTGCCGTCACCGGCATCACCACCGCCGCGCGCAGAGGGTGCTCCAGCACGCTGAAGTAGCCCCAGAAGAACAGCGCCATGAACAGCGAGGTGCCCACCGCCTTGAGCGGCCAGAGCAGGGCGATCCGACTGGCAATCTGGCGGTACCAAGGCAACGCGCAGGTCGCGTCGGACAGTTGCAGGCGCATGAAAATCGGGCATCGGGAAGGGGCTCCATGGTAGCAAATCGAGTACAGAATTTTCACGGGTGCCGGCGCGGGTAAGTACAATCCTGGCCTGTCTTCGTTTTTTTCTGCACGTGACACGTCTGGCCCGCACCGCTACGCAGAGCCGACGGAGAACAACTGAATTCTTATTACAAACTGTTTCAGCTAAAATCCGCGCTCATGGAATCGATCGAACTCATCCGCGAATTTCTCAAGGACCGCATGGCCATCGACCCCGAAAAGGTCGTTCCGGAAGCCGTCTTGGCAGAGCTTGGCGTGGACTCCCTTAGCATGCTCGAACTAATCTTCGAGTTCGAGGATCGCTTCAAGATCGACGTCCCTGCCGATTCCGAACCGCCCAAGATCGTCGGCGAAATGGTGACACTGATGGACAGCCTGATCGCCGCTTCGCAGCAGTCCTGACGATGACGCAGCGACGCGTAGCCATCACCGGCCTCGGCCTGGTCAGCCCCTATGGCGGCGGCCTCGACGACTTCTTCGCCCGCCTGTGCCGCGGCGAATCCGCCATCCGCCAACTGGTCACCGGCGACGTGCCGCGTCCGCTGTCGATGCCCTTCGTCAGCTGCCTGGACTTCGATGCCGACGGCACGCTCGGCAGGCCGCTCGCGATCATGATGGATCGCTTCGCACAGCTCGCGATGGCAGCCACCTTCTCGGCCTGGGACGACGCCGGACTGGCACGCACCACGGATGGCGAGAACCGCGACTCCTGGGGCTGTGCCTGGGGCACCTCGCTCGGCGGCACGCTGGCCTTCGAGCGCGGCTACCGCGAAATGTGGCTGAACGGCCGCAGCCGCCTGCCCCCCTCGTCCGTCGTCATCGGCATGCACAACGCGGCCAACGCCCACATCTCGATCCAGCTCGGCCTCGGCGGCATCAGCATGAGCCATGCGGTCGCCTGCGCCTCGGCCTCGATCGCCATCGGCGAAGCTTTCCGTCGCGTGCGTTCGGGCGAGGCGACGGTGATGCTGACCGGCGGCTCCGACACGCCGCAAGCCTATGGCGTCGCCGCAGCCTGGGAAGCATTGCGGGTGCTCGCTCCCGGCGATGCCGACAGCGCTCCGCGCGCCTGCCGCCCCTTCTCCACCAACCGCCAGGGCCTGGTGCTCGGCGAAGGCTCTGCCGCGCTGGTGCTGGAAGACTGGGAGCACGCCCGTGCCCGCGGCGCCCGCATCCACGCCGAGTTGGTCGGCTACGGCACCAGTTGCGACCACAACCACCTGGTCAGGCCCAGCGCCGAAGGCCAGGTCCGCGCGCTGAACAACACCTTGGCCGACGCCGGGCTCGGCACCGCCGAGATCGACTACGTCAACGCCCACGGCACGGCGACAGCGGAAGGCGACCCGATCGAGATCTCTGCGCTGAAGACCGTTTTCGGCGAACACGCCGGCGAAGTCGCGGTCAGCGCGACGAAATCCATGCACGGCCATCTGCTCGGCGCCGCCGGCGCCATCGAGGCCATCGCCACAGTGATGGCGCTGCGCGAGCAGACCGCCCCGCCCACCGCCCACCTCGACGACATCGACCCCGCCTGCGCCGGGGTCGATCACGTCACCACTGCCAGCGCCCGTCCCCTGCGGGCCGCACTGTCCAACTCCTTTGCCTTCGGCGGCAGCAACGCAGTGCTTGCGTTCCGCGCCGTCGAACGCTGAACCCGGAAAGAAGCCCATGTCCTCGACGCCCACGCCCGAAGCTGTTGATGCCCTGCTGCCCGAAGTCGCCCAGTTGATCGTCGAAGCCCTCAACCTCGAAACGGCGGCCGAAGAGATCGAAGCCGGCGCACCGCTGTTCGGCGACGGCCTCGGGCTCGACTCGATCGACGTACTCGAAATCGCGCTGGAAGTCTCCAAGCGCTATGGCTTCCAGCTGCGCTCGGACGACGAGAACAACGTCCGCATCTTCGCTTCGCTGCACGCCCTGACGACACACATCGTCGCCAATCGAAGCAAATGAGGTCTGCGGACACGGCCGATCTGCTGCGCGGCCTGGCCATGTTGCCGCTGTTGGCCGTTTGGGCGCTGGCCTCGCATTACAGCAGCGCGGGCGATGTCCACCCCGCTTTCGGCGCCGTACTCGGCGTCGCACCGCTGGTGATCGCCACAGTGCTGTTGCTGTGGCGCATCCCGTCCGCGCCGCTGCGCTACGCTGCCTGTGCCGCTGGCGTGGTTCTGCTGGTGTGGCTGTGGCCGCAGTTGCTGCACAACATCGCGCTGCTCTATTACCTCCAGCATCTCAGCAGCCACGTCGCGCTCGGCATGGTGTTCGGCCATACCCTGATCGGCCCCGGCGAAGCGCTGGTCACTCAGCTCGCCCGCGCCATCCAGCCCGACGGCCAGCTCTCCGCACGCCAGATCCGCTACACCCGCCAGGTCAGCATCGCGTGGACGGCCTTCTTTTTCGGCAATGCGCTGCTGTCGACGCTGCTGTTCGCCTTCGCCCCCACCGCCGTATGGTCGATCCACGCCAACCTGCTGACCGGGCCACTGATCGGGCTGATCTTCCTGATCGAATACCTGGTCCGCTTGCGCGTGCTGTCGGTGGAAGAGCGCCCGGGCTTCGTTTCCGCGATCCGCGCCTGGCGCAACGCACCGCAATCGAAAACCTCCAGAACCGTTTCATGAATCACCGCCTGCCCCTGTTCACCCGCCACCATCCGGACGACATCCTGGCCTGGCGCAGCGACGGCCCGGTCAGCGTGCACCGCTTCCTCGCCGAAGCCCACGCCCTCGCGGCCAGGCTGCCTGCCGGCGACTGGCTGCTCAACGTGTGCAGCGACCGCTACCGCTTCGCCGTCGGCTTCGTCGCTGGCCTGCTGGCGGGCAAGACCAGCCTGCAGCCTGCATCGCAGACCCCTGGCACGCTGGCCGACATCGCCGCCCGCCATCCCGGCACCTGCTGCCTGCGCGACGACGGCTTCGCCGCCGCCGGCGAGCTGCCCTGCATCGACTTCCCCGAACTGGCACCTTCCTCCGCACACGAAGCCGCCGCAGCGGAAATGCCCGAGATCGACGCCGGGCGGATCGTCGCCATCCTGTTCACCTCCGGTTCCACCGGCAAGCCGCAGGCCCAGCACAAAACCTGGGGCAGGCTGGTCGCCAACGCCCAGGCCGGCGCCGATCGTCTCGGCCTGAACGAAGCGCCGATGAACATCGTCGCCACCGTGCCCGCCCAGCATAGCTACGGCTTCGAATCGAGCTTCCTGCCCGCCTTCCATGGCGGCAGCCCGTTCTGGGCCGGCAAACCTTTTTATCCGCAGGACGTCGCCAACGCACTCGCCGCCGTACCCCGGCCCCGGCTGCTGGTGACGACGCCCTTCCACCTGTCGACTCTGCTCGATGCCGGTATCCCGCTGCCGGGAATCGACGTGATCCTGTCGGCCACCGCGCCACTGTCCACCAAACTCGCCACCCGCGCCGAAACCCGCTGCAAGGCGCCGGTAATGGAAATCTACGGCTCGACCGAAAGCGGCCAACTCGCCAGCCGCCGCACCACCGACGGCCCCCATTGGACGCTGCTGGCCGGCGTGTCGCTGGCGCAGTCCGGCGACACCACCACCGCCAGCGGCAGGCACGTCGAAGGCGAAGTGCCGCTGGGCGACATCATCGAATGCCTGCCGGACGGCCGCTTCATCCTCACCGGTCGCCATGCCGACATGATCAACATCGCCGGCAAGCGCACGTCGCTGGCCTGGCTCAACCACAAGCTCTGCGCGCTGCCCGGCGTGCGCGACGGCGCCTTCTTCCTGCCCGACGTTGTGCCGGAACGGCACATCACCCGACTGGCCGCCTGCCTCTGCGCGCCCGGCATGGATCGCACCCAGGTACTGGCGGCGCTGCGGCCGCACATCGACCCGGCATTCATGCCGCGCCCGCTGATCCTGTGCGATTCGCTGCCGCGCAACACCACCGGCAAGCTGACGCGCGACGCCCTGCAGGCGCTGCTGACCAGGTCGAAGAAAGATGTCTGACACCGCCATCGTCTTCAATTGGGCAGTGCCGGCCGACCATCCCGCCTTTGCCGGCCACTTCCCCGGCAAGCCGATCCTGCCCGGCGTGGTACTGCTCGACCGCGCCCTGCTGCTGGCCGAAGCCGCCTTTCCCGGCAAGGCCATCCGGCAGATCGGCAACGCCAAATTCCTCAGCCCGGCCGCCCCTGGCGAACACCTGCGCTTCAGCTTCCGCCCGGGCGGGCGCGGCAGCATCGCTTTCGAGGTCGACTGCACCGGCCGCATTGTCGCCAGCGGCAGCCTGATACCTGCGTCATGACGGCGGGCAGCGGTGACTGGCGCCGGCAGCAAGAGCGCAGCAACCTCGCCATCCTGCGGCTGATGGTGTGGATTTCACTGACCTTCGGCCGCGGTATCGGCCGCATCGTGCTGCGTAGCATCGCCGTCTGGTATCTGCTGCTGGCGCCCCGCGCTCGCCGCGCCAGCCTGGACTACTTGGGCCGGGTGCTGGGCCGCAAGCCCGGCTGGCGCGACAGCTACCGCCACATCTTCAGCTTCGCCAGCACGATCCACGACCGCGTCTATCTGCTGAACGACCGTTTCGACCTGTTCGACATCGAAATCGTCGGAGCCGAAGCCTTGCAGGCTGCGCTTGCCCGCCAGCCGGGTGCGCTGCTGGTCGGCGCCCATTTCGGCAGTTTCGAAGTACTGCGCGCCGTGGGGCAGCGCCAAGCCGGACTCAAGGTGGCGATGCTGATGTACGAGGAAAACGCCCGCAAGATCAACAGCACGCTGAAGGCGATCAACCCACGCGCCGACGAGGACATCCTGCCGCTCGGCCGCTTCGATTCGATGCTGGCCGCACACGATCGTCTGGAACAAGGCTATCTGGTCGGCATGCTCGCCGATCGCGGCTTAGGCGACGATGCCCGCCTCCCATGCGACTTCCTCGGCCAGCCCGCTGCCTTCCCGGTCGGGCCGTGGCGGATGGCGGCGATGCTGCGGCGTCCGGTATTCTTCATGGCCGGCTTGTACCTCGGCGGCAACCGCTATCAAATACACTTCGAACCGCTGGCGGACTTTTCCGCAGTCGGGCGCGGCGAACGCGACGCGGCGATGCAGGCTGCGGCCCGCGCCTACGCCGAGCGGCTGGCGGACTTCTGTCGGCGCGCGCCCTGCAACTGGTTCAATTTCTTTCCTTTCTGGCATCAAGAATGATCAAGCTCCTGAGCACCGGACTGCTGCTGGGCCTGCTCGGCTTCCCGGCCTTCGCCGCCTTCGACATCGCGCAGTTGATGGAAGCGCTCGCCAGTCATCCGGGCGGCAAGGCCAGCTTCGTCGAAACCCGCCACCTCGCGCTGCTCGACGCCCCGCTCGTGTCCCGCGGCGAGATGCGCTATTCACCCCCCGACCGGCTGGAAAAGCGGACCCTCGAACCGACGCCGGAAACCCTGATCCTCGACCATGACCGGCTGACGCTGGAGCGCGGCAAGCAGAAGCTCTTGATCGACCTCGCCAGCCAGCCGCAGGCGATGGCCTTCGTCGACAGCATCCGCGGTACGCTGGCCGGCAAGCGCGAGGCACTGGAACGCAATTACGCCCTGCACCTGGCCGGCAGCGCAGACGACTGGACGCTGAGCCTGCACCCGAGTGACCCGCAGATCGCCGAGTTCGTGCTGCGCATCGACGTCAGCGGCAGCGGCGGCCAGGTCACCACGATCGAATACCTGCAGGCCGACGGCGACCGCTCCAGCATGCGCATCACGCCGCTCGACACACCATGAAAAGCCCCGCCCTGCGCGCCTTCCTGATCTGGCTGGCGGCAACGCTCATCGGACTGTTCATCGCCCTCAACAGCCGCTTCTCCGCCGACATGAGCTTCTTCCTGCCGTCGAAGCCGACGCCGGAGCAGCAGGTGCTCGTCGAACAGCTCAAAACCGGCGCCGTCACCCGGATGCTGATGCTCGCCATCACCGATGGCGAAGCCAGACAGCGCGCCGCGGTATCGCGCGAACTGCACCGCCACCTGGTCGACAGCGGCCTGTTCGTGTCGGTGCAGAACGGCGACAGCAAGCGCCTCGACGCCGACCGCGACCTGCTGATCGCCCACCGCTACCAGCTCAGCCCGGCCATCGCACCGGGGCGCTTCACCGTCGACGGCCTGCGCAGCGCCATCGCCGACAGCATCGGCATGCTGGCCTCGCCCGCCGGCGTGTTGCTCAAACCCTTCTTCACCCGCGATCCGACCGGCGAAGTGGTCGAACTGCTGACCGGCCTCGGCAACCCGCGCCAACCGGCCAGCCGTGAAGGCGTGTGGGCCTCGCGCGACGGCGAGCGCGCGATGCTGATCGTGCAGACCCGCACCGACGGCGCCGACACCGACGGCCAGGAAACCGCCATCAATACCATCCGACAGGCTTTCGACAACAGCGCCCAGGCCGTAGGCATCAGCGGGCTGGGTTTGACGCTGTCCGGCCCTGGCCATTTCGCCGTCCAGTCGCGCGGCAAGATCAAGCAGGAGATCTTCACCCTCAGCCTCATCAGTAGCACTGCGATCATTTTCGTACTGGCGCTGGTGTATCGCCGTCCACGTCCTATCGTCCTGAGCCTGCTGCCAATCATCAGCGGCATCGTCGCCGGCGTCGCCGCGGTCGGCCTCGCCTACGGCACGGTGTTCGGCATCACCGTCGGCTTCGGCGCAGCACTGATCGGCGAGTCGGTGGACTATTCAACCTATTACTTCATGCAGTCGGGCCGGCTCGGCCTCGCCACCTGGCGCGAGCGTTTCTGGCCGACCATCCACCTCGGCGTCACCACCTCGATCTGCGGCTTCGGCTGCCTGCTGCTCTCCGGCTTTCCCGGCCTCGCCCAGCTCGGTCTGTACTCGCTGGCCGGCGTCGGCGCCGCCGCGCTCGTCACCCGCTACACGCTGCCGCACCTGGCCGGCTCGATCGCGCCGGTCAACGTTTCGCCGCGCATCGACCAAGGCATCGACCGCGCCATCGACTGGCTGCAAAAGCTGCGCTGGCCAGTGCTGGCTCTGGCACTGGTCGCCACCGTCTGGCTGGCCAGCGAGCGCGACGAGCTCTGGCACCCCGACCTGTCGGTGCTGAGCACCGTCAACGAAGAGGAAGCCCGCCTCGACGGCGACCTGCGTGCCGACCTCGAAGCCCCTGATTCGCGCTATCTGGTCGTCGTCAACGGCCCCGACCGCGAAGCCGCACTCGCAGCCGCCGAACGTGCCGGCCGCGAACTCGACAAGCTGGTCGAGGCCGGCGTGATCGCTGGCTACGACAGCCCGGCCCGCTTCCTGCCCAGCCAGGCCACCCAGTTCGCGCGCCGCGCCGCGCTACCCGAGCCGGATCAGCTTCGCCAGCGGCTGGAAACGGCGCTGGCAGACTTGCCGCTGTCGGCCAGCCGCCTGGATGCCTTCATCGCCGACATCGCCGCCGCCCGCACAGCGCCGCCGCTGACCCGCGACGACCTCGCCGGCAGCAACCTCGCGCTCGCCGTCGATGCACTGACGCTGCAGCGCAAGCAGGGCTGGAGCGTGATGCTGCCGCTGCACCCCACCGAAGATGCCGATTTCTACATCCCGACCGAGCGCGTCCGCACCGCGCTGGCCGGCACCGGGGGCCTGTTCATCGACCTCAAAGGCGAGTTCGACAAGCTGTACGGCTCCTACCTCAGCGAAGCCATCGTGCTGTCGCTGGCGGGCGTCGCCGGCATCCTGCTGATGCTGGCCTGGAGCCTGCGTTCGCCGCGCCGCGTCGCCACCGTGACGCTGCCGCTGATCCTCGCTGTCATCTTCGTCATCGCCGGCCTGCACCTGCTGGGCGAACGCCTGCACCTGCTGCACCTGATCGGCCTGCTGCTGATCGTCGCGGTCGGCTCCAACTACACCCTGTTTTTCGACCGCGACGCCCGCCAGCCCGAGCCTGCACCGGAAATCCGCGCCTCAATGGGCATCGCCACACTGACCACCGCAATGGGCTTCGGCACCCTCGCGCTGTCGTCGGTGCCGGTGCTCAAGGCCGTCGGCCTCACCGTCGGCCCCGGCGCGATCATTTCGTTGCTGCTGGCGGCGATGTTCGTGCCGCGCTCCCAGCACTGAAGCCACCTACCATGCCCCGCCGCTGGATACCTTCCGCCATGCTCAAAGCCAGCCTCGCCGTACACGGCGGCGCGGCGCTGGGCCTGCTCGCCTCGCCCGGCCACTGGCCCTGGGCGGTCGGTGCGCTGGCGGCGAACCACGCCGTGCTCACCACCGCCGGCCTGCTGCCGCGCTCGCAACTGCTCGGCCCCACGCTCACCCGCTTGCCGCCCGCAGCGGCGGCACTGGGTCAGATCACGCTGACATTCGACGATGGCCCCGATCCCGAGATCACGCCCCAGGTGCTCGATCTGCTCGATGCCGCCGGTGCGCGCGCCAGCTTCTTCTGCATCGGCTGGCGCGCGCGCAAGCATCCCGCGCTGTGCCGCGAGATCGCCGAGCGCGGCCATCACGTCGAGAATCACGGCGACGCCCACTCCAACGTCTTCTCGCTGTTCGGTCCGGGCCGGATGCGCGCCGACATCAGCGCCGCCCAGGCCACGCTCGCCGACATTACCGGCCGCGCGCCGCGCTTCTTCCGCGCCACCGCCGGGCTGCGCAATCCTTTCCTCGATCCGGTGCTCGCTCGGCTCGACCTGCACCTGGCGGCATGGACGCGGCGCGCCTACGACACCCGCTGCGCCGACCCCAATACGGTCTACCGCCGCCTCGTCCATTGTCTCGGCTCCGGCGACATCCTGCTGATGCACGACGGCAACGCCCGCCGCGACGCCGATGGACAACCCATCATCCTCAGCGCGCTGCCACGCATCCTAGCTCGGCTGGCCGAGTATCCGCTCACCACCGTGCCACTCGGTGACGCCTACCCATAATCGTGGTGGCTCGCAGCGCGCGAGTTGTATGCTGATATCACGCCATAAGATGCGATCGCATCCATATCTTCCAAAAGAAAATGGGATGTGAAAAAATAGATACGATCCAATCTTTTTCCATGGCCATGCAAAAATCCATCCAATCCGTTGCCGACCTTGGCCTCGTATTGCGCGCCGTGCGCAAGAGCCAAGGCCTGCGCCTGGACGATCTGGCCGGCAGCGCAGGCGTGGGGCATGTGTTTGCCCGCGAGGTCGAGCATGGCAAGGAAACCGTGCAAATGGGCCGCGTGCTCCGGCTGCTTGAAGAAGCAGGTGTCAGGCTGAGCGTAGACATCTCCGTCGACGCCTTGCCCTACCTGGAAGCACTACAAGCAACCGGCCTCAAGCCCCTGAAGCCGCGAGCCCCCGGCAACCGAAAGAAAGCGCCTCGATGAGCGCCTCTCGCCACTTGCAGGTGCGTATCAACGATCAAGCCGTGGGTACGCTGCGCACGCAGGACGACATATGGCGCTTTGCCTATGCGCCACAGTGGCTCACGCACCCACGAGCATTCGCGCTGGCGCCGAGTCTATCTCTGGCGGCAGAGGAATATGTGGACGGCGCCGATCAGCGTCCGGTGCAGTGGTACTTCGACAACCTCCTGCCCGAAGAGAATCTGCGCCACGTGCTGGCCAGGGAAGCACGCATCGACGCAGCGGACGCCTTCGGCCTGCTGGCCTGCTTTGGCGCGGAATCCGCAGGCTCTTTGGTGCTGGAAGCAGCCGGCGCAACACCACTGGCCACAGGCCTGGTGCCACTTTCACTGCCGGCGCTGGACGCACGCATCAGCAACCTGCCGCGAGCCTCGCTGATGCAGGATGCGCCCAAGCGCATGTCGCTGGCAGGTGCCCAGCACAAGATGGTGGTGGTCTGGCAGGGCGACGCCCTGTTCGAGCCGAAGCCCGGCACGCCATCCACCCATATCCTCAAGCCCGATAGCCAATCCGAGAACTACCCTCACTCCGTCATCAACGAATACTTCGGCATGCGGTTGGCCTCAGCAGCGGGGCTGAACGTGCCTCGCATACATCGTCTGTACACACCGCAGCCCGTCTACATCATCGAACGCTTCGACCGCAGCGCCACCCCGGACGGCAGCTGCACATCATCGACACCTGCCAACTGCTGGGCCAGTCACGCGCCTTCAAGTATGAACGGGCCTCGCTGGATTCCCTGGCCTTGGCCGTGCAGCAATGCACCGCCAAGGCCGCCGCACGCCTACAACTCTACCGCTGGGTGCTGTTCAACTACCTGCTGGGCAACGGCGACAACCACCTCAAGAACCTCTCGTTCCACATCAGCCACGAAAGCATACAACTGGCCCCGGCCTATGATCTGCTGTGCACCGCTATCTACGACACGCAGGCCTTCAGTTCCAGGCCAAGCTGGCCCCGCGCGCCACTGGCGCTCAGCCTGGGTGAAGCCACCCGGTTTGACCAGGTGAGCCGGGTCACGCTGCTGCAGGCAGGTCAGACCCTGGGCCTAACGCCCGCCTCGGCACAGCGCGAACTCAACAGGATGCTCACCCGCCTAGCCACGCAAGCCGACCACCTGCTGGCCGAAATCGAAGCCGGCTACCCGGCCTGCATTGCCGCCAGCCCTGAACCGCAACAGGCGGCGCTACACCAAGCAGGCGAGCTGCGTCTGCTGCACGCCATACGGCATGTCGTTCTGGCCGACACCCTGGGCCGGGTGCAGGAATAAAGCCCCCATGTGCAGCAGAATTCAAACTTGAGTACCGCATCATGGCCACAAAGACCGTTCAAGCACTTCTTGATGATGTACACCTTCTCGGCAATGATCAGTACTCATTGGTCGAGTCTGTTCGCGCTCTCGTCAAGGGCCAGTTCCCGTCCGTATCGGAGGAAGTCAAATACGGCGGCGTACTTTTTTCTTCTGGCGTGCAGTTCTGCGGCGTCTTCGCCTACAAGGAGCATGTCTCTGTCGAGTTCAGCCACGGAGCCAGGATCACAGATCCCTTCGGCCACCTTGAAGGCAACGGCAAAGGCAGGCGGCACATCAAGCTGCGCACGACCAAGGACGTCGAGGCAAAGAATCTGGCTCACTATCTCCCGCTGGCGCTGGAGGCCGCAAGCCGCACTGCCTGACAGACCACTCACTACCCGTCCACTCGGCGACGCCTGCCCATGACCGATCAAGCTTTTCTGAACACCCTGCTCGACAAGGCCACCGACCGCTTCCGCGCCAGCGGCCGCTTCGCTTGGCACTACGCGCGCGGCAAGCTCTCCGGCGACTGCATCTTCCGCGAACTGCTGCGCCAGGGCATCTTCCCGGCGCAAGGGCATTTCCTCGACCTCGGCTGCGGCCAGGGTTCGCTGTTCTCGTGGCTGCTGGCCACCCGCGAGCTGTACGAACTGGGCAACTGGCCGACGGACTGGGCACCCGCGCCGAAGCCGCTGTCGCTGCGCGGGGTGGAGCTGATGCAGAAGGACGTCGACCGCGCCGCGCAGGCTTTCGGCGCGAATCATCCGGTAGTCGGCATCGTCCAGGGCGACATGTGCAAGACGGATTTCGGCCAGGTCGACGTCGTCACCATCCTCGACGCCTTGCACTACTTCGATCACGACGGCCAGCGCGACGTGCTCAGCCGCACCCACGCCGCCCTGCCACCCGGTGGCGTGTTCGTGACCCGCATCGGCGACGCCGCTGCCGGCCTGCCCTACCATCTGTGCAACCTGACGGATCACGTCGTCACCTTCATGCGCGGCCACCGCCTGCCGCGCCTGTATTGCCGCCCCCTGGCCGAGTGGGTGGCACTGCTGGAGGAGATCGGCTTCAAGGTCGAGCCGATGAAGATGAGCGAAGGCAAACCCTTCGCCAACGTCATGCTCGTATGCCGCGTGCCCGCAACCCGGGCCTGAACCGCGGCCGGGCATCCGCCCTGCGGCCCTCTGCTAAAATCCGAGCCTTCCCTGTTCCGGGCCAAGACGTGACGCCACTGCTGCTTTCTTCCTTCACCGCCACGACCTGCCTCGGCCGCGGCCTGGATGCGACGTGCGAGGCGCTGCGCCACGGGCAGAGCGGCTTGCAGCCCTGCGCCTTCGAGACCGTACAGTTGCCGACGTGGCTCGGCGAAGTCGGCGCGATCGATGACGAACGCTTGCCCGGGCACCTCGCCCATTACGATTGCCGCAACAATCGCCTGGCTCGGATCGGCCTGGAGACCGACGGCTTCGCCGGGCGCGTGCACGAAGCCATCGCCCGCTATGGCAGCAATCGGGTCGGCATCTTCGTCGGCACCAGCACCGCCGGCATCCTGCAGACCGAGCTTGCCTACCGCCGGCGCGACCCCTTGAGCGGTGCACTGCCGGCCGACTTCGACTACCGCAGGACGCACAATTCCTTTTCGCCGGCCGAGTTCACCCGCGACTATTTCGCGCTAAAAGGCATGGCGATGGCGATCTCGACTGCCTGCTCGTCCAGCGCCAAGGTCTTCGCCGCTGCCGCGCGGCAGATCGCGCTGGGCACGATCGACGCCGCCGTCATCGGCGGTGTCGACAGCCTGTGCCTGACCACGCTGTACGGTTTCGCCTCGCTGCAGCTGACCTCGACCCAGCCCTGCCGTCCCTACGACGCCGGCCGCGACGGCATCTCGATCGGCGAAGCCGCAGCCTTCGCCCTGCTCGAACGCGCCGACGAGGCCGTCGCGGGCGACATCCTGCTGCAAGGCTGCGGCGAATCCAGCGACGCCTACCACATGTCCTCGCCCCACCCCGAAGGCCTCGGCGCCCGACTGGCAATGACCGCCGCATTGCGCTCGGCGGCGCTGGATGCCGACGATATCGGCTACATCAATCTGCACGGCACCGCCACGCCCGCCAACGATGCCGCCGAAGGCAAGGCCGTCGCCGCGCTGTTCGGCAAACGCGTGCCATGCAGTTCGACCAAGGGCGCCACCGGCCACACGCTGGGCGCGGCTGGCGCGGTCGAAGCGGTCGTCTGCGCGCTGGCGCTGCAGCAGGGCTGGCTGCCCGGCAGTCCCGGTACCCGGCAGCCCGACCCGAAGATTCCGATCCAGTACCTCGTCGACACACGGCCCGCGGAACTGCGGCATGCGCTGTCCAACTCCTTCGGCTTCGGCGGCAGCAATTGCAGCCTGATCTTCGGAGTAGTGAGATGAATATGGCGACTACTAACACGACCGCGCCGTTGCGCGCCTGGGTGGACAGCATCGGCTTCATCGCCCCCGGCCTGCCGGACTGGCCTGCAGCGTGCGCCGTGCTGCGCGGCGAACAGGCCTGGCTATCCGCCCCTGGCATTCTCCCCGCGCCCGGCCTGCTGCCCCCCGCCGAGCGCCGCCGCGCCAGCCGGGTGGTCAAGCTGGCGCTGGCGCTCGGCCTCGAAGCCGCCACCCATGCCGAAGCCGACCCGGCCACGCTGGCGACGGTGTTCGCCTCATCGGGCGCCGACGGCCACAACTGCCATGCGCTGTGCGAGCAACTGGCCGGCGGCGACCGCCAGATCTCGCCCACGCGCTTCCACAACTCCGTGCATAACGCCGCCGCCGGCTACTGGGGCATCGCCACCCACGCGATGCAGCCCTGCCAGGTGCTCTGCGCCTTCGACGCCAGCTTCGGTGCCGGTCTGCTCGATGGACTGGCCCAGGTCGTCAGCGACTGCGTGCCGGTACTGCTGATCGCCTACGACAGCGAATACCCGCAGCCGCTGCATGCCAAGCGCGACACGCCCGACTGCGGCGGCGTCGCCATGCTGCTCAGTCCGGCGCCAACTGCGCACTCGCTCGCCGCCATCAAGCTGGACCCGACCGATACAGCCGCCGACCGGCTAAGCGATGCCGGACTGGAAGGCCTGCGCACAGCCATTCCGGCGCTGCGCTCCCTGCCGCTGCTGAAGCACCTCGCCTGTGGCAGCGCAGGCACGGTCGTCCTCGACTACCTGCCGCCGATGCAACTGCGCATCGACGTCCAGCCATGCTAGACCGCGACGGCATCGCCTCACGCATTCCCCATCAGGGCAGCATGTGCCTGCTGGACAGCGCCGTGGCCTGGGACGACGGACACATCCACTGCCGCGCCAGCAGCCACACCGCGGCGGACAATCCGTTGCGCGCCGACGGCCGCCTCGGTGCCGCGACCGGTATCGAATACGCCGCGCAGGCGATGGCGCTGCACGGCGCACTGCTCGCCAGCCCCGACGGTATGGCCCGCCAGGGCTATCTGGCAAGCGTGCGCAACGTGCAGTTGCATGCCGCCCGGCTGGACGATCTGCCCGGCCAACTCGACATCCGCGCCGAACGCCTGTCCGGCGACAGCGATACCATCCTCTACCAGTTCAGGCTCGAACACGCCGGCCGCAAGCTGCTCGAAGGCCGCGCCGTGGTCGTCATGGACGCCGAGCGTTCCACCCTGGAGCACTCCGCATGAAACGCGCCCTCATCACCGGCGGCAGCGGCGGCATCGGCGCCGCCATCTGCCAGCGGCTCGCCGCCGACGGCCTGCACGTCATCGTCCATGCCAACCGCAACCTCGACCGCGCCGAGGCCATCGCCGCCGACATCCGCAACAACGGCGGCAGCGCCGAAGCCGTCGCCTTCGACCTGACCGACGGCACTGCCACCACCGCCGCGCTCGAAACCCTGCTCGCGGCCGGCACCATCCAGGTGCTGGTCAACAACGCCGGCATCCACGACGACGCCGTGCTGCCCGGCATGAGCACCACGCAGTGGCACAGGGTCATCGACGTATCGCTGAACGGCTTCTTCAACGTCACCCAACCGCTCAGCCTGCCAATGATCCGCAGCCGCTGGGGCCGCATCATCAACATCTCATCGATCGCCGCCATCACCGGGAATCGCGGTCAGGTGAATTACTCGGCCGCCAAGGGCGCGCTGCACGCCGCCACCAAGTCACTCGCGCTCGAAGTCGCCAGCCGCGGTATCACCGTCAACGCCGTCGCCCCCGGCATCATCGCCACAGACATGATCGACGGTCATTTCGACCCCGATTCGATCAGAAAGCTAGTGCCGATGCAGCGCGCCGGACGGCCCGAGGAAGTCGCCGAACTCGTTGCCTTCCTCGCTTCGGACAAGGCTGCCTATATTTCCGGGCAGGTGATTTCGATCAACGGGGCGATGACCTGAAAGACAGGCGCCAGACCGTGACGGAAGCAAAGGAGCGGCTACTCAAGAACCATCCCGTCATCGAATTTCTGGTCGTCCTGATTTCCACCCTGCTGGCTCCGGGGGCCATTAGCACTGCGGCCATGTGGTTGAGCGTCAATGCTTTTACCTGGTGTTCAGTCCGGTCTCTGGGCGGCATCGGGGCCGGCGGCGGCTTTTCCATCGGCATCGATTCGCTGTTCCTCGCGTTCATGTTTGCCCTCGTGTGGCTGCAGTCATCCCTGATCGTTTTAAGTCAAATACCACCGGCAAAGCCGGTGGCTTGGATGGTGAGCGCCTCAAAGGCGCCCATGAAACCGTGAGCCGCCCTTGGCGGCTTACCCTATTTCCAGCTTCATCTGGTCGTAGCGCTCGCCCTCATCTTCCTGGTTGCGGATGTACGCCCGAACGATGTTCTCGTCCAATCCGACCGTCGAGACGAAGTAGCCCCTCGCCCAGAAATGCTCGCCGGTGAAATTCTTCTGTCGCCCGCCGAACTTGCGCACGATCTGAATCGCGCTCTTCCCCTTCAGGTAGCCCACCACATTCGACACTGCGTAATTCGGAGGAATGCTCAGGCACATGTGAACGTGATCGCCCATCAGATGTCCTTCGACAATCTTGGACTCCTTGTGCGAAGCCAGTTCGTGAAACAGTTCCCCCAAGTGACGACGCAACATCCCGAACACCCGCTTCTTGCGCCTCTTCGGTATGAACACCACATGGTACTTGCAGTCCCATCTCGTGTGACTCAGGCTCTGCTACTCTTTCATCGTGAATCTCCTTCTCTTGGCAGAGATCAGAAATTCACGCCGACCGTCGTAAAGGTCAAACCTTGGTGAGTCCCCCGGCACAGCCGGGGGCTTACCTCTATGAGTTACCGGAACGAGCCACCCTTCCCGGTGGAGCATCAGCGCCTGGCCAAGGATCTGATCGTCAGAGCCGTCCGCAACTGGATCCTGCGCGCCATTGAGGCCTTACCGCCCGTCCAGAATGCCAAACGGTAGAATCTCTCTCGGTCTTACACACCTTAAACCTCAAGGAAGCGGCGACCTTTGAACTCCCTTTTCTGAAGACCCGCCCCGCAGCCTCGGCACCACCTGCGGTACCGTCAGCATCGTGCTCGCCACTGCCATCAGCAGCAGCGCGGTGAAGGCTTCGCTGGAGATGATGTGGCGGTCGAGCAGGACGTTGCCGAAGATGATCATGATCAGCGCCTTGGTCTGCAGCAGCCAGCCGATGATCGAAGCTTCGCCCGGCGGCCATTTCAGGATGCAGCCAGCCAGTTGCGCGCCGATCAGTTTGCCGGCCACCGAGGCGGCGAGCAGCAGCGCAGCGGCGGCGAAGACGGTACCACCGCCGACTTCCCAATTCGTCCGCAGGCCGGTCGACAGGAAGAAGACCGGCATCAGCGCCAGCAGCACGTGATGGCGCAGCAGGTCCATCCTTTTCTGGTCGAACCACCTGGATTCCATCGCCGCGCCGGCCAGGAAAGCGCCGACCATGCTGTGCAGGCCGGCCCAGTCGGCGGCGAAGCCACACACCGCCAGCCAGATCAGCGCCAGATACCAGCGGTCGCGCTCGGCGACGGTTTCCATCAGCCGGCGAAACAGCCAGGTGGCGACGGCAAAGCCGATCAGGAAGATCACCTGCTTGCCCACCCGCTGCCAGTCCATCAGGATCAGCGCCAGCACCGCCCATATGGCGATGTCGTCCAGGCTGGCGTAGCGCAGGATACGCTGGCCAAGCGGCTGGCGCAGGATGTCCATCTTTTCCATCAGCAGGATCAGGATGGGCAGGGCGGTGACCGCGCAAGCCATGCCGACACCCAGCACGAACTGCCAGCGTTCCCCCTCGCCGCCGAGCCAGCCATTGCCCGTCAGCAGCATCACAACGGCCGCTGCGGCGCCGAAGACGAAGGGCACGCCAAGCGCCAGCCCCGCGGTGATGCCGCTTTCGCGGCGGTGCTGCCAGGCTTTGCCGAGGTCGAGTTCGATTCCGGCGATCATCACGAACAGCATCACGCCCCACCAGGCGATGCCGTTCAGGGTCTGCACCACCTCTGGCGTAAATACGAAGTGGTAATAGCCCGGAAAAGCCGTGCCGAGCACACCCGGTCCGAGCAGGATACCGGTCAGGATCTGGACGACAACCAGCGGCGCAAAATAGTCGGTGTTGCCGAGTCGCCAGATCAGCCACGGCACGGCGAAGATCATCGCCATGGCGATGAGGAACAGCTCGGCGGTGTTCATGCCTTGCGCCCGGTGTACTCCCGGAAGATGCCGAAGGTCAGCGCACAATCGACATCGACGAAGCCGGCGCACCGCAGCGTGGCCAAGATGGACTCCGGATCGGCGGCAGCGTCGATGGTGTCACCATAGTATTCCCACAAGCGCCGCACGTCGGCGGCCTGGCCGGACAGGCGCGTGACCATCGGTACGACACCGCCGATGTAGGCATGCAGCGCGAGTCGCCCGAGGCGGCTCGCCGGGCGGCTGATCTCCATGATGCAGACGCGGCCGCCCGGTTTCAGCACGCGGAAATACTCGCCGAACGCGGCGTCCATGTCGCCGACATGGCGCAGCGCATAGCCCATCGAGACGAAATCGACGCTTGCGTCGGGCAGCGGGATCGACTCGGCATAGGCGGTTAGAGTTTCGACGTCCAGCTTCTTCTTCAGCTCGGCCAGCATGCCCGGCGAGGGGTCGAGCGCCACCACCCGGCCTTGCGGCCCCAGCAGTTGGTGGGCTTCGACCGTGACCAAGCCGGTGCCGGCAGCCACGTCCAGCACCGCCATGCCGGGCCGCACGCCGTTCCTGCGCAGGACTTCGCGCCGATACCAGCGGCCGCTGCCGAGCGCAGCGATGCGGTCGGCCTGGTCGTAGCCGGCCGCAGCTTCGTCGAACATCTCCCGCGTCACGCTGCGCCGTTCACCTTCGTCGGCAAAATAGGCGCCCAGACGGGCATCGTCCTTGAGCGCGGAATTTTTCTTGGTCATCAGGGGAAATCTTAACGGGAAGGAAAGCGGCGCAGCAGCAGGGCGGGCAGGCGGCCGAGGAAGCCGAAGAACAGCCGCGTGTGCATGCCGGTCAGCAACACATTGTCGCGCAGGTAACGGAAATGCGACACACCACCTTCGCTGGCGCTGAGGTAGCGCACCGGTGCGTCGCGGTTGATCGGCCGCACGCCGGCCCAGCACAGGCGCACGACCGCCTCGGGGTCGAAGTCGAAGCGGCGCATCCAGCGATTGCCGCGCATGATGCGGATCAGCGGTGTCATCGGATAAACGCGAAAGCCGTACAGCGAGTCGCCGATGCCCATCCACAGGGTTTCGAAATTGGCCCACCAGTTCGACACCTTGCGACCGTTGACGCGCAGCGCCGGCGCATCGGCGCTGAACACCGGCTTGCCCAGCACCATCACGCTGGGCTCGGCCTGCGAAGCGACCATGAACTCGGGAATCAGCTCGGCAGGATGCTGGCCGTCGGAATCCATCGTCAGCGCATGGGTGAAACCCCGGGCGACAGCCTGCTCCATGCCTTCGAGCACCGCTGCGCCCTTACCGCGGTTCTCGGACAGCACGATCACGTGCAGGCCTTCGTCGTGTTCGGCGAGCGCCAGCAGGCGCTCGGCGCTGCCGTCGGTACTGCCGTCGACCACCACCCACACCGGCGACCACTGCGCGCGCGCAGCGCGCACCGTCTCCAGTACGCCGGGACCGGGATTGTAGCTGGGGATGAGGACGAGATGGGTGCACGAGGGCTGCTGCATGGTTCAGGCGCTGGCGGGTTGCGGGGCGGGCTCGGCCGTTTCGGTTGCGCCCAGTTCGGCGCGCAGGTGGGCTTCCAGCTCGGCGGTGAAGGCGCTGACATCGGTCGGCGGCGAAAAACACCGTCCCAGCCGGATACGGCAGGACAGTGGCAGCGACGGCGGTTTGGCCAGCGGCCAGGCCTTGCCCAGGTAAGGCGTGGAAAACTCGATCAGCAAGGCCTGCACCGGTGCCTTGGCTCGCGCCGCGATCAGGCCGGCGGTCGGCATGCAGCGGTCGAGCGGGAACAGGCGGGTGCGGCTGCCTTCGGGGAAGATCACCAGTTGCGCGCCTTCGGCCAGTTCCTTGCGCGCGTCGCGGATCATCTTGAAGGGCACGTCGTTGCGGATGTAGCGCGCCATGCGGGCGGCGGCGCCGAACAGGATATTGTCGAGGATGCTGGCCTTCATCACGCAGACGGCGTTGGGCAGGCGAGACAGGATCAGCACCGCGTCGAGCAGCGAAGGGTGGTTTGCCACCACCACCACCGGCCCGCCATGGCGCAGGCTGTCAAGTTCACCGAAGTCGAAACGGCAGGCACAGAGCACGCGCAGGATGATCAGATAGATGCGCAGCCCGATGAAGATCGCGTAGCGGCCGATGCGCTGGCCGATGCGCTGCGGCAACAGCGGACTGAGTACCATCGCGAAGGGCAACCAGGTCAGGCAGACCACGGCCAGTGCGCCCAGCCCGAGGCACATCGCCACCGCTTCGTAGGCGCGCCAGATGCGCGTGCGCAGACTCGTCATCGTGTCTGCAAGGCCATGGCCTCGATCTCGACCAGCAGATCGGCGCGGCATACGTCGGCTTCGAGGTAGCAGACTTCGGCCCCGCCAAGCATTTCGCGGACCAGAGCGTCGACCACCGGCAGATCCCCGGCATGACGCAGATAGGCGCGGCAGCTCAGGCCTTCCGCACGGAATGGCCCCGCCCGTGCGACACGATTAGCTTCCTCGAGCACGGTCAGAACGTTCAGCAGGCTTTCCCGCGTCTGCGCGGCGACGTCGTCGGCGTGTAACGTGCGGTGCCCGACGATGCTGGCAGTGCCGGAAATGAACAACACTTCCTGTCCCGGCGGATAGGCCAGCGCGGCGCGTGAAAAAGTCGGACTGCGCGGCCCGTAGTCCTCGGGATAACGCCAGGCGCTGATCTGGCGCGGGTTCTCGATCGGCACGATCGCTTCCCTGCCAGCCATGAAGGCGATAGACAGCGGGCCGTCCGCCAGCCCCAGCGCGCAGGCGGCCGGTATCCGGCAACCTGCGCCGCGGGCGGCATCGAACGCGTTCTGCCGCCCGATGTTGAACTGGCGGTAGCGTTCCAGGCCGCGCGTTTCGCGGTTGATTGCCGCCATGTAGTTCCATGCCCGCCACAGCTCGGGCAAGCCTTGGGCATCCAGCAGGCGGAAGATGCGGCGGTAGGCGGCCTCGGCAGCCGCTTGCAAGGGGCTGGCCGAGGCGCCGGCAAACCCGGCTTCATCCAGTTCGATCACACCATAGAGCAGATCGCCGGCCCGTCGCCAGGCAATGCCCTCGTCGTGCCCGCCGATGCAGGGTTGAAACGCCAGCCAGCACTCGCGCAGCAGTCCGGACTGGGCGGACGAGGCGGACAGCACCGCCGGCAGCGTCTGTTCGGGCCATTCCGCCGCTGTGATCGTGCCCAGGCGGGTGCCGCCCAGCACGCTGGCAGCATCGCAAGCAGGGTGAAGCGCCTGGGCTGCGGTCTGGAACGACAGGAAGCTCATGCCCTGGGTCACGCTTCGGTGTGCGGCGAAATTGGCGGAAGCGGGCGATGATACAGACATTCAGGCCGCCTCTTCCACCCGGCGGATGTTGAAGCGGCGACGCTTCCAGGCAGTCAATGCACGGCGGGGCTGGAGCACGTTGGCTACGTAATACAGCGCCTTGAAAGCCCACACCGAGGGCCAGATCGGCGTCTTGCCAAAAATGTCGCCCGCCAGCACCGAAAGCAGCGCCTCCTGGGTACGGAAGGCGTTTCGCGGCCCCATGAAGAAATCCCGCATGATCGGGTTTGTCATGCGGTAGATGAACCACGAGAACACCTTCGGTCCGTGCTTCATGCGGCGGTCAAAATGCTGCAGCGCCGCGCTCGCCCTGGCCGGTTCGCGCAGGCAGGTGTCGATGGTCTCGGACGCCATCAGCCCGCTGTTCATCGCCAACCAGACGCCGGACGAGAACACCGGATCGACGAAGGCGTAGGCGTCGCCCAGCATCAGATAATTGGGGCCGTGATTGCGCTCGGCGGCGTAGGAGAAATTGCCCGTTCCCTCAACGGCGTGTACCAGTTCGGCGTTCTCGAGCCGCTCAGCCAACGGCGGACAGCTTGCAATGCCGTCGCGCAGAAACTGCTCCAGGCTGCGCTCGCCGCGCGTCTTCATGAAGTAGGGCCAGGTCACCATGCCGACGCTGGTGACATCGTTCATCATCGGGATAAACCAGAACCAGCCGTGCTCGAACCAGAAGATGGTGATGTTGCCCTCGTCGCTGCCGCAGTTCCGGCGCGCGCCCGAGAAATGGCCGAACACCGCCGCACTGGTGTGCTTCGGGTTTCGGTTCTTGATCTTGAAGCGGTTGGCGAGAAAAGTATCGCGGCCAGAGGCGTCCACCAGGAAGCGTGCCTGCCAGTGCTGTTCCCGACCGTCGTCGTGGATCGCCTGCACCACCACACGGTCTTCGGCTACGAAATCCACCGATTTCGCCCGGCAGCCTTCGATGACTTCCACCCCGCGCCGGGCCGCGTTGCGCATCAGCACGGAGTCGAAGTCGGAGCGCAGCACCTGATAGGCGTAGGGCAGGGACTTGTTCCAGGCCTTGGAGAAATAAAAGGTCTGGGTATTCGGATGATGCGGGGAGACAAACTCCGCCCCCCGCTTCACCATGCCGATCTCACGCACCTCGTCGGCAATGCCCAGGCGCTCCAGCAAGGGCAGGTTGGCGGGCAACAAGGATTCGCCGATGTGGAAACGCGGATAGCGGTCCTTTTCCAGTACGACGACCTTGTAGCCCTTTTCCGCCAGCAGGGGCGCCGCCGTGGCTCCGGCCGGCCCCGATCCGATGACCAGGACATCGCACACACCGGATTCTTCATGCTGCATCTAGCCACTCCATCGGTAGGCCGTCCCCTTGGCTGGCCCTCGTTTGCACCAGCGGCGGAGTTTACTTCAATGCAGCCAGCGCAGCGGCGTAATCCGGCTCTTCCTTGATCTCGGGCACGAGCTGGGAATACACGACCTTGTCGTTCGCATCGATCACCACCACCGCACGCGCGGTGACGCCGGCCAGCGGGCCGGAGGTGATGGCAACACCGTAGTCGCGGGCGAAATCGGGGTTGCGGAAGGTCGACAGCGTCTTCACGTTCTTCAGGCCCTCGGCCTCGCAGAAACGGCCGGCGGCGAAGGGCAGGTCGGCGGACACGGCCAGCACCACGGTGTCGGCCAGGCTGCTGGCCTCGGTATTGAACTTGCGCGCCGATGCCGCGCACACCGGCGTATCGAGGCTGGGAACGATGTTCAATACCTTGCGCTTGCCGGCGAAGGCGTCGAGGCCGACATCGGCCAGATCGGCGCCGGTCAGCTTGAAGGCGGGGGCGGCATCACCCGCCTGCGGAAAACGGCCGGCGACATCGATCGGATTGCCGCCAAGGGTCACAGTGCTCATGCTTGTTGTCCTCTGTCTGGTATGGGATTCCACCGCCCGGCCTTGCGGCGGACCGGCGGGGACGGACAGACTACACCAAGCCAATGGCGTATGGGGCGATGGAGATCAGCGCGGCGGGCGATCTTCGCCCGGACCATCGCGCCCCGTACCTTCCTCGATCTCCACTTCGCGGATGATCTCGCCTTCGATCACCATGCCGCGCCCGGCCGGCGGATGATCACGCATCTGCTTGCGCAGCGCGCGGGTCTTCCACCACAGATAGCCCCAGGCCACGGCGCCGACGGTGACGACGACGGCGAAGAAGACGACCGAGAACATCAGCGCCACGCCGAACACGGCAACGGTGACGATCGCGGCGACGATCTTCTGCAGCAGACTGGGCGGCGTACCGCCGCGGGCGCCGAACTGGTTGAAAAGGCCTGAGAACTTCGGATCTCGATACATGGGGCATCCCATCAAGGTGTCGGGGCCGCTACGGCTGGCCGAAGCGGCAGGATACCGTCTCAGAGGCGCAGCCCGGACAAAAGATTCCGTCGCCCGCATGTTTCGCCATGCAACAGTGCGACGGCAGGCCGACGGGCGGCCTGCATCCGGTCACGGATGCCGCCAGAAGGCGAAGGACTGGAAGCGTTCCGCTGCCCACCACGCGCTGGCCGACACCCCGCGCGTGACGTTGCGTGTACCGGCCTGGGATTCGAGCGGACGCAGAACCTCGCCGTCGGCGGCATGCCGCGCTTCAGTCCCCTCCTGCTCGGGCACGACGGCGGTAATGTGGCCAGAGCTGTTGAGATCGCGGCGCTTGGCGACGATGACGCAGACTTCGCCGGCATTCGCTGCCGCCTGCAACAGGGTCAGGTCCAGTTCTCGCGCCCAGCCGAATTCGGCGCCATGCTCGTCGAGCCAGTCGTACAGGGAATTGGCGTTCAGTTCGCGCACCGTCTGGCCATAGGTCACCTCCACCGGCTCACCCAGCGCCAGGCGGCGCAGCGCGGAGTCGGTCCACCACACGCGCGGCAGGTAGGCGCCCGCCAGGTGGGCGTAATCGGTGGCGTAGATGTTGCAGAAAGTCATGCCGGCGCGCGGCTGGTAGCGCAGGTGATCGGCCTTGGCGACGTCGAGGTAATCGACGATCCGCGCCAGCCCGGCGGCACCGCGTGCGCCTTCGGGGCCACTGCGCGCGGGGCGGTCGGCCTCGCCGAGCGGGTAGGCCCGCCCGCCATCCCGCACGCGGGTGATGTCCGGCCGGTCGGCCTCCAGATGGACTGCAGGCAGCGCCGGCAGCGTCTCGGCAGCCGGTGCGGCACGCGAACGCGGGCCACCACGCGTACGCGGACGCGGCGCGTACGGTTCCAGGTAGCGCTCGGCCACCACGCCTTCGCGCACGACGCCATTGAGCAGCACCCGCACCTGTACCCAGCCCGCCACCGCGGTCGGGCCGCGCACTTCGACTTCGGTGCCCTGCACCAGCGGCGCCAGCAGGCTTGCCGGCGTCACCTGCGGCGTGGAACGCAGATTGAGCTGCAAGGGCAGGACACGATGCGTCGGCGCGAACGGAGACATCGCCGGCGCGAAAGTTCCGGCCAGCCCCAGGTCACGCAGCGCCTGGCGGGCCTTCTCGAGCAGTTCGCGGCGATCGGCAAAGCCGTTCAGGCCGCCGTTGATGCGGCGCGTCACCGCTTTCAGGTCGTCGACGTCGGCCAGCGCGTTGAGATTCTCCCGCTGCCAGAAGAACACCGCGGCATCGACCGCGAGGCTGCCGGCGACGAGATCCGGATCGGCCACCACGTCCTGGCCGCACCATTGCGCAAAGCTGCGGTAGTTGTCCTTGCCGGTCAGCTGAATCAGGCCGCGGCCACGGTAGCGCCAGCCGTCGCCGCTCGCCTCGGCGCCATTGCCCATGCGCCCGCCATAGACCTTGCAAGCGATCTTCTCCGGCTTGCGCGCACAGGCTTCCGCTTCGGCACGCGTGCCGAAATACCGCGGAAAGACTTTCAGCAATCCGTCCGCCGAATAATTGAGATTCTCGACGGTCAGCCGCAGACAGCCGGATTCGTGCATGACCTGGGCAAGAAAATGGGCGATGCGCGGCACCGTGTCGACGGCGTGGGCCACCATCGCGGCATTGAGCGCATCGACGTAGCGGTCGGCATTGGCGCTGGTCGCGCCCATCCGGGTAAGCACCTCGCGTGTGATCAACATGCTGCACCCCCTGAAAACGCCTGCCACAGGCATCCGCGCACTTTTACTAAAGTTCAGCGCGGGGCGCAATTCAAGCCGGACGACATCCCAGCCATGCACGGCATGCATAATGTTCCGCATCTCCCGAGGAGCAGAACGATGACGAAGCACCAGCCATGCCGATCGACCGCAGCGGTGATTGCCTGCCTCGCAGTGCTTGCCGCCGGCTCCGCCGTGGCAGCGGAGACCCGGATCATCTGCGCCGACCTGGACGACCCGGACCACACCCGGATCGTGCTTGGCATCGCGAGCGACGCAGCCGAAGCCGCCGGCGCGCCCCGCATCACCGGTCTGGAAATCGTCACGCCCGAATTCCTGTGGCCGGCCCCCGGCCAGCCGGAAACTGCGCGCTTCCCTGCGGGCAGCAGCGACGTGTCGCCCGACCTGGCACTGCTGGACACGGTGGCCATCCGCGCCACGGCGGATATGGACGGCATGCTGCGAATCGTGGATTTCGGCGTGCTCAGGCCCGATGCGCTCGGCCTCGAAGGCCTGCGCGGCTCACTGATGCTGCACGAGACGTGGCAGAACGGTCGGGCAATCGGCTCGCTGTACTACACCCATGAAGGCAGCCCGCCCACTGTCGCGGCGCTCGCCTGCCAGCGCTTCGACGAAGACTGAGACCGGCCGTCCCGGCTAGATCAGCCCGGCACTGCGCAGCATCATCACGCCCAGGCTGGTGGTCAGCAGCGAACCGAGCGTCGTCAGCGCGATGATGTTCGCCGCCAGCGTGGCGTTGCCGCCCATCGCCCGCACCATCACGTAGCCGGCTGCGGCCGAGGGCGCCGAAGCCATCAACATCAGGATGCCCAGCTCGAGGCCGCGGAAGCCGAGCGCCACCGCGCCCAGCGTCAGCAGCATCGGCACCACCACCAGCTTGCCGAGCGCGGCCAGCGCGGTGCTGGCGATTTCCGAGCGCAGGCTGCGGAAATCGAGCGAGGCGCCGGTGCACAGCAGGGCGAGCGGCAGCGTCATGTCGGCGATATACTGGGCCGAACTCAGCGCCAGCGCGGGCAGGCGGATTTCCAGCGCCGACACCGGCAGCGCGAGCAGGATGCCGATGATCAGGGGATTGGTGGCGATGCCGCGCACGATCCTGCCCACGCCTTGGCTGCGGTGCAACGAACGGCTGAGGGTGATGACCGCCAGCACATTGACCAGGATCGTCACCAGGCCGAGGTACAGCGAGGCCGCAGCGAGACCGGCATCGCCGTAGGCATTGACACAGTAGGCCAGACCGACGACGCCGAAGTTGGAGCGGAACGCCCCCTGCACCACCACGCCGCGGTCGCGTTCGGGCTGCACGGCGAACTTCGCCGCCCATTCCAGCACGACGTAGAGCGCCAGCGTCGCCACCAGGCCATAAGCGATCATGCCGGCATTGGCCGATTCGGCGATGCGCGTCCTGGCGATGCTGGTGAACAGCAGCGTGGGCAGGGCGATGGTGAATACCAGCTTCGAGCCGGCGTCGATGAAACCATCGGTCAGCATGCCGGTGCGGCGCAGCAGCACACCCAGGCCGAGCAGCACGAAGATCGGCCCGGTGACCGAAAAGGAAAAGCTCAGGATCGCGAGAAAGTCGGACATCGGCCAGCCTGGCACATGCCGCCCGGCGGCGGGAACCGCGGCATGCTACGCACTCGCGGCCACCACGGCAATGCTGCTCAGGGCCGCAGCAGGAACAGCAGCACCGTCAGCGTCAGCACCGACAGCAGCGTGGACAGGAATACCGCCGAGGCGACCGCGGACTGGCAGACGTTGTAGCGCTGGGCGAAGAGATAGGGCGTGATCCCGGCCGGCAGTGCCGCCAGCAGCACACCGGTCGCCACCCACAGCGGCGGCACGTCGAACACCTGGGTCGCCAGCAGCCACACCAGCAGCGGCAGCATCACCGTCTTCAATGCCACCAGCACCAGCGGCTCGCGCAGGTTGCCGCCCAGGCTGTAGCGCGTCAGCGAGGCGCCGAGCGCGAACAGCGCACAGGGCGTGGCTGCGGCCCCCAGGCCGCCGGCCACGGCATCGACCGGGCCGGGCAGCGGCATGCCCGACAGCGCGAACGCCAGCCCGCAGCTCAACCCCCAGATGATCGGCGTCGCCAGCACGCTCTTGCCCAGCTTCAGCAGCGTCGCCACCGCCGACTGCTGGCCGCCGCGCGCCGCCTCGATCAGCGCGGTGGCCGGCGGCAGCATCAGCAGGCTGTGGCAGGCGATCATGACGAACAGCGGCAGCGCCGCCGACGGGCCGTAGGCCGTCATCACCAGTGGAATACCGAGCATGCCGGTATTCGAGAAGCCGGCGCCGAGGCCGAGCACCGCCTGCTCGTCCAGCCGGCGCCCGAACAGCATCCGCCCGGCCAGCATCGCCAGCCCGAACACCACGAATGCGCCGATGTAGTACGACAGCAGGTAGCCCCAGGGCATCGCCTCGGGCAGTTCGGCCCGGGCGATGGCGCGGAACAGCATCAGCGGCAGCGCGAAGTTGAACACGAACAGCGACAGCCCGCGATTGGCCGCCTCGTCGAACACACCGCAGCGCGCCGCGACGTAGCCGAGGCCGAGCGTGCCGAAGACCGGCAAGATGATGCCGAAGATGATGTCCAAGACGGCTCTGCGGGCGGAAACTCAGGGGGTGCTCATGGTAACGCAGCCGAGCCCGGACCGATGCGCAGCGTGGCAGCCACGTTGCGGGCGGTGAGTTCGACGTTCGCCGCCGCCTCGCCCAGCGCCTCTTCGAGCGAGCAGGGACGGCAGAGCACGCTGAACACCGCGTCGATGCCATGCTCGTGCACGACGCCGACGTTCGCCCCCAGCGAGCCGGCGATGCCGATCACCGGCTTGCCGTGGCGCTTGGCGACGCGGGCGACGCCGATCGGCGTCTTGCCGTGGATGGTCTGGAAATCGATGCGGCCTTCGCCGGTGACGACGAGATCGGCATCGCGCACATGGCGGTCGAGATCGACCGCGGCGGTGACGATCTCGATGCCCGGCTTCAGCACCGCGCCGAAGAAGGCGAGCATCGCCGCCCCCATGCCGCCGGCCGCGCCGGCGCCCGGCACCTGGTCCACCGCCACGCCGAGGTCGCGCTCGACGATGCGGGCGAAGCGGCCGAGGTTGTCGTCCAGCACGCGCACCTTGTCGGGCGTCGCGCCTTTCTGCGGACCGAACACCGCCGACGCCCCGCGCGGGCCGGTGAGCGGGTTGTCCACGTCGCAGGCGACTTCGATGCGGCATTCGGCCAGGCGCGGATCGAGCGCGGAAACGTCGATGCGCGCCAGCTCGGCAAGCGCGCCGCCGCCCGTCCCCAGCTCACGGCCGTCGGCGTCCAGCAGCCGCGCGCCCAGCGCCTGCACCATGCCGGCACCGCCATCGTTGGTGGCGCTGCCGCCGATGCCGAGGATGAAGCGCCGTGCGCCGGCGTCGAGCGCGGCGCGGATCAGTTCGCCGGTACCGCGCGACGTGGTGCGCAGCGGATCGCGCTGCGCCGGCGGCACCAGCATCAGGCCGCTGGCGGCCGCCATCTCGATCACCGCGGTCGCGCCATCGCCGGTGAGACCGTAGAAAGCCGGCACGCTGTCGCCCAGCGGGCCGGTGACGGCAAGCTCCAGCCGGCGCCCGCCGGTGGCGGCCACCATCGCCTCGACCGTGCCTTCGCCGCCATCGGCCACCGGCACGAGCACGTATTCGGCCTGCGGAAAGACGGCGCGGAAGCCGGCTTCGACCGCTTGCGCGACTTCCAGCGCGGACAGGCTTTCCTTGTAGGAATCGGGGGCGATGACGATCTTTTTCATGGCAGCGGGCTCCAGACGGGGGATTGGATGCAAGACACGGCGGCACTTGCACGGCAGATGCAGATTAGAGCCGGATGCGCGCTGAAGTCTTCATAAAAATGCACAAATTCATATGAAAAATTTCATCTATTTTGTGAGTTTTACCTATCAGACAGCAAGGTGTATTCGCCGGTGGGGTGGCTGTGTGGACCTGCCAGGAGGAGATGAGCAGATAGAGCAGCAGGACGCCTGTGCATGGGAGGTGTCAGAGATCGTCCCAGGCGTCGGACCTGGGCGGTTTGCTGCACTCCCACTCCTTCAACTGCTGCAGAATCATGCGGTCGATGGCGGGGTAGTGGGGCATGTTGGCGCCGGCGATGTCATACACGGCCATCAACCCCCGGTAACGTAAGTCGCGTATACAAGTATATGCATCAGGTCGTTCGATGCCCCTGCTAAAACAGCTTCCCCATAGCCACTGTTCGCCTTGCATGTCAAGCGTGCCATCCACTGCGGGATGAACAAAATACCAGCGAGCGGAATAGGACCCAGTGCCGCTTATGAGGCGCGACATGCTGGTCACAGCATCAGGAATCAGCTCCAAGCTGGGAAACAGGTCGCGTCTTTCCGTAATGGTTCGTCTGAAACCGTCCAGCGGATGGGCCGGTGTAACGGTGACGTTGACGCCCTGCAGGCTTTCCCGGATATAGCTCTTACCATCCAGCGTACCTTTGACGGGAACGTGGGTATGAAACGCCGGTGCGTGGTGCAGGATTTGTTCAGAAGGAAAGGTGATACGGACATAGCCGCCGGGCTCGGAGACGTCATATCCGGGCTTGTCGGGAACATCACGTTCGGCAAAAACCACGTATTGCGGAGGGATGCAGAAGGTGTATTCACCGATGGGATGGCGGGTTTGGACCTGCCATGAAGGAATAAGCACGTAAAGTAGCGTGCCCCGCGAGCAATAACAGGATCAGATTGCGCATGACGGGGCGTCAAATGTCGTCCCAGCCGTCGGATTTGCTCGGCTTGCTGCATTCCCACTGCTTCAATTGCTGCAGAATCATGCGGTCGATGGCGGGGTAGTGCGGCATGTTGACCTCGGCAATACTGTATTGCATTGATAAGCCGGCATGGCGCAAGTACCGGAAACAATCAAAGCGCTCAGACTGTCTGGCTCCCCGTGCATAGCAACCCCCCCACAGCCACCGTTCGCCACGTAAATCCAGCGTTCCGTTCGGTAACGGATGGACAAAAAGCCATTCAGGATAAATCTGACTGTCGCCCATTAAGCGTGACATGCCGGTTGTTGGATCGGCAACCAAGTTCAGGTTTGGAAAGGTACCTTGCCCTGCCAAAATATTCTGTTTAAGCGCGTCTAATGAATGCGCGGCAGTGACCATGACGCTGATTTTTTGGTGGAAATACTCTGTGCTTGTGTGATCCGCAGAAGTCGGGATTTTTTTTTGGAATTCGGGTGCATGGTTCAGGATTTGTTCGAGGGGAAAGGTGATGAGCACCCAGCCACCAGGTTCCGAGACGTCATATCCGCTGCCGGGCTGGTCAGGGAAATTGCGTTCGGAGAAGACGACGTACTGCGGTGGAATGCAGAAGGTGTATTCGCCGATGGGATGGCGTGTCTGGACCTGCCAGGAGGGGATGAGCAGGTAGAGCAGCGGGCCGGCGAGCAGCAGCAGTGTCAGGTTGCGCATGGCGAGAGGTCAAATGTCGTCCCACGCGTCGGATTTGCCCGGCTTGCTGCATTCCCACTGCTTCAACTGCTGCAGAATCATGCGGTCGATGGCAGGGTAGTGGGGCATGTTGACACTGGCGATGTGGTACTTCATTGAGAGCCCTGCATGGCGTAGCTCCCGTCGGCATTTGTAGGCATCGGACTGCTTGGGTTCCCACACACTACAGCTACCCCACAGCCACCGCTCACCATGCAAATCCAGCGTACCGTCTGCAGACGGGTGGATGAAAAGCCACTCTGGATAGATTTGACTGCTGCCCATAAGACGCGCCATGCCGGTCGTCGGGTCAGGAACCAGTTCCAGGCTGGGAAATTGATCACGTTCTTTCCGGATTGTACGTTTGAGGCCGTCAAGCGTATGGGCCGCAGTAACAGTGACACTGATGCTTTGGTGAGAATACGCTGTAGCCGTGTAATCCGCAGGAGTTGGGATTTTGGTATGGAACGCCGGCGCATGGAGCAGGATTTGTTCAGGGGGAAAGGTGATGCGGACGTAGCCGCCGGGCTCTGAGACGTCATATTCGCTGCCAGGCTTGCCGGGAAAATCACGGTCTGAAAAAACGACGTACTGCGGTGGAATGCAGAAGGTGTATTCGCCGATGGGATGGCGTGTCTGGACTTGCCATGAAGGGATGAGCAGGTAGAGCAGCGGACCGGCGAGCAGCAGCAGGATCAGGTTGCGCATGTCAGCGTGCCGGACCGGGGTAGCCTTCGTCGCTGTCGCAGTCGTGGCAGTACAGAAAGCCGTAGATGCGGAATTCCATCTCGTCTGGCACCGCACGCAGCCAAGTACCGCCATAGTTGTCCGGCTGGATGTGAAATTCTGCAAATGCCTCGTGATGATAGTCAGCAACTTGTTGCTTGCTTAACAAGCCGCGAATTTTTCCATAAGAATACCGATAATCTGCTTTTACATAGTCGATATGCATTCTGGCGACAGCCTTCCCGACATTCCGTATCTTCTCCCGCTCCTGCCGCATGTTCCCCCTGAATCCCGCCTTGTTCAAGCCGACGCTGAGATTGACGATGGTGGTGCGGGTGATGCCCTCCCAGTAGGCGAAGCCCTTGTGGTCCCAGTACTCGGGGTTGCCGCGTTCGATGGCGGCACGATATTCCTCGGCGCTGCGGCTCCACAGGCCGAAGCCGATGCGGGCGACGGGGTCGAGCTTGTGCAGGCGGCTGAGCCAGAAAGCGCGGATGTCGCCTCGTTCGACGAGGGACTCCTCCTCGGCGGTGATCGCCAGATCGGGGCGCAGCGTGCCGCTGGCGGCATCGACCTGCACGGCCGGGCCGGCGCAGGCGTGGGATGCCGGTCCGTCCAGGCGCACCAGGACATGCACGCCGCCGTTCAGCAGGCGCTTGGCGCGGCGCAGCACTTCACGGTCTTCCGGGGCCTCGTCGAAATCGCGTGCCGGGTCGTTGGCGGCGACGAAGTCGAGCAGGGTACGCATTGCCCCCGGATCCGACAGGCCGGCGTCGAGCAGGCTGGCCGATTGCCGGGGCAGCGAGGCATGCAGTTCGCGGCAAACGGCGTGGCGCGGGCCGAGAAAATAGCTGTCGTGTCCAAGCTTGAGCGTGACAGAACGGCCGGGCATGTCGGTATCTCCTCTGAATGAGCCCTGCGGGTACGGGCAAAAACATTGTCGTATGGCAAACCGTGGATTCTGCACCCTGTTGAATGTTGATTCAATAATGACGCCCCGCTTTGCATGACGTCCCACCCTTGACGAAAGCCAGCATGCCGACTGAACGGCGGAGTTTCAAACCGGAGTCGGTTTCACGATCAAACCGAATCGGACGGATCGAGCTGCAGCGCGATATACAGCAGCAGGCAGTCGTCCAGCCGCGCCAGATCCAGCCCGCTCGACTCCCCGAGCCGGCGCAGGCGGTAGTCGAGGGTGTTGCGATGCACGCCCAGGGCGCGTGCGGCGGCGGCCGACTTCATGTCGTGCGCGAACCAGCTGGCAAGCGTGCGCCGCAGCAGGCCATCGCGGTCGTGCTGCGCCAGCCGCTGCAGCGGGCGGCGCAGTTCGTCCGCCTGCCAGCCTTCGTTCATGCCAGCCAGCAGCACGGCCAGCGTCTGGTCCGCATAGCAGTGCAAGGCACCACCACGCCGACGGCCGAGGCGCAGCACTGCGCACGCCGACTGGTAGGAGCGCGCCAGCCCGGCACGGCCCGGAAACACGCCGCCGAGCGCCAGCCGCGGCGGTGGATGGCCATCGCGCCGAAGGCGTGCAAGCAGGGCTTCGGCGCGCTTGCGCAGCCGCTGCACCTCGTCCGGCGCCGCCGAAACCGGCAACAGCACCACCACTTCGCGCAGCGACACCGGCGCGCACAGCACGCCCGGCTCGGCCGCCAGCACACCCAGCAGACGCTGCTGCTCGGCAAGCTGGGCAGCCGCATCGGCGACTGCCGTATCGGCGGCGGCAGGATCGGATTCAAGCAGCAGCACGACGCGCGGGCGTGCCGGATCGACGCCGAGCTGGCGCGCCCAGTCTTCCAGCGCCGGGGCCGGCGCGGCCAGGCCGACGAGCTGCAGCACCAGTTCCTCGCGCAGGCGGGCATCGCGCGCGATGATCTGCATCAGCCGCGCCTGCTCGATCATGGTTTCGGCAGCCATGCGCAGCAGTTCGGCGAACTGGCGGATGGCATCGGGTTCGCCGCTGAGCCCGATCACGCCGACGATGCCGCCTTCGGCGCGCAGCGGCAGGTTGATGCCCGGCCGTGCATCGTGCAGCCGGCGCGCCAGCACATCGTCGATCTCGACCGTGCGCCCCTGCGCCAGCACCATCATCGCGCCCTCGTGCGGGCTGCCGATGCGGGCCGCGTCGCCGCTGGCGATGATGACGCCGCGCGCGTCCATGACGTTCACGTTGGCATGCAGGATCTGCATCGTGCGATCGACGATGGACTGGGCAAGGGAGGCATCGAGCAGCAGCATGGCGGGAACGGGGCGCGGAAGATGCCCACATGCTGCCGCGTAAGGCCGGCGCGGACAAGCCGGAGCGTCGGGACGCACCCGGCGATGCCGCCGCTGCCTGCATGAACGAAAACGGCCCGGCTGGCGGACGAGCCGCCAGCCGGGCCGGTCGATCGACTGCTCAGGCGATCACGCGTCGGCGACAGCCGGCCTGCCGGCACGCTTGGCATTGTTCCGCCAGGTGCGATAGATCGGCAGGGCGATCATCGCTGCGATCAGGGTCCACACACCCCAGGTGATCGGGCTGGCGAACAGGATGCCGAGGCTGCCGTCGGAAATCGACAGCGCGCGGCGCAGGTTCTGCTCCATCAGCCCGCCGAGGATGAAACCGAGCAGGATCGCCGACAGCGGGAAGTCCAGCTTGCGCAGGATGTAGCCGGCCACGCCGATGATGATCATCAGGAACAGGTCGAAGGTGGTCGCATGCACCGCATAGACGCCGATCGAGGTGATGATGGCGATCGCCGGCACCAACGCCCAGTAAGGCACGGCGAGGATCTTGGTGAAGACCTTGATCATCGGCACGTTCATGACGATCAGCATGACGTTGGCGACGAACAGCGAGGCGATCAGCCCCCAGACGATGTCGGGCTGGTTCTGGAACAGCAGCGGGCCCGGCGTGATGTTGTACAGCGTCAGCGCGCCGAGCATCACCGCGGTGGTGCCCGAACCGGGCACGCCGAGCGTCAGCATCGGCACCATGGAGCCGCAGGCCGAGGCGCTGTTGGCGGTTTCCGGCGCGGCCAGGCCGCGCAAGTCGCCCTTGCCGAACTGGTTGTCCTTGTGTGCCAGGCGCTTCTCGCTCATGTAGGCCACGGCGCTGGCCAGCGTGGCACCGGCGCCGGGCAGGATGCCGAGGCCGAAACCGATGGCGCCGCTGCGCAGGTTGGTGGCCAGCACGAAAGCGCCTTCCTTGAGGTTGAACAGCATGCGGCCGCTGGCTTCGAGGGCTTTCTGGCCGCGGTGGGTATGCTCCAGCAGCACGAGGATCTCGCTGACCGAGAACAGGCCGAGCACCAGCACCACGAACTGGATGCCGTCGGCCAGGCCCAGGCTGCCGAAGGTGAAGCGATACACGCCACTGTTGGAATCGATGCCGACGCAGGACAGGAACAGGCCGATGCAGCAGGCGATGGCAGTCTTCATCGGCCTGTTGCCGGCCATGCCGGCCAGGCAGACGATGGCGAACACCATCAGCACGAAGTATTCGGCAGGACCGAAGGCCACCGCCCACTTCGCCAGCAGCGGCGCGAAGATCACCACGCCGCAGGTGGCGATGAAGCCGCCGAGGAAGGAGCTCCAGGCCGAGATCGACAGCGCCACGCCGGCCTTGCCCTGACGCGCCAGCGGATAGCCGTCGAGGGTGGTCATCACCGCCGAGGCTTCGCCGGGGATGTTCAGCAGGATCGAGGAAATCCGCCCGCCGTACTCGCAGCCCAGATACACGGCGGCGAGCAGGATCAGCGCGCTTTCCGGCGGCAGGCCGAGGGCGAAGGCGATGGGGATCAGCAGCGCCACGCCGTTGATCGGACCGAGGCCCGGCAGCAGCCCGACGACGGTGCCGATCAGCGTACCGCACAGTGCGGTGAACAGGTTGTAGGGGCTGAGGGCGACACCGAAGCCCTGGCCGAGGTAGCTGAGAGTATCCATGGTTCAGTTCTCCAGACCGGCGAGGATGCCGAGCGGTAGCGGTACGTCGAGGGCCTTGTCGAACAGCAGGTAGAGGCCGATGGCCAGGACCACGCCGGCAATCACGCTGGCGAGCCAGGAGCCCTCGTAGAGGCGGGCCATGACGATGCCGAACAGCATGCTCGCCGGAATGAAGCCGAGCGTTTCGAACAGTGCGGCGTAGACCGTCAGCACCACCACGCAGCTCGTCACCTTGATCAGGACATGGCGGTCCATTGGATGGTCATGCTCGTTGGCCGGCTCGTGAGCGCCCGCCGGCTTGACGGCGATCAGATAGATCGCCCCCAGCCCCATCAGCAGCAGCAACAGCAGCGGGTAGGAACGGGGCCCCACCGGCTCGTAGGAAAACGGCGCGTGATAGTCCCAGGCAACGATGCCCAGACCTATGCAGATGAGCAGCAGCACCAGGCCGAATATACGTTGGTACATGATGAGGGATTCCTCGTGATGGATTTCCTGCCGGGATGGCGATGGCGTGAACGACACGCTCTCCCGGGAACCATGTGCTACAGGATTCCGGGGCAGCCGCCATCGCCGGACAGCGATGGCGGCTGCCCCGATCGGCCTTACTGGATCAGATTGAATTCCTTCGCCAGTTTCCTGTACTCGGCAACCTGGTTCTTGACGTAGGCATCCAGTTCGTCACCGGTCATGGAGAACGGATAGAGCTCGCGCTGCTCGCGCAGCTTGGCGAATTCTTCCGAAGCGAGCAGCTGGTCGAACGCGTTCTTCCACCAGGCGTAGGCCTCGTCGCTGACCTTGGGGCCGACATAGAAGCCGCGGATCACCGGCCAGGACACGTCGTAGCCCTGCTCCTTGGCGGTGGGGATCTGGGATGCGATCTCGCCCGGCAGGCGCTCGTCGGAGAACACCGCGAGCAAGCGCATGTCCCCGCTTGCGATGTGCGGCACCGAGTCGGAGATGTCGGTACTGGCAACATGGATGTGCCCGCCGAGCAGGGAAGTGGCCAGTTCGCCGCCGCCTTCCATCGCCACGTAGCGCATCTTGCGCGGATCGATGCCGGCAGCGCGGGCGATCAGCGCGGTCTGCATCCAGTCCTGGCTGCCGACGGTGCCACCGGAGCCGATCACCACCTTGCCCGGATCGGCCTTGATCGCGGCGACGAGGTCATCCAGGTTCTTGTAGGGAGAGTCGCTGCGCACGGCAAGGGCGCCGTAGCTGGTGCCGACCCCGGCCAGCCACTTCACCGCGTTTTCGTCGAAGCGGCCGAACTTGCCCTGGGCCAGGTTCAGCAGCGAGCCACTGGAGAAGGCCGTGATGGTGCCAGCCTCGGCCGGACGCTGGGCAACCACCGCGTTGTAGGCCACCGCGCCGACGCCGCCGGGCATGTAGGTGACGCGCATCGGCGACGTCAGCAGCTTGCTCTCGACCAGCGCGGTCTGCGCCAGCTTGCAGGTCAGGTCGAATCCGCCGCCAGGGGCGGCCGGGGCGATGCATTCGGGCCGCTTCGGCTCGGAGGCCAGGGCCTGGCCGGCAATGGTCAGGCAAGCGGCTGCCAGGGTGGCACGGATCAGGGTAGTTTTCATGATGTTGTCTCCTATGTGTTTATATGTGACCCAGGCTTCATCAGCTCGGCAGGCCATCTGATGGTCGGGCGCTGTCCGTCTCTCTTGCAGATGAAACAACCCCGTCTGAATGCCTTTGGCATGCAGACTGGTAATTCGTCAGTGCGTCGCTTGGAATGGGTGCTGAATGCCGGTGCTGCGGGCCTCCGGGGCCTCCGGGGCCACCGGCGCGCTGCCCGCGAAAGCGGCTTCGCCCGGCGGCACGAACACCGTGCCCGCCGTGGCCGGGCAGCTCAGCCACAGGGTCGGCAATACCGGACGCAGGGCAGCGGTCATGCAGGTCTCCTCTCTTTTTTGTCATACCCGCGCATCGTCCGCGCGGGCCGTGTGCAGGGCAGTTCGAGCCGTCCTTTCACACGCTGCTAGGCTAGGGGCCTTGGCTTTCGCCAAGCTTTCACATCCGAAAGTTTTTGGCAGGCCGGACCGGGCGCTACACTGCGCGCTTCTGACGAGCTTCGTGGCAGGAGGTGGCCGTGCGGATTCTGCTGGTCGAAGACCATCCGCAACTGGCGGAGAGCATCGCCCAGGCGCTGAAGGGCGCCGGCTGGACGGTAGACGTGCTGCATGACGGCGTGGCCGCCGATCTGGCCCTGGCCAACGGGGGTTATGCGCTGGCGATCCTCGACGTCGGCCTGCCGCGGCGCGACGGCTTCCAGGTGCTGGCCCACCTGCGCGAACGCGGCGAGACGCTGCCCGTACTGATGCTGACCGCCCGCGGCGAAGTCAGCGACCGCGTCCGCGGCCTCAATCTGGGCGCCGACGATTACCTGGCCAAGCCTTTCGAGCTGTCCGAGCTGGAAGCACGCGTCAAGGCGCTGCTGCGCCGTTCGCGCCAGGGAGGAAATCGCCAGCAGCGCTGCGGCGCCCTGGTCTACGACCTGGACACCTTGCGTTTCAGCCTGCACGGAGCGACGCTGGCGCTGACCGCGCGCGAGCAGGCAGTGCTGGAAGCGCTGCTCGCCCGTCCCGGACGGGTGATGAGCAAGGAGCAACTGGCCTCCCAGGTATTCGGCCTCGACGAGGAGGCCAGCCCCGACGCCATCGAGATCTACATCCACCGGGTACGCAAGAAACTCGAAGGCAGCGGCGTACACATCGTCACTTTCCGCGGCCTGGGCTACCTGCTGAAGGCAGCCGATGGCTGAGCACGGCAGCCTGCGGGGGCGCCTGCTACGGCGCCTGTCGCTGCTGCTGGCGCTGATCCTGCTGGCAAGCAGCCTGAGTGCGTACTGGAGCGCCCGCCGCGCCGCCGACACCGCCTACGACCGCACCCTGCTGGCCTCGGCGCGCGCGGTGGGCGACGGCCTGCACAGCAACGACGGCCGGCTGCAGGCCAACGTGCCCTACGTGGCCCTGGACACTTTCGCCTACGACAGCGCCGGGCGCATCTACTACCAGGTGCTGGGCACGGACGGCGAACTGGTGTCCGGCTACGAGGATCTGCCCGCAGCGCCGCCGGGCACGCCGCGCACCGACGACTACCCGGCCCTGGCGCGCTTCTACGATGGCGTCTATCGCGGCCAGGGCGTGCGCGTGGTGAGCCTGCTGCAGCCGGTCAGCGAACCGGGCTTCAAGGGCATGGCGGAAATCCGCGTCGCCGAGACCCGGGGCGCACGCGAACGCATGGCGCGCGAACTGCTGATCGGCACGCTGTGGCGCATGGGCCTGCTGGCGGTGACCGCGCTGATCCTGGTGTGGCTGGCGGTGAGCGCCGCCCTGCGGCCGCTGGAGCGCCTGCGCACCGCGCTGGCGGAACGCACGAACAACGACCTGCGGCCACTGCCCGATGCCGGCCTGCCGCGTGAACTGCACCCGCTGGTGGCTGCGCTGAACCAGTTCAATGCCCGCCTGCGCGGCCTGTTCGAGCGCCAGTCGCAGTTCATCACCGAAGCCGCCCATGAACTGCGCACGCCGCTGGCCGCGCTCAAGGCGCGCATCACGCTGGGCCTGCGCGCCGAGCAGCCGGAAGCATGGCGCCAAACCCTGGAACAGGCTGCGCAGCACGGCGACGACCTGACCCGCCTCGCCAACCAGCTGCTTTCGCTCGGACGCATCGAAAGCGGGGCGCGGGCGATCAGCGAAGGCGGAGCACAGCGCATCGACCTGAGCCTGCTGACCCGCGAACTGGCGCTGGCGCTCGCCCCGCTGGCCCATGAGCGCGGTGTCGCGCTGGCACTGGAGGCCGACCAGCCGGTGTGGGTGGACGGCGAGCCCGTCCTGCTCAACGAGTTGCTCAACAACCTGATCGACAATGCCCTGGCCCACACGCCGGCCGGCAGCAACCTGGTGCTGCGGGTGCAGGCGCCGGCAGTGCTGGAGGTGGAGGACGACGGCCCCGGCATTCCCGAAGCGGACCGCGAGCGGGTGTTCGAGCGCTTCTACCGGCGCGGCACGCGGGAAGGCGGTGCGGGCCTGGGCCTGGCCATCGTCGGCGAGATCTGCCGCGCGCACGGCGCGACGATCAGCCTGCATCAAGGGACGCCGAACGGGTTGCGGGTACGGGTAGAGTTTCCCGCGCAGGCGGCCAAGCAGCCTTGAGCGTCGCCGGGACACCGGCGACGGCGGCGAAACACAGCATGCAGGCGCGCCCGGCATCCCGAAAACACGCAACTCCCGCTTTCGGCACGCCGCAGCCAGCCGCCAAGCTGCGTCCAAATGTTAAGGCGCCAGGCGCGGGCCGGGCGCGAAAGCCGCCGCGCCTGCCGCCAGTGTCCGCGGGAACGCCGCCGGCACGGCCTGCCGCACGGCCTCGAGGCTGAAACAAGTCGTCACGCTGAGCGCGGAGTTTTCCGCCCGCGCCGTGTTCCCATCCATGGACTCAGCGATCGGGGGAACGCGGTGTTCCCGCCGACCAACGGACACGAGACAGGAGTACAGCATGAAGATCCACAGCCTGATTCCCGCCATTCTGATCACCATCGCCGCAACGGGTTGTGCGACCTGGGACAACATGTCCTCGCGTGAAAAGAGCGCCGTCACCGGCGCCGCGGTCGGCGGCGTGGCAGGCGCGGTCATCACCGACGGCGGCGTCCTCGGCACCGTGGGCGGCGCGGCCATCGGCGGCGTCATCGGCGATCAGGTCGGCAAGAAGAAGTAGGTCCACACATCATCGCAGGGGCGGTCCCGGGGATCGGCCCTGCGGCTGCACTCGGCTGCCGGCACCGCATCGACCACACCTCATCGGCCATCGCCGACCGCTCCCGGCCAACCGCTCCTTTCTCCCTTTCTCCCTTTCTCCTCTGCTCCCGCCGTGGAGCCGCCTCGGGCATCGGCGCCCCCGCCTGGCGCCGATGCCCATTTTCTTGCCCGTTCCACGCCGCCGCTACCCGCACGGCGCCACGGCAGCCCGTCGCATCCTTGGTAGAATCGCCACCGCCCCGCCTCGCACCATTGCGCGCAGGCGGTTTTCTTTTCGCTGACGAATCCCGATGACGACCACCCCCTTCCCGCCCGAGCTGCTGCGCGACGTCGAAAAGCGCCGCACCTTCGCCATCATTTCCCACCCCGACGCGGGCAAGACCACGCTGACCGAGAAGCTGCTGCTGTTCGGCGGCGCGATCCAGCTCGCCGGCACGGTGAAGGCGCGCAAGTCCGCCCGCCACGCCACCTCGGACTGGATGGAAGTGGAGAAGCAGCGCGGCATCTCGGTGACCAGCTCGGTGATGCAGTTCGAGTACCAGGGCCACACCATCAACCTGCTCGACACGCCGGGCCACGAGGATTTCTCGGAAGACACCTACCGCGTGCTGACCGCGGTCGATGCCGCGGTGATGGTGATCGACGCCGCCAAGGGCGTGGAAGCGCAGACGATCAAGCTGCTCAACGTCTGCCGCATGCGCAACACGCCGATCATCACCTTCGTCAACAAGCTCGACCGCGAAGTGCGCGAGCCTTTCGACCTGCTCGCCGAAATCGAGGGCGTGCTGAAGATCACCTGCGCGCCGGTGACCTGGCCGCTGGGCATGGGCAAGGCTTTCCGCGGCGTCTACCACCTGCTGCAGAAGCAGGTGCTGACCTTCACGCCGGGCGAGGAACGCCGCAGCGACGGCGAGATCATCAAGGGCCTGGACAATGCCGAGCTCGACAGCCGCTTCCCGCTGGAGATCGGCCAGTTGCGCGAGGACGTGGAACTGATCGACGGCGCCTCGCCGCCCTTCGAGCTCGATGAATTCCTCGCCGGCCAACAGACACCGGTATTCTTCGGCTCCGGGATCAACAATTTCGGCGTGCAGGAGATCCTGCAGGCACTGATCGACTGGGCGCCGCCGCCGCAGCCCCGCATTGCGGGCACCCAGCCCGAAGGCACGCGCATGGTGCAGCCGGCCGAACCGGCCTTCACCGGCTTCGTGTTCAAGATCCAGGCCAACATGGATCCCAAGCACCGCGACCGCATCGCCTTCTTCCGCATCTGCTCGGGGCGCTACAGCTCGGGCATGAAGGTCAGGCACGTGCGCGCCGGCCGCGACATGAAGCTCGCCAACGCGCTGACCTTCATGGCCAACGAGCGCGTGATCATGGAAGACGGCGTCGCCGGCGACATCATCGGCATCCACAACCACGGCCAGCTGCAGATCGGCGACACCCTGAGCGAAGGCGAGAACATCGGCTTCAAGGGCATTCCGTACTTCTCGCCCGAACTGTTCCGTGCCGCCCGCCTGCGCGACCCGCTCAAGTCCAAGCAGTTGCAGAAAGGCCTGCAGGAACTGGGCGAGGAGGGCGCAATCCAGGTCTTCGAGCTGGAAGGCGGCCAGATGCTGCTGGGTGCCGTCGGCGTGCTGCAGTTCGAGATCGTCGCCCAGCGCCTGAAGGACGAATACAAGGTCGACGCGATCTTCGAGCCGGCCGACATCCACACCGCGCGCTGGCTGACCTTTCCGGACGATGTCACCCGCCGCAACTTCGAGCGCGAGCAAGCCCTGCGGCTGGGCAAGGACATCGACGGCAACCCGGTGTACCTGGCAAGCAGCCGCTACAACCTCGAAGTGACGGCGGAAAAATGGCCCAAGGTCACATTCCACGCCACCCGCGAGCACGGCCAGGTGCTGGCCTGATCAGCCGCCGGCGCCGGCAGGCCGCGATCCCCGTCCGGGGCGGCCAGCCGCCTCAGGCCACCGGCGCGTAGAGCGGGTAGAGCACTTCTTCCTCGCGCCGGATGCGGTCGGCCAGGGCCGCGCCCACGGCCTCGAGGTCGGCGGTGAAGCTGGCGGCCAGCGAAGGATCCTCGCCGAGACGGGCATAGCGCGCCAGGAAGGCGACGACCTTCTTGCCGATCTCGTCCATGTCGTGGCGGAACTCGTGCATCAGCGCATGGCTGGCGGGATCGCCCGCCAGCGTGTGTTCGAGATACACGTACAGCCGCACGTTCTCGACCAGCAGATGGCCGTGGAGGTCGGTACGGAAACGCTCCAGCAGCGGCGCGGCCTCGTCCAGGCGCCCGCTGCGTGCCGCACGGCTGATCTGGCCGACGCAGTCGAGCATGCTGCGGTGGTCGCGCACCAGATGTTCGATCAGGTCGGCGCTGTAGCGGATCGACGTGCCCGGCGCACAGGGCCCTACCTCCGGTGCGGCATGGGCAGGCGCGGCCTGCGGTTTGTCGTGGTGCCTGCCGAGCAGCCAGTCGAGCAGAAACATGGAAAGCTCCTGTGGATGGCCGCGCAACGGCGGCCGGTCGCGGAATGACTATCGACGCTAAGGCAGAACGCCGCGGGTTTCCATGCGATGGATCAAATCCATGCCGGCAGCAGGTGTATGCCGCCCGGACGCTCGCTCCGGCGGCTTGCATCGCAGAACACCGGATCATGATTTTCTCGATCTCCGATTGCCGATCCGGGCGATGCCGGACGCTGCGCATGCTGTGTAGGCTGCAGCCGGGCATGACCCATGACGAACGCGGCTCCGGCCCATCGCCGGGCCCGTTCCCGAGACGAGATCAGGAGGCGACGAAATGTTCAGGACACTGGCAATTGCCATCACCCTCGGCGGCGCTGGCACCGCGCTGGCCGCGCAGGACACCGGCCAGATTCCCTTCCCGGAAGACTACCGCAGCTGGCATCACCATCACTCGACCGTCAACCTCGACGGGCACGAGCCGGCCGGCAACGTCGGCATCCAGCACGTCTATGCCGATGCCGCCGCGCTGGAGGGCTTGAAGAGCGGCAAGTTCGCCAAGGGCGCCACCTTCGCCGTGGATCGCTTCGCCTATTCCGCGGACGGCAACCACTCGCTGTCCCAGGCCGCGCGCAAGGTCGTCGCCGTGATGGTCAAGGACGACGAGCGCTACCCCGAAACGGGCGGCTGGGGCTTCCAGGCCTTCAAGGGCGGCGACCCGAATGCCAGGGCGGTGACGGACGGCGGCATCCAGTGCTTCTCCTGTCACATTCCGCTGGCAGACAACGACTATCTATTCACCCGCGGGCAATAGCGGCCGAACCCGGATTGCCGAAACCGGACCGGGCGGAAGCGCGCAGCGGCATGAAGCACCGCCCGCCCCCCGGCCGCAGCATCCCGTGCTGCGGCCGGCACCGTCCGCTGATACCATCGGACGGTGACCCCGTCAGGAGAACATGGATGATCGAATGCTCCCGCCAGCATGGCGTTCAAGTCATCGAACTGAACCGGCCGGAGAAGAAGAACGCCTTTACCGGTGCGATGTACGACCAACTGCGTGAGGCGCTGGTCACGGCCGACGCGGATGCCTCCGTCTCGGTGATCCTGCTCACCGGCAGAGGCGACGCTTTCTCGGCGGGGAACGATCTCCAGGACTTCCTGGAGTACCCACCGGACAGCGTGGATGCGCCGCCCTTCCACTTCCTGAATGCACTCGTCCAGGTGAAAAAGCCGATTGTCGCCGCCGTCAATGGACTCGCGGTCGGCGTCGGCGCGACGATGCTGTTCCACTGCGACCTGGTCTATGCGCAGGACAGCGCCCGCTTCTCGTTTCCCTTCGTCGCCCTCGGCCTGATCCCCGAAGGCGCCTCCAGTCTGCTGCTGCCACGGCTCGCCGGCCACCGGCGCGCAGCCGAGGCCCTGCTTTTCGGCGACCCGCTGTCCGCCGGCGAAGCCCGGGAGATCGGTCTGATCAATCGGGTCGTCAGCGACCAGCCGGTGCTGGACTTCGCGCTGTCGCAGGCGCTGCGCCTGAGCCGGCTGCCCGCCGGCTCCGTGCTGCAGACCAAGGCCCTGCTCAGGAATACCGACGAAGTGCTCGCACGCATCGCGCTGGAAGCCGAAGCTTTCGTGCTGCGGACGAAGGGGCCGGCAGCCCGCGAAGCCTTCGCGGCCTTCCTCGAAAAGCGCAAGCCGGATTTCTCCGGCCTGGACTGATCCACTGCGGGCGGGCGCGGGCCCCATCCAGCCCCAGCCGACCGCCACACGCCACCGCCCTACCAGGGGATCGGCTTGTCCTGGTAATCGACGAATATCGTGCCGCGCTCACCCTGGTGTCGGGCAATGGTGTCGGCCAGCCCCTTCGCGCTTTCTTCCACGCTGATCGCCGCATCCGGGCCGCCCATGTCGGTGCGGACCCAGCCCGGCATCAATGCCAACACGGTGCGCTCGCCGCCGGCACGGGCGGTGTAGCTGCGCAGCAGCATGTTCAGCGTGGCCTTGCTGGCGCGGTACAGCTCGGAACCGCCTTCGGTATTGCCGGCGATGCTGCCCAGCCCCGACGACATCGCGGCGATGCTGCCCCGGGGCTTGACCAGCGCGGCCAGTGCTTCGATGACGCGCAAAGGGCTCAAGGCATTGGTCACCATCAGGCGCACGAATTCCTCGGTGGCGACCTCGCCGATGGGCAGCCGGGGGTTGTCGATCACGCCGGCATTGACGAGCAGGACGTCGAGCGACGTGCCTTGCAGGCGCTCCGACAAGGCAGCGATCTGTTCCGGCCGGTCGATGTCGATCGCTTCGACACGCAATGCGCCTGCCGACTCCTGCGCCAGGCGGTCCAGTGCAGAATCGGGGGAAGGCTTGCGCTCGGTGGCGATGACCCGCCATCCCCGGGACAGGTATTCACGCACCAGGCCAAGGCCGATGCCTCGCGATGCGCCGACGATGAGAATGGAAGGGACGGATGCGGTCTGGGTCATGATGAAGGCTCCTTTCAGGTCGAACGACTCGTGCCACGACGCGGAACTTGCGCTGGCCGCGACCAAGGCGCACATGTTAAGCGCTGTTCCCCATCGGGGAAACGTGCCCTCACCGCACGGGCGTCATGGGATGCCCGAAGCACTGTGCCGCATCGGGCGGACAGCGATCACTTGCTCACGCGCAGGCAATGAATGACCGCTTGGCTCGGGCGGCCGGAAACCGGTCCAGCCGTGCCGTCTATGCCACCTGCACAAGCGGGGGCGCTGCCCCGGCGGCGGCGCTCTCCGCCCAGCGGGCCTTGATCTGCAGAATCTCGTCCAAGCGGGCGATGAACAGCTCCACCAACGCGGGATCGAAATGGCGGCCCGCGCCTTCGCGCAGCGCGCCGATGGCCTTGTCCACCGGCCAGCCCGGCTTGTAGGGGCGCTCGCTGGTCAAGGCATCGAATACGTCGGCAATGGCGACGATGCGCCCTTCGAGTGGAATCGCTTCGCCCACGAGGCTGTTCGGGTAGCCGCTACCGTCCCATTTCTCGTGATGCGTGAGCGCGATGCTGCGCGCCATCGCCAGCAGCCCGGAATCGGGCTCCCCGATGATCTGGGCGCCGATCTCGCAATGCGAGCGCATGATGCGCCATTCGTCGTCGTCGAGCGGCCCTGCCTTGCGCAGGATCGCGTCGGGAATGCCGATCTTGCCGATGTCGTGCATCGGCGCAGCGTGCAGGATGTCTTCCGCCACGCGCGGCGGCAGCCCGGCAGCCAGCGCCAGCACGCGCGAATAGTGGCTCATGCGGATCACGTGCAGGCCGGTCTCGTTGTCCTTGAATTCGGCCGCCCGTCCGAGCCGCTGCACGATCTGCAGACGCGTGCTGGCCAGCTCTTCCATGCGCACCAGGGACAGATGGGTGCGCACACGTGCCCGCACCACGGGCGCGCTCACCGGCTTGGTGATGTAGTCCACCGCGCCGGCCTCGAAGCCTTCCACTTCATCCCTGGCATCAGCCAGCGCAGTGACGAAGATCACCGGGATGGCAGCGGTCGCGGCATCGGCCTTGAGCCACCGGCAGGTTTCCAGACCGGTGATGCCGGGCATCATGACGTCCAGCAGGATCAGCTCCGGCCGCTCGCTCGCGGCCAGCTCCAGCGCGCGCCGGCCATCCTTGGCATACAGCAGGCGGTAGTCCTGCTGCAGGATGTGGCGCAGCACCTGCAGGTTGGTCGGTTCGTCATCCACCAGCAACAGCTTGGGGCGGCAATCGAGGGCGGTCTGCATGGTCATGGTCCCGTGTTCGCGCCCGGCATTCCGGCGTGGAGCGTCCGCAGCATGGTCTGCACGGCGCCGAATTCGAAGTCGTCGATGACCTTGCCGATGCGCTCGGCCAGGGTCGAATGCCCATCGGCGTTCAAGCCGTCGAGCAGGCGGCGGACCAGTGCATCGTCGAACTCGCCATGTGCGAGCTGGCCGTCCAGCTCGCGTGCCAGCGAGGCGACGTCTTCGCCCGCGCCACGCGCCGGAGGGGCTTCGTTGCCGCCGCCCAGCCGGCCGTGGCTGGCCAGTTCGTTAGCAACGGCAGCCAGCGCCTGCCCCAGCTCGCCGCACAATCCGTCCAGCGCCTGCCCCTGGCCATGCGCGGCCTCGTTCTCGATACGCGCCGCAAGCCCGCTGACGGCCGGCAGGCACAGATTGGCCGCCGCGCCGCGCAGACGATGGCCGAACTGGCGAACGGCGTCGAAATCGGCCGCCGCCGCATGCTGCGCCAGCGTGGCGGCGCTGTCGCGATAGCCGTCCATGAAGTGGCACGCCGCGCGGCACAAGGCATCCGCGCTGCCCCATAGCTCGATGCCGCCCTGCCAGTCGATGACGGCGCCGGGCCGGGCCTCGATGCTGCGCCCGGAGTACGTGCGGCCCGGAACGGCCTGGCCGGTGACACGGGCGATCTCCGTCATCAGCCGCGGCATGTCCACCGGCTTGGAGGCGAAGCCGTCCATCCCGGCCTCGCGCGCGGCGAGCCGGTCCTGGTAGCACGCTGGCGGTCAGCGCGATCACCGGCGTCGGCGCCAGGCCGTTCAGACGCTCATGGGCACGGATGCGACGGGTCGCTTCCAGGCCGTCGGTCACCGGCATCTGCATGTCCATCAACACCACGTCGAAACGGCCCGCCAGGAAGGCCGCGACGGCTTCGTCACCATCGCCCGCGGTCACCAGCCGATGCCCAGCGCGGTTCAGGACCAGGGTCATCAATTCCAGGTTCTGCGGCACGTCGTCCGCGACCAGGATGTGCATCGGCGGCAGTTGCGGCATCGCCGTTTCCTGCTCGGCGCTGACGGGCTCCCCCGCGGGCAGGGGCAGTTCGACGATGAAGCGGCTGCCGACACCGACCTCGCTTTCCGCGTCCAGGCGGCCATGCATCAGCTCGGCCAGTTGGCGGGCGATGGTCGTGCCCAGCCCGGTACCGCCGAAGCGGCGGCTGGTGGACGCATCCGCCTGCGCGAAAGGCTCGAAGATCCTCGCCAGACGATCCGCGGCGATGCCGATGCCGGTGTCCGCCACCTCGATGCGCAAGGCGCCGGGCGCTCCGCCCACTTCGATCCGCACGCCCCCCTGCTCGGTGAACTTGACCGCATTGCCGACGAGATTGGTCAGGATCTGCTGCACCCGCAGCGGATCACCTTCGAAGAAGTCACCCAGCGCCGGATCGTAGGCCGTCTCCAGCGTCAGCCCCTTGCTTTCGGCAGAGAGTGTCAGCGAAGCCGCCACCTGATCGACCAGTTCGCGCAGCGAGAAGCTCACGTTCTCGATCCCCACCGCGCCGCGCTCGAGCTTCGCGGTGTCGAGGATGTCGTTGAGCAGGCCCAGCAAGGAGCGCGCCGAACGCCGCACCGTTTCGAGATGGCGCTGCTGCAGCGAGTCGAGGCGGGTGTCCAGCAAAAGCTCGGTGAAACCGAGAATGGCGTTCATCGGCGTGCGGATCTCGTGGCTCATGTTGGCCAGGAAAGCCGTTTTGCTCGCCGCCGCAGCTTCGGCCCGGTCGCGCGATTCGCGCAAGGCTTCCTCCATGCGCCGCCGTTCGCTGACGTCGAACACCACGCCATCCACCCAGGCGGGCCGTCCGTCCGCATCGGCCACCACCGAAGCGCTTTCCCACACCCACAGCCGGTGTCCGTCGCGATGGATCAGGCGGTACTCCACCGTGTAATCGCCACGGCCCTCGATGGCGGCAGCGACCGCCGCCTCGTGGCAGGCGTGGTCGTCGGAATGGATGAGATCGCAATAGCTGCGGCCACGCTCGACGAATTCGGCCGCATCCCATCCGGTCAGGCCGGCCACCGCATCGCTCACGAACAGGGTCGAACGGTCCTCGCCCAACCGGCGGCGAAACGACATCCCCGGAATGTTGCGCAGCAGGGTTCGATGCTGCTCCTCGCTGGCCCGCAAGGCCTGCTCCATGCTCTTGCGCTGGCTGATGTCGGTGATGATGCCCAGGAACAGGGATTCGCCCGGTATCTTCGCTTGGCCGATGCCCAGCCGGATCGGCATCAGCGAACCGTCGCGGCGCTGCGCCACCACCTCGCGCCCCACGCCGGCGGGGCGCGTCTGACCACTACTCAGATAGTTCGCCAGGTATCCGTCGTGCTGGCCCCGATGCGGTTCGGGCATCAGCATGTTGACGTTGCAGCCGATGACTTCATCCGCCCGCCAGCCGAACAGCTGTTCCGCTGCGCGGTTGAAGGTCTGGATGATGCCGCGCTCGTCGATCGTCACCATGCCGTCGATCGCGGTATCGAAGATCGCCTGGAGGCGCACTTCCCTGGACTCGATCTGCCGATACAACTGCTTGTAGCGGAGCAGGCCGTTGACCACCGCCACGATCGCCGTCAGCGCCAGCGTGATCAGCGCCACCGCGGCAGCGACGAAGCCCGTGTCCGGACCGCTGCCGCCTTCGACCGCGGTGCCGACGAAGCGCGCCGCAGCCATGCCCGTGTAGTGCATGCCGGCTACGGCAAAACCGAGCACGGTGCCGCTGATCACGATGCTGGCCCCGACGGACAGGCGCCGCCGCAGGCGGCGCAGCCGGAAACGCAGCCAGAGCGCGAGCACGGCAAGCGATATCGCGACGACGATGGACAGGCCGAACCACACCGGGTCGTAACGCAAGTCCGGCGCCATCTCCATCGCCGCCATGCCGCTGTAGTGCATGGTGCCGATGCCTGCGCCGACGAGCACGCCGCCAGTGACCAGTTGCCGCATGCTCAGGTGCGGACGCGCCAGCAGGGCCAGCGCCACCAGCGATGCACCGAGACCGGGCAGCATGGACAGCAGGGTGATCGGGCGCGAGTAGCCCACCGGCGTGCACAGATCGAAAGCCAGCATGCCGATGAAATGCATCGCCCAGATGCCCCCGCCCAGCGCAACGGCACCGCTGCCGATCAACAGGGCACGCTCCCGTGCGCCCGCCGCCCGCCGCCCGCCGTGCCACACCGGCCGCATGCAGCGCACTGATGGCGGCAAGGATCGCCACCGCCACCGACAGGGCAACCAGCCAGGGGTCGTGGCTGCCGTACAGCAGCAAGCCCGGATCGACGTCCGAGACAAAGAAAGGCCCTGCTTGGAACATTCCGCTTATTGCCACGCTCTCGGGGGGCCAGGCCACGGCTGACGTTCATCGGTCCATGGCAAGGCGATCGTTATATTTGCCTGAATGTCTTTCTATCCAATTCCCGGCAGGCTGGGCAAACTGGAATGTGCGGCGCCCGTGCAATAGTTTGCAGTCCTGCGCCGAAGGCGCGGAAAGCCGCCTTCATCGAAAAAAACCGCTGGCATCCCGCTGCACACCCCCCTCTGGAGCAATCCTGTTTGCATAGGGTAAACCTATGTCTTGTATTTCATAGGGTTTTATGCTGCCATTGAAGAAGCTGTCCGGTACAGCCCTGCAATCCAACGAAGATGGAGGGAGCCATGAACGTCTCGAGACGCGGATTCTTCAAGGTCTGCGCGGCGGGCATGACGGGATCGAGCCTGGCCACGATGGGTTTCGCGCCCACCGCAGCACTGGCCGAGGTTCGTCAGTACAAGCTCGCGCACGCCACTGAAACACGCAGCATCTGTCCATACTGTTCCGTATCCTGTGGAACGCTGGTCTACTCGATGGGCGACAAGTCGAAGAACGCCAAGGCGCGGATTTTCCACATCGAGGGCGACCCGGACAATCCGGTCAACCGGGGCAGCCTCTGTCCGAAGGGCGCCGGCCTGCTGGACATGGTCCACAGCCCGCTGCGCCTGACCCACCCCGAAGTGCGCGAACCCGGCAGCAACGAGTGGAAGCGCATTTCCTGGGACGAAGCCTTCGACCGCATCGCCAAGCACATGAAGGCCGACCGCGATGCCAACTTCATCGAGAAGAACGAAGCCGGCCTGACGGTCAACCGCTGGAACACCTTCGGTTTCCTCGCCAGTTCCGCTGCCTCCAACGAACCGGGATACCTCACCCACAAGGTCTTGCGCGGCCTTGGCGCGGTTGCATTCGACACCCAGGCACGCATCTGACACGCTCCCACGGTAGCCAGTCTGGCTCCGACCTTCGGGCGCGGCTCGATGACCAACCACTGGGTCGACATCAAGAATGCCGACCTCGTCCTGATCATGGGTGGCAACGCCGCCGAGGCCCACATCTGCGGCTTCAAGTGGGTGCAGGAAGCGAAGCAGGGCCGCAAGGCCAGGCTGGTCGTCGTCGACCCCCGCTTCACCCGCTCCGCGGCCGTGTCCGACTATTACGCGCCGATCCGCGCGGGCTCGGACATCGCCTTCCTGTCGGGCGTCATCCACTACCTGCTGGAAAACGACAAGATCCAGCACGAGTACGTGAAGACGCACACCAATGCGCCTTTCCTGATCAACCCCGACTTCGGTTTCGAGGACGGCCTGTTCAGCGGCTACAACGCCGACAAGCGCAACTACGACAAGTCCACCTGGAGCTACCAGATGGGCGAGGACGGCTACGCCAGGGTGGACCCGACGCTGCAGGACCCGAACTGCGTCTTCCAGCTGATGAAGAAGCACTTCGCCCGCTACGACGCCGACACCGTCAGCCGCATCACCGGCACGCCGAAGGATGCCTTCCTGAAGGTGTGCGGGATGATCGCCGAATGCTCGGCGCCCGATCGCACGATGACCATCCTGTACGCGCTGGGCTGGACGCAGCACTCGGTGGGTTCGCAGAACATCCGCACGATGGCGATGATCCAGCTGCTGCTCGGCAACATGGGCATGGCCGGCGGCGGCATCAACGCACTGCGCGGGCACGCCAACGTGCAGGGCATCACCGACATGTGCCTGTTCGGCGAGAGCCTGCCGGGCTATCTGCACGAGCCGACCGACGCCGAGCCGACGCTGGAGAGCTTCATCGCCAAGCGCACACCGAAGATGCTGCGCCCGGGGCAGATGAACTACTGGAGCAACTACTCCAAGTTCTTCGTCAGCCTGCTGAAGGCCTTCTACGGCCCGAACGCCACCGCCGGCAACAGCTTCGGCTACGACTGGCTGCCCAAGCAGGACACCGCCTACGACGTGCTGGCGATGTTCGAACGCATGCACCAGGGCCGCATGAACGGCTTCGCCTGCCAGGGCTTCAACCCGCTGGCCTCGGTCGCCAACAAGGCCAAGGTCTCGGCTGCGCTGTCCAAGCTGAAGTACCTGGTGGTGATCGACCCGCTGGCCACCGACACTTCCGAGTTCTGGAAGAACCACGGCGAGTTGAACAAGGTCGACCCGGCGCAGATCCAGACCGAGGTGTTCCGCCTGCCGGCGGCGCTGTTCGCCGAGCACGAGGGCAGCTTCACCAACTCCAGCCGCGTCATCCAGTGGCACTGGAAGTCGGCCGACGGCCCCGGCGAGACGCGCGAGGACACCGAAATCCTCGGCCAGCTGTTCACCCGGCTGCGGGCGATGTACGCCAGCGAGGGCGGCGCCTTCCCCGAGCAGTTGATGAAGCTGCATTGGCCCTACCGCATCGCCACCCATCCGTCCGCGGAAGAGCTGGCGCGCGAGATCAGCGGCTACGCGGTCAGCGACCTGGCCGACGCCAGCGGCAAGGTCACGGTGAAGGCCGGCGAACAGGTCGCGGGCTTCGCCGTGCTGCGTGCCGACGGCTCCACCGCCTGCGGGAACTGGCTGTATTCGGGCATGTGGTCGCAGGCCGGCAACCTCACCGCGCGGCGCGACAACAGCGATCCGACCGGCCTCGGCCAGTCTCTCAACTGGGGCTTCGCCTGGCCGGCCAACCGCCGCATCCTGTACAACCGCGCCTCCTGCGACGCCAACGGCAAGCCGTGGGACCCGAGCCGCAACCTCATCCACTGGAACGGCAAGGCCTGGGGCGGCAACGACGTGCCCGACATGCGGCCCAACGCGGCACCGGAAGAGGGCGTCGGCGCCTTCATCATGACCGGCGAGGGCGTTGCCCGCCTGTTCGCGCCCGGCATGGTGGAAGGGCCCTTCCCGGAGCACTACGAGCCGTTCGAGACGCCATTGGGCAAGAACCCGATGCATCCGGACGTGCCCGCGGTGGCCAGCAACCCGGCGGCACGGGTGTACCAGGGCGACATGGAGCTGTTCGGCAAGGCCGACGAGTTCCCCTACGTCGCCACCACCTACCGCCTGGCCGAGCACTTCCACTTCTGGACCAAGACCTCGAAGATCAACGCGATCCTCCAGCCGGAGCACTTCGTCGAGATTTCCGAGGAACTGGCCGCCGAGAAGGGCATCCGCAAGGGCGACGTCGTCACCGTGCGCTCCAACCGCGGCCACATCAAGGCCGTGGCGGTGGTGACCCGGCGCATTCCGGTGCTGACGGTGGAGGGCCGCAAGATCCATACGGTGGGCATCCCGCTGCACTACGGCTTCAAGGGTGAGACCAAACCGGGCTACATCACCAACACCCTGACGCCGTTCGTGGGCGACGCCAACAGCCAGACGCCGGAGTACAAGGCGTTCCTGGTGGACATCGAGAAGGCATGAGGGAGGCAGAGATGAGTACCCCCACACTCACTGTGTTCGTTGCCCCCCGAGGGGGCTACGCCTCCTTCGGGACGGCCCGTCAGGAGGCGTGACATGGCACTGCAATCGCTCGACATCGCGCGGCGCTCGGCGACCACCACCGAGACGCCCAAGGTGCGCGAAACCACCGAAGTCGCCAAGCTCATCGACGTGTCCGCCTGCATCGGCTGCAAGGCCTGCCAGGCGGCATGCATGGAGTGGAACGACATCCGCCCGGAAGTGGGCAACAACGTCGGCATCTACGACAACCCGCAGGATCTCGACGACAAGACGTGGACGCTGATGCGCTTCACCGAAGTCGAGGAGAACGGCAGGCTCGAATGGCTCATCCGCAAGGACGGCTGCATGCACTGCGCCGACCCCGGCTGCCTGAAGGCCTGTCCCTCGCCGGGCGCCATCATCCAGTACTCCAACGGCATCGTCGATTTCCACCAGGAGAACTGCATCGGCTGCGGCTACTGCATCACCGGCTGTCCGTTCGACATCCCGCGGCTGTCGAAGACGGACAACAAGGCCTACAAGTGCTCGCTGTGCTCCGACCGCGTCGCGGTCGGCCAGGCACCGGCCTGTGCCAAGGCCTGTCCGACCGGCGCGATCAGGTTCGGCGCCAAGGAGGACATGGTGCATTACGCCGAGGCGCGCATCGACGACCTCAAGGATCGCGGCTACCAGAACGCCGGCCTCTACGATCCGCAAGGCGTCGGCGGCACCCACGTCATGTACGTGCTGCACCATGCGGACAAGCCGACGCTGTACGCCGACCTGCCGGAGAACCCGCAGATCAGCCCGGCGGTGGCGCTGTGGAAGGGCGTCGCCAAGCCGCTCGCCCTGCTCGCGCTGGGCGCCACGGCCATCGGCAGCCTGTTCCATTACGTCATGAAGGGTCCGAACGAGGTCTCCAAGGAGCTCGAAGCGGAAATGGAAAAGGAGGACGCAAAATGATCCGCAATCCGCGTGACCTGCAGCGTTACAACGCCTCCGAGCGCGCCAACCACTGGATCGTGGGCATCTGCTTCATCCTGCTCGCGCTGTCCGGCCTGGCCTTCTTCCACCCCGCGCTGTTCCCACTGGTCAACCTGTTCGGCGGCGGCACCTGGGCACGCATCCTGCACCCCTGGATCGGCGTGGTGATGGCGGTGTTCTTCGTCATCATGTTCTTCCGCTTCGCCAGCCTCAACCTGATGGGCGGGAAGGACTGGGACTGGCTGTCCAAGGTCGGCAAGATGGTGGACGGCAACGACCACGACATGCCCGAGCAAGGCAAGTACAACGGCGGCCAGAAGCTGCTGTTCTGGCTGCTGACGCTATGCATGGTGCTGATCACGGTCTCGGGCGTGGTGATGTGGCGCAGCCAGTTCGACTTCCCGGTCGGGCTGGTGCGCGCCGCGGTGGTGGTGCATGCCGCCGCCGCCGCGTTCATGATCGGCCTGATCTTCGTGCACGTGTATGCCGCGATCTGGACGCGCGGCACCATCCGCGCCATGCTCTACGGCACCGTGACCCGTGCCTGGGCCAAGCAGCACCACCGTGGCTGGTACCGCCAGATGACGGGCAAGGACTGAACGGCCCTGTCCCCGACCCACGGCGGGCGGCGTCCGGTTTGACCGGGCCCCGCCCGCCGCGCCTTGTGAGGAAGCACATGAACCTGCCCCAAACCGCCACTGGCGCCAATCTGCAGCAGGGGCTCGAAGCGCCCGCGGTGCTGCAGCCCGTGGCGGCAAGCCTGTTCGCCGACCGCGCCGCGCGCTTCGAACGCCTGGCCGACGGCCACGCTTCGGGCGACTGGCTGGCCTTTCTCGCCCGCCTGAGCCGCATCCAGCATGAGCTGCTGCAAAGCCACCCGGCCGTGCCCCTGCCATCCGAGGCCGAACGCATACGGGCGCGCGAGCACGGCATGCCGGTGCTGCCAGCCAACGGCTGGCGGCGCGACCGGGTCTGGCGCCAGCATCTCGCCGCCCTGGCCGACGGCCTGCTGCCGCATGCGCCCGACGTACTGCGCCCGGTACTGGCCGGCCTGCCGGCGATCGGCGAGGCCGAACTCGAACGCCTGGCCGACGGCGTGCTGCGCACCGAATACGACCCGGCGCACAGCGCCCGCCTGCCCTTCATCGCCGCCGCGCTGCAGGTGTACTGGGCCTGGATGGCCGCGCAGCCCGCGCTGGCCGGCCTGGCCCGGCTCGACGTGCCCGGCGTCTGCCCCTGCTGCGGCAGCCTGCCGGTGGCCAGCGTGATCCAGGCCGGGCAATACGCCGGCGCACGCTACCTGCACTGTTCGCTGTGCAGCACCGAATGGAACCTGGTGCGCGCCAACTGCAGCAGTTGCGGCGAAACCGACAAGGTGTCGTACCGCGTGCTCGAAGCCGAGGGCGGCACCACCCGCGACACCGTGCGCGCCGAAGTCTGCGACGACTGCCACAGCTACCTGAAGCAGGTGCTGCGCGACAAGGACGCGAGCGCCGACCCGGTGGCGGACGACCTCGCCACGCTGGCACTGGACATCCTGGTCGATGAAGCCGGCTACTTGCGCAGCGGGCCGAATCCACTTTTCATTCCGGGCGGCGTCACCGAATCCCGGGCGGACGGCTGAGCACGGCAACGATGTTCGGGGCCGGCAATGCCGGCCCATCACCCGACAGAAGCACCGGCCGCCGGTGCGACCCAAGAAACCCGGAATCGACTACGCTTCAATCTTCGATAGACCTCGTTGCCCGGTTCGGGCCCAGGCCATGACGACATCCCCACTCGCCTCCCTTCCCGCGGTCGACCGCCTGCTCGCCGAGCCCTCGATCACCGCTGAAATTTCCGCCCACGGCCGCCAGTTCGTCACCGAAGCCATCCGCAGCGAACTTGCCGCGGTGCGCGGGGCGGCCAGGAACGGCAGCACACCAGCAGCTCTGCCGGCACTCCCTGCGCTGATCGACGCAATCCGCCAGCGCATCGCCCGCGACAGCCAGCCCCGGCTGCGCCAGGTATTCAACCTCACCGGCACCGTGCTGCACACCAACCTGGGCCGCGCAACCCTGCCCGAGGGAGCCATCGCGGCGATGGTCGAGGCCGCCCGCCACCCCTGCGCGCTGGAATACGACATCGACTCCGGCGGCCGCGGCGACCGCGACGACCTCGTGTCCGACCTGCTCGCCGAGCTGACCGGCGGCGAGGCCGCCACCGTGGTCAACAACAACGCCGCGGCGGTATTCCTGCTGCTGAACACGCTGGCCCAGCGCAAGGAAGTCGTCGTCTCGCGCGGCGAACTGGTCGAGATCGGCGGCGCCTTCCGCATACCCGACATCATGAAGCGGGCCGGCGCGCGGCTGGTCGAGATCGGCTGCACCAACCGCAGCCACGCGCGCGATTACGAGGACGCCATCGGCCCGCGCACCGCGCTGCTGATGAAGGTGCACACCAGCAATTACGCGATCGAGGGCTTCACCAAGTCGGTGACGCAGGCCGAAATCGCCGCCATCGCCCATGCCCGCGGCCTGCCCTTCGTCGAGGACCTGGGTTCGGGCACGCTGACCGGCCTCGAAGCCTGGGGGCTGCCGCACGAGCCGACGCCGCGCGAAGCCATCGCCGCCGGCGCCGACCTCGTCAGCTTCTCCGGCGACAAGCTGCTCGGCGGCCCGCAGGCCGGCATCCTGGTCGGCCGCAAGGAGCTGATCGCGAAGCTCAAGAAGAACCCGCTCAAGCGCGCGCTGCGCGTGGGCAAGATCACGCTCGCCGGGCTGGAAGCGGTGCTGCGCCTGTACCGCGACCCCGAGCGCCTGCCCGAGCGGCTCGAAACCCTGCGCCTGCTGACCCGCAGCCAGGCCGACATCCTCGCCCAGGCCGAACGCCTGCGCCCGGCGCTGGCCGCCGCGCTGGCGGACTGGCCGCTGACGGTGAGCGTGGAGCCGATGCGCTCGCAGATCGGCTCCGGCAGCCTGCCGGTCGACCGCCTGCCGTCCGCCGGCCTGGTGTGCCGCCCGCACAGGAAGGGCGGCGTGCTGAACCGGCTGGAAAAAGCTTTGCGCGGGCTGCCGGTGCCGGTCATCGGCCACATCGCCGACCAGGCCTTGTGGCTGGACCTGCGCTGCCTGCGGCAGGCTGACGAAGCCGGCTTCGCGGCCCAGCTCCACGAACTCGCGGCCAGGCCGCGCTGAACCACGCAGCAAGCGCACTGAAGCAGCCGGCACGCGGATCGGCATCGCTTCGACGAATTCGCACGGACGGCAGCCATGCCGCCCGCGCGACCGGACACATGCAGGCCGATCTGAACATCGGCCGTCCGGTACGGCGACACGGGTCGCCACCCCAAGGCCGGGCCTTCGCGCCCGGCCGATCAAGCCCCGGCGGCATCCCGCACCGGAGCGGCTGAACCATCATCGGGAGAAACACCATGACTGATCGACACAATGCTTCACGCCGCCGCTTCCTGGCGGCGAGCGGCGGCATCGCCGCGCTGGCAGCGCCCGGCCTGGCCCAGGCAGTGCCGCGCGCAGGCACCGAACGCCCGCTGCCGCCGCTGGTCGGCCGCAGCAGCGAAACCCTGCTCCCGCGCGGCAAGGCGCGCCGGGTGGTCATCTGCGGTGGCGGCTGGGGCGGCATTACCGCCGCCCGATACCTGCGCCAGCAGGTACCGCACCTGGAAGTGGTGCTGCTGGAGCGCAACCAGAACTTCTTCTCCTGCCCGATGAGCAACAAGTGGCTGGTGGACGTCGTCGACACCCAGTACCTGACCAAGGACTACCTGAAGGTGTCCGAGGAACTCGGCTACCGCTTCATCCAGACCGAGATCCTCGAAATCGAGCGCGGCACCAAGCGCGTCGTCACTGCCGCGGGCGCGCTGGACTACGACTACCTGATCCTGTCGCCCGGCATCCGCTACAACTACGAAGCCTGGTTCGGCAACGACCGCCGCGCGGCCGAAGCCACCCGCGCGCGCTTCCCGGCGGCCTACATCCCCAGCGCCGAGCACTTCCACCTCAAGCAGGCCATCCACGACTTCAAGGGCGGCGACCTGGTGATGACCCTGCCGCCGCCGCCGCAGCGCTGCCCGCCCAGCCCCTACGAGCGCGCCTGCCTGATCGCCTCGCTGTTCAAGGCCAAGAAGCTCAATGCCCGGATCATCATCCTCGACCACAAGGACGACGTGCGCCCCATCGGCCCCGGCTTCAAGGCCGCCTTCCAGGAGCTGTACAAGGACATCGTCACCTACGTGCCGAACGCCCACGTCAAGGAAGTCGACCCGTTCAACAAGCGCATCAAGACCGCCGCCGGCGATTTCGACTTCGACCACGCCATCCTGATGGCGCCACACCAGGCCGGCGACCTGGCCTGGAGAGCCGGCGTGGTCGGCCAGTCCTTCCAGGGCGGGCCGGACGGCTGGGCCGCGGTCGATCCGCTGTTCCTGCATGCCGAGGACGACAAGGACGTGTACGTGATCGGCGACGCGGTCGGCTACGTGTCGCCGCAGTTCTCCTTCTATCCCAAGGCCGGCCACGTCGCCAACCAGCACGCGCGCATCGTCGCCCACTACATCGCCGAGCGCGAGGCCGAGCGCGAACCGGGCTACCGCCTGCCCGACAACCTGTGTTTCATGATGGTCAGCACCCAGCCGCAGGAAGCCATCTCGGTGAAGTTCGACTACAAGGTCAATGCGATGGGCATCATCGAGCAGACCCAGATCGACTTCAACGAACGCAAGCCGGAAACCGTCGGCGAGGACTTCGAGTGGGCGCGGGGGATTTACGCGGACATGTTCGGCTGATCCGGACCCGGCAACACCGGCGAGGCCAGACTTCCTGAAGAAGTACGGCCTCGCCGGTTTCATTGTTCTCCCCATCAAGACGGACGGCGTACCCCGTCCAGCTTCGCGGTCCTCCTGTCGAAGCTCAGCAGCGGGCCACGCGCGGACTCGCTGACCAAAGCCAGATGCACGCAGTCGGCAAAATCCGGCGCCCCACCGGGGCGGTAATGCCACAGCGCGACCTCGACTGCGGATTCGTGCTGGAACTCAATTTCTTCCACTCCCAGCAAGGCATCCAGCGCAGCGAGCACGGACGCCTTGTCGAAGCCGTAGCAGGCGCGAAGCACCCATTCGAGTTCCAGGACGACCGTGACGGGCACGAACAATCGCGCTCTGTCCCGCAAATACTCGTCGAACATCGACGCCACGGCCTCGGCCTGTCCCGCGTCATCCACGACCAGCCAGCGCACCAGCACGTTGGTATCGAGTGCTCCCATCAGGGCTTGCCCGGATTCATGTCTTCGACGGCAACACTGACACCGGGCGCAGGCTTCAACATGCCCCTGAGCGCCTGAACGGACCTGGTCTTGGCCCTCAAGACCACCGTGCCATCAGGCATCAGCGTAAACGTGATGCGATCCTGTGCGCCGACGCCCAGGGAGCGCCGGATATCGGCGGGAATGGTGATCTGGCCTTTGCTGGTCAAAGTGGCTTCGGACATCCCAATCTCCTTACTTTTTAGCCAATAGTAAGAATTGAGGATGTATCCGTCAACGACCGCCCACCCTCCACACTTTCACAGGCCTCCACGCCAAGGGCGCACTAAACCCTATCCGTTATCGCCAACACGCACATCTGGAGCTTCCGCCATGCTGATCGGCACCGCCGGCCACATCGACCACGGCAAGACTACGCTCGTCCACAAGCTGACCATGATTGAGGCCAACCGGAGCGGTTAGTCGCATGGCCCCGGCGCGCACGCGCCGAACAAGGCCGACTGGGGAAAGGCAGTCTGTTCTGTCCTTGTCCATCGCGATGCCGGCAGTCCAGAAACGGTCACCCCCAGGCGTGATCAGCAGGAGAAGAAGATGCGCGCATGATCAACGGCTGCTGTCTGCAGAAAACAGTTGACGGGAAGTCTCTTGGGGAATTGTTAGCCATGATGTTCATAGGACTTGGAACTGGAAATGACTCGGCCGGTCAGCCCGGAGAACATGGCTTAATACTTTCAGCCGACCGCAGTAGGTGAAGTCCGTGTGATGGCGCTTACGGTGGAAGAGATGGAGTTCTTCTCCATTTTCTTGGGCGTTAAGCATGCGGTCCTGAGCAAAGTGGTCGGTTGGACTTTCCCAATCGAGGATATTGCCAAACAGGCGGTCAGCATACTGTTCGGCGGATGATTGCTTCTCTTCTGTAACGAAGATCACGACGGCGTGGATACCGACCGCCTGCCGGAGGAGAAGCAGCGCGGCATCAGACTGGGTCATGCCTATGCACCGCTGGCTGGCTCCGATGGCCATTCCCGCATTTCCACTCGTATCGGAAATGGCATGCGCGACAAAGTGGGCGTATAAACACATAAGCACTCACCTTCTGGAGCACCCGGTGACGACCACACGCTGGAACGTGGCGGTATCCGCCGAAACCGACCAGGCACTGCGAATGTTCCTTGCCAAGCCAAGGCGGCGGACGCAAGGGGGACTTGTCCCGCTTCATCGAGGAAGCAGTACGGGCACACATCCTCGAACTGAGTGCGGAAGAAGCCAAGCAGGCCAATGCCGACATCGGTGAGGCGGAACTTGCCGCCATGCTTGGCGAAGCACTCGACCGCTAATCGCCGAGCCGGCCTGTTGCAGCTTGGCCACCTGGGCCGCACACGTATCCTGACGCCCGCAGCATTCTGTGCCGAGGTACTGAATTCTTGAGCAAGACCGACCATCCTGCGAACATCCAGCAAAACCGGGATATTGAAGCCGGCTTTACTGGTTGCCAATCATTTTAAAGCGGGCTTTGAATCGGCTCTGGCTCGCGGGTCGATCATCCTGTGGCCCTCGGGTCTTGAGCGGCGATGATCACATCAGGACGACACAGGAAACCTCCCCATGCTCATCGGCACCGCCGGCCACATCGACCACGGCAAGACCACGCTCGTCCGCGCGCTGACCGGCGTGGACACCGACCGCCTGCCGGAGGAGAAGCAGCGCGGCATCACCATCGAACTGGGCTATGCCTATGCGCCGCTGGCGGGCGATGGCGAGGGGCGGACGCTGGCTTTCATCGACGTGCCGGGGCACGAGAAGTTCGTGCCGACGATGCTGGCGGGCGCCAGCGGCATCGACTTCGCGCTGCTGGTGGTGGCGGCCGACGACGGCGTGATGCCGCAGACGCGCGAGCATCTCGCCATCGTCCATCTGCTCGGCATCGGCCGTGGGGCGGTGGCAGTCACCAAGTGCGACCGCGTGCCGCCGGAACGCATCGAGGCGGTGCGGGACGAAGTAGCGGCGCTGCTGGCGCCGACCCGGCTGGCGGCAGCGCCGGTGTTCGCGCTGTCGGCGCAGAGCGGGGAGGGCGTGGCGGCGCTGCGCGCCCATCTCGACGCGATCGCCGCGGAGGAGGGCGCGCGCAGCGTGCAGGGTGGCCTGCGCCTGGTGGTGGACCGCCGCTTTGCCATTGCCGGTGCAGGCGCGGTGGTGACCGGCACCGTGCATGCCGGCCGGCTGCGAGTGGGTGACACCGTGCTGCTGGCGCGGCCGGGCGGCGAGGTCCGCGAACTGCGGGTGCGCGGGCTGCACGTCAACAACCGCAAGGCCGACGTCGGCGATCCGGGCAGCCGCTGCGCGGTGAACCTGGCCGGCATCGAATACCGCGACATCGAGCGCGGCGACTGGCTGCTGTCGCCCGGCCCGGTGCGCGCCACCGATCGCCTCGACCTGCGCCTGCATCTGTTGCCGGAGCTGCGGCGCAAGCTGGGGCAATGGGCAGGCGTGACGCTCCACCATGCCGGTGGCCACGCGATGGCACGGCTGGTGCTGCTCGATGGCGCGCTGGAGGCGGGCGGCCTGACCGGAGGCAGCAGCGGCCTGGTACAGGCGGTGCTCGACCGGCCGCTGTTCGCCTGCTGCGGCGACCGCATCGTGATCCGCGACGCCGCCGGCCGCGAGACACTGGGCGGCGGCGCCGTGCTCGACCCCTTCCCGCCCGCGCGACACCGCCGCCGGCCGGAACGCCTGGCCCTGCTGGCAGCGCTCGAACATCGTGATGTCGACGTCCGCCTGCGCGCGCTGGTCGACGCCGCCGCCCTCGGTGCCGATGCCGACGAACTGGCCGCGGCCCACAACCTGCACGGCACCGATGCGCCGTCCTGGCAGCAGCGCCTGCCCGAGGTGCAGGTGGTCGCGGCCAAGGGCGGCACCCGGCTGTTCTCGCCCGCGGCCTGGGATGCGCTGGCCGAGCGCATCCTCGCCCGCCTGGCAGCGCACCATGAAGCTTTTGCCGACGAACCGGGCGTGGAGCGCGAACGCCTGCGCCGGATGTGCGCACCGCAACTGCCGCCGGCCGTCTTCCTCGCCCGCCTCGAAAGCCTGCTGGCCGACGAGCGCCTGCGCCGCGCCGGCTCGGCCTGGCACCTGCCGACGCATACCGCCGAGCTTTCGCCCGCCGAACGGCTGCGCGCCGACGCAATCCTGCTGCGCCTGGCCGACGGCGCCTTCGATCCGCCCTGGGTGCGCGATCTCGCCGCGAGCTGCAACATGGAAGAGGCCGAAGTCCGCCGCCTGCTGCGCCGCATGGCGATGCGCGGCGAAGTGTTCCAGATCGTCCGCGACCTGTTCTACCCACGCGCGACCGTCACGCAGATGGTCGGCATCGTCCGCGAACTGGCCGCCGGCAACGACGGCCGCATCCGCGCCGCCGGCTTCCGCGACCGCATCGGCGGCGGCCGCAAGCGCGCCATCCAGATCCTCGAGTTCTTCGACCGCGTCGGCTTCACCCGCCGCGTCGGCGAAGGCAGCCAGCGCGCCCACATCCTGCGCGGCGAGCCGCCTGTCACCGAGGACACCTAGCGGGCTACAATCCCCGCTCCGATGGAAGAGAGGCGTTCCCCGGTGGGGCGACTGGTCTTCAAAACCAGGTGGGGCCGTCAGCCGGTCCCAGGTGGGTTCGACTCCCATTCTCTTCCGCCATACCTCTTCTGCCATCCTTCTCGACGACGCGCCATGGCTGAACTTCGCGGCTGCCGCTTTCCGGAAGACCTCCGCTACGACCCGGCGAACCACCTGTGGTTTGCCGCCGAGGCGGACGATGTCTGGCGCGTCGGCGTGACGCCTTTCGGCGTCGCCATCGCCGGCGAGATTCTGCTGTTCACGCCCAAGCCGGCCAGACGCACGCTGACCGCCGGGCGCGCCTTCGGCCTGCTCGAAGCAGGCAAGACCGTGTTCCCGGTGAAAACGCCGGTCGACGCCACGCTGGTCGAAGGCAACGACGCCCTGTCGCACTCCGCCGCGCTGATGAACACCGATGCCTACGCCGCCTGGCTGGTGCGGCTACGCATCGCGCCGGCAGATGCGACCAGCCACTTGCTGAGCTGGGAAGAAGCCCGTGCCGGCATCACTGTGCAGATGGACCTGTGGCGCTTCGACGACCTGCAGGGCTTTCAGGCGCCCTTGCTGGGCGAAGGCGCGAAGGGCCTGCACGGATGAGCGCACACCTTGCCATCCTCGTCTGGGCCGCCGACCCGGACAGCCCGCAGCTGTGCGCCACGCCTTTCCATTTCGCCGCCGCCGCCGCGGCGATGGACGCCGAAGTCGAGATGTACTTCACCGCCCGCTCGGTCCGCCTGCTGCTGCCTGGCGTTGCCGAAACGCTGTATCCGGGCGGGCAGGGCAGCGGCCTGCCGCCGCTGTCCCACTTCCTGCACGAAGCCGTCCGCTACGGCACCCGCCTGTACGCCTGCCCCGCCGCGATGCAGGCGCACGGCGTGGCACCGGAAGGCCTGCGCACCGAAGTCTGCGGCCAGGCCGGCGCCGCCGCCTTCATCGGTCGCACGCTCGACCCGGCATGGCGGACGCTGACGTTCTGAATGGCTGATCCCGGTCACCCCTCGGCCGACTCCGGTGTCGCCAGCAGTGCCTCGAAAGCCAGCGCCGCGGGGCTGACCGGGCGGTGCGGCAGGCGCAGGCGGTAGAGCAGGCGCTCGATCGGGCCGCTGACGGGGACGTGGCGGCGGACGCGGCCGAGCGCAAGTGCGTCGCGCGCACAGATTCTCGGCACCACGCCGAAGCCGATGCCGGCAGCCACCGCCTGCACGATGGCTTCGTTGCTGCCCACCTCGATGATCTCCCCGGCTTCCACTCCCATCCGGCGCAGCAGCGCCTCGGTGGCGTCGCGGCTGCCAGAGCCTCGCTCCCGCATGATCCATGTCGCCTGCAGTCCGCAAAGCCCGGCCTCATCGCCAACAGCCGCCAGCGGCGCCCCGCGCGGTGAGATCACGATCATCTCCTCGCTGCGCCACAGGCGCACCTCTACCCGCGCATCGTCGATCCGGCCCTCGACCAGGGCCACATCCACCTGGCAATCGAGCAGGCGGGCGGCGATCTGGCGGGTGTTGGCAGCCACGACCTGCAGCCTGACGCCCGGATGGCACTCATGGAAGCGGCGCAGGAAAGACGGTAGCCAGTAGGTGGCGATCGTGGTGCTCGCGCCGATACGCAGGCGGCCGCGGCCGAGGCCGTTGAATGCGCGCAGCGCTTCGTCAGCTTCGCGCTCCAGCGCGAACAGGCTACGGCCGTATTCCAGCAGGACCTGACCGGCTTCGGTGGGCTCGAAGAAGCGCCCACGGCGCTCCAGCAGGACGACATCGAGCTGGGATTCGAGTTCACGCACCGATTTCGACGCCGCCGGCTGGCTGATGCCGAGCTTTTCGGCCGCGCGCGAAAAGCTGTTCTCTTCGGCCACATGGACGAAGACCTTGAGCAGATGGAGGTTCATGCATAACCCTGAAGAATTCAAAGTTAACTTTCATTCTCTACAAGAATTCTAGGCTCCGCTCTATCGTTATGCCCAGCAAAACTAAACATAGAGCCGGAAACGATAATGACCGCCATCCTGCGCCCGGAAGCCCGTACCGGCCTTCTGACCAGCTTTGCGCTCGCCGCCGCTGCCGCCGGGTTGGCTACGCTTCCCACGCTGGCCAGCCATGGGCTGGGATGGCTGCCGCTGGCGATCGTGCTCGGCATGGCAGTCGGCAACCTGTGGCCGGGCCTGGTGCAGTCCGGCGGCAGCGGCCTGGGCCTGGCGCGCGGCGTGATCATGCGTGCCGGCATCGTGCTATACGGCCTCAAGCTGAGTTTTGCCGACTTGTCCTCGGTGGGCTGGCAAGGGCTGGCGCTGGCCTGCGTCATTGTCGCCTCGACGCTGTTGCTGGCGCGCCTGCTGGGCCGCCGCCTGGGACTGGAGCCGGGTCTTGCCCTGCTGATCGGCGCCGGTAGCGCAATCTGCGGCGCGGCGGCTGTCGCCGCGGCTGACGGCGTGCTGGGCGCGCGTGCGCGGCAGGTGGCATCGGCTGTGGCCACCGTAGTAATCTGCGGCACGCTGGCGATGTACCTGATGCCGCTGCTGATGCCGCTGACCGGCCTGTCCGGCGCCGATTCCGGCCTGTGGATCGGACTCACCGTCCATGAACTCGGGCATGTCGTCGCTGCTGCGGCGATGGTCGGCCCCGACGCGGCCAGCACCGCGCTGGTCGAGAAGATGCTGCGCGTGATGCTGTTGGCTCCCGCCGTACTGTGGATCGCGCTGCAGGGCAACCAACGGCAGGAAGGCATCGGCGCACGCGTCGAGGTGCCGGTTTTCCTGTGGCTTTTCCTCGCCGTGCTGCTGCTCAACCTCAGCGGGGTCGTACCCGAATCCCTGCGCGAGCTTGGCGCCCTGGTCGCCGATATGCTGCTGGCAACCGGACTGGCGGCACTCGGCATGCTCACCCGTATCGCCGACATCAGGGCGACAGGGGCGAGAGTCTGGGTGCTGGCCCTGCTGCTGTGGTCCTACCTGCTGGTAGCCGGCTTCGGACTGGTGAAGTGGTTGTCGCACTGAGCGTCGGCGCCGCGACGGGCAGCAGCAAGTCATCCGCCCCACGGCACATTGATGCCGCACGTTGCTAACCGGGGTGCCAAGGCCTGACGCCACAATTCCCGCGTCAAAGGCTTGACATGAGCCTTGGCGGGCGCGCGCCAGCTTCATCATCTTCTTTGCGCTGCTTTATCCAGCGTCGTGTGCATTTCTGCTGCTGTCAGGATTGATATCGGATTCGATCCTTCTCTTCGGCGCGGTGCTGCTTCCCCTATTCCATATTGGCGGCTCGTTTGGCGTGAAGCTGTACCGGAACATCGAACGACGCCTGCTCCACCACCTGGTTCTGTTCGCGAGGGCAATGGCAGAACTGTCTGCCGCACTCGATTCCGCATCATTTCCTCAGCACTGATCTGTTTTTTCAGATTCGTTTCCACGATTGTCTTGAACTGATGTGGTGCGTGTCGCACCGCAGTAGTGCGCACCATTCGTGCGGTGCAGCGATGCATACTCGGCAAAAAATAAAAACATCTTTCAAATCAATTGTTTATATTTTATTGTGCAACGCAGAAAACTGGCATTGCAATTGCTAGATATAACCTGTCATGACAAGTTGAGCGATTCAGGTGATCGATATGCCACAAATCGGAAACATGCAGCCCAGTCAGAACCGTCAGCAGGCCAAGGACAGCGTGATGCCGCTTTCTCCGGTTCCGCTCCATACCCAGATCCGGGAAACGCTGAGGCACTACATTCTCGATGGGCGATGGCCGCCGCATACGCAGATTCCGTCCGAAAGCCAGATGATGAGTTCGTTTGGCGTGAGCCGGATAACGATTCGCCAGGCATTGGGCGATCTGCAAAAGGAAGGATTGATCTTCAAGATCATAGGCAAGGGCAGCTTCGTCGCAAAACCCAAGGTTTTTCAAAGCCTTTCCCGCCTGCAGGGCTTCGGTGAAGCGATGTCGCCAGCGGGTTACGAGACCTGTTCCAAGCTGTTGAGCGCCCGCGAAACCGAAGCCAGCCCTGCCGTTGCCCAGCGCTTTTCGCTCAAGCCGGGAAGCCGCGTTTTCGAAATACAGCGCCTGCGCTATCTGAACAGGGAGCCCATTTCGGTGGACGTCAGCTATTTCCTGCTGGATATCGGACGTCGCCTCGTCCAGGAAGACCTGGTCACGCGCGACATATTCATGATTCTCGAAAACGATTACGGGCTCGATCTCACCCATGCCGATCTCCAGATCGAGGCCATCTGCGCCGACGAGTTTCTGGCCCGCCAGCTCGGCATCGCCGAAGGCGCGCCATTACTGAGGATGGAGCGCATGACGCATGCCGGCGACACACCCGTCGATTTCGAATTTCTCTATTACCGTGGCGATGCCTTCCAGTATCGCCTGCGCATAGACCGCAGTTGAGGCCGAATGCCGTGGGCGCCCGACTTACTCCCGGCAATGGAATCGATTTCAATTCATATTGGTTCGGAAGCGAACCGGGCCGGCGTAAGGTGCACGCCCCGACGGGCGGCCGCAGGCGCAGGCGCAGGCGCAGGCGCAGGCGCAGGACAACAGAATGAACATCGCCGACAGCACGAGGATGTGATGCCGGCACAAAGCGCGGGAACCGATGCCGGGCAGCAGGACCGTGCCCACCACGGGAACCCGTCTCATCAACACCGCAAGACGTACTTCCTACCCAAGGAGCAAGCAACAATGAAACGCATCGACATGGAATTCGACCTGGTGGTGATCGGTGGCGGCACCGGCGGCCCGATGGCAGCCGTGAAGGCGAAGGAGAAGAATCCCAAGCTGAAGGTCCTGCTGATCGACAAGGCCCACGTCAAGCGCAGCGGCGCCATTTCGATGGGCATGGACGGCCTCAACAATGCCGTCATCCCCGGCCACGCCACGCCCGAGCAATACGTCAAGGAAATCACCATCGCCAACGACGGCATCGTGGACCAGGCAGCGGTGATGGCCTATGCCGCCAACAGCTTCGACATGATCCAGGAGCTGGACCGCTGGGGCGTGAAATTCGAGAAGGACGAAACCGGCGACTACGCGGTGCGCAAGGTGCACCACCTCGGCAGTTACGTGCTGCCGATGCCGGAAGGCCATCACATGAAGAAGATCCTCTACCGCCAGTTGAAGCGCGCGCGGGTGGAGATCACCAACCGCGTCGTCGTCACCCGCCTGCTGACCGGCGCCAACGGCGAAGTGAGCGGCGTGATGGGCTTCGACTGCCGTACCGCCGACTTCTACGTCATCCGCTGCAAGGCCGCGGTCATCACCACCGGCGCGGCCGGACGCATCGGCCTGCCGGCCTCGGGCTACCTGATGGGCACCTACGAGAACCCCACCAACTCCGGCGACGGCCACGCCATGGCCTATCACGCCGGCGCGGCGCTGGCCAACCTCGAATGCTTTCAGATCAACCCGCTGATCAAGGACTACAACGGCCCGGCCTGCGCCTACGTCACCGGCCCCTTCGGCGGCTATACCGCCAACGCCAGGGGCGAGCGCTTCATCGAGTGCGACTACTGGAGCGGCCAGATGATGCTGGAGTTCCATCGCGAGCTGCAGAGCGGCAACGGCCCGGTGTTCCTGAAGCTCGACCACCTCGCCGAAGAGACCATCAGCGAGATCGAGCACATCCTGCACTCCAACGAGCGCCCCAGCCGCGGCCGCTTCCATGACAAGCGCGGCAACGACTACCGCAAGCAGATGATCGAGATGCACATCTCCGAGATCGGCTTCTGCAGCGGCCACAGCGCTTCCGGCATCTGGACCAACGCCCGCGGCGAAACTTCGGTGCCCGGCCTGTACGCCGCCGGCGACTGTGCCAGCGTGCCGCACAACTACATGCTCGGCGCCTTCGTCTATGGCCGCATCTGCGGCCACAACGCCGCCGAATATTGCGGCGCGGTCGCGGACAGGGCGATCGACGAGGGCGCAGTGGCGGCCGAGCAGGCGCGCGTGTCGGCGCCGCTGCAGCGCAGCGAAGGGCCGACGCCGTTCCAGATCGAGTACAAGACCCGCCGCCTGGTGAACGACTACCTGCAGCCGCCGAAGATCACGCGCAAGTACGAGATCGGCCTGCGCCGCTTCGACGAGGTGCGCGAGGACGCCCAGGCCATGCTGGCGACCAACCCGCACGAGCTGATGCGCGCGATGGAAGCGATGTCGATCATCGACTGCGCGGAGATGGCTGCGCGTTCGTCGATGTTCCGCGCAGAAAGCCGCTGGGGCCTGTACCACTACTGCGTCGACCACCCCGAGCGGGACGACGCCAACTGGTTCTGCCACACCCTGCTCAGCAAGGGTGCCGACGGCAGCATGACGATGGCCAAGAAAGCGGTCGAGCCCTACATCGTGCCGATCGACGACGAAGAACGCGACGCCTACCAGCGCCTGCGCGTCGAACGCAAGGCCGAAGCCGCCTGACCCGCCGCCCCTCCCCGACACCCCTACAGAACAGAGGATTCCGCCATGAGCATCGCCACCACCCTGACCCAGGCACCGGTCAAAGTCCATGAAGACAAATGCATCGCCGAAAAAGGCTGCACGGTATGCGTGGACGTCTGCCCGCTCGACGTACTGGCCATCGACCTGGTGAAGAAGAAGGCCTTCATGCAGTTCGACGAATGCTGGTACTGCCTGCCTTGCGAGACCGACTGCCCCACCGGTGCGGTCGAGGTCAGCATCCCCTACCTGCTGCGCTGAGGAGAGGACGATGACGATCAGCCTGAGTCCGATGGCCGAACGCCTCGCCAGCGCCGACGCCGAAGTGCGCCGCCTGGCAGTGATCGACCTGCCGTACAGCGACGAGGACGACATCGTGCCGCTGCTGCTGCCACGCCTCACCGATGAAGTCGCCGAAGTGCGCGCCGAAGCGGTGCGCGCGCTCGAAGGCTTCGAGGAGCCGGAAGTCGTGGCCGCGCTCGCCGCCCGCCTGCTCGACGCCGACGAAGCCGTGCGCGACGCCGCCGGCGAAGTGCTCGCCGAACTGAAGCACAGCGCCTCGGCCGAACACCTGCTGCCCTATTTGAGCGGACACGGCACGGCGGTGCGCATGCTGGCCTTCCGTGCCGTGCGGGCCCTGCGCGTCATCGACGCCTTCGAGCCCGCGCTCACCGCGCTGCGCGACCCCGATCCGGGCGTCCGGCGCGAGGCGGTGGGCGTGCTCGGCTACCTGCGCCGTGCCGAGGCAGTCGGCGAACTGGCCGAAGTCGCCGCCCACGACCCGGATGCCGAAGTCCGCCGCATCGCCGTCGGCGCGCTCGGCTACACCTCCGAGATCAGCGTGCTGCCAGCGCTGACCCGGGCGCTCGGCGACAGCGCCTGGATGGTGCGCGACGAAGCCGCCCAGACCATCGGCAAGCTCGGCCTCGGCCCGGCGATCCCCGATCTGGTCAAGGCGATGAACGACACCTACTGGCAGGTGCGAGTCAAGGCCGCGCGCAGCCTCGGCGTGCTGAAGGCCTCCGCCGGGCTGCCGGCGCTGGTGGAGGCGCTGTCGCACACGATCAGCAACCTGCGCAAGGAAGCCGCCATCGCGCTCGGCGAGATCGCCGACCCGCGGGCGATCCCGGCGCTGGAAAAGGCACTCGAAGACCCCGATCCCGACGTCCGCAAGCTGTCCCGGCTGGCGCTGACCGCGATCGAGCTGGCGCGCAAGTGAAAGGAGAACGGACATGGCATTCGTCGTCACCGAAGCCTGCGTGCGCTGCAAATACACCGACTGCGTGTCGGTGTGCCCGGTCGATTGCTTCCATGAAGGGCCGAACTTCCTCGTCATAGACCCCGACGGCTGCATCGACTGCGGCGTGTGCGTGCCCGAATGTCCGATCGGCGCCATCTACGACGCCTCGGAGCTGCCGCCCGATCAGATGGAGTTCGTCGAGATCAATGCCCGGCTCGCCGCCGAATGGCCGGTGATCGCCGAAGCACGCGAACCATTGCCCGAAGCCGAAACCTGGGCGGAAGTGAAGAGCAAGCGCCAATACCTCGAAGAGCGCGCTGCGGTCTGAGCACCGCCTTCCCACCTGCCCCCTCCCCACTGGATTCACCGGAAAAGGACGCACATCATGACTGCACATTCCAGCATCACTGCCCAACCCGGCAGGAAAAGCCTCGCCGGCCGCCTCGTCGCTCTCGCCCTGGGCTGTTGCCTTGCGCTGCCCACGGCGGCCGAAGTCCTCACCATCGGCATCGGCACGCAGAACACGACCACCAACACCGTGACCGGCGGCATCGTGCTGAAGGAACTCGGCCTGCTCGAAAAACACCTGCCCAGGACCGGCAAGTACCAGGACATCGAGTTCAGAATCCAGTGGCAGAACTTCACCTCCGGCCCGCCGATCACCAACGGCATGGTCGCCAACACCTTGCAGATCGGCATGATGGGGGACTATCCGCTGCTGGTGAACGGCGCCACCTTCCAGAACGCCAACGGCACCAGCAGCCGGCTGGTCGCGCTGATCGCCTACAACGCCGACGGCGCCGGCAACGGCGTGGTGGTACACAAGGACTCGCCCTACTACGAACTGGCCGACCTGAAGGGCAAGAAGCTGTCGGTGCCCTTCGGCTCCGCCGCCCACGGCATGCTGCTGAAGGCCTTCGAGGACCGCGGCTGGAAGCCCGAGGATTTCGAACTTTCCAGCCAGAGCCCGGAAGTCGGCACCTCCAGCCTGCAGGAAAAGCGCATCGACGGCCATGCCGATTTCGTGCCCTTTGCCGAGCTGCTGCCCTACCGCGGCTTCGCGCGCAAGATCTTCGACGGCGTCGAGACCCGGGTGCCGACCTTCCACGGCGTGGTGGTGCGAGAGGACTTCGCCGCCAAGTACCCTGAAGTGGTGGTCGCCTACATCAAGGCGCTGATCGAGGCCAACGACTGGGTGCGCAAGGATCCGGCCGGGGCCGCGGCCCGGATCGAACAATGGACGCGGGTGGAAAAGGAAGTGGCCTACATCTTCCTCGGCCCGGGCGGCGTGCATACGCTGGATCCGACAATCAAGCCGAAGTGGGTCGAAACGATCAAGTACGACCACGGCGTACTGCAGCGCATGGGCCGGGTGAAGGACTTCGACGCCGACGCCTGGGTGGATGAAAGCTACCTGCGCCAGGCCCATGCCGAACTCGGCCTCGATTACGAGCAGCAGCGTGCCCGTCTCGACAACTATGAGATCAGCGGCACCGACCCGCTGTGCGGCGGCGACATAGAACAGCCGCGCGAAGCCGGTGAAGTGTGGATCGACGGCGCCGGCATCACCGCCTACAAATCGACGGCCTGCACGCTGGCGGCGGTGAACAAGGCCATCGGCGAAGGCCGCAAGATCAGCGCCAGCTACGTCTTCGACCACACGACCCGGATCAAGCTGTTCGCCGACAAGGCCTTCTACGCCCTCGCGACTGCCAATGGCCGGCCCGCGGTACTGGCCTTCCTGCTGAAGAAGGATGCCGAAGCCCATGCCGCCGCCAACGGCGGCAGGGTCGGCAGCTACGAAGATGCGCTCGCGCTGGTCGGGAGTTGAGCCATGGCAAGCGCAATACCGATGAGAGCCGTCGGCCCCCAGGCCGACGCCGCCACGGCACGCACGGCAGAACTGCACAAGGTGGAGGAAGGCATGAATCCGCCGCTGCTCATCAAACGCCGCGATCTGCACCGCGCGCCGCCGACGCCAGCCGGCCTTCCGCCCGGCACCGGCGCCCGGCTGCTCGGCCTGCTGCGCGCCCAGCTCGGCTCCTTGGCGCTGAGCGTACTGTCGATCGCGCTGCTGCTCGGCTTCTGGTACCTCGGCACCGAGTACCGCTGGGATTTCTACATCCGCTTCACCAACGTACCGAGCCCGGGCGAGGTGTTCACCGAGCTGATGGGCCTGGTCGGCAGCACCCAGTTCCAGACCAACATCGGCACCTCGGTGGGGCGGATCCTGTCAGGATTCTGCATCGCCACCGCGCTCGGCGTGGTGCTGGGACTGCTGTGCGGGCGCTACGCGGTGCTGAAGGGGCTGCTGTTTCCCGCCCTCGAAGTACTCCGGCCCATCCCGGCGATCGCCTGGGTGCCGATCTCGATCATGCTGTGGCCAAGCACCGAGACCAGCATCATCTTCATCACCTTCATCGGCGCCTTCTTCCCGATCCTGCTCAACACCCTGCACGGCGTCGCCTCGGTCGACCCGGTGCTGATCCGGGCGGCGCGCTGCCTGGGCGCGGGCGAACTGGCGCTGCTGGTCCGCGTCATCCTGCCCGGCGCACTGCCGCACATCTTCACCGGGCTGGCGGTGGGCATGGGCGTGGCCTGGGTATCGCTGATCGCGGCCGAAATGATCTCCGGCCAGTTCGGCGTCGGCTATTTCACCTGGGAAGCCTATTCCCTCATCGAGTATCCCCACATCGTCATCGGCATGCTGGTGATCGGCGTTCTCGGCCTGCTGTGCAGCGGCGGCATCCGCCTGCTGGCCAGGCTGGCGATGCCCTGGCAGCGGGCCGGCCACAAGGAGAATGGATGATGGCAAGCGACGGCAAAGGCCCGGCCAGGGGCCATATCGACCTGCGCGACATCCGCGTCAGCTTCATGCAGAACGGTGCGGCACTGGATGCGGTGAGCGGAGTCACGCTGGACGTCGAACCGGGCGAATTCGTCTCGGTGGTCGGCCCTTCGGGCTGCGGAAAATCCACGTTGCTCAACATCGTCGCCGGCTTCCTGAAGCCGAGTGCTGGCAAGGCGATGGTAGACGGCAAGCCGATCGACGGGCCGGGCTCGGAGCGCGGAGTCGTGTTCCAGCAGTACTCCTTGTTCCCGTGGCTGAAGGTGCGCGAGAACGTCGAGTTCGGACTCAGGATGCAGGGCATGGGGCGAGCCGAGCGTGAATCCAAGGCCCGCACCCTGCTCGGGCTGGCGGGGCTGCTGTCCTTCGAGAACCACTATCCGGACCAGCTTTCCGGCGGCATGAAGCAGCGCGTCGGCATCGTCCGTGCGCTCGCCACCGGCCCGCAGGTGCTGCTGATGGACGAACCCTTCGGTGCGCTCGATGCCCAGACACGGGTGGTGATGCAGGAAATCCTCACCAACATGTGGCAGCAGCTGCGTCTGTCGGTGCTCTTCATCACCCATGACATCGAGGAGTCGATCTTCCTCTCCGACAAGGTCTATGTCATGACCGCACGCCCGGGCAGGATCAAGGCCGAGATTCCGATCCCGCTGCCCCGCCCGCGCACGCCGGAGATGACCGCATCGCCGACCTTCATGGCGCTGCACCGCCAGCTGAAGGCCCTCATCCGCGAGGAAAGCCTGGCCGCGATGGGCGGCGAACTGAGGGACGGCGGCCTGGGCCAGGACTGGCATCTGGGCAGCCAGGACGACGTGCGGGCGGTGTTATGAACGCCACCACCACCTCGTCCTGCCTGCCGGTGCAGATCACCGACAGGCGTCGCTCCGGCCTGCTGGTCATCGAATGGAGCGACGGCGCTTCGAGCGTGCTGCATCACGGCAGGCTGCGCCAGCAGTGCCGCTGCGCCGCCTGCACCCAGCGCCGCCGCAGCGGGCAGGCACCCGCAGCTCCAGCTGCGCTGGCCGACATCCGGCCGGTCGCAGACAAGGGACTCAACCTGGTCTTCGCCGACGGCCACGACCGCGGCATCTATCCCTGGGCCTATCTGCGCGAACTCGGCGACGAACGCGCCTGAATCAAAAGGAAGCCATCATGAGCAGTCTCACTACCGAACGCGTGCTGCACGTCCATCACTGGAACGACTCCCTGTTCAGTTTCCGCACCTCGCGCAGCGCCAGCCTGCGCTTTCGCAACGGCCACTTCGTCATGATCGGCCTGCCCGGCGAAAACAGGCCGCTGCTGCGCGCCTACAGCATCGCCAGCGCAAACTACGACGAGCACCTGGAATTCTTCAGCATCAAGGTGCCCGACGGCCCACTCACCTCGCGCCTGCAGCACTTGCTCCCGGGCGACGAACTGATCGTCGGCAGCAAACCGGTCGGCACCCTGGTGATCGACGACATCAACGACGGCCGCAACCTGTTCCTGCTCGCCACCGGCACCGGCCTCGCCCCTTTCCTCAGCATCATCCGCGACCCGGAGACCTACGAACGCTTCGAGCGCGTAGTGCTGGTGCATGGCGTGCGCCAGGTCAACGAGCTGGCCTACGTGGATTTCATCGAACGCGAGCTGCCGCAGGACGAATTCCTCGGCGAACTGGTCAGCGCAAAGCTGCTGTACTACCCGACGGTGACGCGCGAACCCTTCCGCAACCAGGGACGGCTGACCGACCTGCTGGATTCCGGCAAGCTGTGCGCCGATCTCGGCCTGCCGCCGCTCGACGCAGCACACGACCGGGCGATGATCTGCGGCAGCCCGGCGATGCTGGCCGACACCTGCAAGCTGCTCGATGCCCGCGGCTTCCGCATCAGCCCGCGTCAGGGCGAGCGCGGGGACTACGTGATCGAGCGCGCCTTCGTCGAGAAATGAACAGCCGCGGCCCTCAGGCCGCGGCTTTCCCCAACCGAAAGAGAAACCAGCAACGATGAAGATCCTGG
>NZ_BCUG01000033.1 GCF_001591165.1 Thauera butanivorans NBRC 103042
CATCAAGGTAGGCGCCGTAGCGTTGCCGCCCCTGTTCACGCAGGGCCTCGGCCACGACCTGCGCACGGACACGCATCTCGAGCCGCGCCGGCATGCCACTGCGACGCTCCTCGATGAGTCCTCGGGTACGCAAGGCCTTGCGTGCCGCTTCCTGCTCATACCGCGACAACCCGGTCTCGGCTGCCCAATCGGCTTGAGTCAAGCAGAGCCAGCCATCGGCACCGACACCTTCCTGCTCACGGGTGAGCGTGATCATCCAGGTCAACAACAGCGCCGCATTCACACTGCCGGCGAGGGGCAGAAAGCTGCGGTGGATCACGATCGGTTCGTCGAAGGACTCGAGCAGCATGGCCGAGTCCACGACGGCGAATGCGGGTCGTTCATGGTGATCTCCTTATCGGTCATGGACCGCTGCGTAGAGCGAGGCCAGTGACAGTTCGGGGAAGGCGTCGCCCAGCACGCGGTAGCGAGCGATGAGCGGCATCCGGGGATTGATGGCCTGCCAGTGGTTTCGAACCTGTTGGGCCGTAACGGGCTTGAGCGCCTGGGGGCGTCCGCGCTCGGTGATGCCGGCGTGTCGGCGCAGCTCCCTGAATTCACGTTCGCTGAGACCAAAAAGCTCGGTCATCAGGAACTGCTGCGCTCCACGGCGGATGAACCACAACTGGTCGGCCTCATCCTCACTGCGGTTGCGCAGCCGTGACATGCAGCCCCGGAGCTGGCGGGTGTCGATCGAGATCTTCACGATCTCGCGCCCCTGGTCAGTGATACCCAGCAGGTCGCGCACCGTCATCGTGCGCAACTGGTCGAGTTCTGCGGCGTCCAACGGGCCCAGCAGCCCGGTGAGATCGCCACGGTCCACGCGATCGATCAGGTAAGTCAGCACCGTCATCGTGAGTGTATGGGCCGTGATGGGAACGGTGGCGTGATGCATGGTTGATCTCCTCATCACTGCACAACGCTGCGGCGCAGCTCACGCACCAGGCGCTCATGAGCGTCGATCACATGATCCGGGCACCTCAGCAGCCATTGCCCCAGCTCGAGCAGTCCAGGCGGATTGCCAAGCGTCGTCTCGATGTGCCATTGCAAGGCGGTGTCGTCGTGGCCGTTCTCCATCCGCTGCAGCTGGCGCCAGAGCGAATCCTTGGGCATCAGATGGCTGAGGGCACCATCGATCTGGCCGGAATACATGGCGGCGATCCACCAGCCACCATGTCGGAGCGGCTCGACTTCACCATCCCCGAAGCCGTCGATGAACATGCCGTCGGGCGGCACTTCCATGAAGTAGCCATGGGGCAGGGCGCGGCATTGCCGGAACAGGTCCGCAACCCCGCAGGCGCGGACGAAGGTGATGATGGCTGCCTCGGCCGGTTCATCGTCCGGCGTTGGCCCGGCCTCAGCCGTGTGCGGGGATGAGGACGGAACAGTAGCTGCCGGCGTGACCGTGGAGGGTTCGACTGCGCCAGTTCCCGTGCGGATCGCTTCATGAGCCGTGCCAACTCCGTGCGAGTCGCACGGTGGTGATGCAGCAGCAGTTGTGTTCGTGGAAACTGGGGCAGAGGAGGGGGGCAGAATGCGTGTTGTCGTTGCTGCCGGCGCTGCCGGTGGAAGCGCATCGGCAGGCGCATCGAGATGGCGCCGAAGCTCTTCCAGGGATGCCTTCGGATGGCGCTTGATCGCATCGCACATCGTCCGAACTTCGGCTGCCGTCTGCCCGAGGTGCGCTGCAACCGCATGCTGAAGTACGGCGACGAGGAGCTCGGGATCGAGCGGATTGATCCGGCGTACGCCTTCGATGAGATCATCCGTGAATGCCTCTTCCGCCAGGACATGGGCCTGAGTCTTCAAAACCATGGCGCGCAGCAGAGGCCACTCGGCCTCTTGTCGGTGCAGCTTTAGGTACAGTTCGAGTTGATTGAAGGCAGGCTGCAGTTCTTGAGCCGCGTTTTTGGTTAGCCTGACCGTTGCCGCCCCCAGATCAGCAAGTTGCTCGACGGCAAATCCAAAGGCCGACAGTAGTCCGATGGATACCTTGAGGCCCCGTTTGGCCAACTCATCATGCAATTTGCGCAACGAAAGCGTTTCACCGGCCTCAGCCTCGATCTCACGCTTCAGCGCCCAGATACCATTGGCTCGATCCCAGAAGCTGAGCCCGCCACGCAACTCGTTCTCTGCCATGTGCGCGACCATCGTGGACAGTTCGCTGTTCCAGGGGCGATAGATGCCCAGCAGGTACTCGAAGCGGGCATCGCCGGTTTCCGACCAGAGCTCCTGCTGTGCCTTCAGACGGGTGTTCCCGCCAGCCGCTACCATGTGCCGGCTGTTGCCCGGACGACGGGTGACCACGATCGGCGCCAGGACACTGGCCACCCGAATCGATTCCTTGATGTCGCTGTAGCGTTCGTTCTCGTGCTGGCGCGGGTTCCGGTCGTAGGGCATCACATCGGTGATGCGCAACTGGATCAGGCCTTCGAGTTCGGTCGCCAGGGTGTGGGACTTGTCCGGCGGATTCGGGACATTCAGGCTGGCGCGCATATGGGCCTGGAGTTCGGCTTCGCTCATGGTTTTGGGCGAGGGGCCGCGGCCGCGCTGTTCCTTCATCAGATTTGCGTGCGCCAGGTCAGCCACGCGTGCATCACCCGGCAAACGTTTGGGCCTACTCATTGCTCTCGATCCCATCGGTGGTGGCGCCGGCATAGACGCCTTCCAGGTTGGGCAGAAGCTCCCAGACCAGTTGATGCATCGTCTCGAATGCCTGTATCGAGCGCATGCGATGCACGGGGGTGCGGTGAGTGGCTGCCTCCTTGTAGATGACCGCTGCGGGAATCACGGCGCTGGCCACGCGGACGTTGCCGCCGAACTCCAAATAGCCCTGGCGGATCTCGGCCATCACCAGCTTGGCGTCGTTGGTTCGGTCTGCGCGATTGATGACTGCGGTGACAGGGCCGGGCCGAATCCCGAGCACGGCCGCCTCGGAGAGCTTGCCGAGCAGCTCGAGCGTGCCGGTGCGAAACTCACGCGCGGAAGGCGTTTCCGGGAGGACAGGCGTGACCAGTTGATCGGCTGCAAGCGCGGCGGTGAACAGCAACGGCCCTTGAGCACCTGGAGTGTCGATAACCACGACGTCGTAGTTTTCGTCGATGTAGGGTGCCCGCAAGGCGCGCCGCAGGATCATCGGCATATCCATCCGGTTCTGCAGGAAGCGCTCCAGATCGGATGAACTGCCATCGCCGGCGAGCTGCCGGCGCGGTGCGTCGCAGAGCACGATGTCCAGGCGCTCCCACGCGGTGTGAGAAATGCACGCGTCCGTGATCGCGCCGCGGTGGATGACCTCGGTAAGGCCCAGCGGAGCCTGGTAGTCGAGATCGTAGAACTTGGACAGGCTGGCCTGGATGTCCGCGTCGACAAGCAGGACACGGAGGCCCATGTCGGCGATGAGCGCGCCGATATTCGCTGACAGCGTCGTCTTGCCGACGCCGCCCTTGGTACCGATGACTCCGAAAATGACCACAGGACACCTCTTGTCTGGATAGTGGGTGTGCCTGGGGCTTGTCCGCCAAACAAGGGTTGTCCAATGACACAATCCATCGAAGTACCTTGGACGTGTCCGGTTGGCTTAAAGCCGCGATAATTTGCATTATGTAAAGTTCAAAAGGCCCTTCGTCGGATCAAAGCGGCAATCCTGGCGCTTTTCCGCCCTTCCACAGCCTTGCAGGTAGCATAGAGTCTCAACATGCCCGCCGCCAAGCCCCGCCCCGGTTCCCTGCGACAAGGCCAAGTCATCGACCTGGCCGAGTTGCTGGGTTCCGACTGGGACGGGTTCAGCCTGGCGGACTGCGGCCTGCAGCATCCAGCCTGGCGCCGGCCGTTTTCGTGCGGCGAGCTCAAGGCGATGTTCTGGCGGTCGCAGCAAGTTTCCATCCTTGAACGTCAGATCGAGCAACTGCGCGCCGAGATCGAGCGTGCCCAGGCGGCCGAGGATGCGGCCGAGGCTCGCGCGGACTGGTATCGCAGGCAATTGAACCTTGAAAGCCGGTTCGGCCTGATGCTTGTAAGGATGACGGCCTAAGCTGCACGCCGGCCCTGCGGAGTGTGACCGACGTCATACATGACAGGCGACAGAAGCGCCTATCATAGAGGCATGAAATCCGATCACATCATCGCCGCTTTGATCACCGCCGGGCTGTTTTCCATCATTGGCTATGTGCTCTTCCAGGAAAACCCGGCGCCTACACTACCACCCTCAGCAACGGCGCCGGACACCCCCGCCCCGGCTCTTGATATCCCGCCGCCGCCCAGGTATCAGGCGCCAGCACACCGCGCAGAGGCCTACTACACTGCACCAGATCAGCAACAGCACTCGAATGGGCTATATCGGTGCATCGTGGCCGGTCGAACCATTTACCAGGACCAGCCTTGCCAAGACGGACAGCAAACGACACTCTCCGGCACGATGTCTGTTGTGCCACGCTATCCCGTACAGCAAGCCCAACGTGCCCTTAATGCCCTTAACCCCGAACCGAGCAGCCCACGCGTGGCGATGGTCGGATCGAGCGCCAACGAACACCCGAACTGCAAAGAGCTTCGGAAACGCATCCGACAGATCGACGCGCAAGCCCGACAACGATCCACCCAGCGCTTGACCGATGATCGCCGCAGAACGCGTGAACGCATGTCCGAGCTGAAATGCAGTTCGATGGACTAGTACTTAATCATTTGATTGCCTTTAGTCGATCAATCGAAGACACAAAAATAGCTCAAACTGCAACCCGTTGCACAAAGTCCGGGTGTTACATACGGACCCGGACTAAAACCACGCTCGAAGAGCGAGCCAGATCAGAAGCGGCCTGAAGGCCGCCCGCCACGCCCTGCGCGAGGCAAGCCCCTGATCACTGCGTGATCACGCCCTTGTCCGCTTCGCGGATCGCCTGCGGCGACCTCTTGCCGTCAAGCCGTTACGGTCTCGTCGTGGCGCGGGCGCCCGCGCCGGTGACGGCAAGGTGGTTCCCTGAGTTCTACACCGCGCGATCCAGGCGACAGAGGCCGGTCCGGGCCCGGAAACACCGACCAGGGGGCGGAATCGCCTTACAGACTGATTTAGTGTGGAGGAAATGAGAATCCGCCCGTCCGGCTCGACGGCGTACCGCGCGTAGCGGTCGGGTCTGTTCTGCAGAGCAGAGGTGTGCTTTGGCCGTGCTGGGCGCTTCCGCGCAGGACGGCATGACGCGGCATCGAACTTCTACACCTTGTCCGTGCCGATGGATTCGGCCAGCGATGGATCCTCGAGCTGGTGGATTCTGCCGGCGATTACTCGGGTTTCCAACCCTGCGAGAGCACTTCCGCAGTCGTCCAGGGGCATTCCTCTGGTAGATCGACCTGGAGGCCCGTTTCGCGCTCGAACTGCCCTTGCCCGTCGATCCAGGCACGACGCCACCACCGCGCATCATCAAGCGAGGCTTTCAGACTCGGAGTGTCATCCATGCAGTCGGCCAGGGCGACACGCTGCGCCTTGATCGTTTTCTCCCAGCTCGAACCGCGCCGCTCGGGCTGATGCTTCCACTTGAGCAAGTGCGCCAGCAAAAGCGCCATCCGGTTCGCAAATTCCCTCTTTTCGCTCTTGCCCACGTCTTCAATCTCGTCCGCGATATGCTCGATGTCCAACAAGTCGAACCGACCCGCACGCAGCAGCCGCGCTTGTTCGTTCGCCCACGCCACAACGTCCTGCTCGTAACTCACTGGATTGACCATCATCCACCTCAATTCATTTTCCGTCACTGTTACGCAATTTATTTTCCATGGCCATCTTCAACAGCCGATCAGAAAGGTGACGCGCGACAGCAACATAACCATTAGCAACAGCATACCGCAATTGCTCAATCATTCCCGTCACGGTGACGGGAATATCTCTAGCCTCTTCATCAGCGCCCCATACGGCAGTGCGCTGGCGTTCGCGTAGTTCCCGCATGCGCTCTGCACTGGAACGCGCTTTGCCCGTGCTGGGACGCCCCCTGCCCCTCTTAGGAGCCTCGATCGGCAATTCGAGCGTTGCCACGTCATCAAGCTGTTTTGCCATGACCATCCCCTTATTTGATGGCTCTATTTTACGTCACCGTGACGAATATTTGTGATTGTATTTATTGTCACGGTGACAGTAAAAAATAGCCGTGATTTATCGTCACGGTGACGACAAAGGCGCCTGCTATGGCCGCAGCGTAGTCAGTCGGCGGCGGATGAAACAATCCTCCTTCGTCGGATTTTTCATCCGCCGCCGACCTCGCGATTCTGCTGTTGCGAGAGGCGCCCGATGGCTTCCATCGGCCAGGACGTGACCAGTAACTCAAAGCCATCCTTCCGAATCCAGAGCATTTCGCGGCTGTATTCGAACTTGTAGCCCAGCTTCATCAACTGCTGCACCGACAGCCGTTCCTGCTGGCGCAAACTGCTGTCATACCACTCGACCACCCCTTCCATCTTGCTGCCCATCATGATCCAGCCCGACAGGCGCGGACGCCACTTGATCGAGATTTCCTGAACGTAGTCAAGCGGCACCGGCGCCGGCTCGGCATCAGGCGCCCGGCCTGGCGGAACTGGCGGCACATAGACATGCACCGGCCCTTCATCGATGACGTGCGCCGGCTCACGCTTCTCTTGCTTCATGAACTCGCCGCCCCACAGCGCGTTATACAAGAACCAGCATGCCGCCACGACCGCCACCGCAAATACTGGGAGCCCCAGCCGGAACTGCCACGTGTTCCAGAGCACCGCCCGCGAATCCTTGTAGTTCTCCGTGTTGATGTCATCGCTGGTATGGCTGGCGTAGCTGCCGAAAAACTTCTCGTCATACTTTCCCACGCCCTTGCTGACGAGCTCGAACTTTTCCGGTGTAACGGCTTTGTAAAGGCGATAGCTATAGTTCCCATCACGGCCAAGACCATCGAGCTTCGAGAACACGACCTTCTGCCCGCAGCGGCGCCGCCACATCGCATGCACGTCCCGCAGGTCCTGGCCCATGCCGCATATGTCCTGGCCGCGATGTCGGTGCTCAGTGATGAATTGCGTTATCTCCGGGCCGAGCTTCTGTTTGTTGGACGGCCAGAAGTTTTGCATTTCATCGATAAACACCAGGGCGTTATCACGGCTGTGCTTCCAGACGTCAGGCACTTGCTCGCGCGTGAGCGTCACGAGCAGTTCGCGGCAGCGCCCTTCGGTGATGCCGGCCAGATCGGCGAGCTTGGCATGGTCCAAACCCTCAACATAGGCATCGACCGGCCGGCCCTTTGCCAAGGCGCCGATCAGATGCTTCGTGACAGCCTCATAGCTTTTGCCCGAGCCGGGCAGGCCTTCGTGAAAGAAGAACATGGTCGATCACCACTGGAACAGCGTCACAGCCTTGCGGATCATCCGCACACCGAAGCCCGCAGCCAAGAAGCTTAGGCCGGTCGGGATTTGAAGGATGCCAACGAAGAAGAGGATGTCCGGGTGCATTTGACTCAGCAAATTGCCCAGACTGTATTGCGTTACGAAGCTGGGAACAGGAATGGCCTCTATGGCTGAAGCGACAATTCCGAGCACCACATCAGCCACCGCGATAAAGGCATCCTGAAGAAAATCCCATATCGCATCGATTGCCTTTTTGACAAGCTCGAAAAGCCAATTCGTAAGATCCGTCAGCCAGTTCATAAAAAAGCCCACCTAAACGCCGCAAACGACGCGGCAGCGAGCACCGCATAGCCCGCGATTTGCAACCACATCAGCGCCCACGACTGACAAAAATGATCGATTGTGATCGTGCCAACCATCGGAAGCGTGGTGCGCCACACCGGGCAGGAGCCCGACGCCGACACCGTGAAGAAGCCGTCTGCCGCTTGAACGAACGGCGCATCCGACACCTTTTGCCGGAAATCCGTCAGAACGGTTCCCCACGTTTTATCCTTCTTTGAATACAACTCGCCTATCTCACCAGGGGCGCCAGGGCCGCAATCATCACCCTCGCACTCCCCTTCCCCTTCCCCATCGCCGTCACCGTCACCCGATCCGACACCGTTTCCATCGCCACCCGGATTATTGCCGCCACCGCCGCCGCTTCCGCCATCACCGCCGTTACCACCAGTACCAGAGCCCCCATTACCGCCACCCGTTCCGCCGCCATGATTTCCGCCTGGATTGTTCGGATCGTCTGGATCAGGTATCGGGTCAGGATCGTCCGGGTCCGGATCGCCAGGATCAGGATCGCCAGGATCAGGATCGCCACCACCATCACCAGCCGGATAGCATCCCGGCACGCCATTCACTTCGCCCAAATTATAGCCTTCCGGACACGGTATCGGCGGCAGCATATTGTCATTCGAACAAAATGCCCCAGTCAGCACACCAGTGAATTCACAGTACCCAGGATAAGGCGGACCGCTTTCCCATGAGCGCGTTTCGCACGAGTCTTCAATAATAGAAAGATTTGCCGCACGGCATCCATCGTGACATGCCCATGTAGGGATAACCGGATTGATCCAGTCATCCACATTTTCAGTAGTGAGTGCATAACCAACCCCTGCCACGACCGTCACCGCATCCCCTTGATCGCATGTTGGATTTTCCATGCAAAGGCCGAATTCATCGCGCGTTTCATTCGGCTCACACGGCGGCGCATTCACGCACATGTACACATCCGGATTAATGGAGACGCGTTGCCTTGTTCCACCGCCCGGACACTTATTGATAATCTCAATCGAAATAGGATCATAGTCCCAATTATTCGGCCCCGTCCCAGAAACCATAACCGCTCGACATGAGTTATCCACCAAATCCGGATACAAATAATGGTTCGGATTAACGGCTCTCGATTTAACCCACGAAAACCCATCAAGGCACGCGCTCATTCTGTCGAATTGATCTGGGCCATAATGCCGAGGCGTAACGCTATCACTATAAAATCTATACATCCGAACAGGCGGATAATCATCAGCGCACACAAGCATAGGCACTGCCGATAGCAGAAAGCCGACCAGGAACCACAACGCCGCGCGGAATTGCATCATGCCGAGAACCCCAGCCAAAACGCGATGCCGCAGATCAAGCCGAGCAGCGCGAAGAATAATAGCCATGCCATTGCCTACCCCTGAAAGCATCAGGGGGCTTTCGCCCCCTGTCCGGTATCAGCCGAAGAATGTTGCGATCTTCTTGACCGCCCACTTGGCCACACTCGGCACGATCATGATTGCACCCATCGCGATCATGGCCGCAACCACATCACCCGTATCGACTGCCGAAGTCAGCGAAGAGAAGTCCATTTGTGTTACCTCCAGAAATTAACGAGACGGCCGATTAGAAATCCCACGACTCCGCAGGTCATGACCAGCGAAAACGCAAACCCGAACGATTCGGCCAGTTGATCGTTCGAAGGGATTTGGAAAGGCGCGCTTTGATCGCCAGAGACAAGCACAAGCGCGCAGGTTGAAAAATCAGAAGGCTGTGGATCAACCACATAAACCGTTCCATCTGACGCGACCTCTACACAAAGCATCCTGCCCTCTTGTATTCAATTTTTGCCCTAATCAGGCATGCCACTCCTACAGCACAAAACAAGAGCGATATCCACAGCCACAGGGAATAGGGATGCCAGACGACAACAAACGTCGTGATGAGATGGAGAAGCAAGAAAAATCTGCCCCGCCGGTACCATTTCCGCCACGTCACGCAACCGCCGCATTCCGGACAGAACATCACGCCACCTTCCGCAGTTCATCCCACGAGCCCACCGCCTGCGCCAGCACGATCCGCACCGGCCGCAGCGGGATGATCTTCGCGGTATGCATGTCGCCATCGGAAATGCCGGCCGCGCGCAAATACTTCAGATGCAAATAGAATGTGCGCGGCGCCATATAACCCTTGACGGTTTCAAAACCGAACTGCCGGATATTCAGCAACGTGGTGAATGCCGCTTCCGCCCTGCCCCGCGTGATGTCGTTCGCATCGCGCACCATCTTGATGACCGTATCCCGTTCCATGTCCTTCACCTCCACGCCATCCACCAGGGGACCGAAGAAGTCCCGATACAGCCCCTGCAGCTTGTCTTCGTCCAAGTCCCACCACTTCCCGCCCGCCTCTTCCAGCCGCCGAAACCAGCGGCTAGGCCGGGTGTGTTCCAGGCGCAGCAGCCGATCGGCAAGGTTCAACTGCTCTTCAGAAACGGCGACCTTGCCCTTTCTGGACAGCATTCGAAGTTGAGGACCCTTGTGGTATGCCTTGCCCTTTGCCAAGTCAGATTTGGGGTTCCATGAGACGGTGTCGCCGCCATTCTTGGCGCTGGACGCACGACGCCGGCCCCCATCGGTGACCATGAGCATTTGCAGCGCTTGCTTGACGGTGTCGTAGTCGGGCAGGAGGTAATTGCCGGTGATGTCGATCCGGCGGCACTGCCAGGCCATGTATCCAGGCAGGATGGCTTGCAGTGACTTGCGAGCGACGCGGATGACGGTTTCGGCGCACTGAACGATGTCGAGCGAGCCGAAGACGTTCAGGCCGTCGTTTGAAAGGCTCGCGGGCGATCCGGCCACGACCAGGTATTCATCCCGGCCATCGGACTGGATTTGCCAGACGAGGCCGATGGTGTCCGAGCGCAGCTTATCGACGTCGAGGGTGTTCTTTTCCCACATGAGGACGCCATCACTGTCGAAGCACTGCATCCGGCCACGGCAGGCCATGACGCGGTCCCAAAGGGCTTGGCCCATGGACGGATGCAGCTTGATGCGCAGAGTAAGCCAGTCAATGAGCAACATCGGTCCCGCCCTTGTGCCAGCGCTTGGAGGCGGCTTCGTAGCCGGTCCGCATGGCGACCCCTACCTGGTCACGCACCAGGCGCTGACGACGCTCCAGCACGTCCGCAGGCACGTTTGCGCTGCCGACCGACTGCGCGATGAACTGGGCTTCGCAAAGTGCGACCTGATCACGCCAATACTGCGCGTTGCGGTGGTCGAGGTCGGCGACGAACCAGTAATTCGCCCGCACCAGGCGGGTGAAGGCGCAGTCAGTGGCGGCGAGGTAGGGATGCAGGTGCATCAGGCCGTCCGGTGGAAGGTGCCGATGCAGTTCAACTCACTGCGGAATGCCTTGCGACTACGGCCGCAGCGAATTGCCCGAACCGCCGAACGGATGCGGCAGGCCCGAATGACTTGAATCATTTCCGTCACTGTTACGGAAAACATCAGTCCGCCCTCTTCATCAGGTCACGAAGAAACGAATCCGTGTCCCATGTCAGCCGAAGCGCAAGACGCACCGCCTCTGCCCTGTCGGCCGCGTCCATATCCAATGTGACGACCAAATAGGACAATTGCGTAGCCTTATGCACAATCTCGTCAGCAAGCTTTTGAAGATCGCCGTTCATCACGCGGCCCTCGCAGCAGCAGGCGTGGCAGCAACCGGGCGAAGCTTGGCGCGGCACGAGACCTGCCCCCAGCGATCGGGATAGAACGACTCGGGCGCCAGAACGTAGGCGCCTTTCGGATACGGCGCCTGGTCATCCTCCAAGCTCAGACGAATGAGCATCGGATGCGGATGCGGGCGACCATCGGCAGACAGGAAGTAGCCCCAAGCCTCTTGTTCCCGAATGCTGTATTGCTTGCCAGTACGACCGGAAACGCCTTGCTTGAGATGGACGGTTTCGTCCGAGATTTCGACCTTGATAGACATCGTGCTTACCTCTTCGACTTGCGCCGCGACTGCTCGCGGGCGTATTGCTGGCGATCGAGGGCTTCGGCGAGACCGGAAAACTTGGCGCGGACCCTGGCACGCTCAATGGCGACCATGGCCTGAAGCTCCACTTTGCGTTCCTGGTGCGACTTCATCTTCTGCCCCCATGTGGTGCCGGCAGGAATCGCTCATTGGATCGGTGCCGGAATAATGTTCAAAAAGAACATTTACAGAAGATATTCAACTTGAACATTGATTGTCAAGATGAACAGACACTAAACTTGATAAAAATCACAGGAGCCAAGGAAATGGACCTGAAAGCCAAGTGCGAAGCGGTAATGCGCGAAAGAGGATGGACGAACGAAGACCTAGCGAACGCTATAGGGATGACGCCTTCGAACCTATCAAGCGCAAAAGCAGGCCGGCGCGCGATGCCGGCCGCATCACTCATCAGGCTAGAACGCCTGAGAGGAACCGATGATCACTCGATCATCGAACAGCTACTCAAGACAGCGGCATGCGTTGCACTTGCCGTCATCGTATCCTTTACGACCCCCTCGCCCGCCGAAGCTGCGCCAGCGCTGAAGATGCCGAATATGCATTTTGCATTATGTTAAGTTTAAGAGCAGGCTCCGTGGGATCAAAGCTGTTTTCCTGGCTCTTCACATTCCTTCGACGCGTTTCCAGATAGCCTAGAGTGCCGGCCCATGCCATGTTATGCAGGAAGACCAAGCGCCGCCGCTGTCCTCAGTCGTGCAAGCGCCTGAACATTCTGCTCTGGCTACCGTGCCGGCGCCGCTCCAGCAGCACACGAATGCTTGTACAAGTGCGTCGCGGACAGTCGGACGATCGCCCGTGCGAGGAAGACCAGCATGTCGTGCCCGCCATCCGATTTCGCCACGTCAGCAACATGCGGCAACACCCGCGCCGAGTCATCAGCGCGTGGCAAAGTGTAGTCTAAACACCATCAGGCAGCTTCGACCGCATCGCCTCCTTACGGTCGAAGCGTTCGCCGTCGGCGACGAAGGTGCCGTCGCCAACGGCATGCAGCATGCGCTGGTCGGATTTCTGGTGATCGACATACGCGGCCAGGCCGTCGAGTACGACGATGCCGTGCGGGGCGATGATCTCGGCGACCCGGCATTCGATGTTGGCGAGGCATTGCGCGATCAGCGGGGCTTGCACGTGCTTGCCTTTGGAGGGCGTGAGACCAAAGCGCGTGAATTTGTCGGTATCCGCGCCCGAGCAGGTGCCGATGCCGATCACGGTGTCGAGCATGTCGGCGGGCGGGATGGCGATGACGCATTCGCGCGTTTTCTCCAGCGCGGTGAACGAGTGGTTCCATGCACCGGTGCAGATCGCAAAGCGCGGCGTGAAATCCAGAACCATCGTCCACGAGATGGTCATGATGTTGCTCTTGCCTCCATGGCGTGTCGTGACGAGCACGACCGGGCCGGGTTCGAGCAGCGTGAAGATCCTTGCGGCGACAAGGGGTTTCATCATGCTGGACTCCTCCACATATGCTCACGACTCCAGCGCTGGGCCGAAAAACCCTTCACGGCGCGCTTGGCAGCCAGCAGTTGATGAACGGAGATCCAGCCGTACTCGAAGGCTTGAGCGCTACCGGCCATGTAGATCCGCCACACGCGATAGGTCCGGTCTCCAACAAGCCGGATGGCGCTATCGCGGTGTGCATCGAGACGCTCGACCCAATGCAGCAGCGTTCGTGCGTAATGGGGTCGCAAGCCTTCGACGTCGAAAACCTCCAGTTGTTGATCCTCCATCGCCACGGCTGCCTGGGCCATGGTCGGCAGTTCTCCATCGGGAAACACATAGCGGTCGATGAAATCGCCCGCGCCGTCCCTGACTGCCTCATCCCCTGTGCGGGTGGTGATGCCGTGGTTCAACACCAGGCCGCCATCCGTCAGCAGCCGACTGATGGCGCCGAAATATACGGGCAGATTGCGTATGCCTACATGTTCGAACATGCCCACCGAGGCGATCTTGTCGAATACACCCTGGCCCGGGATGTGGCGATAGTCCTGCAGGTGAACGTCGATTACCCCTTCCAGGCCCAGTTCGCGGATGCGCTGCCGTGCGTAGTTGAATTGCTGTTCGCTCAATGTCACGCCGGTGGCCTTCACCCCGTAATGACGATGAGCCCACAGCAGCAACGCTCCCCAGCCGCAGCCGATGTCGAGGAAGCGCTCTCCCGGCTCGAGCTGGAGCTTGCGGCAGATGAGGTCGAGCTTGGCTTGCTGTGCCTGCTCCAGGGTCTCCGAGCCGCTCGGAAAATAGGCGCAGGAATAGACCATCTCGGGGTCGAGCCACAGCCGATAGAAATCGTTCGAGACATCGTAGTGATGCGCGATGGCCCGCCTGTCACTGGCCGGATTATGTCGCCAGAGGCGCCACCCCGTGACCCGGTTCAGCAGACGCCGATGGGCACTCCCGGCATGCGCGAGTTCGAACGCCAGCCGGACGATGTCCAGCGCACTTCCTTCGACATCGATCTCGCCATGGATATAGGCTCGCGCAAGCGTGCCGAGATCGGGGGACAACAGCTTGAGCGCCGCTTCGGGACGCGGAAGACGCAAGATGACCGCGGCCGGACCACTGCCCAGCGTTTCAGTACGGCCATTTCCCAATTGCAGGCCCAGCGCCAGGCCGCGATCGGCGAGGAGTCGGCGCAATGTCTCGACAAGGGGCGAAGAAGAATCCATGCACGCCTCCTGAAGCCTGACCAACATCGATCATGTTGGAAATCCAGGTGCAAGAGAGCCGCGTAGCGTACCCTGCAGGTTGAGGCAGCATTCACCGACATGCTGTGGCGCAGGCATCCGCGACATCGCAACGCAGGCACACTGGCGTCTCTGCTGCTGATTCTTGCAAAACAGATACGGTTTTGCAAAACGAGACGGCTCGGGAGAAGTACGCTGAAACCCGATGGTGCGGGGGAAGAGACTCGAACTCTCACGCCTTGCGGCGCTGGAACCTAAATCCAGTGCGTCTACCAATTCCGCCACCCCCGCATCGGCAGCGAAGCGGGCCGCATTATACATGGTCTCTTCGCGGAACCTGGCTGCGGTTCGGCCTGCGCGGACTGCCACGGCTCGAAGCGACCCTCCCCCTTCCGGCCTCAGCTCGAGCTGCGCCCGTAGGTATCCTCGAAGCGCACGATGTCGTCTTCGCCGAGATAGCTCCCGGACTGCACCTCGATGATCTCCAGCGGCACCTTGCCCGGATTCGCCAGCCGGTGCGTATGCCCCAGCGGAATGTAGGTCGATTCGTTTTCCGCCAGCAGGAAGGTGCGCTCGCCGTTGGTGACTTCGGCCGTGCCCTTGACCACGATCCAGTGTTCGGCGCGATGGTGGTGCATCTGCAGACTGAGCTTGGCGCCCGGGTTGACGACGATGCGCTTGACCTGGAAACGCTCCCCTTCGTCGATGGAGTCGTACCAACCCCAGGGCCGATAGACCTTGCGGTGACTTTGCGTCAGGCTGCGGCCTTCGGCCTTCAGGCGGGCGACGACCTTCTTCACGTCCTGAGTGCGATCCTTGTGCGCCACCATCACCGCATCGGGCGTTTCGACGACGATCATGTCCTCGCAGCCGACCGCAGCCACCAGCCGATCATTGGCATGCACCAGGGTATTGCGGCAATCTTCGAACAGCACTTCGCCACGGCCGGCATTGCCCGCCTCGTCCTTGCCGGATATCGCCCACAGCGCATCCCAGGCACCGACATCGGACCAGCCTGCCGACATCGGCACCACCGCACCCTTGCCCAGTTCCGGTGCGCTTGCCAGATGCTCCATGACGGCATAGTCGATCGAGTCGCTCGGGCAGCGTTCGAATGCGCCCTGCTCCAGACGGATGAAATCGGCATCCTGTTTGTGGCCTTCGTAAGCGCTCCTGCAGGCTTCGGCGATATCGGGCCTGAAGCGCTCGATGGCGCGCAACCAGGCCGAGGCCTTCATCATGAAGATGCCGCTGTTCCAGAAATATTCGCCGCTTTCGAGATAGCGCCGGGCGGTGTCGAGATCCGGCTTCTCGACGAACTCGGCCAGCTCGCGCCCCCCGCCGATTGCCATGCCAGCGCGGATGTAGCCGTAGCCCGTCTCGGCGCGATCGGGCACGATGCCGAAGGTCACGAGCATCCCGTCGCCGGCCAGGCTGCTGCCCTGGTCGATGGCCTGCTGGAACGCGCCGAGGTCGGTGATGACGTGATCGGCCGGCATCACCAGCAGCACCGGGTCGCCCTCCTCCAGTGCTGCGAGCGCCGCCAGGGTCAGCGCCGGCGCGGTGTTGCGGCCGAAGGGCTCGAGCACGATCTGGGGCGAACGCACACCGATCTGGCGCAGTTGCTCGGCAATGATGAAGCGATATTCCTCGTTGGTGACGACGAGCGGACGCCGATCGACCTCGCCGCCGGCAAAACCGTCCAGGCGGACCGCGGTTTCCTGCAGCAGCGAGCGCTCGCTGGTCAGCGGCAGCAACTGCTTGGGGTGATTCTCGCGCGAGGCCGGCCACAGCCGGGTGCCCGAACCGCCGGAAAGGATGACGCTCTTGATGATCATGTCGATAGGGTTCCAGTCGATTGTCCGAAGCTGATTGGCTGAACGGCCGCCTTCAGCCGAGTTCGTCCAGCATGCGCGCCACGCCGTCGCGCCAGTCGGGCAGGTGCAGATCGAAGCGCTCGCGCAGGCGCCGGGTGTCAAGGCGCGAATTCAGCGGGCGCGCCGCAGGCGTCGGATAGTTCGAGGCCGGTATCGGCACGATCTCACGCACCGCCAGTGTCCTGCCGCCAGAGCGGGTGCGGTCGATGACGAAGCTGGCGTAGCCGCGCCAGCTCGTCTGCCCGCCTGCGGCCAGGTGGTAAGTGCCACCGTGGCCGCGGTCGCCCATCGTGCGGCGGATGGCATGGGCGCTGACATCGGCGATCAGGTCTGCACCGGTCGGCGCGCCGATCTGGTCGTCGATGACGGTCAGGCGTTCGCGCTCGGCAGCCAGGCGGAGGATGGTGCGGGCAAAGTTGCCGCCACGCGCGGCATGGACCCAGGAGGTACGGAAAATCAGATGATCGCAGCCGCTGGCGCGAATCGCTTCCTCGCCCTCGAGCTTGGTCGCGCCATAGATGGACAGCGGCGCCGGCGTGTCGTCTTCGCACCAGGGGCGCTCGCCGCTGCCATCGAAGACGTAATCGGTCGAATAGTGCACCAGCAGTGCGCCGAGCTCGGCAGCCTGCCCGGCAAGCACGCCGACCGCGTCCGCGTTGATGCGGCGCGCACGCTCCGCGTCGCTTTCCGCCTGATCGACGGCCGTGTAGGCTGCGGCATTGACGACGAGATCCGGCGCCAGGCGCTGCACGGTATCGGCCAGCGCATCGAGTCGTTCCAAGTCGCCGCACAAGCCGTCGCTGCCACGGCGATCGAGCGCGATCAGCTCGCCCAATGGCGCCAGCGCACGCTGCAGCTCCCAGCCCACCTGGCCGTTCTTGCCCAGCAGCAGGATCTTCATGCCTTCTGCCCCCGCGTGGCGTAGTTGGCCGCCACCCAGTCGCGGTAGGCACCGCTCTGCACGTCCGCGACCCATTGCGGATTGTCGAGATACCACTGCACCGTCTTGCGGATGCCGCTGTCGAAGGTCTCGGCTGGCCGCCAGCCCAGTTCGCGCTCGATCTTGCGGGCATCGATGGCGTAGCGCCGATCGTGCCCCGGGCGGTCGGTGACATGGGTGATGAGCCGTGCATGGCTGCCGTCAGCCGAGGGGCGCAACTCGTCGAGCAGTCCGCAGACGCTGCGGACGATGTCGATATTGGTCTTTTCGTTCCAGCCGCCGATGTTGTAGGTCGCGCCCGGCGTGCCGCGCGCCAGCACTTCGCGGATCGCGGCGCAGTGATCGGTGACGTACAGCCAGTCGCGCACGTTGAGGCCGTCGCCATACACCGGCAGCGGCTTGCCCGCCAGGGCATTGACGATCATCAGCGGAATCAGTTTCTCCGGAAACTGGCGCGGACCGTAGTTGTTCGAGCAGTTGGTGGTCAGCACCGGCAGGCCGTAAGTGTGGTGCCAGGCGCGCACCAGATGGTCGCTGGCCGCCTTGCTGGCCGAATACGGGCTGTTGGGTTCGTAGGCCTTGGTTTCGGCGAAAGCCGGGTCGTCGGCGCCCAGCGAGCCATAGACTTCGTCTGTGCTGACGTGCAGGAAGCGGAAGGCCGCCCGCTCCCCCGCGTCGAGCGCCGAATGATGGGCACGCGCCGCCTCGAGCAGCGTGAACGTGCCTTCGACATTGGTACGCACGAAATCGCCAGGGCCATGAATGGAGCGGTCGACGTGGCTCTCGGCGGCGAAATGCACGATCGCGCGGGGCCGGTAGGTTGCCAGCAGGCGGTCGACCAATGCGCGGTCGCAGATGTCGCCCTGCACGAAAACATGGCGCGGATCGTCCCGCAGGCTCGCCAGCGTTTCGAGGTTGCCGGCATAGGTCAGCAGGTCCAGGTTCAGGATGGCTTCGCCATCGCTGCGGCCATCGCCGGCAAGCCAGTCGAGGACGAAGTTGGCGCCGATGAAGCCCGCGCCGCCGGTCACGAGAATCAAGATCAAGCTCCGCTTGGGTCGAATGGCAGGATTATCGCATCATCGAAGCGGCGGCTACATGTCCAGGCGTTCGGCATAGCCGGTCATTTCGAGGTAGCCCTGACCGATTTCACGTTCGCTGCCGTCCTCCGCCTGCTCGGACAGGCGTACTGCGCCTTCCCAATACACGGCGCCGGTCGATGCACTGCTGTCGAGCTCCTGGTCGTCCATTAGCGGACGCAGGCCGAGCGTGCGTCCGTCGGCCAGGTGCAGGCGCCATTCCACCGGGTAGCGCGTGCCGGTGCGAGCAGACGTCCAGTGCCTCACCGGCTCGAAGCGTACTTCGTCGGGAGCGAAGGTCCGCGCCCGGCCAAGCGCATCGGCCAGCGTCCCCGCGGCCCACATCGCGCCGCCTTCGCCATCGCGCATCTGGAACAGCATCAGCGAACCGCCGTCATGCAGGTTGATGCCGATCCAATCCCAGCCGCGCGCGCCCTGCGGCAGGATCTCCGAGGACCATTCGTGATCCAGCCAGGCATGGCCGTCCACGTCCAGAATCTCGCTGCCCAGGCGCAGCCTGCCCGACACGCCGAGCTGCGGCCGGCTGTAGTAATGGCTGGCGTTGAGCGGATCGGGCGCCTTCTGGCTGAAACCCTGGCGGCCATTCGGCAAAGGCGGACGGCGGGCGTCGAAGCGCAGTTCGAAACCGAATTCCTCCGTTTCGATGCGGCTGTGGTAGCGATCGCCACTGCTCCCGTCCGTCTCGCCACCCTCCCCAGTTTCCATCGACAGCGACCAGCCATCGATCTCGACGTCCGTCCGGCCGGTCGCGGCGCCTGCCAGGCCGGGCCAGGCCCGTGCCGAACGTTCGGCATGGAGCAGGCGGCCATTCGCCGGATCGGCCACCGCGGCATGGGCGAGGATGAGTTGGCGCGGCGCGAAACGGCTGGGGTTGTCCTCGCCGATCAGGGTGCGCACCCGGAAGAAGGTGAGCTGGAAGCCACGCTCCGCGCCTGCGTCATCACGCAGCCAGCCGGTGATGTACCACCATTCGGTACGGTAGTCCGGGTGGGCGCCGAAATCATCGGGGAAGATCAGCGGCCTGCCCGGCACCACGGCTGGGTAGCCATCGGCAGCCGACGCAGATCCTGAACCCTGTGCATGAATCTCCGGTGGCAGACACGACAGCAAGGCGATGACAGCGGCGAACGCACACAGCGAGCGTCGGGCGATATCCGCTCCGAAGTGCCTCCAGATTCCGCTCCACTGCCCGGCACGTCGTATCACCATCGACACTTGTCCTCTCCTGCATCCGCCTTCGCACGCATCATCCAACCGCTCCGCCTGCCTGCACCGCCGCATTCACCAGTCGGCCTTCACCGCCTGCACCGCGGACCCTCGCATCGCTCGCGCCCCGGCGAGCCGTGCAACCAGTGCAGCCAGCGACACCAGCACGGCGGCAAACAGAACCAGCGCAGCCCAAGGCACGGCCAGGTCCATGCTCCAATGGAAACTCTGCCGGTTGACCACCTCGATGAGGATCCATGCCATCGCCCCGCCCGCCAGCAAACCGCAGGCCACGCCAAACCCGGCGGTCAGCGCCCCTTCGGCTGCGATCAGGCGCCCGATCTCCCCGCGCGTGAAACCCAGATGGCGCAGCATGCCGAACTCGCCTTCGCGCGTGCCGGCCAGCGCGGCGAAGGTGGTGGCGATGCCGAACAGGCCGATCATCACCGTCACGGCTTCCATCAGATAGGTGATCAGGAAAGTCCGGTCGAAGATCTGCAGCGTGGTCGCACGGATTTCGCCCGGCAGTGCGATGATCAGGCGTCCGGGGCCGAAGCGGGCGTTCAGCGCATCGGCCACCGCGCCCGCATCGGTGCCCTCCTCGAGCCGGATCGCGGCGTCGTTGACGCGATCGTCGCCGGTCAGGGCGCGATAGTCCGCCAGTTCGATCAGCGCCGCACCGTACTGGCGCGAATAATCCCGCCAGACGCCGGCAACGACGAAACTCTGCTGGCGGCCGGCCAGCGGCAGCGTCAGGCGGTCGCCGACGCCCAGCCCCAGGCGATCGACGGCGGCTTCGGAAATCCACGCTGGCGGCAAGCTACTCTGCCCCGGCTTGCTGCCGTCCGGGCGTCCGGTCGAACCGGCGACCAGCGGCAAGCCCCAGTTGCCGTCGACCGGACGCGCCAGCAGGCTGAACACCGGCTCCTCGTCCGACAGCCGCAAATTCAGCAGCCGCGTCGTATCCACCGAAGCCACGCCCGGCACTGCGGCAATGCGCGCCAATGCGTCGTCATCCAGATAGCCGCTGGCCGCCGAGCTCGAAGCCCGCACATACAGGTCGGCCGGCAGCACCTGGGCCAGCCAGTCATCCACCGACACCCGGAAGGAGCTGACCATGATCGCCATCGCCGATGCCAGCGCCACGCTGGCGACCACGCCGGCAGCGGCCACCACGGCCTGGCCGGGCGTGGCCGACAGGCGGGCATGGGCCAGGCGCCAGATCACCGAGCGCGTCCGCCCCAGCAAGGGCAGCAGGCTCTGCGCCAGCGCAGGCAGGGACAGCACTGCCGCCATCAGGCTCAGTGCCACCGCAGCATAGCCGCCGAGCGGAATGCCGCCGGCCGGCGGCAGCATGCAGGCGAGCCCGGCGCCTGCCGCCAGCAGCAGCGCCAGCGGCAGGCGTCCCTGCATATGCGGCAAGCCGGCATACTGCGCTTCGCCGGCCCTCAGCGCCCGGGCCGGCGCAACCTGCGACGCTGCCCGGGCCGGCAGCCAGCTACCGAGCACACCGGCCACACCGCCCAGCAGCAGATATCCTGCGGCAAGCATGGCATCGAACTGCAACTCGGGTCGGCTACCGCGAAAAAAGCCTGCGCCCAGATCACCGCCGACCAGCCTGAAGGCCAGCGCAGCAAGCGCATGGCCGAGCGCCACGCCGATCACGCCGCCCACCAGCCCGAGCACCGCCCCTTCGGCCAGCAGCCCGCGCAGCAATTGGCGCCTTTCCATGCCGAGCGCACGCAGCAGGGCGAATTCCCGCCGTCGCCGCGCCACCGACAGCACCTGGGTGGAAAACACCAGGAACGCACCGGTCAGCAGCGCAATGGCCGCCAGCATCGTGAGATTGACCCGATAGGCGCGCGACAGCGCACTCGCCTCGCCGGCCGCGGCTTCCGGAACCTGCAGTGCCAGTCCAGGCGGCAGCAGCGGCGACAGCGCCAGACCTGCGGCTTCGGGACTCAGGCCCGGAGCGAGCTTGAGGTCGATGCGGCTCAACACACCGATGCGCCCGAACATCTGCTGCGCGCCGCCGATGTCCATCACCGCCAGTTCGGCGCCGCTCAAGGGCAGTTCGCCGGCCAGACGCAGCTCGATCCCGCTGACACCGGACTGGACGGTCAACACGCCATCCCGCAGCGCGGGCCCGGCCATCTCCCCGTTGCCCAGGCGCGACGGCAGCTCCAGGCGGGCACGGGCATCCACGCTCACGAAGATGTTGCGCGGCTGCAGCCCGGCAAGACGGCCGTCGCCGTCCACCAGCGCCGGGTCGGCCCGCGGCCGCAGCAAGGCCTGCATGCGGGCGACGCGGAACATGTCGACGCCAAGAATCTCCAGCGTATCCTCCCGCCCCGGCAGCCGTGCCTCGATGCGCAGCACCGGGCTGGCTTCGGCGATCTCCGGACGCTTGGCGAGCATCGGATAGATGGCCTCGTCGAAGCCCTCGCGCGGCCCCACCAGTTGCAGGTCGGCTTCGCCCGCCAGCGTGCGCAGGCCGCGGCCGAATTCGTCGATGGCCGCGCCATGGATCAGTTGCACCGCCAGACCCAGCGCCACGCCGAGCGCGATCGCCAGCAGCGACAGCGCAGTGGCCAGGCGATGGCGCAGCAGGCTGGCGAGGAAGAGCCGGCGCGAGGTCGCGCCCACCAGGCTCACTGGACTACCCTCCTGTCGCTGTGCGACATCCTCCCCACGGGAGGATGAGCGCCCCCTTCGGGCGGCCGGGCGGCGGCGCTCACACGCGCTCCGTGACGTCCGCCAGCCCCTGCGGCCCCAATTCCAGCACCCGGTCGGCACGCTTCGCGGCCAGGCGGGAATGCGTCACCAGCACGCCGGCGGCGGCGCCGGCCCGGATCTGCCCAAGCAGCAGATCGAGCACTTCGCCGGCCCGCGCCGGGTCGAGGTTGCCGGTCGGCTCGTCGGCCAGCACCAGCTTAGGAGCATGGATCAGCGCCCGCGCAATCGCCACGCGCTGCATCTCGCCGCCCGACAGGGTGTGCGGCGCGTCGTCGGCCCGCCCTTCCAGGCCCACGCGCGCCAGCATGGCGCGGGCGCGCTGATCGGCTTGGCGCTCGTCGACCTTCAGCAGCCACAGCGGCAGCGCCACATTCTGCGCCAACGATAGATGCGGCAGGATGTGAAAAGCCTGGAAGACGAAGCCGTAGGCCTCTCGCCGCAGGCGGGCCATCGCATCGTCGTCCAGCCCGCCGATGCGTTGCCCGCCCAGTTCGACGTGTCCGCCGTCGAACGGCTCCAGCCCCGCCAGGCAATTGAGCAGCGTCGATTTCCCCGCCCCGGATTCACCGACGATCGCCACGCATTCGCCACCCGCGACCTGCAGCTCCAGCCCATCGAACAGAAGGCGTGGCGGGGTACCGGGAAGCGTCTTGCGCAAGGCGTGGGCAGTCAGCATGAGATCGGTCAGGCAGGAGTGGAAGGAGAGGTAAAGAAGGGGCAGCAAAGCCCGATTGTGTCATCGCAGCGTTGAAATTGCTGCGAAGCCTGCCAAAAATGGACAGCCGGACTGCGCCGAGCCTGGGCAAGACCACCATGCCGCCAGCTGCCGCCACCCCTGCTCGATCCGGGACAGGGGCGAATCACGTATATACTCCGCCCGCCGCGCCGCGCAGGGCCGCCTGCCCACAACGTGGCATCGCATCTTCATCGCCAGGCATGCCGGTCGACCACTACGAGAATTTTCCTGTCGCTTCGCTTCTGCTGCCGCCGCGCCTGCGCGAGCCGGTCGAGGCCATCTACGCCTTCGCCCGCAGCGCCGACGACGTGGCCGACGAAGGCGATGCGCCGGCCGTCGCCAGACTGGCCCGGCTGCACGACTATCGTCTGGCGCTCGAAGCCTGTGCGCGCGGCGAGGTCGTGCGCGACGAGAGCCTGGCGCCGATGTTCGCCCGCCTGGGACGTGCGATCGCCGCACATGCACTGCCGGTGCAGCCTTTTCGCGACCTGCTCGGCGCCTTTGCCCAGGACGTCGGCAAGACGCGCTACCGCGACTTCGCCGAGCTGCGCGACTACTGCCGGCGCTCGGCCGACCCGGTCGGCCGCCTGCTGCTGCACCTGTACGCTGCCGCCACGCCGGAGAATCTCCGCCGCTCGGACGCCGTCTGCACCAGTCTGCAGTTGATCAACTTCTGCCAGGACGTGGGCGTCGACTGGCGGAAGCAGCGCATCTACCTGCCGCAGGACGACATGGCGCGCTTCGAGATCACCGAGGGCGACATCGACGCCGGCCGCTGCGATGCCCGCTGGCAGGCGCTGATGGCTTTCGAAGTGCAGCGCGCCCGTGCCATGATGCTCGACGGCGCACCGCTGGCGCTGGCCCTGCCCGGCCGCATCGGCTGGGAGTTGCGCCTGATCGTGCTCGGTGGCCTGCGCATCCTCGAACGCATCGAAGCAGCCGGCTACGACGTCTTCCGCCGCCGGCCGGTACTCGTCCGGCCCGACTGGCTGCGCCTCGGCTGGCGCGCCCTGAACTACCGGAACACCGCATGAATCCGCACGACTACTGCCAGGACAAGGCCGCCAAGAGCGGATCGAGCTTCTACTACAGCTTCATGTTCCTGCCGCCCGACAAGCGCCAGGCGATCACCGCGCTGTATGCCTTCTGCCGCGAGGTCGACGACGTCGTCGACGAATGCCACGACCTGTCGCTGGCCCAGACCAAGCTCGAATGGTGGCGCAAGGAGGTCGCGCGCACCTGGGCCGGCAACCCGACCCATCCTGTCGGCCATGCGCTGAAGGACGTGCTGCCGCGTTTCGCCTTGCCGCAGGAGCAGTTGCTGGAGATCATCGACGGCATGGCGATGGATCTGTCGCAGACGCGCTACCTCGACTTCAAGGGCCTGCAGCTCTACTGTTACCGGGTCGCCAGCGTGGTCGGCCTGCTGGCGGCCGAGATCTTCGGCTACCAGGACCGCCAGACGCTGAAGTACGCCCACGACCTCGGCATCGCCTTCCAGCTCACCAACATCATCCGCGACGTCGGCGAGGACGCCCGCCGCGGCCGCATCTACCTGCCGATCGAGGACCTGCAGCGCTTCGACGTGCCGGCCAAGGACATCCTGGAGGCGCGCCATTCAGACGCCTTCCGCGAACTGATGGCCTTCCAGGCCGAACGTGCGGAAGGCTTCTACGACCAGGCCTTCGCGCAGTTGCCGGACATCGACCGCAAGATGCAGCGCCCCGGCCTGGTGATGGCGGCGATCTACCGCACGCTGCTGCGCGAGATCGCCGCCGACGGCTTCCAGGTGCTGGACCGCCGCACCTCGCTGACGCCGCTGCGCAAGGTCTGGCTGGCCGGCACCACCTGGTTCAAGGGCTGAGCTGATGAGCGTGCCGACCGTCGCGGTGATCGGCGCTGGCTACGCAGGCCTCGCCTGCGCAGTCGAACTGGCGCGCGCCGGCGTGCATGTCACGGTGTTCGAGCGCTCGCACACGCTGGGCGGACGGGCGCGGGTGGTGGCCAAGGACGGCCGGCGGGTCGACAACGGCCAGCACATCCTGATCGGCGCTTACACCGAACTCACCCGCCTGCTGCGCACCACCGGCTGCTCGCCCAAGCAGCTCGCCCACCTGCCGCTGACCCTGCACGTGCCGGGCAGGATGAAGCTGAAGGCGGCGGCGCTGCCCGCGCCTTTTCACCTGGCCGCCGGCCTGCTGCGTGCCGAAGGCCTGAACTGGGCCGACCGGCTGGCGATGCTGCGCCTGATGCGCTGGCTCAAGAAGCAGGGTTTCCGCCTGCCGCCGGAGATGACGGTCCGCAGCCTGTTGCGCGAGACGCGGCAGACGCCGGTACTGGCTGAACTGGTATGGGAACCCTTGTGTGTCGCTGCGCTGAACACGCCGGCCGCCGAAGCTTCGGCCCAGGTCTTCGCCAACGTGCTGCGCGACAGCCTGGCCGCCTCGGCCAGCGACAGCGAACTGCTGATCCCGCGCGTCGACCTGTCCGAACTGTTCCCGGTGCCGGCGGCCCGCTACCTCGCCACCCGGCGCGGCAAGCTGCGCACCGGCAACGCGATCGAGGCGATCCAGCCGGTCGACGGCGGCTTCCGCCTCGAAGGCGACCCCGGCAGCCGTCCCTGGCCGCATGTTGTGCTTGCCACTGCGCCCTATCACGCCGGCGCCCTGCTCGCCTCCACCGGCCAGTGCGAGCGCCTCGCCGCGCAGATCGACGCCCTGCCTCACGAACCGATCGTTACAGTCTATCTGGCGCTCGGGAAAGGGCAGAAGCTGTCCGAACCGATGATCGGCCTCGACAGCGGCACCACCGCCACGCTGACGGCCAGCCCGGCACAATGGGCTTTCGACCGTGGCCAGTTGGGTGGGCCGGAAGGCCTGATCGCCTGCGTCATCAGCGCCCACGGGCCGCACGAGGCGCTGCCCCGCGACGAACTGATCCTGGCAACCCACGCCCAGCTCGAACGCCAGCTGGGCCGCAGGCTGCCCGCGCCCGAGTGGTCGCAGGTCATCGTCGAAAAGCGCGCCACCATCGCCTGCCGGCCCGGCATTTTCCGCCCCGGCATGCGCACGCCGCTGCGCGGCCTGTGGCTGGCCGGGGACTATCTCGACTCCCCCTACCCCGCCACGCTCGAATCCGCCGTGCGCTCGGGCACGGCCTGCGCCGCCGCCATCCTGGCCGAACTGGGAATGAAGGCGACCTGGCTGTAACACCCCGGAGCCAGGGACCCGGTCGCGCTCCGTCGCGGCACTGACCCGTCAACCGGGGCTTTCATCGTCCCTGGAAAGACCTCCGGACTGGCGGCGGGATCGGGCTCGCGCCACTCGCGATTGAGATTGCGCCCCGCCGCATTGGTGCGCAGATTGCCGCGTACCGCACCGTCGGGGTTCATGTTGGGCACGGTGCAGAAGCGTGCCTGCTCGCGCAGGCGGCGGGCGACGGCGACGAGGTCGGTATCGCGGCCATCGACGGTCGCACCGAGCTTGCTCGCGCTGGCGAAAGGCGAGGTCTCGTAGCGGGTGCCGGAGACGCGGAACCAGTTGCGGCGATCGTAGGACGCCACGCAGCGGTAGCCCGGCCAGCCGTCCGGGTAGGCGGCCTGCGAAGCATTCTCGAACACCATGCGCACTGCCCTGCCCGCGGCACCCGTCAGGCGGAAATGGAACCACTGGCGGAATTCGGCGGCATTGTCGGCGCGCAGGTGCAGCCGGATGTTCTGCGGGTCGTCGGCGCAGACCACCTCGATCGCGCCGGAATCGAAGCATGAACTGATGCGCATGGAGGCCACTTCAGCCATCGCGCTCAGGCCTCGCGGCGGCGGAATACCAGCCGGTCGTCGTCCGAGGCTTCGGCCGCGAAGGCATAGCCTTCGGCAGCGAAGCCCTTCACCCCGTCGATGTCGTCGATGCGGTGCTGGATCAGGTAGCGGCTCATCAGGCCACGCGCGCGCTTGGCGTAGAAGCTGACGATCTTGTAGCGGCCTCCCTTCCAGTCCTCGAAAGCGGCGCCGACCAGCCTGCCCTTGAGTTTCGCCGGCTTGACCGATTTGAAATACTCGTCGGAGGCCAGGTTGAAAAGGATCGGCTCGCGTCCGGCCTCGGCCTCGACGGCGAGCAGGCGGTTAAGTTCGTCGGTGATGCGATCGCCCCAGAAGGCGTACAGATTCCTGCCGCGGGCGTTCTCCAGCCGGGTGCCCATTTCCAGCCGGTAAGGCTGCATCAGGTCGAGCGGGCGCAGCACGCCGTACAGGCCGGACAGGATGCGCAGATGGTCCTGTGCCCAGTCGAGCTCCTGCGGCGTCAGGCTGCATGCGTCCAGCCCCTCGTACACGTCGCCATTGAAGGCGAATACCGCCTGCTTGGCATTGTCCGGCGAGAACGGCGTTGACCATTGTTCGTAGCGCGCGGCATTGAGGCTGGCGAGCGCGTCCGACAGCGACATCAGCTCCGCGATCTGCGCCGGCGAGCGCTCGCGCAGGATGGCGATGAGTTCGGCGGATCGATCGAGGAAATCCGGCTGGGTGAAGCGCGGCGTGGCAGGCGGCGTCTCGTAGTCGAGTGCCTTGGCGGGGGAAATGACGAAGATCATGGGCGGAGGACGGCCGGCAGGAAGAAGCGCCCAATGTTAGCAAACGGGGCGCTACATCACCGCGCGCAGTTGGCTGGCGAGCTCGTCGACGCGTTTGAGACCGGTACGGTTTTCGGCGATGGACGCACGCCATTCCCCGAACAAGGCCTCGAGCTCCGCGCGCTGCTGCGAGCTTTCGATGCGCTTGATCAGGTTCAGCTTGTTGTAATGGCCGTGATAGGCGCGCAAGGTGTTGATCATGAAGTTGCGCGCCTTCTGCAGGTCTTGTGCCGACGGATCGTCTGCCGGAGTGCCTGCGGACGGCGGCACGATCCCGGGCTCCACGGGTGCTGCGGCAATGAAGCCGGCGCCGCACAGCTGGGCAAGGGAGTTCTCGAAATCGGGGTCGCCCGCCAGGGCGTGCAGTTCGGCCCTGGAGCGCTGCCCGTCGATCAGGATCAGCAACCGCCTCGCACGCTGGCCGATGGCCCCGCTGCGATTGGCGATTTCGCCCACCCCTTTCGGGGTTTTGAAGTGGATCGTCACTCCTCGTCTCCTCGGCAAATGCGGCTTTCCGCCGTCTGTGGCCCTGCGTGCCGCGACGCGTGTCGCGGACCGGCACCGGCCGATAGCATCATGTGCCGGGGAAAAAGCTGTCAATCGCCGCCTTGAGAGGAATGTGACGCACTTAACGCGCGCCGCTGCCGTGCCTGCTCGAACAAGCAGATCGCCACTGCCGCGGCGACGTTGAGCGATTCGATCCCGTCTGCGAGCGGAATCACGACGCGCTCGGCGGCAAGGGCGAGCAAGGCCGGCGAAAGGCCCTGGCCTTCGGCACCGAACAGCCAAGCGGCCGGACGGCCGAGGTCGATGTCGTACAGGCTGCGCGCATCGGGCGCCAGCGCGGTGGCCAGCACGGTACCGGGAAACCCCTCCAAGGCCTGCAATGCGTCGACGCGTTCGCGGATGCGCAGGCCGAAATGCGCGCCCATGCCGGCGCGCAGCACCCGTGGCGACCAGGCGCTTGCACAGCCTTCGGTGAGCAGCACCTCGCGCACGCCGGCCGCAGCCGCAGTGCGCAGGATGGTGCCGAGATTGCCGGGGTCCTGCACCGAATCGAGCACGACGACGTCGCTTGCAAGTGGCTCAGGTGCCGGTTCGGCCGGCAGGTCGATGATGGCGACGAGGCCCGAGGGCGTATCGACCGGGCTGATGTGGGCGAACAAGGCGTCGGACAACCGGTAGCGCGGCACCTCGGCCGGGCAGCGCGAGAGCAGATCCTGGATCTCGGCGCCGGCGAGGCCGCTCTCGGCCACGACGACGCCTTTCAGCGGCCACTGGCGCTGCAGCGCGGCATCCAGCAGGTGTGCGCCGTCGAGCAGCGTCTCGCCATGCTTGCGCCGTTCACGCGTCGAGCTTGACAGCGCATGCAGGCGCTTGACCAGCGGATTGTCGCGCGACGCGATCGCTTTCATCACTCGGCGGCGTCGAGCAGGCGCCGTACGGGCGCGAAGCTGCGGCGGTAGAAATCGGCGACGCCATGCTGTTGCAACGCCTGCAGGTGGGCGGCAGTGGGATAACCCTTGTGCGCGGCGAGCCCGTATTGCGGCCATGACGCGTCGAGTTCACGCATGCCGGCGTCACGGACGGTCTTGGCAAGGATGGAAGCAGCCGAGATCGAAGGTTCGGTGGCATCGCCCTTGACGATGGCGCGCGCCGGATAGGGCAGCCGCGGGCAGCGGTTGCCGTCGATCAGCACTTCGGCCGGCGCCACGCTCAGCCCCGCGACCGCGCGCTGCATCGCCAGCATGCTTGCGTGCAGGATGTTGAGGCGGTCGATCTCCTCGACGCTGGCTTCGGCGACCGCCCAGGCCAGCGCGCGCTCGCGGATCAGCACCGCCAGGCGCTCGCGCGCACGCTCGCCGAGCTTCTTGGAATCCGCCAGGCCGTCGATCGGGCGTGCCGGATCGAGAATCACCGCCGCGGCAACGACCGGTCCGCACAGGGGGCCGCGCCCGGCCTCGTCCACACCGCATACCAGCGCCTGTCCCGGACACGCCGCAGCAGGCATGAAAAAAAGGTCTGCGCTCACGTCGTCCTGCCGTTCAGGTAAGGCAGGATGGCTTCCGCTGCCTTTTGCGCCGTGTCCTGCCGCAGGGTCAGATGCAGTTCGGTGAAGCGCAGTTCGAGCGCCGCGCAGCGGTCGGCGTCGTCGAGCCAGGCTTTCAACGCAACGGCGAGTTTTTCCGGCGTCGCATCGTCCTGCAGCAGTTCGGGGACCAGGCCTTCGTTGCACAGGATGTTCGGCAGCCCGACCCACGGCAGATAGGCCATGCGCTTCATCAGGCGGTATTGCCAGTCGCCGATGCGATAGGTGATCACCATCGGCCGCTTCAGCAGCGCGGCTTCGAGGCTGGCCGTGCCGCTCGCCACCAGCACGGCATCGGCGGCAGTCATGGCCTCGACCGCATGGCCGAACAGCATGCGAATGGGCAGCTCCATCGCCTGGTTGCGGTGCAGCGCTTCTTCGAAGATCAATCGGGTCTCGCGCGTCGCCAGCGGCACCAGGAAACCCAGGCCGGGGTCGCGTTCGAGCATACGGATCGCCGTGGCGATGTAGATGTCGGCCAGGTTGCGCACTTCGGACTGGCGGCTGCCCGGCAGCATCGCCACGATCCTGCTGTCCGGATTCAAACCCAGCAGCGCACGCGCCGCGGCGCGGTCCGGGCACAGCGGAAACACGTCCGCCAGCGGATGGCCGACGTAGCTGACCGGCACGCCAGCCTGCTCGTACAGCGCCGGCTCGAACGGAAACAGGCACAGCATGCGGCTGACCGAGCGCGCGATGCGCTTGATGCGCCCGCCGCGCCAGGCCCAGATCGACGGGCTGACGAAATGGATCGCCGGAATGCCCGCATCCTTGGCCTTGCCTTCCAGCCACAGGTTGAAGTCGGGCGCATCGACGCCGATGAAGGCCGCCGGCCGCTCCTTGCGGATCTGCGCCAGCAGGCTGCGGCGGATACCCGACAGCTCGCGGTAGCGCTTCAGCGCATCGACATAACCGTGCACCGCCAGCAGTTCGCAGGGCCAGCGCGCGTCGAAGCCTTCCGCCTGCATCTTCGGCCCGCCGATGCCGAAAAACTCGGCATCGGGCAGGTGCCGGCGAATGGCCCGGATCAGATGGCTGGCAAGCAGGTCGCCGGATGCTTCTCCGGCGACCATCGCGATGCGGACGGTCATGGTGCTCAGCGGACGATGCCGCGGCCGGAGTCGGCGATGAATTCGGACAGCAGGCCGGCCTCGGCATGCTCGGCCGCGATCTCGGCGACGCGCTGACGCGCTTCGTCCAGCGTCAGGCCGCTACGATACAGTGCCCGGTAGGCACGTTTGATCGCGGCGATGCCTTCGCTGCCGTAGCCGCGGCGCTTGAGGCCTTCGCTGTTGATGCCGTGTGGCTTGGCAGGGTTGCCGGCGACAGTGACAAAAGGCGGCAGATCCTGCAGCAGCACCGTGCCGACGCCGCAGAAGCTGTGCGCGCCAACGCGGCAGAACTGGTGCACGCCGGTGAAGCCGCCGAGGATCGCCCAGTCGCCGACATGGACGTGGCCGGCCAGGGTCGCGTTGTTGGCGAAGATGGTGTGATCGCCAACCTGGCAGTCGTGCGCCACATGGACGTAGGCCATGATCCAGTTGTCGTCGCCGACACGGGTGACGCCCCCGTCCTGGCTGGTGCCGAGGTTGAACGAGCAGTACTCGCGGATGGTGTTGCGGTCGCCGATCTCGAGCCGGGTGGGCTCGTCGTCGTATTTCTTGTCCTGCGGCTTGGCGCCGAGCGAGCAGAACTGGAAGATTTCGTTGTCGCAGCCGATGCGGGTATGGCCCTCGATGACGACGTGCGGCCCGATCCGGCTGCCGTCGCCGATCTCGACGTGCTCGCCGATGATCGAATAGGCTCCGATCGAGACCTTCTCACCGAGCCTGGCGCCCGGATGGACGATGGCGGTCGGATGGATCATAGGGTCTTCAGTGCGCACATCAGATCGGCTTCGGTCGCCACTTCGCCATTGACGCGGGCGACTCCCTTGTACTTGTAGATGTTGCGCTTGTTCTGGGTGATCTCGACCTCGAAGATCAACTGGTCGCCCGGCACCACCGGGCGCTTGAAGCGCACGTTGTCGATGCCGGCGAAATACACCACCGAGTTCTCGTCCGGCTTGACGCCCATGCTCTTGAACGACAGCACGGCCGCCGCCTGGGCCATCGCCTCGACGATCAGCACGCCGGGCATCACCGGGTGGTGCGGGAAATGACCGGGAAAGAAAGGCTCGTTCATCGTCACGTTCTTCAGCGCGATGATGCGCTTGCCCTCCTCCATCTCGAGCACGCGGTCGATCAGCAGAAAGGGATAGCGGTGCGGCAGGTATTCGACGATTTCGTTGATGTTCATCATGAGGATTGTCCCGGGGCCGGCCGTCGCGGCCGCCTTCATTGGTTTTCGAGTGAGCGGACGCGTCCGGCCAGCGCATCGAGGTGGCGCAGGTGGGAAAAATTGCGCACCCAGTCGGCGTGCGGCTGTACCGGCAGGCTGGCGGTATAGACGCCCGGCCGGGTGATGGACTTGCTGACCAGCGTGCCGGCGGAAACGACGACGTCGTCGCAGATCGTCAGATGGCCGATGATGCCTGCCTGGCCACCGATCATGCAGCGCGCACCGATGGTGGTGCTGCCGGCGATGCCGACGCAGCCCGCGATCGCGGTGTTCTCGCCGATGCGCACGTTGTGTGCGATCTGGATCTGGTTGTCGAGCTTGCAGCCGTCGCCGATCACGGTGTCGTCGAGCGCGCCACGGTCGATCGTGGTGTTGGCGCCGATCTCGACTTCGTTGCCGACGACGACCCGGCCGATCTGCGGGATCTTGACCCAGCGCCCATCCTTTTCACGGGCGAAGCCGAAGCCGTCGCTGCCGACGACCACGCCGGAATGCAGAATGCAGTTCTCCCCGACCACGCAGCCATGCTGGATCGTGACCCGCGCGGCAAGCCGCGTACCGCGGCCGATGCGTGCGCCGCGGCCGATGTGGCAGCCCGCGCCGACGACGACGCCCTCGCCGATCTCGACATCCTCCTCGATCGACGCGCCCGGCCCGATCTCGGCCGACGACGGTACGCTGGAAGCGAGCGCGGCAAGCGCATGGACGCCGGGGCGCACCACCGGGAGCGGATTGAAGAGCTGGGCGACGCGCGCGAAGTACAGATAGGGGTCGGCAACGACGATGGCGCTGCGGCCGTTCAGCAAGGCCTTCGCGTCCGGCGCGACGATGACCGCCGACGCGGCACTTTCGCGCAGCTTCGGCAGGTACTTGCGGTTGGCGACGAAGGCGAGATCGCCCTCTCCCGCCTGGTCGAGCGTGGCCACCCGGTGGACGGCCACGCCGGCGTCGCCGGACACTTCCCCTCCGAGCCGCGCAACCAGTTCGTCGAGACGGAACATGCGGGCGGGAGGCTTACTTGGCGTCGGACAGGGCCTTGATGACCTTGTCGGTGATGTCGATGCGCGGGTTCGCGTACACCGCTTCCTGGAAGATGATGTCGAAGTTTTCCTTCTCGGCGATGTCCTTGACCGAGCGGTTGGCCTTGTCGAGCACCGAAGCCAGTTCCTCGTTGCGGCGCTGGTTCAGATCTTCGCGGAACTCGCGCTGCTTGCGCTGGAAGTCGCGGTTGAGATCGTTCAGCGCCCGCTCCTTGTTGCGGCGGTCGTTCTCGGCCATGGTCGTGCCATTGCGCTCGAGCTCGTCCTGCATGGCCTTCAGGTCGCGGGCCATGCGCTGGAGTTCCTGGTCGCGCTTCTCGAACTCCTTCTCGAGGCGCTGCTGGGCCCGCACCGCGGGCGCCGCCTCGCGCATCACGCGGTCGGAGTTGACGAAACCGATCTTGGTGTCGGCCACGGCGGCCTGCGACAAGCCGATCAGTGCGGCGCCCACCAGGGACAGGGTGCTAACTTTCACTTATGCCTCCGAATGAAACTTGTTTGGCGCAGCGCTCAGAACACGCTGCCGAGCTGGAATTGGAAACGCTGGATCTCGTCGTCCTTCTCTTTCTTGAGCGGGTGGCCGAAGCTGAACTTCAGCGGTCCGATCGGGGAGCTCCACGAGAACGCAAGGCCGGTACTGTAACGCAGGTCGTCGAAGCCCAGCTTCTGCTCCTTGCCGGTATCGGGATCCTCGCCCCAGACATAGCCGGCATCGAAGAAGGCGGAGATGCGGAACGAGCGGTCGGTGCCCGAACCCGGCATCGGGAAGAAGAACTCGGCGTTGGTCACCAGCTTGCGGGTACCGCCGGTCGAGGTGATGTCGCCATCGGTATCCCTGAACTTCGGCCCCAGCGTGCCCTGATCGAAGCCGCGCACCGAGCCGATGCCGCCGACGTAGTAGTTCTTGTAGAAAGGCACTTCCTTGCCACCGAAACCCTTGGCATAGCCGAGGTCGGCATTGAGCATCAGCGCGTAATCGCGCCCGATCGGGAACCAGTGCTGGTACTGGTAGCCCAGCTTGCCGTAGCGCAGGTCGCCCACCGGCACGGTGACTTCGCCATACACACGCTGGTACACACCCTTGCGCGGATAGATGAAGCTGTCGCGGCTGTCGCGCGACCAGCCGACGGACAGCAGCAGGCTGCTGACGCTGACTTCGCCGACGCCGTCGGCCGCCCCGGAGCCGCTGCAGCCGAAATCCTTGCAGAAGTCCTTGTACAGGCGCGGGCTGTCCGAATAAGTGGTGATCTTGGTGTGGTCCGCCGTCAGGCCGAAGTTGATCTGGTCGTCCTCGGCGATCGGCCAGCCCAGGCGCAGGCCTGCGCCGGTCGACACCGTCTTGTACGGCGACAAGGTGTTGTAATCGGTCGGATCGTAGGTACGGTGGTACAGATCCCAGCCGAGGCTGACGCCATCCACGGTGTAATACGGGTTGGTGAAGGACAGCGACAGCGTGCGGCTCGACTTGCTGGTGTTCAGACCCAGGCTCAGCGCGTTGCCGCTGCCGAACAGGTTCTGCTGCGAAATCGAGGCCGACAGCACGATGCTTTCGGAGCTGGAGAAACCCGCCCCCAGCATCAGGTTGCCGGTCGGGCGTTCCTTGACCGCGAAATTGACGTCCACCTGGTCGGTCGTGCCCGGTACCGGCGGCGTCTCGACGTTGACCTCGTCGAAGTAGCCGAGCCGGTCGATGCGCGTCTTCGAGCGGTTGATCGCCGCGGCGTCGTACCAGCCACCTTCCATCTGGCGCATCTCGCGGCGAATCACTTCGTCGCGCGTCTTGGTGTTGCCGCCGACGTTGATACGGCGCACGTACACGCGGCGGCCCGGGTCGACGAAGATCGTGAACGCGACTTCGCGCTTCTCCTTGTCGACCTCGGGTGCGGCATTGACGTTGGCGAAGGCATAGCCTTCGTTGCCCAGCCGGTCGGTGATCGCCTTGGTTGTTTCGGTGAGGCGCTCGCGCGAGAAGGTCTCGCCCGGCTTCAGCGTGGTCAGCGCAAGGTATTCGGCTTCGGGAATGACGAGATCGCCGGTGTAGCGCACGCCGGTCACCTTGTACTGCTCGCCCTCGGTGATGTTCACCGTGATGTAAATGTCCTTCTTGTCGGGCGTGATCGACACCTGGGTGGAATCGATGTTGAAGTCGAGATAGCCCTGGTTCAGGTAGAAGGAGCGCAGGGTCTCGAGGTCGGCCGACAGCTTCTGGCGCGAATACTGGTCGTTCTTGGTGTACCAGGTCAGCCAGCCCGGCGTGGTCAGCTGCATCTGCTCGAGCAGGTCGTCCTCGTCGAAAGCCTGGGTGCCGATGATGCTGATCTGGCGGATCTTGGCGACGTCGCCTTCGTCCACGCTGAAGTTGATGCCGACGCGGTTGCGTTCGAGCGGGGTCACCGTGGTCGTGACCTGGGCCGAATACTTGCCGCGCGACAGGTACTGGCGCTTCAGTTCCTGTTCCGCGCGTTCGAGCAGCGAACGGTCGAAGATGCGCGACTCGGCCAGCCCCACTTCGCGCAGGCCGGCTTTCAGCGCATCCTTGTCGAATTCCTTGACGCCGACGAAATCGATCTGCGCGATCGCCGGGCGCTCATCGACGGCGACGACGATGACGTCGCCTTCGGTCTCGATGCGGACGTCGCTGAAGAAGCCGGTGGCGAACAGTGCGCGGATGGCTTCGGCGGCCTGGGCCTCGTCGAAGCGCTCACCGACGCGCACGGGCAGGTAATTGAAGACCGTACCGGCTTCGGTACGCTGGATGCCCTCGACCCGGATGTCCTTGACCACGAAAGGTTCGAATGCGAACGCCGGCGCAGCGGCGAATAGGGCCATGATGAGCCCGGGCAGGAGCTTGCGATTCATGCAGGAGTTCAGCCGGAAATGAGTCGGTTGATGTCGTTGTAGAAGGCGAAGGCCATGAGCATCGCCAGGAGAACGAGACCGATCTGCTGACCGATCTCCATGATGCGTTCCGGAATCGGACCGCCCTTGATGATTTCGACCGTATAGTACAACAAGTGTCCGCCATCAAGCACCGGGATCGGCAGCAGGTTCAGCACCCCGAGGCTGATGCTGATCAGCGCCACGAACTTGAGGTAGTGGTCGAGTCCGAGCTGTGCGGTCTGGCCCGCGTAGTCGGCGATCGTGACCGGACCGGAAAGGTTCTTCCAGGACACTTCGCCGGTGAACATGCGGCCGATCATCTTCAGGCTCAGCACGCTGGTTTCCCAGGTCTGGTGCACCGCCTTGACCAGCCCTTCACCAATCCCGTAGCGCACTTCGGCAAACATCGACAGCCCGCCCTGCAGGGGCTCGGCCACGCCTACGCCGATCCGCCCGATGCGCGCTCCGCCCTCGACCAGTTCGTCCGGCACGATGTCCAGCACGAATCGCCCGCCGTCACGCTGCACGTCGAAGCGCAGGCTGCGCCCGGCCGCGTCCCTCACCTTGGCGACCAGCTCGCCCCAGGAAGCGATCGGCTCGCCATCGATGGCGAGGACTTCGTCGCCGCTTCGCATGCCGGCACCCGCCGCTGCACCGTCCTCGGCAACCCGCCCGATGACCGCGGGAATCAGCGGACGCCAAGGCTGCAGGCCGAGGCGAACGATCAGATCCTGCTGGCCGTCGTCGATCGGGACGCCTCTGAGATCCAGCCTGCGGACGGCTTCCCTGTCGTCCAGCGTACGCACATGGAGCAAGACCTCGCGGCTGTCGAGTGCATGGCGCAGCAGAACCCAGCGCAAGTCCTGCCACGAGCGGACGGCTTCGTCGTCCACCGCGAGCACGAGGTCGCCGTCCTGCACGCCGGCAGCCTGGGCGATGGCCGGCGTGTCCGACAAGGCCAGGCGCGGCTGCAGCTCGTTGCTGCCGGTGACGAACAATCCCCAATACAGCGCCACCGCCAGCAGCAGATTCGCCAGCGGTCCGGCGGCGACGATCGCGAAGCGGCGCCAGACGCTCTGGCGATTGAAGGCCCGGTGCAGCTCCTCCGGCGCGACAGGGCCTTCGCGTTCGTCGAGCATCTTGACGTAGCCGCCCAGCGGAAAGGCCGCGAGCGCCCATTCGGTGCCGTCGCGACCGGCCTTGCGCGACAGCAGCGGCTTGCCGAAACCGATCGAGAAGCGCAGCACCTTGACGCCGCACCAGCGGGCGACGAGGTAGTGGCCCAGTTCGTGCACCAGGATCAGCAGGCCCAGCGCGAGCGCAAAAGGCAAAAGGTAATCGAACAGGTTCATCTGGCTGCCGCAAGCTTGTGAATTTCCAGCCGTGCCCGCTCCCTCGCCTGCGCGTCGGCAGCCAGCACGGCATCCAGCGAATCGACAGCGAAGTCGCCGGCGCGTTCCAGGCAGGGCTCGATGACGCGGGCGATGTCGAGAAAACCGATGCGGTGGCCGAGGAAAGCATCGACCGCTTCCTCGTTGGCGGCATTGAGCATCGCCGGCGCGGCGCCGCCGGCCCGCAGCGCCTCGAATGCCAGCGCCAGACAGGGGAAGCGGGCCAGATCCGGGCGCTCGAAATCGAGCCGGGCCACTTCGAACAGATCGAGTGCACGCACGCCGGCATCGATACGCTCGGGCCAGGCCATGGCATGGGCGATCGGCGTGCGCATGTCGGGGTTGCCCAGTTGGGCGATCACCGAACCGTCGATGTACTCCACCATCGAATGGATCACGCTCTGGCGGTGGACGACGACCTCGATGATGTCGGCAGACGCGCCGAACAGCCAGTGCGCCTCGATGACTTCGAGGCCCTTGTTCATCATCGTTGCCGAATCCACCGAAATCTTGCGCCCCATCACCCAGTTGGGATGGGCACAGGCCTGCTCGGGGGTGACGCCGGCCAGCGTCTCCAGCGGGCTTGCCCGGAAAGGCCCACCCGAGGCGGTCAGCAGCACCCTGCGTACGCCGGAGCGTTGCGGGTCGCGCGCATAGCTGGCGGGCAAGGCCTGGAAAACGGCGTTATGCTCGCTGTCGATCGGCAGCAGGACGGCACCGCTCCCGGCCACCGCATCCATGAACAGCCGCCCGGACAGCACCAGCGCCTCCTTGTTGGCCAGCAGCACCTTCTTGCCCGCACGCGCAGCGGCAAGCGCAGGACGCAGCCCGGCGGCGCCGACGATCGCCGCCATGACCATGTCGGCTTCGGCCGCTGCGGCGATGTCGACCAGCGCTTCGCTGCCGCACAGCACCTCGGTGCGGCTGCCCGCCGCACGCAGCGCGGTCCGCAGGCGCGCCGCGGCCTCGCCATCGACCAGCACGGCGAATTGCGGCGCAAAGCGCAGCACCTGTTCGAACAGCTTGTCGTCCTGGCGGTGCGCGCTCAGAGCGAAGACCGAGAATCGATCCGGGTGGCGGGCAACGACGTCGAGCGTGCTCTGGCCGATGGAACCGGTCGCACCCAGGACGGTGATGCGCTGGACGGCGTGTTGGGACATGGTGTGATCTGGAATGGGACGGAGTGGTGCCTGGCCGCTCAGCGCGCGAGCAGCACGGCGCCGAGGGCGACCATCGGCAGCGTCGAGGTGAGGCTGTCGATGCGATCGAGGATGCCGCCATGGCCGGGGAGAATGCTGCCGCTGTCCTTCAGGCCGGCCTGGCGCTTGAGCAGCGATTCGTACAGGTCGCCGACGATGCTGACCGCCGTCCACAGCACCAGGCCGGTCACGGTGGCAGTCACGCCGCCGGGAAAGCCGGCCCGCTGCGATGCCAGCACGATGAAACCGAAGCACAGCACGGCAAGGACCGCACCCGCCGCACCTTCCCAGGTCTTGCCCGGGCTGATCGACGGTGCGAGCTTGTGCCGCCCGAAAGCGCGGCCGGAGAAGTAGGCCGCGATGTCCGCGACCCACACCACCGCCATCGCCGCCAGCAGGGTCCAGGGGCCGATCGCCCTCAGTTGGGCGAGCGCGAGCGCCGTGGGCACCAGCACGACGAAACCGGTCAGCGCGGCCAGCACGGAGTCCGACAAAGGCCATTTGCGCACCAGCCACAGCGGCGCCAGCACCAGCCAGAACGCCGCGCTGATGACGTAGAGCGGCGTCAGCCCAAGCTCGTATCCGGTCGGGAAAGGCGAGCTCAGGCCGGCCAGATGGCCGAACAACAGGCAGATCGCGCCGAAGGCCAGCGCCGTCGCGACCCGCAGCGTCCGCGCGAACCCGGCCAGCGCCCCCCACTCCCAGGTCGCAGCGCTGCACAGCAGCGCGCAGAACACCAGCCAGCCCGCCGGCGGAAGGAGGAAGACGGCCGCGAGCAGGCCGACGAGCAGCGCGATCGCGGTGATGATTCGCGCCTTAAGCATGAGGTCTCTCGCTCTGCGGAAGGCCACGGGCGACGAGTTGCTCGCTGGTCCGGCCGAAACGGCGTTCGCGCCCCTGGTAGGAAGCAATGGCCTCGTCGAGCGCAGCCGCATCGAAATCCGGCCACAGCGCGTCGGTGAAATACAGTTCGGTATAGGCGAGCTGCCAGAGCATGAAATTGCTGATGCGCTTCTCCCCGCCGGTGCGGATGAAGAGATCGGGCTCCGGTGCGAAACTCATCGACAAGGCGCCCGTCAGCTCTTCCTCGCTGAAGCCGTCACGGCGTTCGGGATGCGTGCGCATCAGTTGCGATACCGCATTGGCGATATCCCAGCGGCCACCATAGTTCGCCGCCACGCACAGAGTGAGCCTGGTATTGCCGGCGGTCTTCTCCTCGGATTCGCGGATGACCCGCACCAGCTCCGGATCGAAGCGGGACATGTCGCCGATGACCCGCAGGCGAATGCCGTTGTGGTCGAGGCGCGCCACTTCCTTGTGCAGCGCACGCATGAAGAGCTGCATCAGGAAGGAGACTTCGTCCGCCGGCCGGCGCCAGTTCTCGGAACTGAAGGCGAACAGGGTCAGGTATTCGACCCCGCGCTCGACGCAGGCCTTGACCACCGTGCGCACGGCTTCGAGCCCCCGGGCATGCCCGGCGACACGCGGCATGAAACGCTTGCGCGCCCAGCGCCCGTTGCCGTCCATGATGATCGCGATGTGCCGCGGCACCGCAGGCACCTCGGGAATGTCCCGCGTGGAGCTCGCGAATCGTCCGTCCGTCATTGTCCGCCTCCTGTCCTGCCCATGAGGGAAGAGCCGATCCGGCGGATCAGATCTGCATCAGTTCCTGTTCTTTTGCGGCAAGCAGCTTGTCGACCTCGGCAACGTACTTGTCGGTCAGCTTCTGGACGTCCTCCTCGGCACGGCGCTCGTCGTCCTCGGAGATTTCCTTGTCCTTGACCGCATCCTTGAGCTGCTGATTGGCGTCGCGGCGCAGGTTGCGGATCGCGATCTTGGCGCCCTCGCCTTCCTGCCTGACGATCTTGGTCAGGTCGCGGCGGCGCTCTTCGGTCAACGCGGGCATCGGTACGCGCAGCATCTCGCCCATGTTCGCCGGGTTCAGGCCGAGGTCGCTGTCGCGGATGGCGCGTTCGACCTTGGGCAGCATCGGTTTTTCCCAGGTCTGCACGCCGATCGTGCGGGCATCGATCAGGGTGATGTTGGCCACCTGGTTCACCGGCACCATCGAACCGTAGTACTCGACCATGACGTGGTCGAGCAGGCCGACGTGGGCGCGGCCGGTACGGATCTTGGCCAGATCGGTCTTGAGCGCCTCGACCGATTTCTGCATCTTCTGTTCAGCGGTCTTCTTCAGTTCGGAAATCATCAGCGCACTCTCCAAGGGCGTCAGGAATGAACCAGCGTGCCTTCGTCCTCGCCCATGACGACGCGCCTGAGCGCACCCGGCTTGAAGATCGAAAACACGTTGATGGGCAGCTTCTGGTCGCGGCACAGCGCGAACGCGGTCGCATCGAGCACCGCCAGGTTGCGGCCGATCGCCTCGTCGAAGCTGATGCGATGGTAGCGCTGGGCATCCGGATCCTTCTTCGGATCGGCGGTATAGACGCCATCCACCTTGGTCGCCTTCAGCACGATCTGGGCACCGATCTCGGAACCGCGCAGCGCCGCCGCGGTGTCGGTGGTGAAGAAGGGGTTGCCGGTACCGGCGGCGAAGATCACCACGCGCCCCTCTTCCAGATGGCGGATCGCACGCCCGCGGATGTAGGGTTCGACGACCTGGTCGATGCGCAGCGCCGACTGCACGCGCGCCTCGACGTCCATGCGGCGCATGGCGTCGGCGAGCGCCATCGCGTTCATCACCGTGGCCAGCATGCCCATGTAGTCGGCAGTGGCGCGGTCCATGCCGGATGCCGCACCCTTCATGCCACGGAAGATGTTGCCGCCGCCGATCACCACACCCACCTGGACGCCCAGGCGCGAGATCTCGGCGATCTCGGAGACGATGCGGGTCACCACGTCCTCGTTGATGCCATAGGCGTCGTCCCCCATCAGGGCTTCGCCGGACAGTTTCAGCAGGATGCGCTTGTAGGCGGCGGACATGTGCTTCTCCTTACTGCTTGGCGGCAGCAGCTGCAGCAGCCTGCTGCTCGGCCACTTCGGCGGCGAAATCGGTCACTTTCTTCTCGATGCCTTCGCCGACGATGTACAGCATGAAGCCGGCGACCGAAGCGCCCCTGGCCTTCAGCAGCTGTTCGATGGTCTGCTTGCCGTCCTCGGCCTTGACGAAGACCTGGGCCAGCAGCGTGACTTCCTTCAGGAACTTCTGCACCGTACCGTCGGCGATCTTCTCCAGCATCGCCTCCGGCTTGTTGTCGGCACGCGCCTTTTCGATGGCGATGCGGCGCTCGGCATCGATCAGTTCCTGCGCGACGCCCGAAGCATCCAGCGCCTTCGGCTTGGACGCGGCGATGTGCATCGCGATGTCGCGGCCCAGTTGCTCGTCGCCACCGACCAGATCCAGCAGCACGCCGATCTTGGCGCCGCCGTGGATGTAGCTGAACAGCTGGCCCTTGGCCTCGACGCGGGCAAAGCGGCGGATCGACATGTTCTCGCCGATCTTGCCGACCAGCGCGGTGCGAACGGATTCGACCGTGCCGTCGGCCAGCGGCAGCGCCGACAGCGCAGCAACGTCGGCCGGGTTCTTGTCGGCGACCAGCTTGGCGCAGTTCTGCACCAGCGCCAGGAAATCGTCGTTCTTGGCGACGAAGTCGGTTTCGCAGTTGACTTCGATGATGGCACCCAGCTTGCCGTCGGCGGAGATCTCGATGCCGACCACGCCTTCGGCCGCCACGCGGGTCGCCGCCTTGCTGGCCTTGTTGCCGAGCTTGACGCGCAGGATCTCTTCGGCCTTGCCCATATCGCCGGCCGCTTCGGTCAGCGCCTTCTTGCATTCCATCATCGGCGCGTCCGTCTTCTCGCGCAGTTCCTTGACCATGCTCGCGGTGATTTCCGCCATGCTAACTCCTCGAATTTCGGCTATCGCCCGCACCGGCCCCAGCCAATGCGGAACGGGTATTCACGATGACAAAAAAGGGCCCCTCGAGGCCCTCGCAAGCCGCAGATCAGGCCTGCTCTTGCGTGTTCTCTTCCTCGACCTCGACGAACTCGTCGCCACCGGCATCGACGATTTCCTGCAGCACCTGGCTGCGCCCCTGCAGCACGGCATCGGCCACGCCACGGGCGTACAGGCGGATCGCGCGCGAGGAGTCGTCGTTGCCCGGGATCACGTAATCCACGCCTTCGGGCGAGTGGTTGGTATCGACCACGGCAACGACCGGGATGCCCAGCTTCTGGGCTTCGGTGATGGCGATCTTGTGGTAGCCGACGTCGATGACGAACAGCGCGTCGGGCAGGCCGCCCATGTCCTTGATGCCGCCGATCGACTTCTGCAGCTTCTCCATTTCGCGGCGCACGGTCAGCGCTTCGCGCTTCGACAGGCGCTCGATGGAACCGTCTTCGACCATGGCCTCGACTTCCTTCAGGCGCTTGATCGACTGCTTGACGGTCTTGAAGTTGGTCAGCATGCCGCCGAGCCAGCGCTCATCGACGAAAGGCATGCCGGCACGGCGGGCTTCCTCGGCGATGATCTCGCGCGCCTGGCGCTTGGTGCTGACGAACAGGATGTTGCCGCGATTGGCGGCCAGCTTGCGCACGAAGTCCATCGCTTCGTTGTACTTCACCATCGTCTTCTCGAGGTTGACGATGTGGATCTTGTTGCGCTGGCCGAAGATGTACGAGGCCATGCGCGGATTCCAGAAACGGGTCTGGTGACCAAAATGGACGCCCGCTTCGAGCATCTGACGCATCGTGACTGACATGTGAAACTCCAGATTTGAAAGGGTTGGACCTCCGCCCCGGGAGTGCTCCGTCACGCGCACCGGCCATCACCGTGGCCCGCACGCGCCCTTTGCACCTTGCCGGCTTCGCACCTTCGGTACGCGCGCCGGACCCCATTCCACAGGACGTGTGGATTTTTGCCTGCCCATGCAGACAAGCCTGCAATCTTAGCATGCCAGCGTTACCCTGCTCAAGGGCGCGCGTGCCTCGTGTTTGCCCGCCCCAGCCCGCTTGCGATACCTTTAGACCCTTTCCAGCCCCAGCAGACAGAAACCGACATGAGCATCGTCCTCAAAACCCCGGAAGAAATCGAAAAGATGCGCGTGGCCTGCCGCCTCGCCGCCGAGGTTCTCGACTACATCGCCCCCTTCGTCAAGCCGGGAGTCACGACCGGCGAACTCGACCGCCTGTGCCACGATTACATGGTCGATGTGCAGCAGACGATTCCGGCACCGCTGAACTACGCCCCGCCGGGCTACACGCCTTTCCCCAAGTCGATCTGCACCTCGATCAACCACCAGGTCTGCCACGGCATCCCGGGCGACAAGGCACTGAAGAAGGGCGACAGCCTCAACATCGACATCACCGTGATCAAGGACGGCTTCCATGGCGACACCAGCCGCATGTTCCTGGTCGGCGGCGAGGCCGCGGCCAGCATCGCTTCGCGCCGGCTGGCCCAGATCACCTATGAATGCATGTGGCTGGGCATCGCCGCGGTGAAGCCGGGCGGCCATCTGGGCGACATCGGCGCCGTGATTCAGAAGCATGCCGAGGGCAACGGCTACTCGGTGGTGCGCGAATTCTGCGGCCACGGCATCGGCCGCAAGTTCCACGAGGAGCCGCAGGTGCTGCACTACGGCAAGGCTGGCACCGGGCCGGAGCTCCTGCCGGGCATGATCTTCACCGTCGAGCCGATGATCAACGCCGGCAAGGCCGCCATTTCCGAACTGCCCGACGGCTGGACCATCGTCACCAAGGATCGCAGCCTGTCGGCGCAGTGGGAGCACACCGTGCTGGTCACCGAGACCGGCGTCGAAGTCCTGACCCTGTCCGAGCACTGCCCGCCCCCGCCGGCCGTCGTCGCCTCGCGTTTCGCCTGAATCCGCTTTTCGCGCAAGGCCCGAGCCACCATGCAAGACGCTCTCAACGCCCGCCTTCAAGCCCTGATCGCGGAAGCCCGGCAGCGGCTGGCCGATGGTTCGGCCGCGTTGCGCGCCGCGTACGATGCCCATCCGCGCACCTCGACGGTGCTGGAGGGGCGCACACGGCTGGTCGACGCCGAGGTCGCCGGCCTCTGGCAGGCTTGCGGCATGCCGGCCAACGCGGCCCTGGTGGCGGTCGGCGGCTACGGGCGCGGCGAGCTGTTTCCCGCCTCGGACGTCGATCTGCTGGTCCTCCTGCCGGGCACGGCGGACGTGGAGACCCGCATCCGGCTGAGCGCGATGGTCGGCGCGCTGTGGGACATCGGGCTCGAAATCGGCCACGCCGCGCGCACGGTGGATGAATGCATCGAAGCCGCGGACGACGACATCACCGTGCAGACCAGCCTGCTCGAGGCCCGCTTCCTCGCGGGCAACGCGTTGCTGTTCACCGAGTTGGAAGAGCGCTATCGCGCCGCGCTGGACGTACCCACCTTCTACAAGGCCAAGCTGCTCGAACAGGAGCAGCGCTACGCGCGCTTCGACGACAGCCCCTATTCGCTCGAACCGAACTGCAAGGACAGTCCCGGCGGGCTGCGCGACCTGCAGATGCTCGGCTGGATCGCACAAGCTGCCGGGCTGGGCCGCAACTGGCGCGACCTGGCCCGTCGCCGCCTGATCACCGGCAGCGAAGCCAGCGAGCTGCGCAGCGTGGAACGCTTCCTGCAGCACCTGCGGATCCGCCTTCACTACCTGGCCGGGCGTGCCGAAGACCGCCTGCTGTTCGACCACCAGGAAAAGCTGGCGCGCATCATGGGCATCGGCGCCAGCGCCAACCGGCGCGCTTCCGAAGTGCTGATGCAGCGCTACTACGTCAATGCCAAGATGGTGACGCAGCTCAACACCATCCTGCTGCAGAACTACGGCACGGTGATCTTCCCCGGCCGCGGCGCGGCCATTGTCATCAACCCACGCTTCCAGGCCGTGCGCGAACTGCTCGACATCCGCCACGAGGACATCTTCGAGCGCCAGCCGTCGGCACTGCTGGAATGCTTCCTGCTGCTGCAGCAGCGCTCGGAACTCAAGGGCATGACCGCGCGAACGCTGCGGGCGCTGTGGATCAACCGCAACCGCATCAACGCCGCCTTCCGCGCCGACCCCGCGCACCACGCCCTGTTTCTGCAGATCCTGCAGCAGAAGCGCGGCATCGTGCACGCCTTCCGGCGCCTGAACGAATACGGCATCCTGTCGCGCTACCTGCCGGCCTGGCGGCGGATCGTCGGCCAGATGCAGCACGACCTGTTCCATGCCTACACCGTCGACCAGCACATCCTGACGGTGCTGCGCAACATCCGGCGCTTCACGATGGGCGAGCACGCGCACGAATATCCGCTGATGACGCGCCTGATCCAGGTCTTCGACCGCCATTGGCTGCTCTACATCGCGGCGCTGTTCCACGACATCGCCAAGGGCCGCGGCGGCGATCACTCCAGGCTGGGCATGATCGATGCACGTGACTTCTGCGTGCTGCACGGCCTGGACGACGAAGACACCGAACTCGTCGTCTGGCTGGTCGGGCAGCACCTGATCATGTCCCACTTCGCCCAGAAGGAAGACATCTCCGACCCCGAGGTGATCCAGCGCTTCACCGACATCGTCGGCAGCGAACGCCGCCTCGTCGCGCTCTATCTGCTCACCCATGCCGACATCCGCGGCACCGGCCCCAAGGTCTGGAACGGCTGGAAAGGCAGGCTGCTCGAGGATCTCTTCTTCGCCGCCCAGCGCCTGCTGCGCGGCGCCACCCCGCAGCAGGCGCTGGGCATGGACGACCGCCTCGAGGATGCGCGCCGGCTGCTGCGCTATCACGGCCTGCGTCCCGGCGTCGAGGAGCGGCTGTGGTCCGAGCTGGACGCGGTGTATTTCATGCGCCATTCGGCCGAGGAGATCGCCTGGCACACGCGCGTGCTGTACTTTCGCCCGGACTCCGATGAACCCGTCGTCAAGGCACGGGTGACCGAGGACGAGGACGGCGTGCAGGTGATGGTGTTCACCCCCGACCAGCGGGAGCTCTTCGTCCGCCTGACCGGCTTCTTCAGCCGCCTCGGCTTCACCATCCTCGACGCCAAGGTGCATACCACCCGCCACGGCCATGCGCTCGACAGCTTCATCCTGCAGGATCCGGGCGGCGAAGCCCGCTACCGCGACGTGATCACGCTGATCGAGCACGAGCTCACCGCCTACCTGGCCCGCCCGGATGCGCTCGACCGCCCGTCGCGCGGCCGCATGTCGCGCCACGTCAAGCACTTCCCGATCACGCCGCAGGTCAGCATCCGCGCCGACGAGGCGGGCCGGCACTACATCCTGTCGCTGACCGCGGCCGACCGGCCGGGACTGCTGTTCGACGTCGCCGAAATACTCGCCAACCACGGCATCCGCCTGCTCACGGCGAAGATCGCCACGCTCGGCGAACGCGTCGAGGATACTTTCCTGCTCAGCGGCGCCACGCTTGCCCAGGACGCCCAGCTGCTGCGCATCGAGCGCGAACTGCTGCAGCGCCTGCAGGTCTGAGGCGCGCCACCGAGGGCCGGGCCGGAGAGCCTGGCCCTCAGTGAGCCTTGCCGCCGAGGCGGTCCATCAGCGCGTAGAGCACACCGGAACACAGGAAAGTGATGTGGATGCCGACCATCCAGGCCAGATGGCGGTCGCTGAGGTTGTCCACGTTCATGAAGGCCTTCAGCAGCTCGATACCCGAGATCGCCACGATCGAGCCGATCAGCTTGATCTTGAGGTCGGAGAAACCGATGTGCCCCATCCACTCCGGGCGATCCTGGTGGCTGTGCAGGTCGTCCATCTTGGAGACGAAGTTCTCGTAGCCGCTGAACATGATGATGATCAGCAGGTTCATGATCAGCGCGATGTCGACCAGCGACAGCACGCCGATGATCAGTTCGCCGCCGGTCGCGGTCATGATGTGGGCGAACAGGCCCCACACTTCCTTGCCGAACTTGACCAGCAGCACCACCATCGCCAGCACCAGGCCGAAATAGACCGGCGCCATCAGCCAGCGGCTGGAGAACAGCAGGTGCTCGAAGTTGTTTTCCAGCCGTTTCATGTCTTGCGGTTCCTGATTCATCGCTTTCCGTTTCATACCTGGCAGATCATTTCGAGGATGGCGCGCACCCGGGCCATCGCCGTCTGCAGCGTGGCCTCGATGTCGTCGAAGACGATCCCGCGCGCGCTGTCCGAGCGCCCCGCGGCGTGATTGACCACGACGTTGAGCGCCGCATACGGCAGCTCCAGTTCGCGCGCCAGCGCAGCCTCCGGCATGCCGGTCATGCCGACGACGTCGGCGCCGTCGCGCTCCAGCCGGTCGATTTCCGCCGCCGTTTCCAGCCGCGGCCCCTGGGTGGCGGCATAGACGCCGCCGTCCACCGCGCGCTCGCCGGCGGCTGCCGTCGCCGCCAGCAGCCGCCGGCGCAGCACCGCGTCGTAGGGGTGGGTGAAATCGACGTGCTTGACCGGCATCTCGCCGCCTTCGAAGAAGCTGCTGTCGCGCCCCCAGGTGTAGTCGATGATCTGGTCCGGCACGACCAGGGTGCCCGGGCCGAGATCGGCACGGATGCCGCCCACCGAGGCCACCGAGATGATGCCCTTGACTTTCGCCTGCTTCAGCGCCCAGATGTTGGCGCGGTAATTGACCCGGTGCGGCGGAATCGTATGGCCGTAGCCGTGGCGGGCGAGGAACACCACCGGCTCCGAACACAGGCTGCCGTAGGTCAGCGCGCCGGACGGCTCGCCGTAGGGGGTGCGCACGACCTCGCGCCGCACGATGGCGAGGGAGGAAAGCTGGGTCAGGCCGCTGCCGCCGATGATCGCGAGCATCCGCTTGCTCCGCTGAAAAAATGGGCGCGGATTTTAGCACGCAGCTTCGACAAAGGATGCTGCGCTGCCGCAACGCATGTTAGAATCCTCGCCCTTTCAAAGACTTCCCGCCTCCATGTCCCGCGCCATCCGCAACATCGCCATCATCGCCCACGTCGACCACGGCAAGACCACCCTCGTCGACCAATTGCTGCGCCAGTCCGGCACCTTCCGCGAAAACCAGCAGGTCGCCGAACGCGTCATGGACTCGGGAGACATCGAGAAGGAACGCGGCATCACCATCCTCGCCAAGAACTGTGCGATCCAGTACGGCGACACCCACATCAACATCGTCGACACCCCGGGCCACGCCGACTTCGGCGGCGAGGTCGAGCGCGTGCTGTCGATGGTCGACAGCGTGCTGCTGCTGGTCGATGCCCAGGAAGGCCCGATGCCGCAGACCCGCTTCGTCACCCGCAAGGCACTGGCGCTGGGGCTGAAGCCGATCGTCGTCATCAACAAGATCGACCGCCCGGGCGCCCGCCCGGACTGGGTCATCAACCACACCTTCGACCTGTTCGACAAGTTGGGCGCCACCGAGGAACAGCTCGACTTCCCGGTCATCTACGCCTCCGGCCTCAACGGCTTCGCGGTCGAGAGCCTCGACGACGAGCGCAAGGACATGCGTCCGCTGTTCGAAGCCATCCTCAAGTACGTGCCGCCGCCCGAGATCGACGTCGACGGCCCGCTGCGGCTGCAGATCTGCTCGCTCGACTACTCCACCTACATGGGCCAGCTCGGCATCGGCCGCATCCAGCGCGGCCGCATCCGCCCGAACCAGGAACTGGTCGTGATGTACGGCGACGAGAACCGCGGCAAGGGCAAGGTCAGCCAGGTGCTGACCTTCAAGGGCCTGGAGCGCTCGGCCGCCGAGGTCGCCGAAGCCGGCGACATCGTGCTGGTGGCCGGCATCGACCAGGTCAACATCGGCGTCACGCTGTGCGACCCCGACAAGCTCGACCCGCTGCCGCCGATCGCCGTCGACGAGCCGACGCTGACGATGAACTTCATGGTCAACACCTCGCCGCTGGCCGGCCGCGAAGGCAAGTACGTCACCAGCCGCCAGATCCGCGAACGTCTGGAAAAGGAACTGCTGAAGAACGTCGCGCTGCGCGTCAACTACACCCAGGACGCCGACGTCTTCGAAGTGTCGGGCCGCGGCGAACTGCACCTGACCATCCTGCTCGAAAACATGCGCCGCGAAGGCTACGAGATGGCCGTCGGCCGCCCGCGCGTGGTGTTCAAGGAAATCGACGGCCAGAAGTGCGAGCCCTACGAGCTGCTGACCGTCGACGTCGAGGAAGAGCACCAGGGCGGCGTCATGGAAGAACTCGGCCGCCGCCGTGGCGAGCTGCAGGACATGCAGCCGGACGGCAAGGGCCGCGTGCGCCTCGAATACCGCATCCCGGCCCGCGGCCTGATCGGCTTCCAGGGCGAGTTCCTGACCCTGACCCGCGGCACCGGCCTGGCCAGCCACGTCTTCGACGACTACGGCCCGATGGCCGGCCAGATGGCCGAACGCCGCAACGGCGTGCTGATCTCGCAGAACAACGGCGACGCCGTGGCCTATGCGCTGTGGAACCTGCAGGACCGCGGCCGCATGTTCGTCAGCCCGGGCGACGCGCTGTACGAAGGCATGATCATCGGCGTGCATTCGCGCGACAACGACCTCGTCGTCAACCCGATCAAGGGCAAGCAGCTCACCAACGTGCGCGCCTCGGGCAAGGACGAGGCGGTCAACCTGACGCCGCCGATCCAGCTCACGCTCGAATCGGCGATCGAGTTCATCGCCGACGACGAACTGGTCGAGATCACGCCGAAGTCGATCCGCCTGCGCAAGCGCCACCTGCAGGAGCACGAGCGCAAGCGCGCAGCGAAAGCCGCCGACGTCTGAGCCGCCGCTGCCGCCACGCATGAACGCCCTTCCCGATCGCCGTGAAGGGCGTTTTCCTTTTGCGGCATGAACTACGACGATCCTGCCGTTGTCTGGAAGAGTCGAGCATCGCTTGTCAGAATATGCAACAAGCGACCGGACATCGAGACCGACCCATGACGAAAGACTCACGCCCCGTTCACGCCGGCGATCCTTTTCCTTCCTCGTCCCAGCCGCCCACCCGCTGGCACACCCTGAGCCGCTCCCAGATCGAGGAAATGCTGCAGACCGGAACGCGCGGACTGACCGAGGCCGAAGCCGCCAGGCGCCTGGGCGTCTACGGCCCGAACCGCCTGGCACCGCCCAAACGGCGCGGCCCGCTGCTGCGTCTGCTGATGCAGTTCCACAACATCCTGCTGTACGTGATGATGGGCGCCGCCCTGATCACCGCGCTGCTCGGCCACTGGGTCGACACCGGTGTGCTGATGGCGGCGGTGATCATCAACGCCATCATCGGCTTCATCCAGGAAGGCAAGGCCGAATCCGCGCTCGACGCCATCCGCGGCATGCTCTCGCCCCACGCGATGGTCGTGCGCGACGGCGTCCGGCGGGAAATCGACGCCGGCGAACTGGTGCCCGGCGACCTTGTCGTGCTGGCCTCCGGCGACCGCGTGCCGGCCGATCTGCGCCTCGCCTCGGTCAAGGAGCTGCGAGTCGAGGAAGCCGCGCTGACCGGCGAATCCCTGCCGGTGGAGAAGACCACCGCCACCGTCGCCGCCGATGCGCCGCTGGGCGACCGCCACGGCATGGCCTACTCCGGCACCCTGGTGGTGTACGGCCAGGCCAGCGGCATCGTGGTCAGGACCGGCGCAGCCACCGAGCTCGGCAAGATCAACCAGATGCTGGCCGACATCCGCAGTCTGACGACGCCGCTGCTGCGCCAGGTCGATCGCTTCGGCCACGCCCTGGCGCTGACCATTCTGGCGCTGTCGGCCGCGACCTTCGTGCTCGGCACGCTGTGGCGCGGACACGCGCCGGCGGACATGTTCATGATGGTGGTGGCACTGGCCGCTTCCGCGATTCCCGAAGGCCTGCCGGCGATCATGACCGTCACGCTGGCCCTCGGCGTGCAGCGCATGGCGCGGCGCAACGCGATCATCCGCCGCCTGCCGGCGGTCGAGACGCTGGGCTCGGTCACGGTGATCTGCTCGGACAAGACCGGCACGCTGACGCGCAACGAAATGACGGTGCAGAAAGTGGTCTGCGCCGGCCACGTGTTCGACGTCGGCGGCGTCGGCTACGCACCGGTGGGCGACCTGAGCGTGGACGGCCGCATCATCGACCCCGAGCACTATCCCGCGCTGGCGATGGCGATCCGTGCCGGCGTGCTGTGCAACGACGCCCGCCTGTGCGAGGAAGACGATCTGTGGCGAATCGAAGGCGACCCCACCGAAGGTGCGCTGCTGGTGCTCGGCGGCAAGACCGGCTTCTCGCAGCACCTCGGCGACGAAGCCTGGCCCCGCCTCGATTCGATCCCCTTCGAATCCCAGCACCGCTTCATGGCCACCTGGCATCGCGACAGCGACGACATGCCGTGGATCTTCACCAAGGGCGCGCCGGAGCGCATCTTCGACATGTGCAGCGCGCAGTGGGGCGCCGACGGCGAGGAGCCGCTGGACATCGACACCTGGCGGCGCATGGCGACCAACGTCGCCGCGCAGGGGCTGCGGCTGCTGGCACTGGCCTGCAAGCGCGCCGCGCCGCAGGGCGAGTCACTCGATTTCGCCGACGTGGACGCCGGCTTCGTGCTGCTGGCCCTGGTCGGCATCATCGACCCGCCGCGCGAGGAAGCCATCCGCGCGGTGGGCGACTGCCACCATGCCGGCATCCGCGTCAAGATGATCACCGGCGACCATGCCGAAACGGCGCGCGCGATCGGTGCCCAGCTTTCCATCGGCGTCGGCAAACCGGCGCTGACCGGCGCCGAGGTGGCGGTGATGGACGATGCCACGCTGCGCGAGGTGGCGATGGAAGTGGATGTCTTCGCCCGCGCCAGCCCCGAGCACAAGCTGCGCCTGGTGCAGGCCTTGCAGGAGCACGGCCAGGTGGTGGCGATGACCGGCGACGGCGTCAATGACGCCCCGGCCCTGAAGCGCGCCGACGTCGGCGTGGCGATGGGCATGAAAGGCACCGAGGCCGCCAAGGAAGCCAGCGACATGGTGCTGGCCGACGACAACTTCGCCACCATCGCCACCGCGGTGCGCGAAGGCCGGGCGGTCTACGACAACCTCAAGAAGTTCATCCTGTTCATGCTGCCGACCAACGGCGGCGAGGCGCTGGTGGTGATCGCCGCGATCCTGTTCGAGCTGATCCTGCCGCTGACGGCGGCCCAGGTGCTGTGGATCAACATGGTGACGTCGAGCACGCTCGGCCTGGCGCTGGCTTTCGAGCCGGCCGAGCGCGGCATCATGAACCGTCCGCCGCGGCCGCCCGGCGAAGCCCTGCTGTCGGGCTTCTTCGTCTGGCGCGTGCTGATGGTGTCGGTGCTGATGATGACCGGCGCGCTCGGCCTGTTCCTGTACGAGCTGGACAAGGGCACCAGCATCGAGACCGCACGCACGATGGCGGTGAACGCAGTGGTCGCGGCGGAAATGTTCTATCTGGTCAACAGCCGCTTCATCCTCGCGCCCGCCCGCCTGAGCGGCAACCGCTACGTACTGCTGGCGATCGCCGCCTGCATTCCGCTGCAACTGGCCTTCACCCATCTGCCGCTGATGCAGGGTATCTTCGGTTCGGACGACCTGACGCTGCTGGAGTGGGCCAAGGTGCTGGGCGCCGGCCTGCTGGTGTTCTGCGTCGCGGAAGCGGAGAAGTTCATCATCCGCCGCACCCCGCTGGCCGCACGGCTGCATCACGCCTGAAACGCGACGCGGGGTGGAGGGAGGCCGCTTGCCGGCTTCCCTCCACCCCGCGCATTCCTTGCCAGTGCTTTCTCTCGGTGCCGCCTACTTGGCGGTTTTCGCACTCTTTTGCTGCGCGCCGAAGCGTTCGCCGAGATAGTCGGCGAATTCGGCACCCGTTTCCGGGTGGCGCAGGCCGAATTCGATGGTCGCTTTCAGGTAGCCCAGCTTGGAGCCGCAGTCGTAGCGCACGCCGTCGAACTGGTAGGCCAGCACGGCCTCTTCCTTCAGCAGCGAGGCGATGGCGTCGGTGAGCTGATACTCGCCGCCGGCGCCGGGCTTCAGGGCGCGAATGTGCTCGAAGATGCGCGGCGTCAGGATGTAGCGGCCGACCACCGCCTGCGTGGTGGGCGCTTCCTCGGGCTTGGGTTTTTCGACGATGCCGGTCATGCGCTGCACCTTGCCCGACTCGTTCTCGGTGCTGACGATGCCGTAGCTGCGCGTTTCCGAGCGCGGCACGTTCATCGTGCCCAGTACCGAACAGCGGTGGTAGCTGAAGACGTCGACCATCTGCTTGAGCACCGGCGTGCCGTCCTTGTTGTCGAGCAGGTCGTCGGCGAGGATCACCGCGAAAGCTTCGTCATTGACGATGTTGTCGGCGCACAGCACCGCATGGCCCAGGCCCAGCGCTTCGGACTGGCGGGTGTAGATGCAGTTGACGCCCTTGGGCACCGTCTTGCGCACGATCTCGAGCAGTTCCTTCTTGCCGCGGGATTCCAGCTCGGTCTCGAGTTCGTAGGCCTTGTCGAAGTGATCCTCGATCGAACGCTTGGTGCGGCCGGTGATGAAGATCATGTCGGTGATGCCCGCTGCCACCGCTTCTTCGACCGCGTACTGGATCAGGGGCTTGTCGACGATCGGCAGCATCTCCTTCGGGCTGGCCTTGGTCGCCGGCAGGAAGCGCGTGCCCATGCCGGCGACCGGAAATATTGCCTTGGTGATCTTCTTCATGCCTGCTTCACTCCCTGTTCGATCGTTCGACAAAGCCGTCCATGCCTCGGCTGGCCGGCGCGCCCGGCATCATGCGCGAAGCCGCAGCCGCCTGCATCAGGCATTTGTATCCGTTTTGCGCAGCAGTTCACGCAAGCCTTCCTCGTCGAGGATGTCCACGCCCAGCTCCTGCGCCTTGACCAGCTTGGAGCCGGCTTCGGCGCCGGCGATCAGCCAGGTGGTCTTCTTCGACACCGAGCCCGCGACCTTGCCGCCCCGCGCCTCGATCAGCGCCTTGGCCTCGTCGCGCGTCAACGTGGGCAGGGTGCCGGTGATCACGAAGGTCTGCCCTGCCAGCCCGCCCTGGGGCATCCGTAGTTGCTCGCTCTCCGGCCAATGCACGCCGGCGGCACGCAACTGCTCGATGACTTCGCGGTTGTGGGGTTCGCCGAAGAACTCGACGATGGAGCGGGCGACGATCGGACCGATGTCCGGCACCTGCTGCAAGGCCTCGGCGTCGGCCTCCATCAGCGCATCGAGCTTGCCGAAATGGCGTGCGAGATCGCGCGCGGTAGCTTCGCCGACGTTGCGGATGCCGAGCGCGAAGATGAAGCGCGCCAGCGTCGTCGACCGGCTCTTCTCGATCGCGGCGAGCAGGTTCTGCGCCGACTTCTCGCCCATGCGCTCCAGATTCGCCAGCGCGAGGATGCCGAGCCGGTAGATGTCGACCGGCGTCTTGACGATGGTGGCATCGACCAGTTGCTCGACCAGCTTGTCGCCCAGCCCCTCGATGTCCATCGCCCGCCGCCCGGCGAAATGCAGCAGCGCCTGCTTGCGCTGGGCCGGGCAGAACAGGCCGCCGGTGCAGCGCGCCACGACTTCGTCCTCGCCGCGCACCACATGCGAGCCGCACACCGGACAGGCGGGGAAACGTTCGAGCAGGTCGAAACGCGGCAGCTCGCCCTGGCGCCGCTCGACGACCGGCGCGACCACTTCGGGAATGACGTCGCCGGCGCGGCGCACGATCACCCAGTCGCCGATGCGCACGTCCTTGCGGTCGATCTCGTCCTGGTTGTGCAGCGTGGCATTGGTGACGGTGACGCCGCCGACGAACACCGGTTCCAGCCGCGCCACCGGCGTCAGCGCGCCGGTGCGGCCGACCTGCACTTCGATGCCGCGCAGCAGCGTCACCGCCTCCTGCGCCGGGTACTTGTGCGCCACCGCCCAGCGCGGCTCGCGCGTGACGAAGCCGAGCTGTCGCTGCAGCTCGAGCGAATTGACCTTGTACACCACGCCGTCGATGTCGAAGGGCAGCGTCTCGCGCAGGCCGGCGATGCGCGCGTGGAAGGCCGCCAGCCCGGCCGCGCCCTGCACCACTGCGCGGTGCCCGCACACCGGCAGGCCGAAGGCGGCGATGGCGTCGAGCACTTCGGCATGGGTCGCCGGCAGCGCCCAGCCTTCGGTTTCGCCCAGGCCATAGGCGAAGAAGGACAGCGGCCGGCGCGCGGCAATCGCCGGATCGAGCTGGCGGATGCTGCCGGCCGCGGCGTTGCGCGGATTGACGAAGGTCTTTTCGCCGGCTTCGGCCTGGCGCAGGTTCAGTGCCTCGAAGTCGTCGCGGCGCATATAGACTTCGCCGCGGATCTCCAGCACCGCGGGCGCCTGGCCGTGCAGGCGAAGCGGCACCGCGCGCATCGTGCGGACGTTGCTGCTGACGTCCTCGCCGGTCTCGCCGTCGCCGCGGGTGGCGGCCTGCACCAGCATGCCATGCTCGTAGCGCAGGCTGACGGCGAGGCCGTCGAACTTCAGTTCGGCGACGTACTCGACCTCGGCATCGCCCTCGCCCAGCCCGAGCTCGCGCCGCACGCGGGCATCGAAAGTATGGGCACCGCTGGCCTCGGTGTCGGTCTCGGTGCGGATCGACAGCATCGGCACCCGATGGCGTACCGGCGGGAACTGTTCGAGCGGCCTGCCGCCGACGCGCCGGGTCGGCGAATCGGCGGTGTGGAGCTCGGGATGCGCCTCTTCCAGCGCCTGCAGTTCACGGAACAGGCGGTCGTATTCGGCGTCCGGCACCGTCGGCGCATCGAGGACGTAGTAGGCGTGGTCGTGGCGAGCGATCTCGTCGCGCAGCGCTTGCGCGCGCTGCGCCGCAGAAACGGGCGAATCCATCACAGCGCGAACAGGCGTCTTGCCAGCGGACCGCCCGCGGGGATGCCGCTTTCGGCCATGCGATCCTGGAACTGGCGGATCTGGCTGCGGATCATCGCAGCCGCCTCGGCGCCGAAGGGGGCACGATTGTCATCCACCACCGTGCCCTTGCTCTGCTGCGCCAGCGCACCGGCGAGTTCCATCATGTGATCGAAGGCCGCCACGCCGTCACGCACGCGGGGAACGTCGATGACCAGCGTGACCCCCATGGTCGCCAGCGACGCCATGTCCTCGGAAAACGCGCCCGCTTCCAGGTTGGCCAGCGTGAACAGCGTGCTGCCGTCGTCGGCCAGGGCATGAAAGCTGCCGTCGCCGGCAAGGCTCAGCTCATGGCGCCTGGCGAACTGGGCGATTTCCCGGCCTTCGAGGGGACGCTCGCCGGCGATCACATTGACGCCGATCTGTACGTCCACTTCGGCGCAGAAGCCATCGAGCTGGGCCGCGCCGTGCAGCGTCTCGCCGCGCGCCGGCAAGCCCGGCGGCAGCGCCATGACGAGGTCGGCGACACGCTGCACGCCCCCCGAGAAACGCATGAAGTCCGCTTCGCCGATCGAACCGCGGCGATCGACCAGCTGCAGCGCGGCGCAGAACCAGTGGCAGGCGCCGTCGGCGTCGGGGCCGAGCGGGAACCACAGGTTCTCGGCATCGTTGAAGCCGAACCAGCGGACCGGCTTGGACAGGCCTTCGAGGTGCTCGAGCTGTGCCTGCCAGACACGCTGCACGTCGAGCGGTTCGATCGCCTCGAGGCGGATCACGCAGTCGGTGCGGGCGTCGAGCAGCGCGGGCAGCTCGGGGGCCGAACGCTTGATCGATGCCTCGCGCACCGGGCGCGGGATTTCGTCGTCGCCGTTGCCGAAGCCCGGTTCACGCCGTTCGAAACGTTCCCCCGCCTCTTCGCTCTGCCCGCCGCCGCGCGGTTCGAGCAGCACGTCGCGGTGTTCGGATTTGAAAACCTTTTCGGCCTTGCTGCGGTGCTTGCGTTCCTGCCACTTGTTGTAGGCAAAAATCAGCACCACGACGCCGAGACCCGCACCGATGAGGGCGATCTGAAGTTCGCTGTCCATATGTAAGAGAGATTCCCGAATTCCTTGCTGTTCTTCAGGCTGCCGCCGGCTCGGCCAGGCGCAGCGCTTCTTCCATGTCCACTTCCACCACGCGCGACACACCCTGCTCCTGCATCGTCACCCCAACCAGCTGCTGCGCGAACTCCATCGTGATCTTGCTGTGGCTGATGAAGATGAACTGGGTTTGCGAGGACATGCGCTTGACCATGTTGGCGTAGCGTTCGGTGTTCGTATCGTCCAGTGGCGCATCCACCTCGTCAAGCATGCAGAACGGCGCCGGATTGAGCTGGAACATCGAAAAGACCAGCGCAATCGCGGTTAGTGCCTTCTCGCCGCCGGACAGCAGATGGATGGAGGTGTTCTTCTTGCCCGGCGGCTGGGCGACGATCTGGACGCCCGCATCCAGGATCTCCTCGCCGGTCAGCACCAGTTCGGCCCGGCCGCCGCCGAACAGCTGCGGAAACAGGCTGCCGAACTGGCGATTGACGGTGTCGTAGGTTTCCTGCAACTGCTCGCGCGTCTCGCGGTCGATGCGGCGGATCGCGTCTTCCAGCGTGTCGATCGCCTGCAGCAGATCCTCGGTCTGGGTATCGAGATAGCCCTTGCGCTCGGAGGCGCTGCGCAGCTCGTCGAGCGCGGCGAGGTTGACCGCGCCCAGTTCGGCGATCTCCCGCGCCAGCCGGGAAACTTCGCGCTGCAACGTGCTTTCCTTGACGTCTGCATCCAGCAAGGGTTGCAGCGCGGCCTCGTCGGCGTCGACTTCGAGCAGGCGCTCGGCGAACTGGCCGACCGCCAGTTCGCTGGCCTGCACCGCCAGCCGCAGCTCGGCGACGCGGTTGCGCATCGGCGCGGCTTCCTGTTCGGTGCGCAGCCGCGTTTCCTCTGCCTGGCGAAGCCGGGCCGCGGCGTCTTCCAGCGCGTCGCGGCAGGCGGCCAGCGCAGCCTCGCGGCTCGAACGCAGCGCCAGCGCGGTCTGCAGGGCGTCGAAGCTGCGGCTGTCGTCGGTCGCTTCCAGCTCGGCGGTCCGGGTCTGCGTCTCGGCGACGGCGCGCTCGAACTGTTCGGCGGCCAGTTGCAGGTTGCGGCCGATGTCGTCTAGCTTGCCCGCGCACTCGCGCTCGGAGAACTTCGCTTCCTGCAGCTCGCGCGCCGCTGCCTGTTCCAGCGCCCGCGCTTCCTGCAGGGCCTGCTCGCGCTCGCGCAGTACGTCCATGCCGGCATCGAGGCGCTCGCGCTGCAGTTCGGCGAGCTCTTCCGCCCGTGCCAGGTCGCGCTCGGCGCGGGCCAGATGCTCGTGCTCGGTCTGTTCGAGATGGACCAGGTCTTCCAGATCGCGCGCCAGTTGGCCATGGCGCTCTTCCGCGCGGCTGCGTGCCTGCGCGAGCTTGAGCACTTCGACCTGCTCCGCGTGGACCTGCGCCTGCATGCCCTGGCCGTCGCGCCTCAATGTGTTGATCCGTTCCTGCAAGGCCGTCGCCGCCGCTTCGGCGGCTTGCAAGGCCTCATGGGCGATGGCGGCCTCCTCTTCCAGTGCGCCCTGCTCGTCGGCGAGATGGTCGATTTCGCGCTGGCGCTCGATGACGCCATGGGTGCGGCTGTCGGGCGCCGAGTGCGACAGCAGTCCCCTGCCCAGCATCTGGCCATGCGCACCGACCAGCAGCACCTCGGCCGGCAGCTCGCGGTGGCGCGGCAGCCAGTCATCGAGGTGCTCGACGCAATGGACCCCGCGCAGGAAGCCGGCGAGCAGCGGCTGCAGGCCGGCGTCGAGCACTTCGATTTTCGCCAGCAGCGGTTCCAGCCCGGCATAGCCGTCCCCGGCGGAAGCAGCCGGTGGCGCAGCGTGTTCGGTGCCGAGCACGACCGCGAGCGATTCCGGCGGCACTTCATCCAGCAAGGCGCGCGCGGACGCTGCGTCGGGCGCCAGCAGCGCGGCCAGGCGCTCGCGCAGCACCGCCTGCACCGCCGCGTCCCAGCCTTCGGCGACGCGCAGGCTGCGCCACAGCGGCGGCAGGCTGTCCAGTCCGTGGCGCTTGAGCCAGTCGCCGAGCTTGCCCTGCGACTGCACCTTGGCCTGCAACTGCACCAGCGCGTCGCGGCGCGCACGCAGTTCGGTCAGGCGGCGCTGTACCGCGCGTTCGTGCTCCAGCGCCGCCTTCAATGCCGCCTGCGCATCCGGCATCTCCTGCTGCAACTCGGCCAGGGTCTGCTGCTGTCCTTCGAGCGAAGCCTGCAGGGCTTCGAGGCGCGCTTCACGTTCGGCCAGCTCACGCTCGTCGGGGCCGACGATCGCCGCGCGTTCGCCTTCGATGCGGCCGCGGCGCTGCTGCAAGGCATCGAGCGCCCGCGTCGCGCTGGCGCGGTGGGCCTCCTCGACCCGCAGTTGCTGCTCGGTCTGCGCCAGTTCCCGGCGCGCAGTCACGACAGTGGCATCCGCCGCCTGGCGCTCGGACTCCAGTTCGGGCACCCGCCCGGCGATCTCGGTGTGCCGCGCCTCGGCCTGTTCGGCACGCATCGCCGCATTGTCCGCCAGCCCCAGCCAGCGCTCGCGGTCCTCGATCAGCGCCTCGCGCCGCGCCTCCCAATGAGCGCGGTCGAGTTCGAGCTGCGCCAGGCGGGCCTCCAGGCGCTTGCGCGCCTCGCCCAGGTGCTGCAGTTCGGTTTCCAGCCGCGCCACTTCGGCACTGGCGGCGAACAGGTCGCTCTGCGCCACGTGCACCGATTCGGACGCTTCGAAATGCGCTTCACGCGCCGTTTCGACGGCGGCTTCGAGTTCCTGCAGGCGCGCGCTGTCCGACTCGATGCGCAAGGTGGCGGCGTTCAGCTCCTCGCTCAGGCGGGCCTGCTCGGCCCGGGCCTCGTTGCGCTTGAGCAGCCACAGCAGTTGCTGCTTCTGCACATGGGCCGCGCTCAGGCTGTTGAAGCGCGCCGCGACTTCGGCCTGGGCTTCGAGATGGCCGATGCGCTCGCCCAGCTCCATGCGGATGTCGTCGAGACGGGCGAGGTTGTCGCGCGCATCGCGCAGCCGGCCTTCGGTCTCCTTGCGCCGCTCGCGATACTTGGTGACGCCGGCGGCTTCTTCGAGAAAGCCGCGGATCTCTTCGGGCCTGGCCTCGATGATGCGCGAGATCATGCCCTGTTCGATGATCGCGTAGGCGCGCGGCCCCAGCCCGGTGCCGAGGAACAGGTCGATGACGTCCTTGCGCCGGACGTGCACGTTGTTGATGTAGTAGGTCGACTCGCCCGAGCGGTCGAGCACGCGCTTGACCGAAATCTCGTTGTAGCGCGACCACTGCCCGGCAGCACGGCCTTCGGCGTTGTCGAAGACCAGTTCGACGCTGGCGCGCGACACCGGCTTGCGCGTGGTCGAGCCGTTGAAGATCACGTCCTGCATCGACTCGCCGCGCAGGGCCGAAGCGCGCGTCTCGCCCAGCACCCAGCGCACCGCGTCGATGATGTTGGATTTGCCGCAGCCGTTGGGGCCGACCACACCGACCAGATTGCCCGGCGTCAGTACCGTGGTCGGATCGACGAAAGTCTTGAAACCGGCAAGTTTGAGCTTGGACAGACGCACGTCGGAAGGAGAGGATCGATGCCTGGAAGCGGGAAGCCGGGCCGCAGCCATCGCCAGCATGGCGGCAAGCGGAACGAGGCGGCGGATTGAACGGGGCGAAAACGGCTGCGCAGCCGGGGCTGGCCATCCCGGCGCAGTGCCGGCAAGGCCCGCCATGATACCATTTCCGGCCTTTCCCACTCGGCTGCGGCACGCTGCTGCGGCGTGGATTTTGTGCCAAAGTGAATCCTTACCTCACCCGCCTCCAGCCCTACCCCTTCGAGAAGCTGCGCCAGCTGTTTGCCGGCATCACGCCACCGCCGGATTTGAGTCCGATCCGCCTGTCGATCGGCGAACCCCGGCATCCGACACCCGATTTCATCCGCCACGCCCTGGCCGACAGCCTGGACGGCCTGTCCAGCTATCCGCTGACGCTGGGCAGCGATGCGTTGCGCGGCGCCATCGCCCACTGGCTGGAACGCCGCTACGGCCTGCCGAAGATCGACCCCGCCACCCAGGTGGTGCCGGTCAATGGTACGCGCGAAGCCTTGTTCGCCTTCGGCCAGTGCGTGATCGACGGTACCCGGCCGGGTGCCAAGGTGCTGTGCCCGAACCCCTTCTATCAGATCTACGAAGGCGCGGCCTACCTGGCCGGCGCCGAACCCGTCTTTCTGAACCACCTGCCGGAGAACGGCTTCGCGTCCGGCTTCGATGCCGTCGACGAGGCCGTCTGGCGCGACGTGCAACTGGTCTACGTCTGCTCGCCGGGCAACCCGACCGGCCGCGTGCTGTCGCTGGACGAATGGAAGCAGTTGTTCGAGCTGTCCGATCGCCACGGCTTCGTCATCGCGGCCGACGAGTGCTATTCCGAAATCTGGTTCGACGACGAGGCGAAGCCGATCGGCGGGCTCGAAGCCGCCTGGCGACTGGGGCGCACCGACTTCCGCAACATCGTGATGTTCTCCAGCCTGTCCAAGCGCTCGAACGTGCCGGGCATGCGCTCGGGCTTCGTCGCCGGCGACGCGAGGATCCTGAAGGACTTCGTGCTCTACCGCACCTATCACGGCTGCCAGATGAGTCCGCCGGTGCAGGCAGCATCGGTCGTGGCCTGGAACGACGAAGAACACGTCGCCGAGAACCGCCGCCTGTACCGCGAGAAATTCGCCCGCATCACGCCGATGCTGGCGCCCTGGCTGCCCGTCCGGATGCCGGATGCGGGCTTCTACCATTGGGTGCGCACGCCGCTGCCGGATACCGAGTTCGCCCGCCGTCTGCAGGCTGAATATAATGTGACGGTCCTGCCGGGCAGCTACCTCGCCCGGGAGTCTGGCGGCGTCAACCCGGGCGCCGGATTCATCCGCATCGCGCTGGTTGCCGACACTCACGAGTGTGTCGAAGCGGCCGAGCGCATCATCGACTTCTGCAGAAGTCTCTGAAACTCCAAGAGAGAAAACCAAATGCAAGCACTGCAACAGATCATCGACGAGGCCTTCGAGAACCGCGCCAGCCTGTCGCCCAGCTCCGCTCCCGCCGAGATCCGCGATGCGGTCGAGGCCGTCATTGCCGGGCTGGATGCCGGCACGCTGCGCGTGGCCGAGAAGAAGGACGGCCAGTGGGTGGTCAACCAGTGGATCAAGAAAGCCGTGCTGATCTCCTTCCGCCTGCGCGACAACGAAATCGTGTCGGCCGGCGGCCTCAATTTCTACGACAAGGTCGACACCAAGTTCGGCGACTACTCGCCCGAGCAGTTCCGCGAAGGCGGTTTTCGTGTCGTGCCGCCGGCCGTCGCCCGCAAGGGCAGCTTCATCGGCAGGAACGTGGTGCTGATGCCTTCGTATGTGAATATCGGCGCCTACGTGGATGAAGGCTCGATGGTCGACACCTGGGCCACGGTCGGCTCCTGCGCCCAGATCGGCAAGAACGTGCATCTGTCCGGCGGCGTCGGCATCGGCGGCGTGCTCGAGCCGGTGCAGGCCGGTCCGGTGATCATCGAGGACAACGTCTTCGTCGGCGCCCGTTCGGAAGTCGTCGAAGGCGTCGTCATCGAGGAGAACGCCGTGCTGTCGATGGGCGTGTATATCGGCCAGAGCACCAAGATCTACGACCGCGAGACCGGCGAGGTCACCTACGGCCGCGTGCCCGCCGGCGCCGTCGTGGTGCCGGGCAGCCTGCCCTCGGCCTGCGGCAAGTACAGCCTGTACTGCGCGGTGATCGTGAAGAAGGTCGATGCGCAGACCCGCGCCAAGACCGGCATCAACGAGCTGCTGCGCGGCGCCTGAGTTGGTGGGCAAGAACCTTCCTTATTGACGGAGCATGGCCGGGGCATGATTTTCGACAGCCTTTTCCAGTTGATGGCGGACAAGAAAGCCTCGGACATCTTCATCACCGCCGGCGCCCCGATCCACATCAAGATCCAGGGCAACACGATGCCGATCAACCAGCAGGTCATGGAGCCGGCCATGATCCGCAGGATCGTCGAAGAGGCGGTGCCGGCCGAGAAGCTCGCCCAGCTCGAACGCGAGCGCGAACTGAACCTATCCTTCGGCCGCCGGGACCTGGGCAACTTCCGCGTCAACGTTTTCTGGCAGCGCAGCTCGATCGCGGTCGTCGCCCGCTACATCCAGAGCAACATTCCCTCCGTCCACGATCTCGGCCTGCCCGAGGTGCTGGCCGAGATCGTGATGGAAAAGCGCGGGCTGGTGCTGGTGGTCGGTGCCACCGGCTCGGGCAAATCCACCACGCTGGCGTCGATGCTCGACCATCGCAACCGCAATCGCAGCGGCCATATCCTGACGGTGGAAGATCCGATCGAATACCTGTTCACCCACCGCAAGTCGGTGGTCAACCAGCGCGAAGTCGGCATCGACACGCTGAGCTGGCGGGAAGCCCTGCGCAACGCGATGCGCCAAGCGCCCGACTGCATCCTGATCGGCGAGATCCGCGACCGGGAAACCATGCAGGCGGCGGTTTCGTACGCGCAGTCGGGCCACCTGTGCCTGGCCACGCTGCATGCCAACAACGCCTATCACGCGCTCAACCGCATCATCAACTTCTTCCCGCTCGAGAACCGGCAACTGCTGTATCTCGACCTGGCCGTCGCCCTGCGCAGCATCGTCTCCCAACGGCTGGTGCGCAAACCGGACGGTAGCCGCATGCCCGCGGTCGAGATCCTGATGAACACCCGCCATATCGCCGAATTGATCGAGCGCGGCGAAATCAACGAGATCAAGCAGGCCATGGAGCAGAGCCTGGCACCGGGCTGCCAGACTTTCGAACAATGTCTGTACGAGCTGTACAGCGACAAGATCATCTCGCTCGAGGAGGCACTGGCCAATGCCGACTCCCCGACCAACCTGCACTGGCTGATCAACAACGCCCAGATCGACGCTGCGCCAGCCGCCTCGCCGCCGCCCGATTCGCCGAGCCTGCTCAATTTCGACCCGGATGGCGGCGGCGCCTCGTTTCAGGAGTTCACGCTGCACGCAGACCGGGACTGAGCGCGATTGTCCACCCCACGCCTAGATCACACTGAATGCCTCACGCCGACTCCCCCACGCTGGCCCTCGCCTGCGAACTCATCGCCCGCCCCTCGGTCACGCCCGACGACGCGGGCTGCCTGGAACTTCTCGCCGAACGGCTGCGTGCAGCCGGCTTCGGCTGCGAGCGCATCGACACCGGCGGCGTCTCCAACCTGTGGGCGCGCCGCGGCAAGGCGCAGCCGGTGCTGTGCTTCGCCGGCCACACCGACGTCGTCCCGCCCGGCCCGGCGGCGGCCTGGAAGACGCCGCCGTTCGAGCCCACCATCATCGACGGCATGCTCCACGGCCGCGGCGCGGCCGACATGAAATCCTCGCTCGCCGCCTTCGTCACCGCGATCGAGCGCTTCGTCGCGGCCCATCCGGGCCACGGCGGCAGCGTCGCCCTGCTGCTGACCTCGGACGAGGAAGGCATCGCCACGCACGGCACGGTCAAGGTGGTCGAGGCCTTGGCGGCACGCGGCGAACGGCTCGACTACTGCATCGTCGGCGAACCGACCTCGGTGCATGCGCTCGGCGACATGATCAAGAACGGCCGCCGCGGTTCGCTGTCCGGCACGCTGAGAGTCAAGGGCCGGCAGGGCCACGTCGCCTACCCCCACCTCGCGCGCAATCCGATCCATGCCTTCGCGCCCGCGCTGGCGGAGCTGGCGGCGATCGAATGGGACCAGGGCAACGAGTTCTTCCCGCCGACCACCTGGCAAGTGTCCAACATCCATGCCGGCACCGGCGCCAACAACGTCATCCCGGGCGTCTGCGAAGTGATGTTCAACTTCCGCTTCGGCTCGGTGTCCTCGGCCGACGGCCTCAAGGCGCGGACCCACGAAGTGCTCGACCGCCACGGTCTGGACTACGAGATCGACTGGCACCTGTCGGGCAAGCCTTTCATCACCGGCCGCGGCAAGCTGGTGGCCGCGCTGTCCGGCGCCATCGCCGACACGCTGGGCATCGAAACCGAACTTTCCACCACCGGCGGCACTTCGGACGGGCGCTTCATTGCCGACATCTGCGCCGAAGTCGTCGAGTTCGGCCCGGTCAACGCCACCATCCACCAGGTCGACGAACGCATCGCCGTCTCGGCGATCGAACCGCTGTCCCAGGTTTACGAACGCACCCTGCGCGCCCTGCTGGCCGCATGAAGCCGTCCGGCCGCCCGAAACAAGGAATCACATTTCCATGAACCAACATTCGTCCGATCACGCGCATTGCGACCACGCGCATTGCGACCACGAGCATGATCATATGCACGAGCACGGCCCGCTGGCCGAGCTGGTCACCGTACGCGACTGGCTGCGTTATGCCGTCACCCGCTTCAACCGCGCCGGCATCTTCTGCGGCCATGGCACCAACGACAGCTACGACGAAGCCGTGTGGCTGCTGCTGGGTTCGCTGGCGCTGCCGCTTGACCGGCTCGAGCCCTTCCTCGATGCCTGCATTCCGGCCGAGGAGCGCATCGCCCTGTTCGAAGCGATCGAACGCCGCGCCGGCGAACGCGTGCCGACCGCCTACATCCTCGGCGAAGCCTGGCTGGGCGACTTCCGCTTCACGGTCGACGAGCGCGTCATCGTACCGCGCTCCTTCTTCGCCGAACTGCTGGAAGACGGCCTCGCGGGATGGATCGACGAACCCGAAAAAGTCACCAGCGTGCTGGACATGTGTACCGGCTCCGGCTGTCTCGCCGTGCTGATGGCGCATGCTTTCCCCAACGCCGAAGTCACGGCCGCGGACCTGTCCGAAGACGCGCTCGACGTCGCGCTGCAGAACGTGAGCGACTACGGCCTGGATGCACGCATCGAGCTGGTGCAGTCGGACGTGTTCTCGGCCCTCGGCGGACGCCGCTACGACCTGATCCTGAGCAATCCACCCTACGTCACGGGCGACGCGATGGACGCCCTGCCCCCCGAATACCTGCACGAGCCGCACATGGCGCTCGCCGCCGGCGATGACGGGCTGGACGTCGTGAGGCGGCTGATCGCCGAAGGCGCGGAGTACCTGAACCCGAACGGCCTGCTGGCCGTCGAGGTCGGCCACAACCGCGACATCGTCGAAGAGGCTTTCCCCGACCTGCCCTTCACCTGGCTCTCCACCCGTGGCGGCGACGACATGGTGTTCGTGCTGAGAAGGGAAGATCTGGCCGGCAATCCGGCGCCGGGCGGCCGGCGATCCGGCGACCGGAAGCCCAGCGCCGAGCCTTGAGTTTCCACTGCATCGCCACAGGACTGAATCAGGGGGCTTAGAGCGATGAGCAACAACCGTCCGATCCTGCTCGTCGAGGACAATCCCGACGACGAAGCGCTCGCGCTTCACGCCTTCAGCAAGAACCAGATCACCAACCCGGTGATCGTGGTACATGACGGTGCCGAGGCGCTGGACTACCTGTTCGGCACCGGCAGCTATGCCGGCAGCAGCGGACCGCTGCCTGCCGTGGTGATGCTGGACCTGAAGCTGCCGCGCATCGACGGCCTGGAAGTGCTGCGCCACATCCGCGCCGATTCGCGCACCACGCTGCTGCCGGTGGTGGTGCTGACCACCTCGCGCGAATCGCTCGATCTGCAGCAGGCCTACAATCTCGGCGCGAACAGCTACGTGCGCAAGCCGGTGGACTTCGAGCGCTTCGTGCAGGTCATCGGCCTGCTCGGCCGCTACTGGCTGGAGGTCAACGAAAGCAGCGACGCCAGCACCCGCAACGGCTATTGAGTCGGGCCGGGGTACTACAAAGGACAGGCGCCACGCGAGCGCCCGTCATGTGCGAGAAGCTCAGGCGAGCTCGTCGATCCAGGCCTGCTGGATGCCTTCCAGGATGCGCTCGCCGCAGCGCTTGGGGTCGTCGTCGAATTCGGGCAGCGCGATCACCCAGTTCATCAGGTCGACGAAATTCACCCTGGTCGGATCGACATCCGGCCGGGCTTCCGACAACTGGATGGCGATTTCCTGCACGTCGGTCCATTTCATTTCAGTGCTTTCCTTCGCGGGCCATGTTGATCGTGTAGCGCGGGATTTCCACCACCAGCGGCGTGTCGCCGACCTGGGCTTGGCACGACAGTCGCGATTGCGGCTCCAGCCCCCAGGCCTTGTCGAGCAGGTCCTCTTCCTCTTCCTCGGCGGGAGGCAGCGACTCGAAACCCTCGCGCACGATGACGTGGCAGGTCGTGCACGCGCAGGACATCTCACAGGCATGCTCGATGTAGATGTCGTTCTCGATCAGGCTCTCGCAGACCGACTGGCCCGGCTTGGCTTCGATCACGCTGCCGTCGGGGCAGAGTTCGACATGGGGAAGGACAATGATCTGGGTCATGATGGGTCAGAGTTCCAACTCGTCTACCTTGTGGCCGGCCAGCGCAGTGCGGATGCTGTTGTCCATGCGGCGGGCGGCGAATTCGTCGGTGGCACGCGCGAAGGCGTCGATGCCGGTCTTGATGGCACGGTGGTCGCTGCCGGCACGCAGCACGCGCAGATGTTCGATCGCGGCATCGATCGCGGCGCGCTCGCCGGCATCGAGCAGATGGCCGTCCTTGGCCAGCGCCTGCTCGGTGGCCTCGATCACGCGCTCGGCTTCGACCTGTTGTTCGCGCAGCGCGCGCAGCATCATGTCGTCGCCAGCATGTTCGACGCCGGATTTCAGCATTTCGGCGATCTCGTCGTCGGACAGGCCGTAGGACGGCTTCACCAGCACGCTCGCTTCGACGCCCGAGGACATCTCGCGCGCCGACACCGACAGCAGGCCGTCGGCATCGACCTGGAAAGTCACGCGGATGCGCGCCGCGCCCGCCACCATCGGCGGGATGCCGCGCAGCTCGAAGCGCGCCAGCGAGCGGCAGTCGGCGACCAGCTCGCGCTCGCCCTGCACGACATGGAAAGCCATTGCCGTCTGGCCGTCCTTGAAGGTGGTGAATTCCTGCGCGCGCGCGATCGGCAGCGTGGAGTTGCGTGGCACGACCTTCTCCACCAGCCCGCCCATGGTCTCCAGGCCGAGCGACAGCGGAATGACGTCGAGCAGCAGCCAGTCGTCGTCCTGTTCGGCGCGGTTGCCGGCCAGGACGTTGGCCTGCATCGCGGCGCCGAGCGCGACCACCTTGTCGGGGTCGAGATTGGTCAGCGGCTCCTGGCCGAAGAAAGCAGCGACCGCGCGCTGGATGTGGGGCATCCGCGTGGCGCCGCCGACCATCACCACGCCCTTGATCTCTTCCGGCGTCAGCCCGGCGTCGCGCAAGGCCTTGCGCACCGGCGTCAGCGTCTTCTGCACCAGGTGGCGGGTCATGTCGGCGAATTCGTCGCGGGTGACGACGAGATCGACCAGTTCGCCCGACCCCAGGCGCAGGTGGATCGGCGCTTCCTCGCACGAGGTCAGCAGTTCCTTGACCTCGCGCGCCTTCATCTGCAGGCGGCGGGCGTCCTCGAGCGAAGGCGGCGCGATCGCGGCGCGCTCGAGGATGGCGCAGAACAGGCGGTGGTCGAAGTCGTCCCCACCGAGCGCGGCATCGCCATTGGTCGACAGCACCTCGAACACGCCGTGCGACAGCTTCAGGATCGACAGGTCGAAGGTGCCGCCGCCGAGGTCGTAGACGGCGTAGACGCCCTCGGCGGCATTGTCCAGGCCATAGGCGACCGCCGCGGCGGTGGGTTCGTTGAGCAGGCGCAGCACGTCCAGTCCGGCCAGGCGTGCCGCATCCTTGGTCGCCTGGCGCTGGGCATCGTCGAAGTAGGCCGGCACCGTGATGACCGCGCCCACCAGCGGACCGCCCAGGCTGGCTTCGGCGCGCACCCGCAGCGCGCGCAGGATCTCGGCCGACACTTCGACCGGGCTCTTGACGCCCTGCACTGTGCGCAGCCGCAGCATGCCCGGTCCGTCCTCGAAGTCGTAGGGCATGATGGCCTCGACGTGGGCGACGTCCTTCAGGCCGCGGCCCATGAAGCGCTTGACCGAGACGATGGCGTTGCGCGGATCGGTGGCCTGCGCCTTCAATGCGCCCTGCCCGACTTCGATGCTGCCATCGGCGTGGTAGCGCACCACGGACGGCAGCATGCTGCGGCCGGATTCGTCCGGCAGGCACACGGCGATGCCGTTGCGCACGCTGGCGACGAGCGAATTGGTGGTCCCGAGGTCGATGCCCACCGCAAGCCGGTGTTTGTGCGGTTCGGGGGACATGCCGGGTTCGGCGATCTGCAACAGGGCCATCAGGGAATCCGTGCCTCTTGTGTTCAGCCTTCGAGCGCGAGCAGGGCTTCGTCGATCTCGTGCTGGAGTTTTTCGATGAACATCAGCCGGCGCACGGTGTCGGCTGCTGCGGCATGGTCATGTTCGACATCGAGCTGGCGTTCCAGCTCGGCACGCACCGCCCGCGCATGGCGCAGCAGGCGCGTGTGCAGTTGCTCCAGGTCCTCGACCTCCGCCGCCTGGCGCGCCTCCTCGACCGCTTCGCGCCATTCCATCTGCTCCATCAGGAATTCGGGCGACATCGCGGTGTTGGTTTCGGCGCCAACGTCCACGCCCGCCAGTTCCAGCAGATAGCGGGCGCGGGACAGCGGCTTCTGCAGCGTGCGAAAACCCTCGTTGACGTGCGTCGCCCATTGCATCGCGCGACGCTTGTCGACATCCGGCAGATGAGCGTAGCGGTCGGGATGGACCTGTGACTGCAGGCCATGCCAGGCGGCTTCGAGCGCCGCCTCGTCCAGAGCATAGCTGCGCGGCAGACCGAACAGGCTGAAATGGTCCTGCTTGAGATCGATGCTCATGCCTCGTCGCGCGCCATCAGACGTTGAAACTCTCGCCGCAGCCGCACTGGTCCTTGACGTTCGGGTTGTTGAACCTGAAGCCCTCGTTCAGCCCTTCCTTGACGAAATCCAGCTCTGTGCCTTCCAGATAGGCCAGGCTCTTCGGATCGACCACGACCTTGACGCCGTGGCTGTCGAACACCAGATCCTCGTCGTGGGTGTCGTCGACGAATTCGAGCTTGTAGGCCATGCCCGAGCATCCCGAGGTCTTCACCCCGAGGCGGATGCCGAAGCCCTTGCCGCGCTTGGCGATGAAATTCGCCACATGGCGCGCAGCGTTTTCAGACAGGGTCACGCCCATGGTTCTTGCCTCCTGTTCGCGGCCGTTCAGGCCGGATGCTTCTTGCGATAGTCGGCCACGGCGGCCTTGATCGCATCCTCGGCCAGGATCGAGCAGTGGATCTTGACCGGCGGCAGCGCCAGTTCCTCGGCGATCTGGGTGTTCTTGATGTCCAGCGCTTGGTCGATCGTCTTGCCTTTGACCCATTCGGTCACCAGCGAGCTCGACGCGATCGCCGAGCCGCAGCCGTAGGTCTTGAACTTCGCATCCTCGATCACGCCGTCCTTGCCGACCTTGATCTGCAGCTTCATGACGTCGCCACAGGCGGGGGCGCCGACCATGCCGGTGGCCACGCCTTCTTCCTCCTTGCCGAAGGAGCCGACGTTGCGGGGGTTTTCGTAATGGTCCAGGACCTTGTCGCTGTAAGCCATGATGTTTCTCCAGGGGTTTCCGTCTTTATTCGTTGGCGCTCAGTGCGCGGCCCACTGCACCGTGTCGAGGTCGATGCCTTCCTTGTACATCTCCCACAGCGGCGACAGCTCGCGCAGCTTGCCGATCTTGTTCCGCAGCAGATCGATGGTGAAATCGACTTCTTCCTCGGTGGTGAAGCGGCCGATCGAGAAGCGGATCGAACTGTGCGCCAGTTCGTCGTTGCGGCCCAGCGCACGCAGCACGTAGGACGGCTCCAGGCTGGCCGAGGTGCAGGCCGAGCCGCTGGAGACCGCGATGTCCTTGATCGCCATGATCAGCGACTCGCCTTCGACGTAAGCGAAGGAAATGTTCAGGTTGTGCGGCACGCGATGCTCGAGGTCGCCATTGACGTAGGTCGCCTCGATGCCGGTCAGGCCGTTCATCAGTTTGTCACGCAGCCTGAGGATGCGTTCGTTCTCGCCCGCCATTTCCTCGCGCGCGAGGCGGAAGGCCTCGCCCATGCCGACGATCTGGTGCGTCGCCAGCGTACCCGAGCGCATGCCGCGCTCGTGGCCGCCGCCGTGCATCTGCGCTTCGAGGCGCACGCGCGGCTTGCGGCGCACGTACAGCGCGCCGACGCCCTTGGGGCCATAGGTCTTGTGCGCGGAGAAGCTCATCAGGTCGACCTTCAGGCTGCCGAGGTCGATGGCGACCTTGCCGGTGGCCTGCGCCGCATCGACGTGGAAGACGATGCCCTTGCTGCGACAGATCTCGCCGATTTCGGCGATCGGCTGCACCACGCCGACTTCGTTGTTGACGAACATCACCGACACCAGGATGGTGTCCGGACGGATCGCCGCCTTCAGCACCTCGAGGTCGATCAGGCCGTTTTCCTGCACGTCGAGATAAGTGGCCTCGAAGCCTTCGCGTTCGAGTTCGCGCACCGTGTCGAGCACTGCCTTGTGTTCGGTCTTGACCGTGATGACGTGCTTGCCCTTGCCCTGGTAGAAGTGCGCCGCACCCTTGATCGCGAGGTTGTTCGACTCGGTCGCGCCCGAGGTCCAGACGATTTCCTTGGCATCGGCCCCGACCAGCGCCGCGACCTGTTCGCGCGCTTCCTCGACCGCCTGCTCGGCTTCCCAGCCGTAGGCGTGCGAGCGGCTGGCCGGGTTGCCGAAGTGTTCGGTCAGCCACGGGATCATCTTCGCCGCCACGCGCGGATCCACCGGCGTCGTCGCAGAGTAGTCGAGGTAGATCGGGAACTTCAGCATTGCATCTCTCCGCAGAGGGGTTTGTCTCGTTGTCAGGTTTCGAACGCCGGCGCGGTTCAGCCCGCCACCGACGCCAGTTTTCTCAAATCTTCGACCACGCGCGACAGGGTCGCGACGAATCGCGCCACGTCGTCAGCCGTGGTCATGCGCCCAAGGCTGACGCGCACCGCTCCGCGCGCCACCACCGGATCGACGCCCATCGCCAGCAAGGTATGGGACGGCTCGGGCTGGGCGCTCGAGCAGGCCGAACCGCTGGCGCAGGCAAAGCCCGCGCGATCCAGCTTGCCCACCAGGGTTTCGCCATCGATGTTGCCGAAGGCGAAAAATACCGTATTCGGCAGGCGCTGCGCTGCCCGTGAAAACACGGTGGCACCGAGCGCGGCCAGACCTGTCTCGATCTCGCCACGCAGCAGCGCCAGCCGCTGCGCCTCGGTTTCGCGGTGCGCCACCGCCCGTTCGCAGGCGACACCGAAGCCGACGATCGCCGCCACGTTCTCGGTGCCGGAGCGCAGCCCGCGCTCCTGCCCGCCCCCGGCGATCAGCGGCGCCAGTTCGACACGCTTGTCCACCACCAGCGCGCCCGCGCCGAGCGGACCGCCGATTTTGTGCGCCGACAGCGTCATCGCATTGACGCCCAAGGCACGGAAATCCAGCTCGGCCTTGCCCAGCGCCTGCACCGCGTCGGTGTGGAACCAGGCGCCCGGCTTGCGCGCCTCGGCCGCCAGCGCGGCAATGTCCTGCAGCACGCCCGTCTCGTTGTTGGCCAGCATCACCGACACCAGCGCCGGCTTGGCCTGCAGCGTTGCGCCCCAGTCGGCCGCATCGATCACGCCATGCGCGTCGACCGCGATTTCCTTCAGCGTCCAGCCGGTTCGCTGCAACTGCTTTGCCGGTTCGCGCACACAGGGATGCTCGATCGCGCTGACGGCGACGGTACCGGGCTTGAGACAGGCCGCCGCGCCTTTCAGGAAGAGGTTGTTCGCTTCCGAACCGCCGCTGGTGAAGATCACTTCCGTCGCGTGAGCGCCGACTGCCGCGGCCACGCGCGCACGCGCCTCGTCGACGGCTGCGCGCGCCTGCCTGCCGTATTCGTGCCGGCTCGACGCATTGCCGAAACGAACCGGCTCGGCTGCGCCCAGCCAGGGCAGCATGGCTTCGCGCACCAGCGGATCGAGCGGCGTCGTGGCGTTCCAGTCGAGATAGACCGGGGCAAAACTCATCCCTGCCCTCAAGCTGCCGCGATTTCACGCGCCTGCAGCGTGGCGCGGCGGCGGATGTTCTTCAGGACCGCCATGTCGGAATCCGGCTTGACCTGGCGCTCGACGAGCGCACGCAGGGTCACGGAATCGAGATAGGCGTACATGCGCTTGTTCAGGTTGGCCCACAGATCGTGCGTCATGCAGCGCTGCGCGTCGTGGCAGTTCTGCTTGCCGCCGCATTGCGTGGCATCCAGCGGCTCGTCCACGGCGATGATGATGTCCGCCACCGTGATCTCGTCCATGCTGCGCACCAGGCGGTAGCCGCCGCCCGGGCCGCGTACGCTGCTGACCAGATCGTGGCGGCGCAGCTTGCCGAACAGCTGTTCGAGATAGGACAGCGAGATCTTCTGCCGTTCGGCGATGCCTGCCAGCGTCACCGGACCGTCGTCCTGGCGCGCCGCCAGATCGATCATCGCCGTCACGGCGAAACGTCCCTTGGTCGTCAATCTCATCGCGTCATCTCTCCGAAACCTTGAGTCGCCCGGCAAGGATGCCACGCATCCTGAATACCCGAACGTTTCGGTCAACTATACTTATCCCGACAAAAACGGTCAACTATATGGAGAGACCGATGGCTTCAATCCACCATCCGCGACAGGCGAGAGGCATCGAAATCATCCTTCGCCTCGATCGACGAGTCGAGTTGCAGGCCGGCTGCCTCGAGCCGGGCCGCCATCGCCAGCAGGCGGCGGTCGGTTTCGACCGCATGATCCAGCAGGCCGTGCAGCGCCTTGGACACGGGGTCGTCCATGTCGCGGGTGACGCCGTAAGCGCTGAAGCCCATCTGCTCCGCCTTCTGCTCACGTTGCGCGTCGCGCTCGGCGTCGACGATCCGGGCCGGGTTGCCGACAGCCGTCGCGCCGGAGGGCACCGGCTTCACGACCACCGCATTCGAGCCGATCTTGGCACCGTCGCCGACGGTGAAGCCGCCCAGTACCTTGGCGCCGGCGCCGACCACCACGCCCCTGCCCAGCGTCGGATGCCGCTTGGTACCGCGGTAGAGCGAAGTGCCGCCCAGCGTGACGGCCTGGTAGATCGTGCAGTCGTCGCCGATCTCCGCCGTTTCGCCGATGACCACGCCCATGCCGTGGTCGATGAAGACCCGCCTGCCGATGATCGCGCCAGGGTGGATTTCGATCCCGGTCAGGAAACGGCTGACGTGGCTCAGGAAACGGCCCAGCCAGAACCATTGCCGGCGCCACGCCCCGTGGGCGAGACGATGGAACATCAGCGCATGCACGCCCGGGTAACAGGTCAGCACCTCGAACGTGGAGCGGGCTGCAGGATCGCGTTCGCGAACGCTGGCCAGGTCTTCACGCAGGCGGCTGAACATTTTTGGACGGACTCCGGAATGGATTGGACTGACAGTACGGAAAACGGATGCGGGGCCGGAAACGCACATACCTGCCGACGCCGAATTCCCGACGATTTTAATCGACTTGGCGACAAACTTGAAACGGCCGCACCCCAGGCCGCTCACGG